>JAJRYK010000035.1 GCA_024275825.1 Alphaproteobacteria bacterium
GAAAATACAACGGCATTCCTGAAAAGCAATTTTATTGGTTCTTAAAAGAAACGGAATTTAGGTTTAATTATGGGTCGCATAAAGAGCAGTTAAAAACGCTCAAAAAATGGACAAATTTATAACTTATCTACGACAGCCCCCTCTGATTTATCCAATGTCGCGAGGTCAAACGTATAATCACTGGCACAAAATTCACAATGCATACTGATTACCCCCTCTTCAGCCATATATTCAAGTTCATCTTCAGGCATCTGACGCAGAATTTTTTCGACTTTCTGCGGGTTACAGCGGCAACCCTGACGCATAGGAAGCGCATCATACACCCGCACGCTCTCCTCATGGAACAGGCGCAAAAGAAGATCATTACGGTGCAACTTCGGGTCAAGAAGCTCAGTTTCGGTGCAGGTATCCAGCAAAATCATTGCTCTGCGCCAATCATCTTCACGCATATTGCCGGCACCCGCCTGGGGGTTCTTTTGATCCTCAGGCATGTGTTGCAGCATAATCGCCCCGGCGCGCCAATGCTCGCCGCGCCTGCCCACTGCCATCTTGATACCGGTGCCAATCTGTTCTGATTGCTGGAAATAATGTTGAACACAATCCACCATGGATGAACCTTTAAGCTCGACAATGCCTTGATAACGGTCTGCCGCACCGCCGCCAGCTTGATCCACTGTGAACGCAATATGACCCTTGCCCAAATATTGCGCCAGATGATTTTGCGCGCTTTCCGTGGTTTTCAGCGCCCCTAACTGCTCCCGTGCATGCTCCAGCCGCTCCGGGTCATAACTGGCGCACCCACGCACCACGCCGTCCGAGGTCACATCCGCCACCAGCATCTTAATCGGCCCATCGCCGCTAGCTTGCAACGTGAAAATGCCCTCATATTTCAGCATAGAGGAGAGCAACAACGTCACCATGATCGTCTCAGCCACTAAATGTGCGACCGGCAAGGGATAGTCGTGCGGCCCTAAAATATCATCCAAAACGCTACCTAGACGCACCTCACGGCCACGTAGCGCACTAATTTCCAGCTGAAATGGTTGAACGATATTATCACACACTGGCGCAAGCTTTTCTGCTTTTTCAAGCGTATCATCCGTCATATCTTGATCATCACTCATATCGATAATTATATCATGAAATTTAGAGGAAAAACGCTTTAGCTTTTAATTTTATAACCGGTGCGCAGCATCCACAGAATAAGTGCACAAAGCCCAGCATTGATTGCAACAAGCACCCCAACGCCGATCAACACAGAACCATCATAAACGCCGGTAAACCCACCCCGAAACCCATCAATCATATAGAAAAACGGGTTATAGAGCGCGACTTTATACCATATGCCTGGCAAACTCTGAACGGCGTAAAATGTCCCGGACAGAAAGGTCAGCGGTGTCACAACAAAGTTCGTGATGGCCGCAATATGATCAAATTTCTCTGACCAAATGCCCGCAGCAACGCCGAGCGATGAAAGCATGAGGTTCCCCAAAATGGCATAAACTACGATCCCCCACACAGAAACGATCGTAAACGGTACAAACACAGACATCGCGAGCCCCGCGGCTATTCCCACAATAAGACCGCGCGCAAGCCCGCCAAACACATAGCCAACCATGATCTCAAAATTTGATAGCGGAGGCAGCAACGTATCAACGATATTGCCCTGTATCTTTGCGATCACGAGCGAGGAGGATGTATTCACAAACGCATTTTGCACCATCGTCATCATAATCAGGCCCGGCGCAAGAAATTGCAGGAACGGCATGCCATTTACTTCCCGGGCTATACCGCCAAAGGCCAACGCAAAAATAGCATAAAACAGCAATGTCGTGATCACCGGCGCGATAATAGCCTGGAGATAAACTTTGGTAAAACGCCCGACCTCACGCTCTATCAGCGTCCTGAGCCCGATAACGTTAATGCCTGATACAGTGCGAACAGTGAGTAGTTTTGATGTAGTCATGACGAGATCTTATTCACTTTATAGATGACGAATGCGAGCATTTTCTGCTAGCATTAATTTATGAAAGATAAGCCTTTACCCTCCGAAATCAAGCACGAACAGCCTAAACACGAGACTGTTAAAGAAAAATCCTCTGAACACGCTCAAAAACCGCGCGAACCGCGCGAGAAAAAGCCCCCAAAGAAGATAACCTCAAATTATCTCCATAACGCTGGCCTCTATTATCTACAGCGCTTTTCCTCTAGCAGCGGTAATTTCCGCGAAATCATGATCCGCAAGATCAAAAGATCATGTGCTCACCACACTGACCAGGATTTTGAGCACTGTTTAGAGGCACTGGATGAAACGGTTCAAAAATTTATTGATGTGGGCCTGATCAATGACGAAACTTACACACGGGGCATGGTTCATTCATTGCGTCGTCAAGGGAAGTCAAAACGTGCCATTGAAGCTAAGTTAAGAACCAAGAACGTCCCCCAGAATTTAGTGAAATTAAAGATAGAGGAATATGATGAGGAGCATAAAGACGCAGATACGGAGCTTATTTCAGCCCTCATCCTAGCCAGAAAACGTAAAATTGGCCCCTATAAAAAAGAAAGTTTTGACGAAAACACTGATATAAAAAAACACTTATCAATCATGGCTAGAGCTGGATTTTCATATGATACGAGCAGTATCGTTTTAAAGATGGGTGTTGATTATGCAGAAACAATAGTGAACCGCTAGGCCGGGTCAGTTTTTCGGCGCACTGACGTAGCGCTTAAATCAATAACATTTGTGCCTTCGTCCGATTGCTCATCATCAGTATGTGTCGTTGATTTTTTAACTGTGACCCGATCAGGTGGAAAGATAACGGTCGCCGTCGTCCCAATACCTTTTTGTGAAAACAGTTCAAATGACCCACCGTGGAGCTTGATAAGCGCATCAACAAGGGTCAACCCAAGCCCTGTTCCGGCTGCGCTTCTATCCAGATCACTATCAATTTGACCAAAGGGCGATAAAGCCTTCTCTATCTCCAGCTCATTCAGCCCAATACCCGTATCTGTTACACAAAGCCTTAATTGCTGCTTCTTATCAAGATCCGCCGTAATCGTTACCCGCCCGCCTTCAGGGGTAAACTTGATAGCATTCGACAGCAAATTCATCAAAATCTGCTTAATCGCCAGCTCTTCGCCAATAATCTGCGGTATGTTTTCAAGCGCATTACTCACCGTCACTTTATTGGACTCAATGCGGTTACTCATCATAGATACGGAAGATTCCGCAACGCCAGCAAGATCAACCAGCCCTTCATTCAGATGGCGCTCTCCGGCTTCAATTTTAGAGATATCGAGAATTTCATTAATCACACGCAGCAAATTCTGACCGCTATTATAAATATCACCAACATACTCAGCGTAAACCTTGTTTTCTAATGGCCCAAAAGCCTCGTCTTTTATAATCTCGGAAAAGCCGATAATCGCATTCAGCGGCGTGCGTAGCTCGTGACTCATATTCGACAGAAACTCTGATTTGGCGCGGTTGGCCATGTCCGAGTGAACTTTTGCATCCTGCATCGCCAACTCTGACTTTTTACGAATACTAATCTCCTCAAGGCTACCTTCGTAATACAGCGTATTTTTATTATCATCTTTGACGGCACGAATATTTTCATTGATCCAGATTTCACTACCATCTTTCCGGTAGGCTTGCGTTTCAAAACCGCTGATAGAGCCCCGACGCTCAACCTCTTCAATGAAACTTTGCCGTGTTTTTGTATCAACATAAATATCCTGATTTGCATTTTTAATGCTGCGCAATAAATCTTCCGGGCTATCATAACCAAGAATGCGCGCCATCGACGGATTAGCGCTCAAATAAACACCATCAGGGGTAAGTTGATAAATACCGCCCGCAGCATTTTCAACAATGGCTCTGTATTTTTTCTCAGCTTCGCTTAAGGCTCTTTCTGCTCTGCGGCGCTCTTCAACATCTGTGATTGTGCCCACAACACGCGTGTTTTTGTCCTTATCCTGGCGCATCATAGAAAAGGCGAGCTCTACCGCACGGAATGATCCATCTGCGGTTCGTAAGCGCGCAAAGGCACGATAAACTTGCTTTTTCCCCTGAACCATTAGCTCAAAATCCTGCCGCTGGTGATCCTGATCCTGAGAATGCAGCATGGTAAATAATACCTCGCCCTTTGATTGATCAGGATTAAAACCAGTGACCCTTTTCCAGCTTGCACTCAAAAACAAGATATGGCCTTGCGTATCGACCTCGAAAATAATATCGCTCACCGCATCGATAATGGCTTGGTTTTCATACTCCGCCTGAACCAATGCCTTATTCAAACGCTCACGCTTTTTTGACTCACTGCTCAGCGCAGAGCTTTTCTCCTCTAACTCTTGATGTATGCTCGACATCTGAAGCGCTCGCACGCTATTGCTCCGAATATAAAGCAAACCAAATGTGGTGATGACAAAGCCAATAACGATCATAAAAAGCGGTAAGGACTGCAGAAAAACCACCTGTTTAGTTGGCCAAAAATGCGATTTAATTTCCCATTTTTGATCTCCAAAAATGAATTCATAGGCTTGGCTTTGAATCTTACGCATGCTTTGCGATTCAAAATCATAATTGTAAATATTCGAACCATTCCTGATATCCCGGACACTAATTCTTTGGCCAAGGCGTTTACTATTGCCGAACGTGGGCGCCAAGGTGCCCACCCCTATGATAAGGCCGCCCTGACTATCCCCCGGTTCAACCGCACGCATCAAGGCAAATGGAGGCGCATGCACCGTATCATTACCGGGTGAAATCTTTTGAGACAGAAACTTTAAGTCTGTGTGAACAGACATGCCGGGCTTTGCCAGTATATTTTTTGAACGAATTATGCTTAAAAATGCACTATCCATATTGAGAGAATAATGCTGCCCCACCAAAGATGCGGGAACGCCGCCTACAACATCTTTCGTATAAATACGCGCCACCTTCCATGCTCCAGCTTCCGTTTGATAAAGCCAGAGCAGCTGATCAAGCCATTTCGCCTTTTTAAGGCTATTCTGCGCTTTTTGAATGAGACCAGCTCTGGGAACATGGTCATACATCGACAAAATCGTTGCTACTCTATTCAACCCCTCTTCAAAGCCAACCAACTCTTCAAAGGCCTCTTCAGCGTCATAGCGCGACATTTCTTCATATTCGGAAGCAACAAGCTTACCGACATAGGCATTGACGCTATAAGCCGCAAAAACCGTGAAAAATAGACTAAAGAGAACAAACCCCGCCTGCGCCAATTGAGGACCCACGCCCTCCATTTTCGCAAAATGCTGCTTATGCTCTTGATCTACAATGTTTTTCTGTTCATTCATGCGCCAAATTCAGAAGACTTACACAGAATATGTAAGCCCAGTCCTCAAGATTGCCCCACATATATCGTGACGGAAAATCATTAAAAACTTACTAATTTCACAAACAAATCAAAATTTTAGAGCGCGGCACAAAATCGCGTAATCCTATAATGGAAGGCAGATACAGACCTTTAGGCCGCCATATGTGCTTTTTTCAAGACAAACTTTACCGCCGTGGCTGTGCACCACATCCATCGCAATCGGCAAACCAAGCCCAACGCCGCCTGTTTGTGTATTGCGCGATTCATCGACGCGGTAAAATGGGCGAAACACATCTTCATATTGATCCTTAGGGATTCCTGGACCATCATCTTCAATAGTAATACTTAGCTCTTCATTGACAATCACAGCCTTAACCCATATCTGCTCACCATATTTACCCGCATTGCTGATAATGTTCATAAGACAGCGTTCAACTGCCATAGGGCGAAGATTGATATGAATATCGCCTTCAATATCATGTCTAATGCGAAAATTTTGCCGCTTTGCTGCGCTCACAATTTTATCCAGCATGTCGTTGAAATCGATATAGCTCACCGCCTCGTCGCCCTCACCGCGCACAAAATCCAGATAGCCACCGATCATTTTTTCCATCTCGATGATGTCGCCCCTCATGGCATCGATATCTGGACTATCCCCGAGCATCGCCAACTGTAACTTAAGCCGCGTTAAAGGCGTGCGCAAGTCATGAGAAACGCCAGCCAGCATCGTTGTGCGCTGCTCAATTTGCCGGCGGATGCGTTTATCCATGTCCAAGAAGGCCTGCGCTGCCATACGGACTTCGCGCGCACCCTGTGGCTTAAATGCTGCAGGAATATCACGGCCCTTACCAAGTCGATCTGCAGCAATTGCAAGACGCCGGATCGGTCTAATTTGATTGCGCATAAACAAAATTGCGATAAAAAGAAGTAAAAAAGAAGCCCCCATCATCCACAATAAAAACACATAGCCAGAAGAGGAGAAAAGCCGTCGTTGCGGCAGCCCGACATACAAAACACCACCATCAAGCTGGACATAAACCCTCACCCATTTTTCATTGGAATCGAAGTCAAGCGTAAAGGACTTATCAACCATCGCCTCAAGCTCTTCCGACAAGCGCCGTACAACAGCAAGCTCCCAAATAATATTTTTTGGATTAAATACCAAAGCTTTTTCTTCAATGTTTTTCAAGAGTGCGTCAGGTTCATACTCAACGTCAAAGCTAAAATATTTTGCAGCATTTTCTTTCTTTTTTTGCGAAATGGTATTTGATTTTTCTTCATCAAAAGCATCCGTCAGATAACTAATTTCTCCCGCAACGCCAAACGCCAAACGCGCCGTCATTTTATTCCAATGCCGATCAAAAAAAACGTAACTCGTGATCAACTGAATAAGAATAACTGGAACGATCAAGATAAGCAGCGAACGCGCAAACAAAGAGCGCGGCAACATATTCTTTAATGACATCTTTTGCGCCCCACTCATAATTACAACTCCTCAATCCGCAGTAAATAGCCCTTACCGCGTACCGTCTGTAAATAGCGCGGCACCTTTGTATCCGCCTCAATTTTACGACGTAAACGTGTGACCTGCACATCGATCGTACGTTCTCCGGCATCAACGCCGCAGAGCGTTGCAAGCTCGTCACGCGAGATCACCTCGCCCACTTTTGATGCAAGCGCCTTGATCAAATTCACCTCAGCATCCGTCAAATGCAAAACCTCTTCACCATCGCGCAGCTCATTCAAATCAACATCAAAAACCCACGACCCTATTTTAAAATCTCGCACGGTTTCTTGTGTCTTTTTTGTGCGTTTTAAGATGGCTTGCAAGCGCAGCAAAAGCTCGCGCGGTTCAAACGGTTTTGCCAAATAATCATCCGCGCCAGCCTCCAGCCCCGCTATCCGATCATCCGCCTCTCCCAGCGCCGTGAGTAGCAACACCGGTGTTGTTTGTTCCGCCCGAAGGCTCGCCGTAAATTCCAGCCCCGTCTCACCCGGCATCATCACATCAACCACCAGCGCATCAAATGCAAACCGCGCCAACATCTCACGTGCCTGCGCAGCACTTCCGGCCGTCATCGCGATAAAATCATGTTCACTCAAATAACGCGAGACCAGCTCCAAAATCCGCACATCATCATCCACCACCAAAATATGTGGTAGATCAGCAAAAGATTGTGTGTGCTCGGTGCTTATCGTCATCTCTGATATTTACAAAGGTATATGTTTTTCATAGGCTTAAACTCTAAAGATTTATCACCCTAACGTAAAGAAAATCCCACATGTCTCTACTTCCCTACGATGATCGCGATGGCTTTATTTGGATTGATGGCGAAATGCTGCCCTGGCGCGAAGCCAAAGTCCATTTTTTGACCCACGGCCTGCATTACGCAACGCAAGTTTTTGAGGGAGAGCGCGCCTATAACAACAAAATTTTCAAATCCATGCAGCATTCCGAGCGCCTGGAGCGCTCTGCCAACATCATCCATCTCGACCTCTCCATCGATTTTGATACGCTAGAAGGCATTAAATACGACGTTTTAAAGGCGAACAACCTCGAAAATGCCTATATCCGCGCCGCCGTTTGGCGCGGGCCAGAGGAAATGGGCATTGGCTTTAGCGATTCAAAAAGCCACATTGCCGTGGCCGCCTGGGACTGGGGCAGCTATTTCGATCCTGAAATTCGTGAGCGCGGCATATCCATCGGCACATCGCGCTGGGCCAAGCCTGCGCCTCATACAGCTCCCACCGAGTCCAAATGCGCAGCGCTTTACGCGCTCAGCACCATGGCCAAAAACGAAGCCAACAAGGCTGGCCATGATGATGCACTGATGCTTGATTATGAAGGCCTGATTGCCGAAGCCACGGCAGCCAATTTCTTTGCAGTTATTGATGGGGCGCTACATACACCAATTGCCGATCGTTTTCTCAACGGTATTACGCGTCAAACTGTCATTAAGATCGCCAAAGACCTTGGCATCAACATCATTGAACGCCGCATTAAACCTGATGAAATAAATACATTTGAGGAAGCCTTCCTCACCGGCACCGCCGCCGAAATCACGCCCATTGGGCGTATTGATGACCACAGTTATAGCGTTGGACCAGTTACCAAAAAGCTCTATGCCGCGTATGAAGATCTGGTGAATGGCAGGCCTTAAGCCCTAGACGTTAAACCGGAACAGGATAACGTCTCCATCCTGCACCACATATTCCTTGCCCTCTTGGCGCATTTTACCGGCATCTTTCGCACCATTTTCACCGCCTAAGCCAACATAATCGCTAAAGGCAATCACTTCAGCTTTGATGAAGCCTTTTTGAAAGTCGGTATGGATCACGCCCGCCGCCTCTGGGGCGCTTGCGCCAACCTTCACAGTCCAGGCGCGCGCCTCTTTCGGGCCGCAGGTAAAGTAGGTTTGCAGGCCGAGCAGCTCATACCCCGCGCGAATGATGCGGTTCAGGCCGGCCTCTTCCAGCCCCATACTCTCCAGAAATTCGTCCTTTTCTTCATCGCTCTCTAATTGCGCGATCTCAGATTCAATCGATGCACAAATCACAACCGCCTGCGATCCTTGTGCAACAGCCATCTCCGCGACTTTGGCCGTCCATTCATTACCCTCTGCCGCATCATCCTCAGACACATTACAAACATATAAAATGGGCTTGGCCGTCATCAGGCCGAATTTCTTGATCCACATCTGTTTTTCGGGCGTATCAAGCGTGACATCGCGCGCTGGCTTCCCGTCATCCAGCATGACCTTAATTTCAACCATAAATGCATGCTCGGCCGCCGCGTCCTTATCGCCCTTGGCCTTGCGCACGATGCTCTCAATTTGTTTTTCGAGGCTATCCATATCGGCAATCAACAGCTCTGTCTCGATCGTTTCTGCATCGCGCAGCGGGTCAATATCGCCATCAACATGCACAATATCGCCATCCTCGAAACAGCGCAGCACATGGATAATCGCGTCCGTCTGGCGGATATTGGCCAAAAACTGGTTGCCCAGCCCCTCCCCCTTGCTCGCGCCCTTTACAAGGCCGGCAATATCCACAAACTCAAGCTGCGCCGGAATAGTTTCAGCCGACCCGGCCATTACCGCCAATTCATGAAGCCGCGTATCGGGCACGCTCACCCGGCCCACATTCGGCTCAATCGTGCAAAACGGAAAATTCTCCGCCTGCGCCGCAGCTGTGGCCGTCAACGCATTAAACAGCGTTGATTTACCAACATTGGGCATGCCCACAATTCCACAATTAAATCCCATTTTTTTAAGTCCTTTTATTTCATTCAGTAGATAAAGGTTAGATATTTTAATTGTAACGAAGGTTCGAAGATTCGAAGTTTTCTATTCTTTTTCTTCGATTCTTCGAACCTTCGTTACAACAATATTATTCCATCGATTCCGCGACCCTCGTCATAAAATCACTCTCATTATTATCCGTCAAAAGCCCTGCATACTGCGCGATAGCGGGCACGAGGCGTTCAACCCACTCACGGTCGCTCTTTGAAAAATCGCTCAGCACATAGTTGCTCACCCGGTTTCTATCGCCCGGGTGGCCAATGCCAATGCGCACGCGCCAGAAATCGGCACTGTTCAAATGCGCACGCATGGATTTCAGGCCGTTATGCCCCGCCACGCCGCCGCCAAATTTAACCTTGATTTTGCCCGGCACAAGGTCAAGCTCATCATGAAACGCTACGATGCGTTTCTGGTTTATTTTATAAAATTTGAAAGCCTTACCAACGGATTGACCGGATTCGTTCATGTAGGTAAGCGGCTTGAGCAATCCCACTTTTTGCTCGCCAATGCGCCCCTCGCTAAAGGCCCCTTGAAACTTCGCTTTAAACGCAGGAAAGCCATACTCATCCGCGATCGAATCAATCACATCAAAGCCAATATTATGACGGTTTTTTGCGTATTTATCACCGGGATTGCCCAGCCCTACAAATAACCACATATCCGGCGCGCTCTTTTTAAAAAATGAAAACATAGAAGATATTAACCGCAAACTCGGCAAAGCCGTACAAAGTTATATTTAAAAACTTTGCTGACTTTATACGACTTTGCGGTTAAAAAATAACTATTCGTTGCCCTTGGCATCATCACCGCCTTCAGCAGAAGCGTCACCACCTTCGCCTTCAGCGCCTTCGGCTGCTTCACCGTCTTCACCTTCGACAGCCACCTCTTCAACCACATCAAGTTCAATCTTCCGCGGCGCCGTTACATTCAGGATCGTCACATTCCAATCCAGCGCGGATTTCGTGCCCTCCGGCAATGTAACATCATCAATGTGCAAGCTCTGCCCCTGCTCAAGACCGGTCAAATCTGCCTCAACAAAATCAGGAATGTTCATCGCGCTACAGACCAGCTCAAGCTCAAAGCGGACCATGTTCATGACACCCTTTTCATGCAAGCCAGGGGATTTTTCTTCGTTAATCGTGTGCACAGGCACAGATACCGTAATCTCCGTTTTGGCCGTTACGCGCAGAAAATCAACATGTTGCACAAGGTCCGTTACCGGATGCAATTGCACATCACGCGCCAGAAGAACATGCTTCTCACCCTCAATATCAAGGTCACAAAGCGTTGTGAACATCCCACCTCTGCTATAGGCAAGATTGATGTCATTGGCCGGCAGCGCAATGGTTACAGGGTCTTTCTTGTCGCCGTAAATCACGGCTGGTATTTTATCTTCACGGCGGAGAGCGCGGGCAACCCCTTTTCCGGCCCGATCTCTTTTTTCCGCTGTAAAAGCGTAGTTCTTAGACATTTTATATTCCTTATATTTAAAGTTATGAGCCAGCCTCCAGGGGTGCCGAACCCATTTCGCGTCTCTATAGAGCAAAAATAGCAACGTTTTTCAAGGAAAATCGTGTTTATCTAAACAGCGCCGAGATTGAGCGCTCTTCGCTCGTGCGGCGGATGGCTTCACCAATCAGGGAGGCAACGCTAAGTTGTTCGATATTATGCACGCCGGTCATTGCTTCGGTTGCGGGGATGGAGTCGGTCAAGACCAGCTTTTCCATCGGCGAGTCCGCGATACGCGCCACGGCGCCGCCGGACAGAACGCCGTGCACGATATAGGCATGCACCTCTTTCGCGCCATGCTCCTTCAGCGCGCCCGCCGCATTACACAGCGTGCCGCCGCTATCAATAATATCATCAACGATGATGCAGACCTTGTCTTTCACATCACCGATCACGTGCATCACCTCGGACGTGCCGGCCTTTTCACGGCGTTTATCAATGATGGCCAGATCCGCGCCCAGACGCTTGGCAAAGGCGCGCGCCCGCACAACGCCGCCCACATCGGGGGAAATAACGCATAAATTACTGCCCTTAAACTTATTCTTAATATCAGGCACAAACACCGGCGCGGCGATCAGATTATCCACCGGAATGTCAAAGAACCCTTGAATCTGCCCGGCATGCAGCTCCATCGTCAAGACACGATCCGCGCCCGCGGCCGTGATCAAATTCGCCACCAGCTTGGCCGTAATGGGCGTGCGCCCGCCCGTTTTACGGTCTTGGCGGGCATAGCCGAAATACGGAATCACGGCCGTGATCCGCCGCGCAGAGCCGCGCTTGAGCGCATCAATAGCGATCAACAGCTCCATCAAATGATCATTGGCCGGGTAACAGGTTGACTGGATAAAGAAACAATCCTCACCGCGCACATTCTCCATGATCTCGACAAACAGCTCATTATCACCGAAACGCTTCATGCTGACTTGTGTCAGGGGAACATTCAAATAAGAGGAAATAGCTTCAGACAAGGTGCGATTGGAACTTCCAGAGATCAATTTCATAAAAGCGGCCCTTACACCTTATGGTTGTTTACGTATCCTGACTAAAGATCGTGTAGGCACTATAAGAAAAGATGTGTCACAAAATCAATAGCTAAAAAGCACCGTCATCCCGTTGGCATGCGAATCATGCTTAAACAAACGGGGTCCACAAAGACAGCCGAATCACGGCTGACATATAGATCCCCACCGTCTTAGCGATGTAAACATCGCCGCGGGGATGGCGCGCTTTGAGATTATCACTTAATCACAATCGCCGAAATTTGCCGACCATAATCAACCTCGCCCCGGTGCGCCGCCCTGCGATAGCTGAAAAACTCACCCTCCAGCGCATAGGTGTCCATATCTTGTATAAAAATCTGGCTCAGCCCGATGCGTGATAATTTAAACGCGCAATAGCCCGCCAGATCAAACAGCGGATGACCCTCTTTTGCGCCAGCGCCAAAGAACCGGTCATTCTCCGCATCCTCCGCCATGAACGGCTCCACAAAATCTGCCGAGACCTCATAGGACACTTTCCCGATACATGGCCCGATGCAGGCTTGAATGCTCCTCCGCTGTGCCCCTAATGCTTCCATCTGCGCTACCGTAGAGGCCAGCATGCTGCCAAGCGCCCCGCGCCAGCCCGCATGCGCAGCGCCGATCACAGGCTTTCCGCCCTCACCAACGCCATAAAACAACACCGGCGCACAATCCGCCGTCAAGACACCCAAAGCAAACCCAGCTTGATCCGTCACCATCGCATCCGCCTTCGGCGCATTCAGCGCATCATGCGCCTGCGTCACAGACAAACACGTCGCTCCATGTTCCTGATACACGGTGAGCACACTCTTCACTCCCACGCCAAGCACATCACCAACCCGCCGCCGGTTCTCCCAAACATTCTCCTGCGCATCATCAGAGCCAAACCCCATATTCAGGCTCTCATACACACCCGCGCTCACCCCGCCCAGTCTCGTGAAAAAGCCGTGCGAGACATCTGCGTGCGTAGCAAACCCCTCTTGCACATAAGCTTTAACGCTCATAATTAATAGCAATCACCTTAAACAACGCCCCCATTTTATCGTGATCAGTTAAGCGATGATAAGCGGACTCAATATCTTCAGCCTGTGCCGGCGTGGCTTTGGCTCTTAAAATCTCTGCGCGCTGTGCAATACCAACGAGATTCAAAAATGCCGCCTGCGTCACCGAATCGCTAACCTTCGCCCCCATTTTCTCTGCTTGAACTTTCAACGCCTCAAAATCTACATGCGTGGTTAAATCAGCTTCGCCAATATGCTCCAATACATCGCAATCCAGATGCCCCTTCATCGCCTGGAACGTATCGCCCGGCGCTGTCTTTATATGCCCATAATCAATCAGCAAGGCCGCGCCGCCAGAGGCTTTCATTTTCCTGCAAAGCTCTTGCACCACAACATCGCGCAGAGGCGCGACCTCTAAAATATCACCAATCTCTGCCGCGCACGTAATATTTCTCTCTAACCCATCACGGCTGGACGCATTTATATAGTGGAACCCTGCTTCCTCATTATAATCCACATAGCGCTCACACCAGCCCTCCTCTTCCATGACAAATTGCCGCAGCGGCAGCGCATCCAAAAACTCATTACCCACCATCAAGATCGGCACATCATCTGGCACAGTAGAAACGTCCTCATGCCAAACAGGGCCATACCCCCTCAAAGCCTCCGCCTGTTTTTGTCGCAGCACGGGGCTGATTTCTACCAAATGAATCTCCACGGCCTGACGAAAGCCATCAAAAGCTTTGCCGATGCGCATCATATCAGCCATCAGCGTCCCGCGCCCCGGACCGCACTCCAAAAACGTAAAGCGCGCGGGGCTTCCTAGATTCATCCATTGATGTGCAAAATATGCGCCCAACATCTCCCCAAACATTTGTGAAATTTCTGGTGACGTCGTGAAGTCTCCAGCCTGTCCCAACGGGTCGCGGGTCACATAATACCCGTACTTTGGATGCCCCAGCACGATTTCGATATATTGACCAATATCCATTGGTCCATCTGCTTTGATTGTGTCTTGAAGAAGTTTAACCAGCGGGCTGTGCATGACGCTTTACCGCAAAAATCATCAAACCAATGCCGATCAGCACCATTGGCAGGCTCAAAACTTGCCCCTGCGAAATCAGCCCGTAATACAGCCCTATATAATCATCCGGCGCACGGAAAAACTCGATAAAACCGCGAAAGCACCCATAGCCCGCCAAAAACACGCCCGCGATAAAACCAGGTCTGCTACGCGCCCACTCACTCTTAATCAGCACAAACAAAATCACAAACAGCAAGGCGCCCTCCAGCGCCGCCTCATAAAGCTGGCTAGGGTGGCGCGGGAATCCGCCACCTGCCGGAAACTTCACCGCCCAGGCGACATCGCTCACACGGCCATAAAGCTCGCCGTTAATGAAATTCGCAATGCGCCCAAAAAACAGCCCGATCGGCACTGCCGCACACACCATGTCGGCCAGGCGAAACGGCTCAAATTTCTTCACATACGGATAGGCCAACAGCGCGACAAGCACACCCAGCATCCCTCCATGGAACGACATCCCCCCGTGCCAGACTTTAAAAATTTCAGACGGCACTTGCAGGAATAAATCGAATTGATAAAACAGCACATACCCCAAACGCCCGCCAAAAATCACGCCCAGAATCGCCCATGGTACAAAATCGTCAATATCATCCTTGCTCGGTCGCTGATCGCTATCCAGTCCAGCCAGATACAAACAATATTTCCAGCCCCCAAGAAAGCCAGCAAGATATGCAAGCGAGTACCACCGCACCACCAAAGGGCCAAGAGAGAGCGCAACAGGATCAATATTTGGGAAATCTAAAGCCATACATACCTCTTACAAAAGCGGGGCCCCTAAAGCACTGTAAAAAAGATTACTTTTTCCATTTGTCCACAAGGTGGGGTCGTAAAGACTTAAAAACTATACTTATACACAGAAAAAACCACAAATAGCTGTTGAAGTCCAAAGGCCAGACATGCTACTCACAGCGTCATAGTACAAAAAGAAAAGTGATCAAACCATGCTGGCCGGGAATAAAATTCTGGATGATCTTGCCAAAGTCGCTGGCGGCACCGTAAGTGCGCTCAGCGGTTTGCACGGTGAAATAAAGACAGAAATCAAAGCCCGCGCTGAGGAAATCGTCCACAAACTAGACCTCGTCCCACGCGAGGATTTAGAAAAGCTGGAGAGCATGCTTATTGAAGCCAGGGAAGAACAAGAGCGCTTAAGTGCGCGCCTTGAAGCGTTAGAAAATAAAAAGACGAAAAAGAGTAAAGGTTGAGCAGAACATGTCCGTCCAAATTGATATCGTAAACGACACTGTAAATCCGCTGGATAGTGTCGAGGAAATTCTTACATCCAATGACTGGGTCTTCAACCGCATGAATGATGACGAGCTTATCGTTTCTGTAAAGGGTAAGGCCTGTGACTACCGCCTGTTCTTCATCTGGCAGGAAGATATGAGCGCGATGCAGTTCTGCTGCCAATATGACCTAACGCTCGACAACGCAAATATGAGCGCCGCGGGCGAGGCCCTGATGAGCATTAACGAAGATCTCTGGATGGGGCATTTTGATCTGCCGGCTGAAACAAAGATCCCCAGCTTCCGTCACACGTGCCTCCTGCGCGGCCTAAACGGCCTATCCGGCGTTGAGCATATCGAGGATCTGGTCGATATCTCTTTGGCGCAATGCGAGCGCTACCACCATGTTTTCCACATGCTGTCAAAGCCCGAAGTCGCCAATGATCAAAATATGGCCCTTGCACTGATGGACACTTTAGGCGAGTCTTAAGAGACTTAATCTCGAGTCTGGCAGCAGACTCTGGTGCTCCACGACCTAAACGCAATCAATTCAATCCAGGATTCATCTCATGAGTAAACCAAACGCTATTCGTCTTGTTCTTATTGGCTGCGGTAATATGGGCGGCGCGCTGCTCCGCAGCTGGCTTGAATCAAGCCTGAACCTTGAATGCACGATTGTTGAGCGCAATATGAACACGCCAAATGTGCCCCTGCCGCCCGCGCGGACGCACAAAAAGGCCGCGCCGCTGATCTTCAACCGCGTGCGTTACCCCAGCTATTGCGAAGAGGAGCTTAAAAATGCTGACATCGTCGTTCTCGCCGTCAAACCACAGGCAATGGCGAAGCTCTGCGGAGAACTAAAACCCGTCCTGCCCGAAGATACCGCGATTATCTCTATCGCCGCAGGGCTATCGATCAGCAATTTTGAACAATGGTTTAGCCCCGCCCAACCCATCATCCGCGCCATGCCCAATACGCCAGCATCCATTGGCAAAAGCATGACCGTGGCCACCGCCAACGCAAACGTGAGCACGCTGCAAAAGGACATCGCCGATGTGCTATTTTCCTGCGCCGGCCTACTGGAGTGGGTCGAAGACGAAAACCTCCTCCATGCCGTCACGGCGCTGTCGGGCAGCGGCCCAGCCTACGTGTTCTATATGATCGAAGCCCTAACAAAGGCTGGCACCGACATCGGCCTCCCGCAAGATCTCGCCGAAACCCTCGCGCGCCAAACCGTCATCGGCAGCGCCGCACTCGCCGAAGCAGAGCCGACAGAGACCGCAGCCACGCTCCGTAAAAACGTCACCAGCCCCGGCGGCACGACAGAAGCTGGACTTGAAGTTTTGATGAATGGCAAATTTGATAAAATTCTAAAAGAAACACTCGCCGCTTCTCTCGCGCGCTGTAAAGAGCTGGATCAGAGCTAAATCACTCAATACTATCGCCCCCCCCCACAATCGTCACCCCCGCGGCCCGGCACAGCCGGGCCGCGGGGGTGACAACAATGTAGTATTCTTAATCGGGATTACTATCCGCCCCTATTTCTTCCCGAGCCCAATATCTTTTGCCAGCTGACTACGTTGCGCGGCATAGTTCGGCGCGACCATCGGGTAATCCAGCGGCAAGCCCCAGCGCGTGCGATACTCTTCCGGGCTCATCCCATAGGCCGTCATCAGATGGCGCTTCAACATCTTCAGCTTCTTGCCATCCTCCAGACAAATAATGTGATCCGGCGTGATTGAGCGCTTGATCGGCACAGCGGGCTGCGGACGGTCTGCATGAGCGCCACCATCACCATCAACGCTAGACAGCGTCTTAAACACCGTTTCAATCAGCGCTGACACCTCAGATGTCGGCATTGTGTTATGCGACACGTAAGACGACACAATTTCTGTCGTCAGCGCCAGTAATTCTTCACGATTTATTGATTCCGGCATACGCGCCCCCTAGTAAAAGATATGTATTCATCAACAATACAACTATAAGCCTTAATATTGATTGAATGCAATATTTATCCCCGACTTCAATACATATTCCCCCTCCCAAAGGGAGGGAGCTAGGGGGCGGGGTTACAATCGAGAATTTATCAAACACCATCACCCCCCCCACCTTAATCCTCCCCCCAAGGGGGAGGAAGAGGAAGAGCAATGCCCCTTTATTCCGCCAAAACACGCTGCTTTTTCTTGGAATAACTCACATCCGCCGGGCGCAGATACAGTGGATCAGGGCTGCGCATAAAAAGACTCTCATCGCCAGAGCGCTCAATAAACGCCCGCGCAACCACCTCTGGATCAGGCAGATCATACCCCTGTATGATCTCAAAATCCCCGCCAGCCTCTTCCAAAAACCGCGCCGCGGCATCACCAATACAAACCGTATTAACCTGATCAACCAGCTCATCCACCGGCGCTGCCACAGCCTCACCATCCGCGCAGCCTTCACCATCAAACTTTTGAAAATAAAAATCGCTACGTTTCGTTTCTAATATAACTGAAAATGGATTCAAGAGGTTACCGCTCGCTTTAAATCCAAACGCTAAAGCCTGCAGCGTCGTCACACCAAACACCGGCACGCCAAGCGCAACCCCCATCGCCTTCGCCGCTGACATTCCAATCCGCAAGCCCGTAAATGCCCCCGGCCCGCGCGTGGTCACAATCGCCTCCAGCGCGTCATACGCAATGCCAGCCCCGCCCATCACCGCCTCAACCAGCGGTATCAACGCTTCGGCCTGCCCGCGCACCATCGCCGCGCCTTTACTGACCGCAACGTCCCGCGTAGCATCATAAACACATGCGCCGCAGCCATTCATCGCTGAATCAATCACCAAAATAGTTTGAAATTGCCCTGAACCCATATCGCTCATCAAAGAATATCAGCCATGTCATCAAAGTCCGGCCGTGGAGAGCGCGGGAATAACGTCTCCCGATCGCCATAACCCAAATTACAGATGAAATTCACCTCATAATCTTGGCCTGGAAAGAACTCAGCCTTCATACCCTCTGGATCAAAACCAGACATTGGCCCGCAATCAAGCCCCAGCGCACGCGCAGCCAGCATCAAATACGCGCCCTGCAGCGTTCCATTGCGCATCGCCGTTTCATCAATCAGCGCCTGATTACCGACAAACCAGCTCTTCGCATCCGCATGCGGGAAGAGTTGCGGCAGCTTCTCATAGAACTGCTTGTCATTAGCCATGATCGCCACCGCCGGCGCGCTCATGGTCTTGTCGACATTGCCCTCCGCCAAATGTGGCTTCAGACGAGCCTTTGCCTCTGGTGACGTCACAAACACAACGCGCAGCGGGAAACAGTTCGCGCTCGTCGGGGCCCACTTCATCAAATCGAAAACAGCGCGCAGCGTCACAGCGCTGGCCTCTTTGTCTTGCCATTCATTAAAGCTCCGTGCCTCACGAAATAAAATATCCAGCGCCTCATCACTCAAAATCTTGCCGTCGCTCATAGTCTTCTCCTGTTATTTTTACGTTATCTTTTATACACATATAAGCCCTCTATACAAAACATCAATTCCATGCGAGAAAGAGGGCATGCTCCCTATATTGCGTCTCTTTTTGTGCTTTGTTATCGGCTTTTACGCCGCGATAGGGCACGCTTACGCTGCGCATTCCATCCCCGAGGATAAAAGCGCCGGCATTATTCTGGCCTATCACCGCATTGGCGAGGACGCCTATCCCGCAACAAATCTGCGCCTGGAACAGTTCAAAGACCATTTGCAAACGCTTGAGAACGGCGCCTATAACACCATCGCCCTGCCTGCACTGATCACCGCTATCCAAGCGGGAGAGGAGCTACCCGACAAAACCATCGCGCTCACTTTCGAAGGCGGCTACACCTCTGCCTATAAAAATGCCTTTCCGCTTCTGATCAAACGCGAGATCCCCTTCACCATCTTTTTCGCCAGCAATTACGCTATACGCGGCGGCAGTGAGTATGTGAGCTGGCGCGATTTAAAATCTTTAACCAAATATGATTTTGTAGATTTTGGCCTCCTTCCTGCCAATTACGGTCGCCTCTACACGCAAGATAACCAAACGATCCTGAGCCAGATCAACAAGGCCCGCGTCGCCTTCAGAAAGAACCTCGGTCGCGAGCCAACCCTTTTCTCTTATCCCTTCGGTGAATATTCGCTGGCCTATAAAACACTCATCGCCGATCAAGGTTTCACTGCAGCATTGGGTTTACACTCCGGCGCAGCGTCATCTGCTTCAGATATGCATGCCTTGCCACGGTTTTCCATGACAGAGATTTACGGCGATAAAGAGCGCTTTGAAATGGTCACGAACGCGCTCCCCTTACCCGTTACAGACATGGAGCCACAAGATCTCTATCTCACAGCACCAAAAACTCATTTCGGCTTTAGCGTGACCAAAGCCCTTTCCGCCGCTCTACCAAAGCTCTCCTGCTTCATCTCCGGCCAAGATCGCCCCACGATAGACATCATCGGAGACACCCGCATAGAATTGCACACCGCCGAGCCTATAACCGAAAGCCGCACACGCCTAAACTGCACCCTCCCCGGCCCAAAAACCGCAGAAGACAAACCAAGATGGCGCTGGTTTAGCCAGATGTTTGTGGTGGAATATAGTGATTCCAATTAAGAATAAGGCAGGGTTTCACCCAATGTAATCTCGAACTCTACGCTCGCAATCCGGGGCTTTAGCCAAAGGAGAGGAATGCGGCATAAATCCCAGATCAAGTCCGGGGTTACGGATGCCTCATTTTATAGTAATTCCAATTAATAATTGCGCATGCTATGCTGCATGATGACTTATTCAATAGACCTTCGTAAAAGAGTTGTTTCCTTTGTAGAATTTGGTGGTAGTAAAGTGGAAGCTTCGCATCGCTTTAGTGTATCTCGC
>JAJRYK010000036.1 GCA_024275825.1 Alphaproteobacteria bacterium
AAATACAACGGCATTCCTGAAAAGCAATTTTATTGGTTCTTAAAAGAAACGGAATTTAGGTTTAATTATGGGTCGCATAAAGAGCAGTTAAAAACGCTCAAAAAATGGACAAATTTATAACTTATCTACGACAGCCCCAATTATTTATTCAAAGCGCTATAAACCGGAATAAAATAGCGAAAATAATGACAATGCAGCCTCATCCAGCGCGCCCTATACCTCACGCAGAAGCTTGCTAATCGCATCTAAAACAGCATTCACAAAGGACACTTCACTTTGCTCATAAAAGCCGTGCGTAACATTGAGGTAATCATTAATAATCAATGCAGAATCAATATCCTGGCAGGCGAGCAGCTCATATGTTCCGCACAGGAAAATAGCATTCAAAAGCGGCTCAACGACCCGCTGCGGCCCCTGCTCATCCTTTTGCAGATGCGCCTGGATAATCGACTCTAACTCAAGCATCCGCTCATCCACACCAAAAAGAACTGTTTTGAAGTGAATAAAGTCCGGTTTTGCGAGCGATTCGCCCTCACTGTCGACATTTTCCCGCTCTTTATAGTCTTTAGCCACCTCTTTAATGGGCCGCTTATTAAAAATCATCTGATAAATAGCCTGCACCGCGTTCAGCCTTGCGCAGAAAGCTTGCTCATTCTCTGGGGACATGGTCTTTTTGGGTGCAGATTGGGTCATTATCGGTTCAAATTATGGTTAAGGTTGATGAGTGATAAAGCAGCCTGCGCAAAACTACCACCTTTATTTTTCTGCGCCGGATCAGCTCTGACAATCGCTTGTTCTTTATTCTCGCATGTCAAAACGCCGTTTGCGACAGCCAGACCATGATGCACACCAAGATCCATGATCCCTCGTGCGCTTTCATTTGACACCACTTCAAAGTGATAGGTCTTGCCGCGGATAACGCAGCCAAGTGCGATAAATCCGTCAAACTTACCGCTCTGCGCCCCCATCTTGATTGCCGCCGGCAACTCAAGCGCGCCAGAGACATCAAAGCGCTCATAGCTTGCGCCGACCGCCTCAAGTGCTTGGACAGCACCCGTGAGCAGCAAATCAGCGATATCGTCATAAAACCGCGATTCGACGATCATAATGTGGGGTTCATCAGCCATTTTTCTATATGTTAGTCGCTCTGGTTAATTGCTCTGTGGCCAGAGATATACAGCCCATAGCCCTCCAGGCCAACAACATTCTTCGGCTTATCGGTCAAAAGCGTCATATTCGTGATTCCCAAATCCAGCAAGATCTGCGCACCAATACCGTAATCACGCAAAATTTCTTCTTTATCTTTAGGGTGCTCACCCTTCAATTTGGCTGAAAGCGCGTCTGGACGAGACTGCCTGATAATCACAATCGCCCCGCGCCCCTCCTGCTCAATGGCTTCCATAGATTTATGCAGCGTTGAGTCTGCGTTAGAGCCCAAAATATCCTCAAAGAAATCAACCGCATGCATCCGCACAAGCGTTGGCTCATCACTGGCGCTCAAATCGCCCTTCACCAGCGCAATATGCTCCGTATATTGAACCGTATTTGCGTAGATCATGAACTTGAAGTCTCCGCCGTAACGGCTTGAAAAGTCAGTCTCATGTATTTTTTTGACCAGCGACTCAGTTCGCCGGCGGTGCTCAATCAGATCCGCAATCGTGCCAATTTTCAGTGCGTGTTTCTGTGCATAGCCAACAAGGTCATCAAGCCGCGCCATCGTGCCATCATCATTCATGATCTCACAAATCACGCCCGCCCCGGAAAACCCAACCATCTTGGCCAAATCCACAGCGGCCTCCGTATGCCCCGCACGCACCAAAACACCGCCCTCACGCGCCATCAACGGAAACACATGTCCCGGCGTTGCAATGTCGTTTGCACTCGCCGCCGGATCAATCGCCGTTTGGATCGTATGCGCCCGATCCGCCGCCGAAATCCCTGTCGTCACACCTTCTTTCGCCTCAATAGAGACCGTGAACGCCGTTTGGTGGCGCGAATTATCACCGCGCCCCATCAGCTCTAACCCCAAACGCTCCACCATCGCGCTCTCCATCGGCAAGCAAATCAGGCCACGTCCATCCTTCGCCATAAAGTTAATATTTTCCGCGCTCGCGCATTCCGCCGCAATCACAAGATCGCCCTCATTCTCACGGTCTTCATCATCAACGATAATGACCGGCTTGCCTGCTCTGACATCCGCTAAAATCTCTTCGATGGAGGAGAGAACGGCTTGATCATCTTCGATCAACCGTGAGTCCTTAATGGCTTGTTTTGAGACACTCTTCATGCCGCACTCCTTTGTTCCAATTGCCGCGCAACATAGCGCGCCAGCATATCAATCTCAAGGTTTAGCGTATCGCCCGCCTGCCGGAGGTGCAGCGTCGTGCTGCTCCATGTGTGCGGAATGATGTTCACGCCGAAAACATTACCGTCCACGTCATTCACCGTCAGGGAAATACCATCAAGGGTCACGGACCCCTTCGGCGCAATATAGCGCGCTAACTCATCCGGCACAGAAAGCTTGAGCCGAAACGACTCACCATCTTCCTCAAGACTATCCAGAACCGCCAATCCATCAACATGGCCAGAAACAATATGCCCGCCCATTTCATCACCAAGACGCAAAGACGGTTCAATATTGACCCGCATCCCGACGTCCCATTGTTCGATAATAGTCTTTGATAAAGACTCGATAGAAACATCTGCAATAAAAGCATTTTCTATGATTTCAATAGCCGTCAAACAGCACCCACTGCACGCAATTGACGCGCCAACTGACACGGTTTTAAGGTCCATACCCGTTTCAATCGTGATGCGCCGATCCGCGCCGATATCCTCAATCGCGCGCACCGTTCCGACATCCTGCACTAAGCCTGTAAACATTGTTGTCCTTTATTCTTCGGGGGAGCTTAAGCCCTCCGCCCATATATTTCCAGTAAATCTTCACCGTCATCTCTACAAAGCGATATGGAGCGCTCAAGCATCAAGTCAAAGTCCTGCGCGACTCTGGCAATATCATGGCCGACCAGGGCATCAACGCCGCCAGGACCAATCATGTCCGGCCCTTTGAATAAACAGAGCTGGTCATACAGACCGCTCTCAAGAAATGATGTATGAATCTGCGCCCCACCCTCAACCAAAAGCCGCGTAATACCGCGCTGCGCCAAACATTCTAGCACCGCCTTAAGATCACGTGGATCAACCTTAATCAACACCGCGCCATCAATATTACTAAGGGAGCCCCCCCCCTCTTTTGAATTATGTAAAATTAATATAAAATGAGAAGCCATATCCTTAAAGAGTTGGGAGTCCAGAGATATGCGTAAACCACTATCCAAAATAACCCGCAAACCATCATATCTATAGCCCGGCAGCCGCGTCGTCAGCGCCGGATCATCCGCTAAGACCGTCCCTATTCCCACCAAAATCGCATCATGCTGGGATCGCAAGAGATGCGCATAAGCTCGCGCTCGCGCACCCGTCATCCAATGCTGCTTGCCCGGCTCTACAGCAATTTTACCATCAGCGCTGATCGCGGTTTTCAGTGTGACAAAAGGGCGGCTTTCCGTGACGCGCAGAATAAACCCCTTATTCAGCGCCAAGGCCTCTTGCTCTAAAACGCTCGTCACAACCTCAACCCCAGCCGCGCGTAAATGCTCACTCCCCTGCCCGGCCGTGCGCGGATCCGGGTCGGTGCAAGCGACAACGCATCGCTTAACGCCCGCACTCACCAGCGCCTCCGAACAAGGCGACGTCTCTCCATGGTGATGACACGGCTCGAGCGTGACATAGGCGCACGCACCCCTTGCCTGCGCGCCGGCTTGCTTTAAAGCCTGCGTTTCCGCATGTGGCCGTCCGCCATCACCAGTCCAGCCGCGGCCAACAACAATGCCGTCCTTCACAATGATGCAACCAACCGCCGGGTTGGGCGCCGTGCGGCCAAGCCCTCTGCGCGCAAGAGCCAAAGCCGCGTGCATATAGGTCTGGTCAGTGCTCATATTCATAGGGGGTTTATTTTGATTTACCTTGGAGGGTTTTAGCATCTTCCAGGAATTGATTAAAATCTTCTGGCTCACGAAAATCCTTATAGACCGAGGCATAGCGGATATAACCCACCGCATCTATATTAATCAAGGCCTTCATCACGGCCGCGCCAATGGTCTTTGATTTAATCTCTGCTTCGCCTTGTGATTCAAGGCCGTGTACGATTAAGGCCGCTTCTTTTTCAATCTGCGCTAAATCAACCGGGCGTTTGCGTAGGGCAATTTGCATCGATTTTATGATTTTATCCGCATCAAAGGGCTGCGTACGACCACCATTTTTAAGCACTGTCATCTCACGCAGCTGCACACGTTCAAACGTCGTAAAGCGCTCCTCACACTCCGGACAGGAGCGGCGGCGGCGAATGGCGGAATTATCCTCCGTCGGCCGAGAATCCTTCACTTGCGTCTCATCATGTCCACAAAATGGGCAGCGCATTCTTTCCCCCTTAAAGCGTTGGGTAAATCGGGAAACGTGCACAGAGCGCCTCCACCTTTACCTTCACCGCGTGTTCGATATCTGAATTGCCATCTTCGCCATTGGCCTTCAGCCCGTCAAGCACTTCGACAATATATTCACCAACCAATTTCCACTCCGCCGGACCAAAACCGCGACTTGTGGCGGCGGGCGTGCCCAAACGAACGCCAGATGTTACCATCGGCGGGGCCGGGTCAAACGGCACTGCATTTTTGTTACACGTCATACCGGCGCGTTCAAGCGCGTGTTCGGTCACATCACCGGTCAGGCCCTTAGGGCGCAAATCCACCAACACAATGTGGCTATCCGTACCACCGGAAACGATATCCACACCACCTTGCTTCAGCGTCTCGGCCAAAATTTTCGCATTCTCCAGCATTGCTTTCGCATATGTTTTAAACTCGGGCTTTAATGCTTGCCCGTAACATACGGCTTTACCAGCAATAACATGCATCAACGGCCCGCCCTGAATGCCGGGAAAAATCGCCGAATTTATCTTTTTAAAGATATCCAAATCGTTGGTCAGGATCATCCCGCCGCGGGGCCCACGGAGCGTCTTATGTGTGGTTGTCGTCACAATATCAGCATAGGGAAGCGGGCTAGGATACACCCCACCCGCAATTAACCCTGCATAATGCGCCATATCAACAAACAGATATGCCCCAACCTCATCCGCAATTTTGCGGAAACGCGCCCAGTCAATGACCCGTGGATAGGCCGACGCGCCGGCAATAATCATCTTCGGCTTATGCTCACGCGTAAGTGCTTCCATCTCCTCATAATCAAGCAGAGCATCATCTTCACGCACACCGTACTGGATCGCATTAAACCATTTACCGGATTGATTGGGCGCCGCGCCATGGGTCAAATGACCCCCGGCTGCAAGGCTCATCCCCAAAATTGTATCACCGGGCTGCAACAAAGCCTGCATCACGCCCTGATTGGCCTGAGAGCCGGAGTTTGGCTGCACATTTGCGTATTTCGCGCCGAACAGCTCTTTAGCGCGATCGCGCGCTAGATCTTCAACCACATCAGCAAACTCGCAGCCGCCATAATAGCGCCGCCCCGGATAGCCTTCTGCGTATTTATTGGTCAGCACAGAGCCCTGCGCCTCCATCACGGCCCTGGACACGATATTTTCCGAAGCAATCAGTTCGATTTGCGTTTGCTGACGGTGAAGCTCGTTATTAATCGCCTCGCTCACCGCGCTGTCGGCGGCCGCTAAATCATCGGTAAAAAATCCATCCATTATCTCTTCTTTCATTGCTGCATTGCTCATATTTTTTCTCCTAATTTTTCGACGCGCCCAGCATGGCGAGCACCTTCAAATTCCGTACTTAAAAAAGCCTCAACAATCGCAAAGGCCAAATCTTGATCAACCAAGCGCTGCCCCAGCCCCAGCACATTCGCATCATTATGCCGGCGCGCGAGGCTTGCCATTTCCACCGTTACACAATTAGCCGCGCGCACCGCCGGAAAACGGTTTGCCGCGATTGTAATGCCAATACCAGACCCGCAAACAACAATACCGCGCAGCGCTTTACGATCAGCAATTGCCTGCCCCAGCGCTCTGCCAAAATCCGGATAATCCACACGATCATCCGTTTCCGGGCCAAGATCTAAAAATTCCACCTGCGCACCGAAATGCGCCTTAATGGCTTCCTTTAGCTCAAACCCCGCATGGTCGCTAGCAATTGCTATTTTAGTCATGAGCGCGCCTCCTTATCACGTTAGGACACAATATATAGTGATTATTATATATTTAATCCAATATTTTCTTGCTAAAAACAAAAAGTCAAGTTATAGAAAAACAAAAATAAATAAGGGTGAGTAAAAAAATGCTTGGTAAACTTCAAGAAACATTCTCTATCGGGGATATATGGCTCTGTGAAACTGGCGATTCACATAGCTTTTCCCATGCGCCTTTAGCAAATCCAGTTCGAATTGAAAAAATTAGAGATCAAGACCGCCTTCTTGTCGTGAAGCCCGTAGATAGCAACAGAAAAGGTGGTGTATTTCGTGTTTATCCAAACAGCCTTACAAGAAAACTTACACCCTAAACAACACCCTTCTTCCTAAGCACATAGTCAAGCCGCTTAAGCGCATTGCGTTTAAGGACTTCCTCGCCTGCGCTGGCCGGGCCCTGGATGGACACTTCTGTTAAGCTCGCCGTGTCCATTGCCGAAACCTTCACCACATTTCCCACGGGGAACAGCTCTAGAATAATTTCTCTGCCATTTAATATATCTTTGTTCATGAAAAATATTTAACCACCAAGACACCAAGACGCCAAGAAAAATGAATAAAAATTTTGAAAGACTTGGTGCCTTGGTGTCTTGGTGGTAAAAGAAACTATGACCATACCAAAACGCGTAGATTTTAACTGGGAAGACCCGTTTTTGCTCGATGAGCTGCTCACAGATGAAGAGCGGATGATCATGCAGACCGCGCGCGATTACGCCCGCGACAAGCTGCAACCGCGCATTATGGAGGCTTACCGCACCGAAGAATTCGACCCCGCCATCATGCGCGAGATGGGGGAGCTTGGCTTACTTGGCCCGATGCTAGAGGGCTATGGCTGCGCCGGCTCAACCTACACCGCCGCCGGGCTGATCGCGCGGGAGCTGGAGCGCGTTGATTCGGCCTATCGCTCATGTTACTCCGTGCAATCTTCGCTGGTGATGTACCCGATTTATACATTTGGCTCGGAGGAGCAAAAGGACAAATATCTGCCCAAACTTGCCAGCGGTGAATTTATCGGCTGCTTTGGCTTGACCGAGCCCGATGGCGGGTCCGACCCGTCCGACATGCGCACCAAGGCGAAGAAAGTCGATGGCGGCTACAGCGTTTCTGGCGAGAAACAATGGATTTCCAACTCCCCCATCGCTGATGTGTTCGTCGTTTGGGCGCGTGCGGAGGATGGCTCGACACTTGGCCTTATCCTCGATAAGGGCATGGACGGCCTTACCGCGCCGAAGATTGAGGGCAAGCTGTCCCTGCGCGCCAGCCCCACCGGCGGGATTGCGATGAACGAGGTCTTTGTGCCCGATGCGAACGTCATGCCGCATGCGAACAGCCTGAAAGCGCCATTAATGTGCCTGAACTCCGCCCGCTTTGGCATTTGCTGGGGCGTGCTGGGCGCAGCCGAAGATTGCTGGCACCGCGCGCGGAACTATACGATGGAGCGCGTTATATTCGGCAAACCGCTGGCCGGGCAACAATTAATCCAGAAAAAGCTGGCCGATATGCAAACCGAAATCACGCTAGGCCTGGCCGCCGCGCACCGCCTTGGCCGCCTGCGCGATGAGGACCGCGCCGCGCCCGAAGCCATCTCCCTGCTCAAACGCAATAATTGCGGCAAGGCGCTCGATATCGCGCGGGTGGCAAGAGACATGCATGGCGGCAACGGCATCGCCGACGAATACCACATCATGCGCCACGCCTGTAATTTAGAGGCCGTGAACACCTACGAAGGCACGCATGACATTCATGCGCTTATTCTCGGGCGGGCGATGACGGGGATTGGGGCTTTTTAATTTTTATTGACAGAACGTTTTATTTAGCCTAGAAACAAAATTATGATAAACAAATTTAAAGCCATAGCAAACAAACGAAATCCAACGAAACAATTCGTAGATGCCTTTATAGAGGCTAACGGCGCTAAGCCAACAATGGATTGTATCGAAAAAGCGCTTAAAGAAATAAGGTTTGATAATAGCACATTCTTTTATCTTCTCGCCCTTGGCCTTGTAGGGGAAGTACACCCTAATTTAAACAATGACTTCAAACGTTTCAGACAAACCTACAAAGAACACCTAAATAAAACGGCAGATGACCACCAATTGTCAGGAGCTACAAAAGACCTTACGATAAGACTACAACAGCTTGTGCCTGAAAAAATTGATGAATCTAAAAGGCAGTCTTTTCGTCGCTCTAATCCCGGAAGGTTATTAAGATCTATCACACCGCGCTTACCTAGTAGAAGACCTACCTAAAACCCACCGCTGAAGTTCGTCTGCTGGCTCCAGAAGCGTTCTAGCATTGTTAGGGTGGCGTTTAGCTCTTTCAGGCGCTCGTCGTTGATTTCGGTGCCTTCGATCATGCTTTCATGGCGGACGAACATTTCGGAGATCATGGTTTTTAGCTCTAGCCCCTTTTCGGAGAGCTTTACACGGATGGAGCGTTTATCGTGGATGGAGCGCTCCTGCAACAGATAGCCGTTCTCCACCATCTTTTTCACGTTATAGGATACATTGGAGCCGAGATAATAGCCGCGGATTGTTAATTCCCCGACGGTCATTTCCTCATCGCCGACATTATAGAGAATCATCGATTGCACGTTATTGATGTCCTGAATATTTCTTTTATCCAGCTCCACCTTTAAAACATCAAGGAAATAGCGGTGCAAACGCTCAATAAGCTGAATAGCTTCGAAATAGGGTGTAGATGTCACGCGATAAAACTCCAAAAATTCAAAATAAACCAGAGATAATTGTGAAGCCTTGGGCGGTGCAGGTCAATATAAAAAGCTTTTTTACCACTAGCTATTGCGTCTAACCAAATCATATTTTACTATTATTCATATGAACAACACCCCTTACACAGCCCCATTCCCGGTCAGCCGCATGCGTCGCCTGCGCGGCTCTAACGCGCTACGCGATATGCTGCAAGAACATCACGTGAGCGTAAATGACCTGGTTTACCCCATGTTTGTCGAAGAAAACCTGGATGAGCGCACGCCCATCACCTCCCTGCCCGATGTGTTTCGGGAGACTGAACAGAGCATTGTGACAGCGGCCAAAGAAGCGCATGATCTCGGCATCAACGCGATCATGTTGTTCGGCGTCTCGCACAATAAGGACGAAAGCGGCAGTGATTCTATGAGCGAGAGCGGCCTGCTCTATCGCATGATCGATCGGGTGAAACAGGCTGTGCCGGATCTGCTGATCATCGCCGACACCTGCTTTTGTGAATATACCGACCACGGGCATTGCGGGCCGATCAACGCCAAAGGCGGTGTGGATAATGATGCGACGCTGGAGAATTTAGCCAAACAAGCCATCATCGCCGCACGCGCCGGGGCTGATATCATCGCGCCATCGGGCATGATGGACGGTATGATTGGCGCGATCCGCGCAGGGCTGGATAGCGACGGATTCGAAGAAACGCCAACCATGTCTTACGCCGCAAAGTTTGCTTCGTGCTTTTACGGCCCGTTCCGTGATGCCGCTGGCTGCAGCCTTGAAAACGCGCCAGAGGGGCTGCGCAATGATCGCAAAACCTATCAAATGAACCCCGCCAACGCCGACGAAGCGCTGCGCGAGGTTGCGCTGGATATCGCCGAGGGCGCGGACATGGTGATGGTCAAACCCGGCATGCCCTACCTCGATATCATCTGCCGCGTCAAAGACACATTCAAAGTGCCCACCTTCGCCTATCACGTCAGCGGTGAATTCGCGATGCTGAAAGCGGCCAGCGAAAAAGGTTGGCTGGAGTATGATGACGCGCTGATGGAAACCCTGCTCAGCTTTAAACGCGCCGGATGCGATGGCGTGCTGAGCTATGGTGCGCTCGATGCAGCGCGGCTTTTGCAAAAGAAATAAAGCAGTCTCAAAAATTTCATGCTATGCTGAGCACTCGGTTTCACTAAGCCTAAACTCACTCATGTCCAAAACCCTAAAAACACAGCGCGATCGATTCTTGGCTTTTGCCTTTGCCTCAGCGGACATGCTGATTGAGGTCGCGGATGATGGCAAAATCATTTTTGCAACAGGCGCGATCCAAAGTCTAACAGGCGAAAAAGGGGAAACATTGGAGGGATCGAGCTGGCTCAACCTCTTCTCAACCTTTGAACAGGCGCGCATGCTTTCTCTGATGGAAGAAGCGCCGCACGGCGCACGCTGTGGCCCCTTCCTGATTGACATGAACCACTTGAAGACCAAGCGCAAGGGCGTGGTGACGGGCGTCAAGATGCCTTATAGTCGCAATTTCTTTGTCACGATCAGTTTAAGTAATGAGCTAATGGACGACATGGCGCAGCCCGCGCATGATGAGTTTGACGATAGCCTCTGGAATAAAACGCAATTTATTGACGCCGCAGAACAAGTCTTCCACTTCGCCCGCACCACAGACAAAGAAGCTGACCTCACCATGTTTGATTTCGGACGCAGCGAAACCATCCCTGAAGAAAACTGGGCCGAGGCGATGGGTGAGATGGCTCGTTATTTACGTGAACAAGCACTGGACGGCAAAGCTGTCGCCGAAATTGCCGATGGCCGCCTCACCTTCATCCACGACCATAATGTAAATATTGAAGAGGTTAAAGCCCACATCGAATCAATCTTCAAAGAGAAAGATCCAGACGGCGCCGGGCTAGAGGTCAAGACCCGCACCATAGCGACCAACTCTGGTGAAATGGAGCCTGAGGAGGCGCAAAAAGCCTTCTACCACACCATCAACGAGCTAGCCTCAGGTAAAGATATTTCAGACGACATTCAGAGCTTAAGCCAGAGCCTTAAAGCTCTCGTTACCGATAATCAAAGCAAAATATCACAGCTCAAAAGCTTCATCGACACTGTAAACTTTAAGTTTTTCTATCAGCCCGTCACGAATCTCAAAGATTTAGAACTGCATCACTATGAAATGCTCTGTCGCTTTCCTGAAGGCGACACGCAGGACTGGGTTACCTTTGCGCAGGATGTAGAGCTAGGTGTTGATCTTGATCTGGCTGTCTGTGAGCGCGCCATTACGCAATTGACACGAAAGCTAGCCGGCAGCCGTACACCCTACGCCATAAACATCCTTCCTGGCTCTATCGAAGACCCAGCCTTCGTTGAAAAACTCATGGAATCACTGGACAAAGAAGACAGCATTCATGAACGACTAATCATTGAAATCACCAACGCTAAATTGATCAAGCCCAACAGCGTTTCCTCTCTATTCACCAAAACCTTACGTGAAAAAGGGTTTAAAATTACCCTCGACAGCTTAGCCGCAAACGCAAAAGGCATTGAAATTCTCGACGCTATCGAATGTGATACTGTAAAAATGGACGGCTATTACAGCGAACTCGTCATAAAATCAGAGCATGAGCGCTCGATGGTTAGCCATCTAGCAAAAACCTGCAAAGAAAAGAAAAGAACCTTGATTGGCAAGTCCATCGAGAGCAAAGAACAAGCAGATATGCTCGACTCGCTCGGCGTGCAATATGGTCAGGGGCAATATTTTGGCGAAGCCGAGTCTGCTCCAGCTTACGCACCACCTAAAGATTAATATTAGATAAAAATACTTATAGCTGTGAGCAAGCGCTCGCCGTGTCTTGATCTGCCCCCAAAAACCCTTCACAATTATTCACGCAGCTAGAGTTGTTTTAACCAAGCTTTAACACTGCCTGTGTATTCTAATGCGTACCCCACTCACGAAAACTGCGTCATAAAAACATCACCACTCTGGCACCGGAAAGGATTTTACCGCGCCCATGAAGTTACTTGGCCTTCTTCTTGTTTTTGTCTGCACCTTTGGTGGCTTGCTCGTTGCTATGGGCTTTAACATACCTGCCTTTATGGGCTTGATGAGCGTTATTCTTGGCGCGTTCACGGGGGAGTTTATTATCATCATGGGCTGTGCGTTCAGCGCGTTTCTGATCGGAAACACGATGGATGTGATCAAGATGAGCGGCAAATATATGAGCGCGCTCACCACGCCTGAGGCCTATAATAAAGACGACTATATCGAGTTATTCAGCATGCTCTTCACCGTATTTAAACTATCCCGAACAAAGGGCTGGCTGGCGCTGGAAACCCATATCGAAAACCCGGATGATAGCGATCTGTTTGCGCAATTCCCCGGCTTTCAGGGCAACCACCACGCGCTTATATTCTTCTGTGATTACTTACGCATTATCTCTCTGGGCAATGAAGACCCGGCGCAGCTCGGCGGATTGATGAGCGAGGAAATTCACACTATTGAGCATCACGAACACCACGCCGGACACGCCGTTCACCATATGGGAGAGGGTATTCCCGCGCTGGGCATTGTGGCGGCGGTTCTTGGGGTGATTAAAACCATGGCCTCCATCTCCGAACCGCCGGAGGTTCTGGGGAAAATGATCGGCGGCGCGCTTGTGGGAACATTTATGGGCGTGTGGATCTCCTACGCCTTCGTTGGCCCAATCGCGCTGGCCATGACGGCGAAGGCCGAGACCCAAGTCATGTATTACAAATGCATCAAAGTCTGCATGATCGCCTTCCTGAAAGGCGCTGCGCCGCAAGTTGCCGTTGAATTTGGCCGTAAAACTATCCCTCATAACGTGCAGCCGGGCTTCTTGGAGCTAGAGGAAAAGCTCAACGAACTCCCTGCGCCGAGCTAAAACAGGATGGGGCAAAGCATGAGCAACAAAAGCATCCAAACGCAAATCATAATAACCGCCCTGCCCGCCATGCATGGCGGCGCGTGGAAGGTGGCCTATGCTGATTTCGTGACCGCGATGATGGCGTTCTTCCTCCTGCTCTGGCTGCTCAGCTCCACCACACAGGAGGAGCGCGAAGCCATTGCGCAATATTACGACCCCACCGCCATCAAGGTTTCCGAAAGCACAAGCGGCGCGGGCGGCGTGATGGGCGGCCTGAGCATGAGCCCGCAGGGCGCGATGGCCACCAATGTGCAAACCCTGTCCATGCCCAACACATCAACGCCAAAATCAGCAACGCAGGCCCATAAATACGGTGATAAATCGGCCTAGCCCAGCAAGGACAAAACCGCCACCGTTGAAAAGGCAAAAGAAATCCTGCGCAAGGCCGAGGAAAAGAAATTCAAGGCCGCCGAGGCTGCGCTTAAAAAAGCCATAGAAGATGATCCGGAGCTGGCGGCGCTGAAAGATAACCTCATGGTTGATATGACACCCGAAGGCCTGCGCATTCAAATCATTGATCAGGACGGCGCGTCCATGTTCGCCTCCGGCTCTGCGCGCATGTTCGCAAAAACTAAAAAACTGATGGCCAAGGTGGCCGAGCTGGTCAAGGAGATGCCAAATGAGCTGTCCATTCGCGGCCATACCGACGGCACGCCCTATGGCTCCGGCGCGGATTATACAAATTGGGAGCTATCGGCCGACCGCGCCAATGCCAGCCGCCGCGCGATGCTTGATGCCGGCATACCCTCCGACCGCCTCAATAACGTGATGGGCAAGGCCGATACGGAGCACCTCTATCCCGAAACACCAAAAGACCCGCGCAACCGCCGCATCTCCATCATCATGCTGAAAGAAGAGCTAACCAACCCGGAGAAATTCGAAGAAATGGCCCAGGACGCAGCGATAGATGCACAAATGGACGCTGAAGAAGCCGGCGCACTAGACGATGATTTAGACGGCAATTACGACTCAGCCCCCCGACAAGTCCCCGTAGGCACCTTCCGCAAAACCCCGGGAGCTGTGCAGTTTCCTTAGGAGGCTTGCCATTTCACAAAAATAATCATACGATGACGATCCATAACATCAAAAAAAATAGAGACATTTATGAATGATAAAGCTGCTCTAAAAATAACCACAGTCTGCTCTTTCACAAAAGTGCGCTTCCGGAATCATACAGGATCGTTAAAGGTGATCCAAAAGCTGCTGAATGGCTTCATGAAGTATTTTCTCTGCAAATTAAATCTGATAACTGTGATATCGTATTAAGAGGAATTATCGATGATTTTATTGAAGCAACCTTTATCATAGATAAAAAAACAGGGTGTGCTCTCGGTTTTTCAGAAGATGGGCTTAAAAAACTTGAGGCGTCCATCAAGCCATCCGGGCCTTATGCACATCAAACCGACGACCGTGGTGGATATATCACAGATAGAAGCAACCCTAACGTTGTTATGATTAAGGGTGTGCCGCACAATCGATGCTATGGTGGCGCTCAACAGTCACGCAAAACGTACGGCTAGCGCCGCTTATACAAATCAAACAAACCGATTATTCTTCGGAAAGCCATTCGGCGGCAAGCGTCCGGCTTGCGCGCGTTTGCCTAGCCAGGGGTTTAAATCTTCAACGACGGTTGTGCCGGAGGCGTATTTGTATTCCAGCCCGTCTTCCCACTTAAATGTCTTCGCATCGCTTAGCCCGCCATCCTTGAATTTCTGCAAAATCACGCCCTTGCCGCGGCTCATTTCCGGCACTTCGTTGAGCGCAAAGACCAGCATCTTACGGTTTTTGCCGATCACAGCGATGTGATCATCCTCGCCCCCGACAGGGCGGCAAAGCTTCGCTTCGGCCTTGCCGGAGACATTCAGAACTTGTTTCCCGTTCTTTGTCTGCGCCAAAATATCTTCAGACTTCACCACAAACCCATGACCCGTGGTTGCACCAACCAGCAGCTTTTGCGCCGGGTCATACAGTGTCACCTCTATGATATCCGCGTCGTTTGGCAGATCCACCATGATGCGCAGCGGTTCACCGAAGCCGCGCCCGGACGGCAGCTTATCTCCGCCCAGCGTATAAAAGCGCCCATTCGTGCCAAACACCAAAATTTTGTCTGTCGTCTGACATTCCAGTACAAAGCCGGCGCGATCACCGTCCTTGTATTTCACGTCCTTCGGATTATGGCCGTGCCCCTTCATCGCCTTGACCCAACCCATTTTGGACAAGATCACGGTAATGGGCTCCTTCTCAATCATTGCCTCGTCCAGATCAACCGTAACCGGCACGGGCACCTTGCCGATTTTCGTCCGGCGCTTGCCCAGAGGCGTATCTTTACCGAACAGCTTTTTAATCTCCGAAATTTGCTTTTTAATCCGCGTCCATTGCCGCGCTTCAGATTTGATCAGCTTGTCCAGCGCGTCGCGCTCTTCCGACAGTCCGTCATGCTCGGTCTGAATCTCCAGCTCCTGCAATTTATGCAAGCGCCGCAAACGCAAATTCAGCACAGCTTCAACCTGCACCTCGGACAGCTTAAACACCTTCGCCAGCTCCGCCTTCGGCTCATCCTCAAACCGGATAATGCGGATCACCTCGTCAATATTCAGGTACACAATTAAATAGCCAGACAGCACCTCCAGCCGATGCAAAACTTTCTCCAGCCTGTGGTTAGAGCGCCGCACGAGAACCTCTTGCTGGTGATCCAGCCAGGCGCGCAGCACCTCCTTGATATTCATGACCCGCGGCACCAGCCCGCCATCAAGCACATTCATGTTCATACTAAAACGCGACTCCAGATCGCATGTGCGATACAGCGCTTCCATCAGCAATTCCGGCTCGATATTCTTCGATTTCGGCACCAGCACAAGGCGGATATCCTCCGCGCTCTCATCACGTACATCATCCAGCATCGGCAGTCTTTTCCCGTGGATCAGCTCCGCAATCTTCTCAATCAAGCGCGATTTTTGTACCTGATACGGAATTTCCGTCACCACAATCTGATACGTGCCGCGACCGGTATCCTCGGTTTCCCACTTCGCACGCACGCGGAATGAGCCCTTCCCTGTTTCATAGGCATTGCGCACATCCGCCGCGTCCTCCACCAACGTCCCGCCAGTTGGGAAATCCGGGCCTTTAATAATCTTGGCCAGATCCTTAATCTCCGGATCACTCTCCAACATAAGAATCATCGCGTCGCACAGCTCCTCCACATTATGCGGCGGGATGGACGTCGCCATCCCCACCGCAATCCCGGTGGAGCCATTGGCCAGCAAGTTCGGAAAGCCGCCCGGCAGCACAACCGGCTCCATCTCTGACCCGTCATAGGTCGGGCGAAAATCAACCGCGTCCTCTTCAATCCCATCCAACAACAGCAGCGCCACCGCCGTCAGCCGCGCCTCCGTATATCTCATCGCCGCGGCATTATCGCCATCAATATTCCCAAAATTCCCCTGCCCATCCACCAGCGGGTAGCGCTGCGCAAAATCCTGCGCCAGACGCACCATCGCATCATAAACGGCCGTATCGCCATGCGGGTGAAACTTACCAATCACGTCCCCGACAACCCGCGCAGATTTCTTCGGCTGTAAATGCGGCGCGAGTTTTAGCTGATACATCGCATACATAAGGCGCCGATGCACCGGCTTCATCCCATCGCGCACATCCGGCAACGAGCGGCTCATAATGGTCGACAGCGCATAAGAAAGATACCGATCAGAAAGAATCTCTCCGAACGGCTGATCGATGATGTTTTGGTTGTCTGCTGATTCGCTTTTAGCCATGGATATTATTTACCACCAAGACACGAAGACACCAAGCAAGAAAATCATTGACGTAAGGAAGTGAAGGGCCTAAATAGAAAAACATAATGAATAACGAGTGGAGTATTAAAATGAGTTTTAGAGATGGATTTATATCAGTAGCAAAAGGTACCGGCATTGCCTTGGGTGTTGGAGCAGTAATACTTTTATCTTCTGATTGATCAATTATTTGGGTGGAAATAAAAACGCCTATACACTTAACCTTAACGATGATGATCTGCCCGGATTTTCTTTCCCAGATATCGGACAAATAAAATATCAAGGACGGATCTATGACTTTAATACGGGAGAGATCATAGTAAGCTCTGGTAAGACTGAAGAAAAAATCATCAGCTTTAATGATGCTACGAACCAACGTGACATTAAAGAAGCACACAGAATTGCGCTTGAACTACATAATAAACTTATCACAAAGAAAGAGCAAAAAGGCGAAACAATACCGGACGTGCTCTATGAAAATAGAAACATTTTTTCAACATACAAACAAGATACTAAGCCCATCCATTCTGTAGATAGCACTCTAGAAGACTTATTGACTATAGACCCTTAAAAACTTTGCATTCTTCGCGTTACGCCCCGTCATCACACGCTTTATGCGTGTGATCCATATGTTCACCATAGCCCTATCAGAGGCAGATGGATTACACGGACAAGCCGTGTAATGACGCTTATCTAAAGACTAACACTCTTCCCAAACCGTGCCTGAAACACCGCCCGCGCCTCCGGCACACCGGTCGTATGATGCGCAAAGGCCCAATGTTCGAGGAAATAGGCGGTGAGCTGGAGGCCGATTAAAACATCCTCATCATCCCCCTCACCACGCTCTTCACCGCCCGCTGGTCTTAAAAACGCTGGCAAGGCGAGCAGCTTTTCCTTATACGGCTCCCCTGCCTCGGCGCTCACCGCACGGCCCGTCTTTGGCGAAACATAGGCCAGAGCGTTATCATCACCGCCGCCCGCGCATTTGCTGAGGTCTAGCGAAAACCCCAGCTCCTTCAAAAACGCAATTTCCCACATCACATAGACTTGCGCCCAAATCTCCGTCTGCAACGCCTCAAATAACGCCTGCACCCCATGAAATAACCCCGGATGCCCCTCCCGCTCCGGCAGGGCAGCGTCACACAAAGCGCACGCCGATTGCAGCGCGGCAAGCTTTAGCGCATCTTGCATAAAATGCGCGGCCGGGCTATGCGACAGCTCCAGCTTCAAACTGCCCAGATCATCGCCCCCGCGCGCGCTCCAATGCGCATCAACCAAGTTCCCAACCTCAAGCGTGCCGCGCATCCGCGACCCTTGCGCCCCGCGCACATAACCCGCATGGCGGCCATGCTCCTGCGTCAAAAGCGAGACAACCCCCCCACTCTCCCCATGCCTGCGCACCGCCAGCACTATCCCTTGATCTTGCCACTGTTCCATCTGTATAAGATAGAGCACTTAACGGAGGAAAATCCACATGAGTGATAAAGTTATCAAGATCGGCATCGCCGGCATGGGCGCCATCGGCAGCGCCGTGGCGCGCGCGTTGATTGAAGGCATTGAGGGATATGCGCTCACACATGCCAGCGACCTCAGCCCACCGCCGCTTGAGAGCCTCCTCCCCCCGCCTTCTCACTCCTCAACCACCATGCCCCCTCAATTTAATTATGTAAAATTTAATGACTTAGCTAAAGCCTGTGATTTAATCATTGAGGCCCTGCCCCCCACTGCCGTCCCGGCTCTAACCGACGAAGTCTTCAGCCACGGCAAAGATCTGATCCTCATCAGCAGCTGCGCTCTTCTCATGTTCCCCGAAATACTGACGCATCCACGGCGCAAAAATAGTCGCATTATCGTGCCATCTGGCGCTCTTATTGGCCTAGACGGAGTGTCATCTCTGGCGCAAATGGGGATCAAAAGTGCTCGCATTGCATCAACAAAACCGCCACGCGGGCTAGCTGGCGCCCCCCACATTACTGCTCAAAACATCAATTTGGAGAGTATCACGCAGAAAACGATGCTCTTTTCCGGTAATGCGCTTGAGGCCGCCAAAGCCTTCCCTGCCAACGTTAATGTCGCCGCGACGCTCAGCCTAGCGGGCATCGGCCCAGAAAACACGCAGGTCGAGGTCTGGGCCGACCCAGAGGCGGTGGGCAACAGCCACAAAATCGAGGTCATTGGCGAATTTAGCCGCATGACCGCCCGCGTAGAAAACACCCCGGATCCAGCTAATCCCAAAAGCTCTATGCTTGCCGCGCAAAGTATCATCTCTATATTAAAGAAGATGAGCGCGCCGCTCGTTGTGTTATAAGTCTCACTATATAGTTGCTTGATTTTACTTTCACAGTAGGCGCGAGCGACGAAGCGTATAAAAAATACGTAAAAATCGAAGCAACACCCTGTAAAAGCAAAAGGAAGTGGCGATATGTCTATCCCATCAAAACATTTTTACATGATCCGCCACGGTCAAACCGAGGCCAATGCCGCAAAAATCATGGCGGGCAGCCTGGATTCACCACTAACCACAGGCGGCATAGAGGAAGCGAAGCGCGCGGCAAAGATTTTACCTCACCTTGAAATAAAGCCCAAAGCCGTCTTCCATAGCAATCTGTCACGTGCGCGTGATACGGCGCATATTCTTAATGAAAAACTGAACGTGCCCATGTTTGAGAACGCTGATTTAGCAGAAATGCACGCTGGCGACTGGGAAGGCGTGCCCTATAGTAACTGCCAGGACATGCTCCACGGATGGACAAATCCGCCCAACGGTGAAACATACGATGAATTCTTTGTACGCATAAAACGCGCCAAGATAAAGGCTTTGAGCCATGCTAATGGCCCCGTATTAATCGTTTGTCATGGCGGTGTATTCCGTGCCTTTTCCAAGCTGTTTGAAATAAGCACCTTCGGCGTGCGCAACTGCCACCTTTACGAATTTGAATCCTCGCCCGAAACGCCTGACTTCCCTTGGAAAAGCTGGCATTACGAGTATTATGATGGGAAAACACCGGCGCTGCAGTGCGATTGCACAGTAGAAAACTGGGTGCCAATGACCAAGCCATCATCCATGACGCCCTCAACGCGCATTGAATCACACAAGATTAATAAGAATGTCATGCGCACGGCGTGCGATATTTTTCATGCAGACAATATTTCGCCCACCTCTTCGCCTGCAGATAAAATAGCATCATAGATTTTAAACGCCTGCAGTGTTTCCTTCACATCGTGAACACGGAAAATCTGCACACCCTGCTGGTATCCATAAAGCGCGGCAGAGAGTGAGCCCGGAATCCGGTCAGCGGGCGGTTCATCATGCGACACCTTTGCGATAAAACTTTTTCTAGAAGCGCCGAGCATCAAAGGCACTCCCAAATCATGAAATTTCCTTATATTTCTGTGCAGTAACAGATTATGCTCAAGTGTTTTTCCAAATCCTATTCCCGGGTCACAAATGATCATCTGCGGATCGATACGGTGCGTCTTGCAGAAATTTATACGGCTTTCCAAAAATTTAAATACATCATGTACTACATTGTTATATTTAGGATTTTTCTGCATAGACTGTGGTGCGCCCTGTGCATGCATCAACACAACAGGGACATTCGCCTCAGCAACCACATTAATGCTTTGGGAATCATGTGTTAAAGCGCTGATATCATTAACTATACTTGCACCAGCCTTGAGCGCCTCAACCATAGTTTCGCTATTACGCGTATCGATAGATATTTTTATATTTCGACACGCATCGTTCTGTCGCAATCCATTTATCACCGGCATTATACGATCAATTTCATCTTTTGCTTTAACAGTTTCGGCGCCCGGCCGCGTTGACTCGCCGCCCACATCTAAAGTATGCGCCCCGTCGTGAACCAAAGCGATTCCGTGCGCAATCGCAGCCTCCGGATCAAAAAACTGACCGCCGTCAGAGAAGCTGTCGGGGGTCACATTGACGATCCCCATGATGTGCGGCCCGCCCCAAAATGGGTTTTTACTGCTCGTTTTCGGTATGACTTTCTCGACCATTATGCAGCCTCAGAGGATGTAAGGTTCTGTTTTTGGCTCTCCGGCAAAGCGGCGATCATATCTGCGACCGAACGCTTTAAAACAGGATGCACCCAATCTGATGCAACCTCTTTCAGAGGAAACAATACAAATCCGCGCTCATGCAAGCGTGGATGCGGGATAAATACATCATTTTCATTGATCATCACATCATTATAGGCAATCAGGTCCAAATCTAGCACTCTGGGCGCATTTTGGGTCCCCCTCACGCGACCAAAATCGCGCTCAATCTCGTGCAAGAGTTCTAACAACTCCACCGGCCCCAATGCATACTGAACAGCGATCACAGCATTTTTAAAAGGGGGCTGCGAGGCATCTGGCCATGATGGTGTCGTGAGAATGCTTGAGCGCTTGATAATTTGACAGTCTCGCGCCTCAAGCGCATACATGGCCGCCTTAAGCGTCTCTTCGGGGCTCCCATATACGCTGGGGAGGTTGGCACCGAGTGCAATTAAAATCAAAGATACATATCCTTCTTAACCTAAAACCTTAAGAAGATGCTTTATACGCTAGATTTTCATGATATTCAAAAGGAATTAAGGCGCTGGCCCTACCACGAGCGCACATCACCCGTATCAACATGTACAAAGCCGCTCTTTGGATAATACCCAACACCGCCCGCCCGCAAGGAGCGCGCAGCCTCTCTCACGCGGCGAATGCTTGATCCCGGCATACGGATATCAAGCGCCTGACCATACATATGGTAAGAGTTTTTGGCCACGCCGCCACTGGCACGGCGGAGCATCGCATTGGTGCGCGGAGAACGGTAACCAGACAAAACCTCGGTCGGGCGCCCTGTGTTAACTTTTCTTTGCGCCATGCTCACAATATCAATCACATGCGGGTCCATCGGGAAAATCTCGCCCGTTCTGAAATCACGCAGCAAGTGATTAATGCGCTCAAATGCTTCGGGCAAATAACGATCGCCCACGCGGTAAACGCCGCTATAGCTCTCGCCCGTATGGCCGTGACGAAGGGAAATAGACCAGCGATCTTTGGAGGTGGCGGCATTCACCTTTGCGGTGCTCAGCAATGGCACAGATGCGGCCATAAGCCCCGCCATGCCCATTTTCAGCATATCACGGCGGCTAAATTCTTTATTCTCTGCGGCGCTACGATCATGCAGCCATGTTAAATATTCACTATTCTTAAACATTATTACCTCAATTGAGCCTTATCAAATACGACTCTTATTCACCCCTATTAAAGAGGGAGTTTTAATGAAAATTTATACTTGAGTAAAGACTTAAAACTGCAAAATGCACTAAAATTAATTTACAGAAGCCAATTTCGACAGGGCAGACTTGCCCTTTGCAACCATAGTATGCCCTGGAATTGCGAATCCGTCAATATTCGCAAGCTTCTTTATCAAGGCTTGGTCCTGATTATAGATGTCAGTGCCATAAACAATGCGGCCCTGCTGATCCACCCAATTGGTATAATAGAGGATATAAACAGGAATAGCTTCAGAGACATGGTGGTCTGACGTTTTACCTGCATCTAAAATACGGGTCATTTTCGGGTCATTCCAGCCCTGCTCATCACGCATAATGAAAGAGGCCATCTTAAGCGGGTCTTTAAGCCGTACGCAGCCAGAAGACACCGCACGCGCCGGTTTGTTAAATAGCTCCGGGCTGTTCGTATCATGCAGATAGATGTTAAACCGATTAGGCATCAGCACGCGCACACGGCCCAGCGCATTATGCGCGCCGGGGCTTTGCACCATACGCAGACTGCGAAGTTCTTGCCTGCTCATATCGTCCCAATCGACGGATTCTGGATCGAGCGTTTGCGCACCCTTGCCGTAGCCCGTAAAAATCTCAATCCCCTTATCGGCGAAATATTCTGGGTTATTCTTTAATTTTGGCAGCATATCGACGTATTTTATCGTCGGCGGTACGGTCCAAGTTGGGTTAAAGCGCACACCTTTAATCCCTGTAATAAAGGATTCCGTAGCACGACCCGGCCTGCCAACAATAACTGGCATCTCAAACTCAACCTTACCGTTATCAATCGCCCACAGCGTTGCTGAAGGAATGTTCACCACTACAAACTTGTCCGGGCGCGCTTCGTCAACCCAGCGCAAGCGCTCCATATTCGCAATCACTTGCATCATTTGATCCACTTTGGTCCGGTTCAACGCCTTGAGCGTTTGTGAACCGATAATGCCGTCCCCATGCAGCCCGGCATCACGCTGAAACTTAATCACAGCGGCTGTTAAACGATCATCATAAAGACGCTCATCTGCGCTGAGCGGCGCAACGTCTAGACGCATCCGCAGGTCATTCATGCGCGCGTGACGCTCCTCGGGTCTTAATATACGACCAAAGCCCAGCGGCAAAATACCATGATAACGCTTCGGCGGCGACTGGCTTAAACGCACCAACTCCTGACGCAGCAGCTCATACGTATTGCTTTGCGGGTGAATATTTTTCATCAGTTGTTCGAAGCTCTGTGCAACGCTGATTTTTTCTAAAACCTGTTATTCCGAGAGCTTTTGCTTCCAGCTCGCCGGCTCAACCTTCAGCCCCTTTGGATCGACACGAATACCTGACAAATCTTGCACATAACGAACAAAGCCATCCATCAATAACAGCTCACGCTGCGTTCGATTAAGAAGGCTAAGCGCTCCATCAAGCTCTTGAAGTTCCTCCACATGATAATGGGCCGGATTAAGGCCGTGCGTCCAGGACGCCTCCAACACATTTAAAATATCATCTGCCCGCGCATTAAAGAGCGGCTTTACCCAATAGGGTTTATTATCGCGCGCGTCATAAAAGGCCTGCATAGCCTGAGAGTTTGCAAAGCGCTTACCTTCAATCTCGCCGACATCAAGCGCGCTCACCATAGACACGCGGCGGCCGCTATTTGCCGAGCCATCATCAGAAATAACCCCGGAGATCTGCGCCGTCGACGGCGCAAACGACAACACAAGGCCGCCCAGCACCATCAGGGCCAGAGCGCATGTCATTCTGATCTTGTTATTTAAATGTGGCTTTTTAGTCATTGAGATATCACGTGTTATTGCCTGAAACGACAACACAACATTATCACAGATCTGTTAAGAGGACCTTATTATTCTATGACAATGATTCGTCATGACTTTAGAAAGGGCGAAAAGCGAACCTTATAGATCCACGAATATATGCTTCTCCGCCTTCGCCCCAGGATGCGTCACCGCACCATCCCTGGCCGAGCCAACATTTAGCGCATATTTATAGAGCGCGCCGGACTGATAATTATTCTCGCGCGGGCTCCAGTTTTTGCGCCGCTCCGCCAGCTCGTCATCGCTCAACCGCACATCAAGCGTGCCTTTGTCGCCATCGATCACAATCATATCACCATCCTTCAGAAGGCCGATTGGCCCGCCTACAGCGGCCTCCGGTCCAACGTGCCCAATACAAAACCCGCGCGTTCCACCGCTAAAACGACCATCGGTAATCAGCGCCACCTTGCCGCCCATGCCCTGCCCATAGAGCGCGGCGGTAGTGGAGAGCATTTCACGCATGCCCGGGCCGCCCTTCGCGCCCTCATAACGGATCACGAGCACGTCGCCCTCCTCATACTCACGATTTTGCACGGCTTGAAAACAGGCCTCCTCACCATCAAATACGCGCGCGGGACCCTCAAAGGTGATCTCCTCCATCCCGGCAATCTTTACAATTGCACCCTCCGGTGCCAAATTTCCCTTCAGGCCAACAACGCCGCCCGTGGGATAGATGGGATTACTGATCGGGAACACAACATCCTGATCAGCCGGAAAACTCACATCGGCGTAATTCTCCGCCAAGCTCTTACCCGTCACCGTAATACAATCGCCGTGCATATAGCCGTGATCGAGCAGCTCCTTAATCACAATGCCAACACCGCCAACATCAAACAGATCCTTCGCCACATATTTTCCGCCAGGGCGTAAATTTGCGATATAGGGCGTTTTTTTGAAAATCTCAGCCACATCAAACAAATTGAAATCAATGCCCGCCTCATGCGCCATTGCCGGCAAATGCAGTACTGCATTGGTTGAACCGCCCGTTGCTGCCACAATCGCCGCGGCATTCTCGAGGCTTTTACGCGTCACGATATCACGCGGATACGGACCGCCATTTTTGATCAAATCAACCACAGCCTGCCCAGAAGCCTTGGCATACTCATCCCGGCTCTCATACGGCGCAGGCGCGCCCGCAGAATGCGGCAACGCCAGACCAATCGCCTCAGACACGCACGCCATCGTGTTGGCTGTAAACTGCCCGCCGCACGCCCCCGCGCTCGGGCATGCTACAGATTCCAGCTCATGCAGGTCTTCATCACTCATCTCGCCAGTGGCGTGCTTGCCCACCGCTTCAAACACATTCACAACATCGACGTCTTTGCCCTTGAATTTACCCGGTAAAATCGTCCCGCCATACATAAAGATTGAGGGCACATTCAGGCGGATCATCACCATCATCATCCCCGGCAGGGACTTATCACAACCCGCTAGCCCCACAAGCGCATCATAGCAATGCCCCCGCATCGTCAGCTCCACCGAATCTGCAATCACTTCACGCGAAACAAGGGAGCTGCGCATCCCCTCATGCCCCATCGCGATGCCGTCCGTTACCGTAATCGTCGTAAACTCACGCGGCGAGCCCTTCAGCGCACCATTACCGACCTTCACACCGGCCTTCACTGCCTGCGCCTGACGCGCGAGCAAAATATTACACGGCGCAGATTCGTTCCAGCATGTCGCAACGCCAATCAGAGGTTGATGAATTTCCTCCTCCGTCATGCCCATGGCATAGTAATAAGAACGATGCGGCGCAGATTTTGACCCCTCCGTCACATAACGGCTGACAAGTTTATCTTTATCCCAGCCAGCCTTATGGCCACGTTTTTCATTAAACATCTTCTATTATCCTATGGTTTATCTTTTGCTTTTTGTTCTTCGCCGCCTAAAACCTGCTCATTATAGGCACGGCGTAGCGCCGGTCCGTTGGCGACGTAAGGAATGACGATATAGCGATTGCCCGTACCCATCAGCACAATATTCGCATAGCCCATCACATAGCCAGGCAGCATGCGCTCCAGCTCAACGCTCTCAACCTTGTCGAAATGGATATCCACCACATCGACCTGTAAAATACCATAGCGCACAAAAACGCGCTTATTGGTTACCACCATCATCAAAATCGACTTCTTGATCATGGCATGCAGCGCCATCAAGCCGGAGACAACGGCCAGGAACACACCCAGCTCAATCACCACAAACAGCGCGACAATGATTGAAAACACAAACACTGCAACAGACTGCCAATAAATACCATCATGGATCACCGCTTCGCTGATCACCACCTCACCGCTCAGCAAGCGCTCTTCAATATCTGCCTTTTTCTTAGCTTTAGTGCTGCCCTTCACTTTGCGTCCCTCCCTCGCTCAATAGCGCGGCGAAATGCGATGGGGTCAGCGATCGACGGTAAAACAACCTCGCCAACGCCCATTCCGCGCACGGCAATGCGGCCATAATCAAAAATACGTCCCAAAACGGATTGCAGCACATTAACCCCCTCGATACGGTCAATGCTGATCTCTCCCACCTGACGCGCGACAAGGCCCCGCTTGAACACCAGACGTGTATTGGTGATCGCAATCTCCGTCGTTGCCTTAATCACCATCATTTGTGCAAAGCTAAAAATGCCCAAAATAAACACCACAAACGCCGCAATCCGCACGCCAGGGTGCAGATACCGCACAGCCTCCAGCGGGTTCAAGCCGGGCGGGAACTTACCCAGCTGCGTATACGCATAGACCGCGCCTACAATAACAATAATACTACTAAGCACACCCCAGAGGATCGCCATAAAGGCCTGCACCGTGTACATCCAGTGAAACTCACCCACATGGATAAGCTCTTCATCAGTGCCGAGTGATTGTTGAACATATAACATAGAATGCCTTTACCTTTTTCCACGAAACCTTCTGCAAAACCACGTTTCCATTCGTTTTTAACGCAAAGTCAAACAAAATTAAACAACGTAATTTTTGCATGCCCCAAAAACGCCGCAACAAATAAGAAAAACTTCGTCTAACTTTGCGTTTCAAAAAACCTTAAAATCGCCCGCTCAATCTCCAAAAGAAATCCCCAGAGAACGTGCCGTGTGTACCAACGTGCCGTGCGGACGAACGGTGCGCACATCCTTAATCGCGTCTTCAATAGGCACGCCGACCACTGCGCGGTTATGCCAGGCGACCATTTGCCCAAATGCGCCATCATTCACCAAATCAACTGCGCCCACGCCTAACGCTTGCGCCAGTAACCGATCATTATAGGTCGGCTGCCCGCCGCGCTGCACATGGCCCAGCACAGTCGCGCGCGTTTCAAATCCTGTAGCCTCAGCTATTCTCGGGCATAAATACTCCGCAATCCCGCCATAGCGCGTTTCCCCGCCGTGATAAACGACCTCGCGCTTCTCACCATCAGGCGCGCTCATCGCCTCCGACACGACCATCAGCGCGAAATTACGCCCCGTCTCCTTCACCGCCTTAATTTTCTTGGCTATCCCCTCAATCGTATAGAGAATCTCCGGGATCAAAATCACATCCGCCCCGCCCGCAATCCCGGCCGAAAGCGCAATATGCCCCGCATCGCGGCCCATAACCTCCAATATCATCACCCGATCATGACTGGCCGCCGTGGGCTGTAGACGATCAAGCGCCTCGGTCGCCACAGACACCGCCGTATCAAACCCCACACAAAAATCCGTCATCATCAGATCGTTATCAATCGTTTTGGGCACACCGATGAAGTTTAAGCCACCCTGCTTTGCCAGCCGGTTCAAAATCGCGAAACTGCCATCGCCGCCAATCCCGATAAACGCCTCAACCCCAAGCGCCTTAAAGCCCGCGATCACCTCGTCCGAGCGGTCTTTAACGCTCCCATCCGGCATTTCATAGGCAAACGGGTCGCGGCTGTTCGTTGTCCCCAAAATCGTACCCCCGCGGCGCAGGATAAACCCATCGAAATCATCGGGCGTCAGTGTGCGCACCTCAACCGGGTCCTCAAGCAACCCAGCCGTACCATTTTCAATCCCAATCACTTCCCAGCCCAGTAAATCTGCACGCATCACGGCCGCGCGCATCACCGCATTTAATCCAGCGCAATCGCCGCCACTGGTTAGAATTGCAATCTTTTTCGACATTGAGGGGCTCCAACAGGGTGTAAATTAAAGACGACGCATAAGTCTCTTATAGTATTGCATTTTTTTTACTTCACTTCCACCAATTATGTGTTACAAGGTGGTGATTTTTATGCTATAATTATTTTTTTAGGTTGAATAAAGGGCCACCATTTTTCTGCTATGGAAGATCACGAAGAACTCACCGAAAAACTGGAAGAATACCGCAGCGAGCATAAGGCGCTCGATGCGGTCATTGATGGCTTGATGGCCAGTGACCAGCCCGTCAATCTGTTCCAAATGCAGCAGCTAAAGAAGAAAAAACTCTGGCTCAAAGACATGATCCAAAAGATCGAAAGCGCTCTGATTGACGATATTATTGCGTAAACCACCCTTTTGCTCTATAAAAGCGCCATGATACATTCAGATCCAAATCCACAAATCGGCATTATCATGGGCTCTCAGAGTGATTGGGACACGATGAAAGAGGCGCATGACGTGCTTCACGCCCTCGGCGTTGCGCATGAGGTCAAGATCGTCTCTGCCCACCGCACCCCCGACCGCCTCATTGAATACGCAAAAACCGCCAAAGAGCGCGGCCTAAAGGCTATTATCGCTGGCGCAGGCGGCGCGGCGCACCTGCCCGGTATGGCCGCCAGCATGACCCCCCTGCCCGTTCTCGGCGTTCCGGTCGAAAGCAAGGCGCTCAGCGGTATGGACAGCCTGCTCTCCATCGCGCAAATGCCCGGCGGCATTCCCGTTGGTACATTGGCGATCGGCAAGCCCGGCGCGAAGAATGCAGGCCTGCTCGCCGCCGCAATCCTCGCCACCACGGATGAGGCTTTGGCCACAAAACTGGATGAATTCCGAGAAAAACAAACCGCAAGCGTTGCCGAAAGCCCCTCTTAGCCGTATAACCCTCATATGAGCACAAAAACCTTAGGCATTCTGGGTAGTGGACAGCTTGGCCGCATGAGCGCGCAGGCCGCGAAAGCGCTGGGTATCCGCACGATCATCTTCACCCCGGAAGAGGGCAGCCCCGCATCACAAATCGCCGACGAGACCATTGTCGCCGCCTACAAAGATGAGAGAGCGCTAAAAATCCTTGCCAAAAAATGCGATACCATCACCTACGAATTTGAAAATATTCCCTTAGAAACAGTGCGCTATCTACAAACACTTAAGCCCGTCTATCCTGATGATCAGCTTTTAGGCATTGCGCAAGACCGCATAGCAGAGAAATCCTTCCTGAGCAGCATCAACATCCCCACCACAAAATGGGCAGAAATACACAGCGCATCGGATATTGAAAATGCTTTTGAGCAATGGAATATAGACGAATTAATTATAAAAACGACACGTTTCGGATATGACGGAAAAGGGCAAGCCCGCCTCTCTCGCAGCGATGATCTCGAGGCCGCCCTTGATCAGTTCACCCCACACACCCTCATTGCCGAGCATATCATTGATTTTGAATGTGAAATCTCCGTGATCGTTGCGCGTGATCAGTTCGGTACCACCCAAACCTACGGCCCTGTGCTGAATGAGCATAAAAACCACATCCTGCACAAAACCACCTTCCCCGCCCCCATCGCCCCAGAGCTCGCCGAGCGCGCACTCAAGATGACGACGCAGCTCGCAGAAAAGCTAAGCCTCATCGGCGTCCTCGCGCTAGAGCTATTTATCACCAAAGACGGCCAAATCCTGGCCAACGAAATCGCCCCGCGCACCCACAATTCAGGCCATTGGACCATCGATGCCTGCGCCGTGTCCCAATTCGAAAACCACGTCCGCGCCACCTGTGGCCTGCCCGTTTTGCCGCCGGGACAACACAGCACCGGTGAAATGATCAATTTAATTGGCGGCGATATCAATGATCTAAGCGCGTATGAGACTAATGAACACGCCCACATCCACCTCTACGGCAAAACCGAAGCCAAAGCAGGCCGTAAAATGGGCCATGTGACGCTTTTGAAATAGGGACTGCACCACGCCGCCCGCTCTATTCTGCAAGATTGAATTTCGTGAGAAACAAGCGGACAGTGTGCAGGATGCGCCTTAAGGCTAGGGAAATTTTAACACGAAATTAGAAAAGAAAAGATGAGTTCACAAAGAAATAATAAAAAACTTCGTGTTAAAAATCCGTGTTCATCTGTGTTCATCTGTGGTTAAAATATTACTCTTATTTTTAAGGAAAAAACCATGACAGCAAAGAAAGCCACCATGACCAGAACCACCGACACCCGCACTGAAACCGATTCCATTGGCCCCATCGACGTTCCGGCTGATAAATATTGGGGGGCGCAGACGCAGCGCTCGCTTCAAAACTTCAAAATCGGCGAAGAACGGATGCCGGACGCACTGATCAAGGCGCTCGGCATTCAGAAAAAGGCCGCAGCGCTGACGAATATGGAGATGGGCGCGTTAGATAAAGCGCTCGGCGAGAACATCGTCAAAGCCGCCGAGGAAGTCATTGATGCCACGCTGATGGATCAATTTCCCCTCGTGGTCTGGCAGACCGGCTCGGGCACGCAGAGCAACATGAACACCAACGAAGTCATTTCCAACCGCGCCATTGAAATGATGGGCGGCGAAATGGGATCAAAAACCCCTGTGCATCCCAATGATCACGTCAATATGGGACAGAGCTCGAACGACACCTTCCCCACCGCAATGTATATCGCGGCAGTGGAGCAGACACACAGCCTGCTTCTCCCCGCACTGAAACATCTCCACAAAGCGCTGGATAATAAGGCCAAAGCCTTCGATAAATTCGTTAAAAATGGCCGCACACACTTGCAAGACGCTACGCCCTTAACCCTCGGCCAAGAGTTCTCCGGCTATGCCAAGCAAATAGAATACGGTATAGATCGTATCGAAAATTGCCTGCCGCGATTATGTGAGCTAGCTCAAGGTGGTACAGCCGTTGGCACAGGCATTAATTCAAAGAAAGGCTTCGCCGAAAAGTTCGCCGCGCAGGTGGCCAGCATCACCGACCTGCCCTTCGTCACGGCCCCCAATAAATTCGAAGCCCTCGCTGCGCATGATGCGCTGGTGGAGGTTTCTGGTGCGCTCAACGTGCTCGCCTGCTCCCTGATGAAGATCGCCAATGATATCCGCTTGCTCGGCTCCGGCCCGCGCTCCGGCATTGGTGAGATTAACCTGCCCGCCAACGAGCCCGGCTCCTCGATCATGCCCGGCAAGGTCAACCCGACGCAGTGTGAGGCCCTGACGATGGTCTGCGCGCAGGTGATGGGCAACCACATGACCGTTACTGTGGCGGGCTCTAACGGCCATTTTGAGCTCAATGTGTTCAAGCCCGTGATGATCTATAACGTCCTGCAATCCATCCGCCTGATTGGCGATGCGAGCAACAGCTTCACCGATAATTGCGTGGTGGGGATTGAGGCCAATGAAGCGCGCATTACCGAACTGATGAACAACTCCCTCATGCTCGTCACCGCGCTCAACCCGCATATTGGCTACGACAACGCCGCAAAGATCGCAAAGAAGGCGCATGCGGAAGGCAAAACGCTCAAGGAAACCGCCATTGAGCTAGACCTCCTCACCGCCGAGCAATTTGACGAGTGGATTGACCCACTAAGCATGACCAAGCCCGCAGATTAAAAGATGAATTTACCACAGAGGCACGGAGATCGCAAAATTTTTACTGTTGCTATCTTTACGGTCTCCGCGCCTCCGTGGTAAAAATAAGGCCCATGAAAAAGCGCTCCATCACCATTTCTGGCCATTCTACTAGTGTAACGCTGGAAGATGAGTTTTGGGCTGCACTCAAAAACATCGCCAAAATGCAGAAACGCTCCTTAAACGCTATCATCTCTGAAATAGATAAAGCGCGCAGCGACAACGCCCCAAATCTTTCCAGTGCAATCCGTGTGTTTATTTTGGGTGAGCTGCAAAGAAAGCAAAAAGTTTAAACCGCAACGTACGCAACGGTTTTTGTATTCACACTTATAATCACTTTGTTGTATTATCTCCTTTTTCGTCATCACACGGTTTATCCGTGTGATCCACTCTTTTTCAGTAAAGCTGGCAGATTGCACGGACCAAGCCGTGCAATGACGGGAGAAATATAAAGGTATAATTATTTACCAAAGAACTCAAAATCTATGAAAAAAAACCGTTGCGTACGTAGCGTTCGTTGCGGTTAAAATTTCTAAAACAGCCCCTTGAGTAAATCTTTCAGCTCATCTTCCGGTGAATTATTACCGCCGCGCGGTGGCGCTTGATTATCGTTAGAGGGCGGTTTTGAGCCGCCGCCTAGAACATCGCCCAAGAGCTGATCGAGCGAACTGCCGTTGCCACCATTTCCGCCAAGAAGTTTATCTAGCTTACGCTTTAGCTTGCGGCTAAAATAATCCTGCAGCGCGCCGCCCGCAAATGTCTGCGCTGGGTTGCTGAGCGATCCGCTGATATTGACCGTAAAGGGCGGCACGTCATCACGGTTTTTCACGGTGATCAAATGCGCGGTGGCAATTGTCCATTTCGGCAAATTCACATTACCGCTCGTGCCAATTGCTGCGGCCGGGCCGTCCAGATCAAGCCTTGAGATATTCACCACGCCATTCGCAATCGTATATGCCCCATCGAGCGTATCAAAGCTCGTGCTACCGCCCTTGGTGCTGCCCTTCCACAGACCGAGCAGCGTATCACCCGCCTTGCTTTCCTCCGACATTGCGCGCGCAAAACGGGCAACATCGAAGCCGTCCAGCACAATATCAGAGCCGCTAATCACGCCCTGCCCACCAAGCGCCTTCACAAGCGCCGCTTGTGATGAGCCACTGGTCGAAAGCTGCGTATCGACGCTCACCACGCCCTTGCCCTTAACGATCTTATTCCCCGCAAGTGCATCAACCAGCTTTTCGATCTGCACATTACTCAGCTTCGCATCAGACTTGATGTTGAGCAAAGCCGTCTTACCCGTTGTCACATCGGCATTCATATCAAGCTGCCCTCCGAACAACCCGGCCTTCAGCTCGCTAATCGCCAAAGCGCCCGGTGTCAGTTTAAATTTGAGCGCCGGCTTTGAAATATCCCACTTCCCAAACTTGATGGAATTTGCCTTAATATTCAGGTCAGCCATACCACTGCTAAAGAACGACGTGTCAATATTACCGCCAGACCACTGCCCGCCCGCGCCCTTTGCTGCGGGGCTTTTGCCCTTAGACGGGATCACCAAATCACCAAATGTGATATCACCGCTCACCGCTGGCTTCCCCACACTGCCGTCATAGCGCAAACTACCAACCAAAGAGGTATTCATGATTTTCGCTTTGATATTAGAGAGCGTATATGCTGCGCCATTTTGCTGCACTTCCATATAGAAATCCACAGGCCCAACCAACATCGAATTGGGCGCCGCCGCCTTCGTTAATGTCTGCACAGCCTTCGGCAAGCTCGGGTGCTTCACCTGCACAGCCATGTCGACAAGCTGCATATTATCCTGCAATCCACCTTTGACAATCAGCTGTCCACCAAGCGCATCAATATTCGCCACAAGATCATTGCCGGTTAAGCTGCCAAAGAGCTTATAACTTTCATCATCAAGCCTCACTGTACTAGGCTTTAGCAAAATAACACCTGGGCTGATCGATGCACTCACATTAAATGCTCCCGTTTTTGCTGCACTAATATAGGGCAAATCATTCTTTCCTGTCAGCGCCGCTGCGGTCGATGCAACATTTGGCGCGCTCACTTTCGCAATGATGTTCAAGGTCGGATCACCGTATAGATCAGTGTTTGGCTTAGCCCCCTTTGATTTTGAGGCAAACGTTAAGTCTGTGCGAGCATCAATGCTGGCTTGCCCGGGCGCCAACACCTCAACATTCGCCTTCAAGCTTGCCCCTTGCTTTATCAGTGTCATGCTCACATTTTGATACGTTTTGCCCTGATAAAGCGCCGCAGGAACGCTTACATTCAGGCGCACACTCAAGTTTGAAGGCATAGACATTGTTTTAGGCAAAGCTTGAGAAATTTGAAGGGCGCCGCCGCTCTTCTTTTCAGCCTTTTCTGGCAAAAACTCATCCAGATTAATCGTATCCTGCCCCGCAAGAGACGCCGTAATAGACAGCGGCGCAAGCGCAACATCAAGATCTGCAACAAAGCGCTGACCCATCAATAATACTGCAGCATTTTTTGCAACAGCGCCCTGCGTCGATGCCGTCACAATGCCCTTTAATGACGCATTTTTTCCATTCAACGCGGCGTTATTCAAAAACGCGCCCAATGATGCGATAGAAACGCTCATCTCTCCTTGAGATTCAAATGGCGCGCTCAAACCAACAGCGCCCGCATAATCACATGCCGCACCGCCATAATTACCTTCGGCCTTCATACTAACAGAAGACGCTCCCTGCTCAAGCATGCCAGCCTTCATATCAAGCTCAAGAACTTTCCCAGCAAAAACCAAATCGCCATCAATCTCAAACGGTCCTTTTAGTGTTTTTGCTGCAATATCCAGATTAATTTTTTCTGCAACAACGGGGGACTTTGATGGACCGCCAATAAAGTTAAAACGCCCATCTTTAATGCTCACACCGTCCAAAGACACCGCCGCCGCGCCACCACCTTGCGCGCTCTGGGCTCCCTCTTTTTTAGCCATCAAGGCCTCAATTTCCGGTGTCATCCAGTTTTGCTTTCCGTTTTTCAAAACCGTAATCGTGATATCCGGCTTCACCAAACCAACGGAATTTACAACGATTTTCTTAGAGAAAAGCGGCGCAAGCGCGAGATTTATATCAAGCTTTTCAAACGAAACCAGCTTTTGTGCACCCGCCATAACCGTAAGATTTTCAACGCTCAAACGCGGCGCAGGCAAAAGCGCAAGCGATAAATCACCTTTAATCTCTGCATCATAACCCGTGAGCGCTTTTATCTGCTCCTGCGCTTGTGTTTTATATTTTGACCAATCCACAAAACTCGGCCCAACGACCAGAGCGACCGCGGCCAAGACAAGAATAGAAAAAATAGTAATGAAGGTGGTTTTCACGAAATAATCTCCCGTTAAAATGAATGCTCAAAGCGCAAATGATTTATATAGGAAAATGGTGCTTTTGTACAAGAAAACAAGGATCGGCAAGGCAGCGCTAAATATGCCTTACATATATTGCCCGCCATTGACCTGCAACACCGCGCCCGTCACGAACGATGCTTTGTCAGACGCTAAAAATGCGACCATATCCGCGACCTCGCTTGGCTTCCCCATGCGGCCTGCTGGAATTTGTTTAACGATGCTTTCCAGCACTGCAGAATCCATCGTCTCGGTCATTTCCGTCTTGATATAACCCGGGCAAATTGCATTCACCGTAATACCCTTGCGCGCGCCCTCAAGTGCTAAAGCTTTGGTAAAGCCAATCATCCCCGCCTTTGCCGCAGAATAATTCACCTGTCCCATTTGCCCCTTTTGACCATTAATAGAGCTGATATTCACAATACGGCCATAGCCCGCATCGCGCATATCCTTCACAAGCGCGCGGCACATATTATAGCAGGACGTCAAATTCGTCTCGATCACATCATGCCAGTTTTCTTCGCTCATTTTATGCAGCATGCCATCACGCGTGATCCCGGCATTATTGACCAAGACCGCAACATCGCCGAGCTCTTTTTGAATTTTAGCAACGACTTTTTCGCACGCACCATATTGCGCAACATCAGCCTTAAACGCACGCTGGCCTGTTTCTTTTTCGAACGTTTTTGCGGCTGTCTCATTCCCATGATAAAGCGCAGCAATACTAAACCCATCAGCCGCCAAAGCTTTAGAGATTTCAAGCCCTATACCTCTGGTTCCGCCTGTAACAATTACAACTTTTGACATGTTTTTCCCCATGATGTTTAAGCTATTTTTTTAAAATTCATACTGTCATCACGCTCCACACACATCGCGATGCCCATGCCACCGCCGATGCACAATGTTGCAAGCCCCTTTGCGCCATCACGCCGCACAAGCTCATGCAGCAAAGTCGTCAAAACGCGCGTGCCTGATGCACCAATCGGATGCCCGAGCGCAATCGCCCCGCCATTCACGTTCGTCTTTTCTGGATCAAAGCCCATCTCCTTCATGACGCAACAGGCCTGCGCAGCAAAGGCTTCGTTTGATTCAAGAAGGTCTAAATCCGAAACGCTCCAACCTGCTTTCTCTAAAGCCTTTTTAGAGGCTGGTATCGGCCCCGTACCCATCACCGCCGGATCAACACCCACCGTCGTCCAGCTCACAATCTTGGCAAGAGGCTGTAGCCCGCGCTTTTGCGCTTCACTCGCGCGCATCAGCACGACAGCCGCCGCGCCATCATTAATGCCCGACGCATTCGCCGCCGTTACAGTTCCGTCCTTCTTAAAGGCCGGACGCAGAGCAGAAAGCCCTTCAGGAGTCATGCCTGCTCTGGGAAATTCATCTTGCTCAAATACAATCTCAGTTTTGCGCATTTTAATCGTCACCGGCACGATCTCAGCCTTAAACTTTCCTGCAGCAATCGCCGCCTCAGCTTTATTCTGAGAACCCGCAGCAAAGCCGTCCTGATCATCGCGCGAAACGCCAAACTGTTCCGCAATATTTTCGGCTGTGATGCCCATGTGATAGTCATTAAACACATCCCACAGACCATCAACAATCATTGTATCGCGCAGATCAGTATTACCAAACTTCGTCGCCTCACGCAGATGCACGCAGTGCGGTGAAAGGCTCATATTTTCCTGCCCGCCCGCAACGACAATCGCGCTATCGCCATTCATAATGGACTGCATTCCCAGCGCAACGCTGCGCAAGCCTGATCCACACACTTGATTAATTGTCATCGCCGCGCGCTCTTGCGGAATGCCTGCCGCTATCGCCGCCTGCCGCGCCGGGTTTTGGCCGATGCCAGCCGTCAAAACCTGCCCCATCAACACATCATCAACCTCATCAGCCTTAACGCCAGCCTCGTCTAAGGCAGCTTTAATCGCTATGGCGCCCAATTCGTGCGCCGGAACGGTACTTAATGCGCCGCCTAAATTACCGATGGCTGTTCTTTTGGCTGATACAATTACGACAGGGTCATCGCTCATATTTTCGTCCTCATATTAAAGTCGAGCGTAGACTATAACGCCTTGATCCATTGCGCAAGAGGCTCCCACACATGCGCAACCGAATGCCGCCCAGCGATCACGCCGATATGCCCGCAAGAGGGGTTGAGCAGCGTCGCGTTCGGGATTTTATCCGCTAGGATACTGGCCGTTTCGTATTCAACCAAGCGGTCTTTATCAGAGGCAATCACGAGCGCTGGGACTGTGATATTTTCTGGCTTTACGGCCTGCTCGTCCAGATACCAACCACCTCGCGCCGGTACATTACCCAAGAACCAATCACGAATACAGTGCTGCGCCACCGCGCCAGGCAAATCAACGCCATCATTCAGCCAATCTTCAACAGCAACAAAAAGACGAACCTGATCGCTATCGCCTTCCATTTCAAGAAAGCGCGAAAACTTTCGCATCGCTGCCGCCGGATCAAGAGAGGCAAAAACCGTTTGTATCCAGTCCACGCCTAGCGTACCCTTTTCTTCAATTGCCGGAAAAGCCGATGGCGCCCAAAACTGTACACGATTGAGCAACGCCTGCCCGCCGCCATGAAAATCCCACGGAGCCGCGAGCAAAATAATCGACTTTAAAGCATCACCCTGATGTGCCGCGGCAGCGGCCAAAAGCGTACCGCCCATACAATAGCCTAATGCGTGAATATTCTGCGCCGTATGCTGCGATAAAAATGTGAGAGCGGGCACGAGACGATCAAGCACAATCCCCTCCATCGTCGCCTGTCCCGCATCTTGCATTGGCTCCCCCCAACTCAGTAGATAAGGATGGAACCCCTGCGCAGCTAACCAGCGCAGCATTGAGCGCTCTTCATTAAGGTCAAAAATATATGACTTATTAATCAGAGATGGAACGAGCAACACAACATCGCCAGCCCCACTGTAATCATGCCCCTGTATACCGCCGATAAAGATCTGGCCACTTTGCCAAACGACATCAAGTGGAAGATCAGAGCGCACGTAATTGTGCGTTTGGTATTTCTGAATACCCAGCAGCATATTTTGAATATCATCAGGAAGATTTTCAGAGGGCAAATCACCCCCCTCTTTTAGCGCAGCATAATGTCCTGCATACTCCGCCATCGCCATACCGATTTGAACGGAAAGCGGGCGTAAGCCATGTCGTATGTTTTTGTTCATTTTCACCTGCACAATAAATAGACCATAATACCCTTATGCAAAGAAAGCTATTTTTAACTTTGCAATGCACAAAAATTGTGCGATCATGAGGAACAATCAGTGCAACATTTTTAATAAAGCAGGTGCAACAATGGCCAAAACAAGACCTGGTCCGGATGAGCCGACCGTTATCAAAAAATACGCAAATCGTCGCCTCTATGACACGGGCCGCAGCAGCTATGTCACGCTCGATGATCTGTGTGAGATGGTGAAGGATGGCTATGACTTTGTTGTATATGACGCCAAAAGCGGTAATGATATTACGCGCTCCGTTCTGGCACAAATTATTGTCGATAAAGAGTCCGGCAGTGGCGAAGATGAAGGCTTGCTGCCAACAAGCTTCATGAAAAACCTGATCAGCTTTTATGGCGATAATGTTGAAAGTTTGGTACCAAGCTATCTCGAAAACACCTTCGAGATTTTCGTCAAAAACCAGGAGCAAATGCGCGAACAATTCACCAAGTCATTTGATGATATGCCCGGCATGTTCCCTGGACCCCCCGCAACATTAGAAGAGATGAACCGCAAAAACATGGAAATGTTTGAGCGCACGATGAAAATGTTTACACCATTTAATTCTGGCTCATCGGACGAGAAAAAGGATTGAAGAAGAATAAAAGACTTTTAAAAGTTTAAATGCTCCTGCATTTAAGACCGGGGCGTGCGCGTTAGCTCAACACAGACTTAACGCCGCGCCCTATTTTTATGCGTAAAATGATTGCCACACACCCTGCCACACATTCAACTTAGATATTATAAGAGTCGCGAATGCTGCGCGCAACACGATCCCGAATATCCATCGCGCTTTCCATGTCTTGCGCTGGCGCTTCATGCGCCACTGCCGTAAACATGTTGCCTTGATTAAAGAACAACAACGATACAGCAGAGTTGACCGAGGCTCCAACACACGCGACTTCATACGTATCTATGCGCGTATCGCCCTGCTGGGTTGTGCTGTCGGGCACGATCGCAAAATCGCCCTCACATCTATTTTGCGTTTGTTCAAGATAGGCCTGCACCTGCTGATCAAATTGCCCTTGACTGACCAGAGACTTCACCTCCGCCGAGCCATAAACCTGGTCAGAGCGCCATTGATAAACGCTGCGCATCGCATTTGAGGCTTTGCTCACATATTCAATATCTTGCGCAGAGGCCACAACAGCCGCACCCTCCAGCAACCCCTCAATCACCGCACCGGACGTTGCGGTCATAAACGCCGTCGATTGAACAGACTTGACCGAAACAGGCTCAATCACACGCGTCTCTATAAGAGGCTCAACCGCAGGAGACTTCAGTACCACCACGGCCACCGGCACAATATCATTGCTAACATGCGCCTCTAAAATGTCTTCAAACGGATTTTCCGACGCATGCGCAACAATTGGCATTTCTGGCAGAGCATGACGCTCAACAGCCGGCGTGCGGCGCGGATGGCGCAAATCACGCGCTAAAGCTTGCTCATAGCGCTGCGCCTGAGATAGCGCGATCGGCGGCGTGAACTGATCAAATCGCCGGCTGTATCCCGGCTCAGGGGTAAGGGCAACATCCACAGATTCATCACCTGCTTCAGGTACCATCGCCTCAAGTTTTTGCGCCCGCTTCAAGGCTTGAGCTTCTATCTCTGCCAAATCAGTCGCCTCATCCTGCGCAACCTGCGCGGCCACGGGCTCAACAACCTGCACTGGCGCCTCATTTAAGGCTGTGTCTAGGCGTTCATTCTCAGCTTCCAGCTTCGTTGTATATTCAGACACTTGCCGCGCCTGCGCGACATCCGTATTCGTCTGCGCATAAACACTGGCGAGCTCGGTGTTCAGCTGCTTATTCTGCGCGATAAGCTGCGCGCGCTCCCCTTCGAGCTGCGTAATGCGCTGTTGCAGCGCGACCACCTGTTGAGACGGCGGCGGAGCAGATAATATCTCGGCTTGAGCCATAGTGAGCTGCTTCTTCAAGCTCGCATTCTCAGCCTTCAGCACGGCGAAACCATCTGGACGCCCTTCTGGCCTGATCGTCGTCAATTTATTCGATTGAAGCGCTTCGAGCCGCGCCGACATGCGCGTATTGTTGGTCAGCAACTTCTGCAGCTCTTCTTGCAAAGCACTATCATCTTTCGTTGCCAATTCCATTTGCTTCTGCAACGTCACGTTTTCATTCTTAAGGGCTTGAATTTGTGTGGAAAGTTCTTCAATTTCCTGTGATTGAAGATCGGTGGCAGCAACCTCTTGCGGCATAATATCGTCTATGACAGGCACCTGCGCCTCAACATCTACGACCGGCACACCAACATGCGCACCGCCCTCTATCAAATCGGCAAGACGCGCATTTTCAGACTTCATCTCCCCCATTTGCTTGCGGAGCATATTAATCTCGTAACGATAATTACCGCCGCCGCTATTCTCCTGCGCGACCTCTAGCGGCTGCCCATCATCCATTTCATCACCCGCGGCGGGCATCACCATGGTAGCGACACAGGAGTTAAGCTTAAAGCTGCCCTCATTAATATCGGCCAGATTAAAGTTATACGAGTTGCCTTCTATACCAACGCGCAGGAATCCGGTTTTTTCGAGCGCTGTAAAAAACTCATCATCCTGCCCCATCCGCACAACGAACGCCTTGCTCGAGGCCGGCATGACCTCATAAAAGCGCTGCACGCCTGCACCCGGGTCAAGCGTCACAGAAACCACGCGCCCCTGATTAAGCTTGGGCTTTTGAAAATCAAGCGCCAGCGATGATTCACTGCTCAAATTCCTGGCAAATGTTAAGATCGCATCCTTGCTAAAACGCTGGGCTGCTGCGCAATAATCATTGCCCTGCTGCGATTTATCCGCGATGCGCGATACTGACCACTGCGTTGCAGGGTTATACATCATGCGCGTTTCCGCGTGGGCCTGCGTGGCCACTCCATAAGACGTACCAAGTAAACCAAGGATTGCTGCCGAGCAAAGAAGGGATTTAATGCGCATTTTAAAACTCCGAAAGGGCCAGAAAAGCCGGGGGAAGGAAGGATGAATAAGAACTATTCCACTATGACAATATAGTGAGTCGCAAAAATCGCCAACGATCTTAAGCCAGTTACGCATAACAACCTGTGGATAAGTCTGTGTCTATCTCTTGGGATAAAGCTCCCTTAGCGAAACGAACCCTAGCCTTGAGCCTGCACCACCAAAAAGCGTTGCCCGCTGTCGGGATCAACATATAGATGACCGACGGGACGCAGCATATCTTCACTATATTGCCCCAAAAGCGCTGCCACCGCGGCCTCGTAAGAATCCTGCATGCGCAGCGTGCCAATCACCAAAAATTCCGCATCAGAGTCCCAAATGAGCTGAACGCCCTCATGCTGTGACCATTGCCGCAAAACCGTCAGCACCGTCATACCGCGCGATGCCATCCATGTTTTCGACGGCGTCAGTTCTGATGCTTTCTTCGGGAAAATTACAGTGGGCGCTGCATTCGTCAGCACGCGCCCTTGCCCCGCTTTTCCATCCTGTGCATATCGCTCATAATAGTCTTCTACGCTCAAACGCGGTGATTGCGCGGCGTCAGAGTGGGCGGTTGGCGCAGCCTCCAGGGCCAACTCGTCTTCGCTTAACGCCTCAACAATAACCTCTGGCGCAGCGGTAAGAGCTGGATCTTTCATATCCTGAACAATGGATGGCCTTTTAGCGAAGTGCGCGTAATAAGACTCAACATCAAACTTTTCGAGATTAATTGGCAAAGACGAAGATGGCTGCGCAGATTCTTAAGGCATAGAAGCTGAGGCAGGCACGGAAACAGGCGCAAGCTCCTCCATAGGCGGGGCCGATACAGCGCTTTCAGCCTCTCCACGGTCATCCGCGAATGTAAATGTAAATGCCTCCAATTCCTCGCCTTGCGCAACATCAGCCGCAGGCTGAGCCTTTGGATGAAGATTGATTTGCAAATCGGCAAAGCCGCTCTGCGTACCGCCAAGAATGAAAACGCCGCTCAATAGCGGTAAAACAAAAAAATATTTACGGGTCATGATCCATCCCACAATGCCCCGGCGCCGTTTAGTCGGCTTAGGACTCTAATGATTCACCGATTATAGTGCTAAAGATAAGGCCGTGAGACAAGCCCCGACACGCTATTCCTCCAGATTGCCCACTGATTTTCTGCCGCGCCGCGGCTAAGCGCTGTCTTTATTGAGTTTATGCGCCAGTGCAGCTTCCAGGAATTGATCAAGATCACCGTCTAAAACGCCCTGTGAGTTTGTCGTTTCAACCGCTGTGCGCGTGTCTTTCACCATTTGATAAGGGTGCAGAACGTAAGAGCGAATTTGATGACCCCAGCCAATATCGGTTTTCTCGCCATGCGCTTTGGCCTGCTCTTTCTCACGCTTTTGCAGCTCCCGCTCATAAAGCCGCGCCTTGAGCATCCCCATCGCCTGATCGCGGTTCTTGTGTTGAGAGCGCTCCGCCTGACAGGCTGCGGCAACGCCTGTCGGCACGTGCGTAATACGCACCGCACTATCCGTTGTGTTAACGTGTTGGCCGCCCGCACCACTGGAGCGATACGTATCGATACGCAAGTCTTTTTCTTCAATTTCGATATCGATCGTATCGTCAATCACCGGAGAAATTGCGACCGAGGCAAAGCTGGTATGGCGCTTGCCATTCGAATCAAAGGGGGATATCCGCACCAGCCTATGCACGCCATTCTCGCCCTTCAGCCAGCCATAGGCCTGATGCCCCTCGACTTTAATGGTCGCTGACTTGATGCCGACTTCTTCGCCATTGCTTTGTTCCAAAAGGGAAACTTTATATTTATGCTGCTCGGCCCAGCGCGCATACATCCGCAAGATCATATTGGCCCAGTCCTGCGCCTCTGTCCCGCCTGCGCCCGCATTGACCTGCAGATACGCATCATTATCGTCTGCCTCGCCGGAGAGCAAGCTCTCTAGCTGCTTACGTTCCGTTTTCATCTTGAGCGCACCCAAAACCGATTCGGCCTCCGCCAAAACGCCCTCATCGCCTTCTTCTTCAGCCATCTCAACCAGCATCACGCTGTCGCCAAGGGTCTGCTCAATATCTTTAAGCTCTTGAATTTGTTGATCAAGCTGCGTGCGCTCTTGCATGATTTTCTGCGCTTTAGATTGATCGGACCACAGCTCCGGGTCCTCGCTCAGCGCATTGAGCTCTTCCAGTCTTTGCAGGGCATTATCCCAGTCAAAGATGCCTCCTCAGCAAGATCAGCGCGGACTCTATATCACTAACAATGCTTTGTGTTTCGGCCTTCATGCCCTAATTGCTCCTGAAAATTTAAATATCGCCGTTAATTAAGAGCGTATCAAATTTATGCGGCTTTGGCGTGAGAAAAATCTGAAGCGAGGAATTCCGCCAGATGCGCGATGCCCTGCACAACATCGCCGGTCATCAAATTATCGTCCATGACAAAATCTTCGCCAGAGATGATTGCACCGCTGGCTTCTACACTCGCCTTCACAGCATCTGGCGCAGAAATCGTGCGGCTAACCGCTTTCTCAATATGCACCAACAGATCAGCCGCACCACCGCAAATGACAGTCGGCTTACCCGTATCTAAAAATCCGCACATAAACCGGCGCGTATGGCCAGTTAGCTTGAGCTTATCAATACTCCGCTCGCCGCCCGGCACGATCAGCGCTGAATAATCAGCCGCGAGCGCTTCACTCAAAGGCTGGTCAACCGCAAAGCTAAGGCCCCAATTCTCGCCGCTCCAGCCATTAACCAAGCCTTGATCCATACTGATGATCTTCAATGCGCCGCCCAAGGGCTGTAACGTTCTTTGGATCGCTGTTAAGCTCTGCTCGCAAAAGCCATTTGCGACCAATACCGCGATTTTTAGACCTGTTAGGGGTTTATTTGTTTGTGTTCTCATCGTGCACATCCTCCTGATAACCAGCTGGTTTTTTATGCTGTTTGTGATTCTTTGAAAATTCGATCGCTGCTTTTGCCATTATTTACAATGGTAAGTCAAGTGCAATATGAATAACGCACCGCAAAGCCTGTTCATATCTCCCTCACAGTCACAAATTTTATAACAAAGCTGAGAAAAAACCTGTTTAAAACAAAGGAGCCCACTTTACATTCGCGCGACACGAGGGTAAAAGATTGAAACACAATCAATAATTTTGTTCGCTTTAACGAGGAGCCTTTAATGAAGATTCTGCGCAAATTTGTACTAATACTTGCAACACTCACCATGGGCGGCGCGCTCACGGGTTGTACCGCCTTCACAAGCTTTAGTGAGGTTGAAGCGCTCAACGAAGCGCAAGCCGTCGGTAGCCCCTTTACACAAGCCCTGGTGAATGAATATCGCGCCTATTCCAACAGTGAACTTTCAGACATGTTCGACTATCCCGATGCGCTGCATTTCGCGCGCAAGGGACTGGCCGCGGCGTCTGGCGAGATTGTACTGCCAGAGCCCGTATCCGACTGGAACCTGGATGATACTGATGCACAAGAGCTCAGCGCCGCAAGAGGCCGCCTAATCAATGCATTTGATCTCGGCGCCCGAGAAACACACCCGGAGCGCGCTGCCACAACGCAGGTTAAATTTGACTGCTGGATTGAAGGACAAGAGGAAAACTGGCACGATTCCGGCGTTGTTGCCTGTAAGGATAACTTTATGGCTTTGATGAGTGAGCTTGAAGACGACCTTCAACCGCGTGCAACAGACATTGTTGAGCTGATCGGTAATTTCGGTGTTGACCCATCGCAGCCGCTCGAAGCTGAAAACGCCATGTATCTCGTCTTTTTCGATTGGGATAAAAATGGCCTGACCAGCAGCGCCCTTAATGTTTTGGACGCCGTCGCCGGTGAAGTTTCCCAAAACCCGCCAGCAAGCGTGAATGTCGTTGGCCACACCGATACATCGGGCGCAGCGACATACAACAAGCGCCTGGCCTTCCGCCGCGCCAATGCGGTCAAAGATGCCCTGGTTGAGCGCGGCGTTCCTGCCGATATCGTCATGGTTGATGCGATGGGCGAAAATGAATTGCTGGTCTCTACCAATGATGATGTACGCGAACCGGCCAACCGCCGCGTGAATATCTCTTTTAACTAGAGGCCTCATAGCTTAGATTTAAACCGGAGCGTGCACGTCATGCTTCGGTTTTTTATTGCCCATTACATGGTACAAAAACCATAGTCGCTTGATTTTACTTCTGCACTAAGCGCAAGCGACGACGAGGTGTTTTTCACCTTTAGAAGCGCAACAACGACGTGCAGAAGTAAAAGGAAGTGACTATTTATGAATTTACGCCCCGTCTTATACATCAATGGCATCTTCCTGTGCATCCTCGCACTCGGCATGGCCTTCCCCATGCTCGCGGATCTGTTTATGGGATCTAGCGACTGGAAAGTCTTTTTCCTGAGCATGGTCGTCACCTTGTTCTTTGGCGGCGCGCTCATCCTCAGTAACGCGGGCTGTACCTCTCGCTTCTCGATACGCCAGGCCTTCTTGCTCATTACGCTAAGCTGGGTGTCCATCGCTGTTTTTGGCGCACTGCCCCTTCATTTTTCAGAGCTGGATTTAAGCTTTACTGACGCCTTCTTCGAAGCCATGTCCGGCGTCACCACCACCGGGTCCACAGTTATCGTGGGGTTAGACGACGCGCCCGAAGGCCTCCTCCTCTGGCGTGCCATTTTACAATGGTTCGGCGGTGTTGGCGTGATTTTGATGGCCATGGCCGTCCTGCCTTTCCTCAATATTGGAGGGATGCAAATTTTCCGAACGGAACTCTCAGAGAACGAAAAAGTTCTCCCCCGTGCAACCAAACTCGCCAGCTCCATCACCCTCATTTATGTCGGCCTAACCATCCTCTGCGCTATCTGCTATATGATGGCCGGCATGCGAAAATTTGACGCGGTTGCGCACGCCTTAACCACAATTTCGACCGGCGGGTTTTCAACGTTTGATACCTCCTTTGGCCATTATGATGATGCGTGGGCAGAAATCATTGCGATTATTTTTATGATTGCCGGCGGCTTGCCCTTTGTCCTGTACCTCAAAGCCATGGGCGGTAATGTCATGTCTTTCCTCAAAGACACACAAGTGCGCATCTTTTTGGGCATCCTGGCCGTCACCGTCTTCGTTCTCACTGCGCATTTAAGTTTGCTGCAAAATATGCCTGTTCTTGAGGCCTTAAGACGCACAAGTTTTAACGCCGTATCACTCATGACCGGCACAGGCTTTGCCAATGGTGATTACGGTACATGGGGCAGTTTCGCGATTTCTATCTTTTTCTTCCTCATGGTTGTTGGCGCCTGCGCGGGCTCTACGACCTGCGGGATTAAAATTTTCCGATTTCAGGTTTTATTTGCCGTTTCAAAGGTACAAATTCAAAAATTGCTGCACCCTCACGGTACGTTCATTGCGCAATATAATGGCAAGCCAATTGCGCCAGACATCCCAATGTCTGTTATGGGGTTTTTGTTTATTTATGCGCTGTGTTTTGCGCTCATGGCGCTCGGACTGTCCTGGACAGGGCTAGACTTCATGACCTCAATTTCCGGCTCTGTCACTGCGATTTCAAATGTTGGGCCCGGGTTGGGCGATGTTATCGGCCCACTCGGCAACTTCGCCTCCCTGCCTGATACAGCTAAATGGATACTCAGCTTTGGCATGCTGCTTGGGCGCTTAGAAATACTTCCCGTATTCGTGCTGCTCACGCCGCTCTTTTGGAAAGAATAGAGCCTAGCTTTTCTCTGATTGGGGCTGTCGTAGATAAGTAAAATTATTTAGGATAGTTTATGGGTTTAAAGCGTTGCAGATTAAGGGATAGAGTTCAGCGGAAGTTGCTGGAGTTTTTCGTGGCCGAAGTCACGGCACGCACAGCGGCTGATTTGATG
>JAJRYK010000037.1 GCA_024275825.1 Alphaproteobacteria bacterium
GCCTTTGCCACCTTACAGCCCGGACTTTAACCCCATAGAACAAAGCTTTGGTAGCCTAAAAAGGCGACGGCAATTTTTACCGCTTGGCACGCCATTGGACGATTTATTTATGTGCAATTATTAATTGGAATAACTATATTAGTTGCGTTCTTTCACGTGATCATGTCCATATGTTCGTTGAAATACCGCAGCATATTGCTGTGTCTGCGTTTGTTCAACGCGTTAAGGGCCGTTCTTCACGTAAGATACAGCAGGAATTTCCGGAGCTTCGTAAGCGTTACTGGGGCAGGCGGTTTTGGGCGCGCGGCTATTTCTGTACGACAAGCGGGAATATTACAGATGAGGTAATCTTGAAGTACCTTGAGAACCATAAAGAGCCACACTAAAGCGGCTTCGAGCCTCTCACGATCCTACCGGCCTCCGGCCGGTAGTGGTTCAGTTTTTCTTTTGCGATCTTTGCGAATAAACTTGGCGCTCTTTGCGTGAACCCCTTATTTCACCTGTGTTCATCTGCCTGTCCTCCGAAGCTTGCAAAAGCGAAGGGGGATGGTTAAAAATATCTATGATTCCAAACCTTCTCACTATTGCTGGCTCAGACCCATCTGGCGGCGCGGGGATTCAGGCTGATCTCAAAAGTTTTGCCGCACTGGGCACACATGGGATGAGCGTGATTACCACGCTCACTGCGCAAAATACGACGGGCGTCAGCGCTATTCATGACGTACCCGCAACCTTCGTGCGTGAACAAGTTGATCAAATCTTCACAGACATCGATGTGCACGGCGTCAAGATCGGTATGCTCGGCGATCCCAAAACCATCGAAGTGATTGCTGCGGCTTTGGAGCGCCACAACCCCGCCCACATTGTGCTCGACCCCGTTATGATTTCGCAAAGTGGACATCGCTTGATTGAAGCGGCGTCTATCGATGCGCTCAAAAAATATCTGATCCCGCGCGCCACCATCATTACGCCCAATATGCCCGAAGCCGAAGAGCTACTCGGCACGGTTTACAATCCCGATGACATGATAGAAAATGCCAAGGCGCTCAACCAAATGGGCGCCCGCGCGGTCTTGCTCAAGGGCGGGCATGGAAGTGGTTCGCAGAGCATAGACATCTTTGCGCAAGGTGATCACACTGAAGAGCTCACCGCGCCGCGCATCGACACCACCAATAATCACGGCACTGGCTGTACATTATCCTCCGCCATTGCTGTATATCTGGCGAAAGGCCTAGAACTGCCAGAGGCCTGCCGTGCCGCCAAAACCTACATCACTGCCGCGCTCCAGGGCGCAGATCAGCTCAATGTCGGCAAGGGTCACGGCCCGGTGCATCATTTTTATGATCTATGGTAAGATAGGCATATGAACGAGTTCGACATCATCGCGAAATATTTTGCGCCGCTCACTATGGGCCACGGCGCGCTGGATAATGATGCGGCGGTGCTTGAAATTCCGCCGGGGCAAGAGTTGATCGTCACCACCGATACGCTCAATGAAGGCACGCATTTCCTCAAAAGCGCCAGCGCAGCAGATATTGCGCATAAGGCCCTGCGCGTCAGTCTCTCTGATCTTGCCGCGATGGGCGCGCATCCGCTCTCCTATCAATTATCTTTAGCGCTGCCTGACCGGCCTTCAGCACAATGGCTCACGGATTTCACCGATGCCCTTATGCGCGTTCAAGAGGCGTTCAACATTTTCTGTTCCGGCGGCGATACCACGGGTATTAAGGGTCCGCTCTCTATTTCTATCACTGCCATGGGCTGCGTACCGACGGGCGGCGCGCTCACGCGCAGCGATGCGCAGGAGGGCGATGCGATTATCATGACCGGCCCCGTTGGCGATGCCTATATCGGCCTGCATTTATTGTCGTTTCTCTCGCCCGACCTAACATTCTTCCCTGCCGCGGCCGTCAATGATTTTGGCGAGGGCGCAGAAAGCTATTTCATTGAGCGCTATTACAAACCGCAGCCGCGCCTTGATTTGATCGATCTCATGCGCACATATGCACATGCCGCGATTGATATCTCCGATGGGTTGCTCGCGGATTTGTCTCATATCTGTCAGGCCTCAAACCTTAAGGCCGAAATACATATGCATGACACGCTGTTTTCGCCGCAAGCGCAAAAGATGATTACCGGCGGTCTCGTACCTGCGCAAGAGCTCTTAAGCGGCGGTGATGATTATCAGCTCTTATGTGCTGTCGCGCCAGAGAACGCCGAGGCCTTTCTCGCCGCTGCGCCGGGCGCTGTACAGATCGGCCACTTCACTGGCGCTCTTACCGAAGGTGAGCCGCCTGTCACACTCCTCGACAAAGACGATCAATCGCTCCCCATAAAACATACCGGCTGGTCGCACTTTTAAGCATCCTAAGCGCACTCCACCCTTGCCTTCTGTCCTCTGTCCCGCTACCTTTTCTCTATAAGTCACGCTGCTTCAAAAGCACTGCCAAGAGGCATCGCCCACAAAGGTTGCGTTATATAAAATTAAGAAAGAGAGTGAAGCACGCGATATGTAGTGGATGTGTGCTTTAAGTCTCAAAAAAACAAAGCGAGATAAATCATGGCTGAGATCAAAGTTCCAACACTGGGTGAATCTGTTACCGAGGCAACTGTCGCGCAGTGGCTCAAGAAAGAGGGCGAGGCCGTGAAGGCGGATGAGGCGATTGTCGAGCTGGAAACTGATAAAGTCACACTCGAGGTTAATGCGCCCGAAGATGGCGTGATTGCAAAGATTACAGTGGGCGAGGGCGAGACCGTAGAGGTCGGCGCCATTCTCGGTCAGATGGATATTGGCGGCGTAGCGAATGATACGCCTGTGGCTCCCGTAGCCGAACCAGAAGCGCCGGTGGCTGAAATTGCGCCGGCGCCCGCACCAGTCGAAGCTGCACCAGCCGCATCAGTCGAAGCCGCACCTGCTCCCGCAGTCGCAGCGGGCGAAGCAAAAACCTCTCCCGCCGTGCGTAAAATGCTCGCGGATAATAATCTCGACGCCTCTCAAGTGCCCGCCAGCGGCGATCGCTTGACCAAGGATGATGTACAGAAATATCTGGATGCGCAGGGTGGTGGATCTGCCCCTGCGCCCGCCGCGGCTCCCGCTCCTGCGCCAGCGCCGAAACCAGCCGCCGCTGCGCCAGCGCCGACCCCGCTGCAAGAGGCCGGCCCGCGTGAAGAGCGCGTCAAAATGACCAAGCTGCGTAAAGTGATAGCGTTCCGCCTGAAAGAAGCCCAAAATACGGCCGCCATCCTCACCACCTTTAACGAGGTCGACATGACCGCGGTGATGGAGCTGCGTAAAGCATACCAAGATCAGTTTGTGAAAAAGCACGGCGTCAAGCTCGGTTTCATGAGCTTCTTCGTCAAGGCCGCCATTCAGGCGCTGCAAGAATTCCCAGCCGTAAATGCTGAGATCCAGGGCGAGGAATTGGTCTATAAAAACTACTACGATATCGGCGTTGCCGTTTCTACGCCGCAGGGCCTCGTGGTGCCCGTCATCCGTGATGCGGATAAAATGAATATGGCGAGCATCGAAAACAAAATCATCGATCTGGGCACGCGCGCCAAGGATGGCAAGCTGTCCATGGATGAAATGATGGGCGGCACGTTCACCATCACCAATGGCGGTATTTTCGGCTCGATGCTCTCAACCCCGATCCTGAACACCCCGCAATCCGCGATTTTGGGGATGCACAATATCGTGCAGCGCCCGGTTGTCATGCCCGATGGCTCAATCCAGGCCCGCCCGATGATGTATCTGGCGATGTCCTACGATCATCGCATCATCGATGGTCGCGAAGCCGTAACAAGCCTCGTGCGCATCAAACAAGCGATCGAAGATCCGCAGCGGTTAGTGCTGGACGTTTAAAATTTTCGATTGAGTTAATTGCCCCAGCGCTATCGGCCCAAACGCATCGCGGGATTTCTCCGCCTCGCCGATGGATAGAGCGCTTAACTCCGCTCCCACAAAATTCACCAACTCCCGCGCTGTCGGTGTGATGCTCGCAAATACAAAGCCATCTTCAATTTTTAAACCCTCCCGCGCGGCGATCATCAAAACGCGGTTCAGGGGGCGCTGGGTGAAGCTGTATTTACTATCCGTACTCTCAATCGTGTGCGAGGTATAGCCGATCACCGGATGCGATTGTGCGGAGATTAGGAACTGCGCGCCATCTGCATTCATGCCCAGCGCAACGCTATAGGCTGCCTCGCCGTAAACGCGATCTTTATCGGCGGCCAGCTCGATAAATTCTACGGCGTCAATCTCGCGTTCCAGCAGTGTCAGGCGCGCGGGGCTTTCTAGCGTGGGCTCAAACCCCTCCGGCACCTCCCAAATCACCTCTAGCCGCGCGTCCTTGCGGAAAATCTTATAAACACTAATCCCGGCCTTCTGACAGATACGCAGGGACATATGCTCAAAATCATCACCGCGGCGGAGGGCAAAATCTTTGTCGAATCCTTTATGATCGATATAGAGCGCGGTCACTCCGGCCTCGGCGATATTTTTCGCGCAGTTGGGGCAGGGCAGGTCGGTGATATAGAGCGCGCCGTCATTGGTCGCGCGGCCCGCCGTCATAGCCGCGAGCAAGCACGCCGTTTCCGCATGAATGGTGCCGCTGGAATTGCCGATATCTGTGTCATGCTCGAAATGCTGTTCAATGGCTGCGGGCCAGTAATTTGTCCGGCTGATAATAAAATCACCAGCTGCCAGCGTCGCAGCGATTTTATTATCAGGGTGCGGGCTGGTTTCGACAATATCGACCGCGCGCTGCATAAGATCAAAGGGGGAATGGGGCATGAATTTAAACTGTATGAGGGCTTGAGTTTTGGAGCATTTCTAGTACTTTAAACGTACAACAGGATCTTGAATAAAGGAAGAACTCCCTCATGTCAGAAAACAAATACGATGTTATTATAATTGGTGCCGGTCCCGGCGGCTATGTTTGCGCCATTCGCTGTGCGCAGCTGGGGATGAAAACCGCGATTGTTGAAAAGCGTGAAACGCTGGGCGGCACATGCCTGAACATCGGCTGTATTCCCTCCAAAGCATTGCTGAGCGCGTCTGAGAAATATGAGGAGGCGCAGCACCATTTCGCCGATATCGGTATCGATGTGAAACCATCCCTGAACCTCAAGAAAATGATGAGCTTCAAAGACGAAGTCGTCGAGGCCAATACCAAGGGCATCGAATTTCTGATGAAGAAAAACAAAATTGATCATCTAAAGGGGCTGGGCGAAATTCTTGAGGCCGGCAAGGTTAAGGTTGGCGATAACACTTACGAGGCTGAGAATATCATCGTCGCGACAGGCTCTGATGTGATTTCGCTGCCGGGCATTGATATTGATGAAAAACGCATCGTCTCCTCCACCGGCGCGCTAGAGCTGGATAAAGTGCCTAAAACCATGGTCGTTATAGGCGGCGGTGTGATCGGTCTAGAGCTTGGCTGTGTTTGGAGCCGCCTGGGTGCCAAAGTCACAATTGTAGAATTCATGGATAACATCCTGCCCGGCATGGATGAGGAAGTGCGCAAAGAATCGCTTAAAATCTTTAAAAAGCAAGGCATGGACTTCAAGCTTTCCTCGAAGGTCACGAGTGCAAAAACCTCAGCCAAGGGCGTTGATCTTTTGGTTGAGCCCGCCGCTGGCGGCGCTGCAGAGAAAGTAAGCGCGGATATCGTTCTGATGGCCGTGGGCCGCAAGCCCTATACCGAAGGTTTAGGCCTGGGTAATGTCGGCGTTAACCTCGATGATCGCGGCCGCATTGCGGTTGATGAGTTTTTCGAAAGCTCCGTTGAGGGAATATACGCGATTGGCGATGTGATCGCCGGCCCGATGCTGGCGCACAAGGCGGAGGATGAAGGCGTGATTCTCGCCGAATTGCTCGCGGGCGAGAGCGGCCACATCGACTATAACCTGATCCCCGGCGTGGTTTATACCTGGCCAGAAGTCGCCAATGTCGGCAAGACTGAAGCGCAATTGAAGGAAGAGGGCACAGCCTATAACGCCGGTAAATTCCCCTTCATGGCCAATGGCCGCGCTCGCGCGATGGGCATGGTTGACGGTTTTGTAAAAATCCTGGCCTGCGCCACCACCGACCGCATCCTGGGTGGCCATATCATTGGTCCCGGCGCTGGTGATCTGATCCAAGAAATCGTCTCCGTCATGGAATTCCAAGGCACCGCCGAAGATATAGCCCGCACCTGTCACGCTCACCCGACCTTGACTGAGGTCGTGAAAGAGGCTGCGCTCGCGGTGCATAAGCGGCCGTTGCATGTATAAGTTGACATAAGGCGCTTTTGTCTTTATAAATTCGCGGATAATAACATTCCGTGAGGATTTCCCCATGTTGCTTGAAGGCTTTAATCTTAGAGATACTTTTGATCGATGGCGCTTTTATGACGGCCTAGCAAACAAAACAATAAATAAGTTTCTTATGGTTGGCGCATTTTTGGATGAAGAAGAGCTCTCGTTACAGGATGAAGACTATTTAAAAGGTGTTTTGACTTCGCTAATGGAACGCAAAGTTACGGTGGCCAATGATTGTACAATCGAAATCGTAAACCTTGAATATGACGAAGATTTTTTGGATGGAAACTACGATGCTGACGCCATTATTCTTTGCAATCTCTATAACCCCAATCCTGATAGGCCAATGAGAAAAGTAAGCCATTGGTGTGAATCATATCATTCGCTTAGTCAAAATCATTATGATGAAAATGTATGGTATGAAGCAATTATGCGCACAGGTGCTGGGATGGTTTTTGTTACAGACTACGGCGGTCCGGAAGATTTTGGGTGGAATATGGTCAAAGGGGAGGAGCTTGTTTTTATTCCGTCTGAAAGGGATTGTCTTCGTTTGCTTGTACGCAAAGGCGGTCATTTTGACGTGCCAAAGCCTTTTGTGTCATAGTCTCTCTCTCTCTCTCTCTCTCTCTCTCATAAAGCGTGCATGTATAAGCGATTTTTGTGTGCTGTAAAGTAATTTTTTGTGTATAAAATGTATTTTTTTATGTTGACTTTTGTGTTTCTATATTGTATATATTTCTCACCAAATGGTGACTTGGTTAATTAAATAAACGGAGAATGAAATGAATAGTACGGTTAAGTCTGGCGGTTTAGTTGAAGCTTTTAAAGGCATAGGCCCGACCTTGGCACGTATACCAGGAGATGTGCTTGATATGTTTAAAGATGCAAAGTTTGGTCCGTCGATACCTTCATCGTCTGCTTCTTATCCGGCACCAGGAAAATAACTGATAAATGGTAAATATAGAGTGTGAAAAGGCTGACCTCCGGGGCGGCCTTTTTTGTTAGGGCGATCTCAAGCCCGCGGATGTGCATTCTTATACACGCGCATCAGCTCTTCTGCATTAATCTCCGTATAGCGCTGGGTTGTACTCAGGCTCGCATGTCCCAGCAATTCCTGAATTTCCCGCAAATTCGCGCCGTTTTGCAGCAAGTGCGTGGCGAAGCTGTGGCGCAATGCGTGCGGCGTAGCGGTTTCGGGCAGGCCGATACTCACGCGCAGCTCGCGCATCGCTTTTTGCGCAACGCCTTGATTGAGCCGTCCGCCGCGCACGCCGCGGAAAATGGGTTCATGACCCTCCGCACTAAACGGGATCATCGCCACATAATTCAGCAGCGCCTTCTCTACAATATCCATCACCGGCACTTGGCGCTCTTTACTGCCCTTGCCCATCACCCGCAAAAAGCCATCACGCGGCATGTCACCGATGTTCAGCTGCAGCGCCTCATCAATGCGCAACCCGCAGCCGTAAAGCAGCGTAAACAGCGCCTTATCCCGCGCCTCTATCCAGTCTTCCTTGGCCAGCAAGCCCGCATTCTCCAGCACTTTCATCGCTTGCCCCTCCGCCAGCGGGCGCGGCAATTTGTGCGGCAATTTCGGCGTGCGCACGATATTAATCGCCGGATTATGCATGATGCCTTTTTTATCCAGCCAGCTCAGCAAGCTCTTCACGCCAGAAAGCGAGCGCGCACGGCTGGCATTCCCCGCGCCGTCCATGCTCTTGCGCGACAGCCACGCACGGAAGTCACGAAGTCCAACATCGCCCAGCGCATCCAGCCCCGGCGAGGCCCCTAAATGATTGTTCAAAAATGTAATGAAATGCGTCACATCACTGCTATAGGCCCGCAGCGTATGTTTCGATACCTGCTTTTCATGGCGCAAAAAATCTTGCCATTCACGCAGACGCACTTCAAGGTCGGGGGCACAGAGGGCTAATAGCTCATCTTTTAGGCCGGGAGGTGTAGCCATGTGCGAAAGCACCTTTCGATCACCCGTGCCAGGAACAGGATTTGATCCGTTGCTTGTCCCTCATGGAACATATCGGGGTTGCGGCTGCCAAACGCCAGCAGGGCCGGAGGCGTGTCCATTGATATGCCGATGCGCAGCAGAATTTGTGAGCGCACGAGGGTCGCGCCGCCGCCGTAAATCGCCTCAATCCCGCTGATATTATCCTGCAACAATACGTCTTTTCCAGCCATCCACTGATCGCTCGTCCCCTCGGGGATGATCCGAATGCCGCTGGTTTGGATATGCGGGATCGCATTGCCATCGGCTTCGACCACCAGCACCGCAACATCAACATCCAGCATCGGCGCTAAATCCATCGTGATCGATTGGATGAAATCATCAAAATTATTGGTCTCCAGCATGCGCAGCACGGCGGCGTAGACGCGCTGTTGGTTGCTCATATTCGCGCGGCTATTTTCGACTAATTCCTGCGTGGTGGTGGCGATATGCTCCTTATCGGCCTTTAGGCGCTCAATCATATAGGCCTGAAAATCTGCCACATCGCCTTTCTTCGGGCGTTTCTTTTCCGGCAGCATCAGCTCAATCGCTTCAGGATGCTCCTGCGCGAAATCGGGATTGTCTCTCAGAAAATTCAGAACATCATCGGGGGTCATGGTGGGGGAGTCTTTTGAGGTGGTTAGTGCATCAGTCATGTAAGTAATTTACCATGAATGAGCGCGAATAAACACGGATTTTAAAAATTTCACCGCAAAGTAAAACGAAGTTAGACAAAGTTTTAAAAAATAAAAAGAACTTTGTTTTACTTTGTCTAACTTTGCGTTTCAAAATCCGTGTTTACTTGTGGTTTTGAAAAACGTCTAAAGAATGCTCTGCCCGGAATTTTTCCAGTCTTCCACAAATGCCGCCAAACCGCTATCGGTCAGCGGGTGTTTATAGAGCTGTTTGATCACGCTTGGCGGGCTGGTCATGACATGCGCGCCCATTTTTGCGGCCTCAATGATATGCATCGGGCTGCGCACAGAGGCGACCAGGACTTCGGTATCAAAATTGTAATTCTCATAGATCAGACAGATATCCTGGATCAGCGCGAGCCCATCACTGGAAATATCATCCAGCCGTCCAACGAACGGCGAGATAAAGCTCGCGCCGGCCTTCGCCGCCAGCAGCGCCTGCGCCGCAGAGAAGCACAGCGTCACATTCACCATCGTGCCTTCATCGGTGAGTGCCTTACAAACGCGCAGGCCATCGGGCGTTAGGGGAACCTTGATCGCCACATGATCGGCGATTTTGCGCAAGATTTCGGCTTCCTTCATCATGGTGTCGAAATCAGTTGCGGCCACTTCTGCGCTGACCGGGCCATCTACGATGTCGCAAATTTCTTTGATCAGCGGAATGAATTCCTGTCCGCTTTTCGCAATAATAGACGGGTTCGTCGTCACCCCATCCAAGAGGCCCGTCGCGGCCAGCTCTTCAATTTCTTTCAGGTCTGCAGTATCAACAAAAAATTTCATGTGTGTTTGTCCTTTGATTTAATTTATTTTTTCTACCACAGAGATCACAGAGATCACAGAGGTTTCACAGAGAAAGCTTATAATAAAAACTCTGTGTTTTTTCTCTGTGATCTCTGTGATCTCTGTGGTTAAAATGCAAACCATGTCTCAGGAATCATTATTTGAAGAGGAGGAAGCGCCGCCCACACCGGGTGCGGATCAGTGCAGGCGTATTCTCGTGCCTTTTCCGGTGGGCAAGGCCTACGACTATATCGTGCCGGATGATCTCGCTGTGCAGGATGGCGACTATGTCTGCGTGCCGTTAAGCGGGCGGGAGATCCCGGGCGTGGTCTGGGGGACGGCGGCGGGTGATGTTTCGCCGAAAAAACTCAAAAGCGTGATCTCCAAATACCCTCTCAAACCCATGCCGAAAATTCAGCGTGATTTTATCGATTGGGTCGCCAATTACACGCTCGCGCCGAAGGGCTCTGTCCTGAAAATGAGCCTCAGCGTCGCTGCTGCGCTCCATAAACCAAAGCCTGCGGCGGGTTACCTCTCTGTCACGCTCAGCGAAAAACAGCAAAAGGGCTTAACGCCGCAAAGACGTAAAGTGATGGAGATCATGCAAGATGGTCAAATCCGCCGTGCCTCTGAAATCGCGGCGGAGGCGGGCTGTTCGTCGGGCGTGGTCAAGGGTATGGCGAATAAGGGTCTACTCGAAGAAACGCCGATCTTCAATCCCGCCCCATGCCGCAAACCTGACCCGCATCGCGATGGCCCGAAACTCTCCGCTGATCAGCAAGAGGCTGCCGGTCACATGAAAGACTACGTCATCAAGGGCGCTTTCCACGCTGCGCTTCTTGACGGCGTTACTGGTGCAGGAAAGACCGAGACGTATTTCGAGGCCGTTGCCGAAGCCCTCAAGCAAAATAAGCAGGTCCTGATCCTCCTCCCCGAAATCGCGCTGTCCAACGCTTTTATGGAGCGCTTTAAATCCCGCTTTGGCTGCGCTCCTGCGTTGTGGCATTCTCATCTAACCCCTGCGCAGCGCCGTACAAGCTGGCGCGGGATAGCCCAGGGGCACTCCAAGGTTGTCGTCGGCGCGCGCTCGGCCCTTATGCTGCCCTATCAAAATCTCGGCCTGATTGTGGTGGATGAAGAGCATGATCCGGCCTATAAACAGGAAGACGGCGTCATCTATCATGCCCGCGATATGGCTGTTGTGCGCGCGCATCTGGGCCAGATCCCGATCGTCCTCGTCTCTGCCACGCCCTCGCTAGAGACGATCCATAATGCGTGGAATGGCCGCTATGACCATCTTCACCTCACCGATCGCTTCGGCGGCGCGCGTCTGCCGGATATTGAGATCATCGATATGCGCGCCGATAAACCAGAGCGCGGAGAGTTTATATCACCGCCCCTGCGTCACGCTGTCGCCGAAACCATCCAGCGCGGGGAGCAGGTTTTGCTCTTCCTCAATCGCCGTGGCTACGCGCCGCTCACGCTGTGCCGCACTTGTGGTCACCGGATGAATTGCCCGCGCTGCACCGCGTGGCTGGTGGAGCATAAGGCCGGGGCCTTGTCGCGCCATAGTCCTGCGAAGGCGGAGCGTTTGCAGTGCCATCATTGCGGTTTCCATCAACGCCCGCCGCAGCACTGCCCCGAATGCGATGACACAGACTCCTTCGCCGCTTGCGGTCCGGGCGTGGAGCGTATTCATGAGGAGGTCAAAACCTATTTCCCTGATGCGCGCACGATGGTTTTGGCGAGCGACACCGCCGAAGACAACGAAGCCCTGCGCGCCATGCTTGATGACATCCATGCGGGTAAAGTCGACATCATTATCGGCACGCAAATTATCGCGAAGGGCCATCATTTTCCAAACCTGACCTGTGTTGGCGTCATCGATGCCGATTTGGGCCTGCAGGGCGGGGAGCTGCGCGGTGCGGAGCGCACCTATCAAATGCTGCACCAAGTCTCAGGCCGGGCCGGGCGAGAAGCCAAAAAAGGCCACGTCTATCTCCAAACCTTCATGCCCGACCACCGCATCATGCAGGCGCTGGCGCACAGCAATACCCCCTCTCCCCCCCTTACCCCCCCGCAAGCGAGGGGGCGTGAGCGAAGCGATGGGGGGGATAAAACCACAAGCCGCGACATGTTCCTCCAAACCGAAGCCGCCGAACGTGAGGCTGCCCACATGCCGCCCTATAGCCGTCTTGTCGCCATCATCATTGCTGGGCGTGAAGAATCTGATGTCCTCCATGTCGCCAAAGAACTCGGTCGCACCGCCCCGCAAGGGCCAGAAATTCAAACCCTCGGCCCCGCCCCAGCGCCGTTTGCCCGCCTGCGTGGTCGCTACCGCTATCGCCTGTTGGTGCGCGCCAATAAAGAGGTCAATGTCCAAAAAACTGTCGCCGCCTGGGTCGCTGGCGTAAAAACGCCCTCCACCGTGCGTGTTTATATTGACATAGACCCGCAAAGTTTTCTCTAAACTCTTTCCACCTGCGCGGGTGACAATGGTGAGGTGGCAGTGATGCTGCTCGACTTCGCTCATAATGCTCATTAAGCTAACCCCCATGATCAACCCTTTACCCAAAGAAATAACCGCCTACGATCTTCTCAAAACCTTCGCGCTGATCACGATGATCGTGGATCATGTTGGGTTTTATTTCTTTCCGGATATGCTCTGGTGGCGCTGCGTCGGCCGGTTATCGGCGCCGGTATGGTTCTTCTTGGTGGGCTATGCGCGCGGGCGCGATGTGCCGCCGGCGCTGTTGCTCGGTGGGCTGGTTCTTATATTAGGCAACATCGTTACGGGCATGTCTGTGTTTGCGATTAATGCGCTGTTCACCATTGGTATTATCCGCCTCAGTCTCGATCCCGTTATGCGTTTTGCGCTGCGCAGCAGGCGGCATTTATGGACACTTTCGGCGTTGCTCTTTATCTGCATCATTCCCAGCTATTTTCTAACAGAATACGGCACACAAGCCCTGATCATCGCCATGTTCGGATATTTCGTGCGCCATAAACAAGATGCGATCACTGCGCTAAAGGACGAGCGCATTGTCCTCCATTATATGCTTTTTGCGCTGCTGAGTTTTATTGTGATGCAGCACATTATCTTTGGTTTTACACCCGCACAATTCGTCCTCATGGCTGCGGGCACGTCGCTGGTGTGGCTCACCCTCTATTATTTTGAACCCAGGACCCTCCCTAAAATCACCGCCGCAACGCCGCGTCCGCTGGTCTGGATTACCCAGCTCTGCGGCCGCAGAACGCTCGAAATTTACGTCCTGCATCTTCTGGCATTCAAGGTCCTGGCGATGGTGGTGGGGCTAGAGGGCTTTGGTCTGTTCGATTGGTCATGGTTTGAGGTGAAATAATATCGAATAAGGCGCTGATAGCCCCTTGCAAAGCGTTATCCGCTATGCTATTTCATGCGCCAACAAAGATTTAATAACCAAGGGTTAATATTCGTGGCAAACTCTCAAAAAGCCTCTTCCGCTGTGGCGGGTCGATATGCCAAGGCCTTGATTGAGCTGGCGGAAGAGAAAAAAGCGCTCGATAAAGTCGCGCAGGATCTTCAGGATTTGAGCGCGATGATCGCGGGCTCCCAAGATTTAAAACTATTGATTCGCTCGCCCATGATTAATGGTACGAAAAAAGAGGCGGCGATAGGCAGTTTGGTTGACCAAGCCAAGTTTCAGGACATCACAAAAAACTTCCTCGGCGTACTCTCGCGAAACCAGCGCTTGCAGGATGTTGAGAGCATTATCGCAGCCTTTAGCGCAGCCCTGTCCAAGCGCCGCGGTGAGATCGCTGTGAATGTTGTGACCGCGCAGGATATGAGCGCAAAGCAGAAAAAAGATCTGGAAGCTGCCATTTCAAAGGGCGTAAATGCCAAAGTCACCGTGCAAGCCAAAGTTGAGCCTTCAATTCTCGGCGGCATGATCGTCACTGTCGGCTCGCACATGATCGATGACTCGGTCGCCCGCAAGCTAGAGCGTTTGAAGGCCGCAATGAGCAAAGAATCAAACGAAAATACCGGGACAGATTTGAAAGAGGTTGGTTAGTTTTTTCGTATCAATAAATATAGTGAAATTTGAAACGCAAAGTAAAACAAAGTTAGACAAAGTTTTTAATAGTAAGAATTAAGTTATTTTTTGAAGAAATGAAAGTTAAATAAGGATGTGAGCGTAATTTTAGATACAAAGGTACTTCGTTTTACTTTGTCTAACTTTGCGTTTCAAAAATATTCACGTTCATTCGTGGTTAAAAAAACAAGACTACATAAAGAGAAGAGAAAAACATGGAAATCAAAGCAGCAGAAATTTCAAATATTCTAAAGAAGCAAATCGCCGATTTTGGCGCGCAGGCTGATGTGGCAGAGGTGGGTGAAGTGCTCTCCGTTGGTGATGGTGTGGCCCGCGTGTATGGCCTTGATAATGTGCAGGCTGGTGAAATGGTTGAATTTCCAGGCGGGATTAAGGGCATGGCGCTTAACCTCGAGGCTGACAATGTTGGTATTGTGATTTTCGGTGATGACCGCGACATTAAAGAGGGCGACATCGTACGCCGTACTGGTGAGATTGTTGAAGTGCCAATTGGTAAGGAACTTCTGGGCCGCGTTGTTGATGGCTTGGGTAACCCAATTGATGGTAAAGGCCCGCTAAAGGCCAAGCAGACGCGCCGCGTTGAGATGAAAGCGCCAGGTATTATTCCACGTCAATCCGTGCACGAGCCAATGCAGACTGGCCTTAAAGCCGTTGATGCGCTTGTGCCTATTGGTCGTGGCCAGCGTGAGCTGATCATTGGTGACCGTCAGACCGGTAAAACCGCCGTGGCCGTTGATACGATCATCAACCAGAGAACAATCAACAAAGATCCGGATGAGAGCAAGCATCTCTATTGTATCTATGTGTCCATCGGTCAGAAGCGCTCCACCGTGGCGCAGCTGGTGAAGGAATTGGAAGAGCAGGGCGCGATGGAATATTCTATCATTGTGGCTGCGACAGCCTCTGATCCTGCACCGATGCAGTATTTGGCGCCTTATACCGGGGCCTCCATGGGTGAATATTTCCGCGATAATGGTTTGCACGCATTGACGATTTACGATGACCTATCAAAACAGGCCGTTGCGTATCGCCAAATGTCGCTTCTTCTTCGTCGTCCGCCGGGCCGTGAAGCCTATCCGGGTGATGTTTTTTACATCCACTCCAGACTGTTAGAGCGCGCCGCTAAGATGAGCGAACAACATGGTTCTGGCTCTTTGACCTCCTTGCCGATCATTGAAACGCAGGGCGGCGATATCTCGGCTTACATCCCAACAAACGTGATTTCGATCACCGATGGTCAGATTTTCCTTGAGGCTGGTTTGTTCTATAAGGGTATTCGCCCGGCGATTGATGTTGGTGCATCTGTTTCGCGAGTGGGTTCTGCAGCGCAGATCAAGGCGATGAAACAGGTTGCGGGCAGTATCAAGCTAGAGCTTGCGCAATACCGCGAAATGGAAGCCTTCGCGCAGTTTTCATCGGATCTCGATCCGGCGACGCAGCGTCTCTTGGCGCGCGGTGCACGTTTGACCCAGCTTTTGAAACAGCCACAATATTCACCTCTCGCGGTGGAAGAGCAGGTCTTCGTGATCTATGCTGGCACCAAGGGGTATCTGGATGATGTGCCTGTGGATCAGGTGAATGAATATGAATCCCGCTTCCTCGACGATATCCGCGCCAATGCGACGGATATTCTAGACACAATCCGTGAAGAAAAAGCGCTGAATGAAAAGCTTGAGGGTAAAATGAACAAATTCCTCGATAAATTCACCAAGAGCTTTGCCGGAGCAAAAAAGGCAGCTTAAAATAGATTTAACCACAGAGATAAAAGAGAAAAAATAAAGAGGTTAAAGAGTATTTTATTTAAAAGATTTAAAACTCTTTTATCTCATTCTTAACGCCTTAAACTCTGTGGTTTAAAAAGAAGGTAACGAACTAGAAAAATGGCAAGTTTACGCGATTACAGAGACCGGATTAAATCGGTCACATCGACTCGGAAGATCACCTCGGCCATGAAGATGGTTGCGGCGTCTAAGCTGCGTCGGGCGCAGGAACAAGCCGAGGCAAGCCAGCCTTACGCGCAGAGCATGGCTGATATGCTGGCACGCGTGGCTGCGAATGTGACGGTGAATGCGTCTAGCTCTAAGCTGCTTGCGGGCACCGGGTCTGATCAAACCCATTTGATTGTGGTTGTGACGGCCGATCGCGGCCTTTGCGGCGGCTTTAACGGTAATTTAGCCAAAGCGGCGCTGAAAATGGCGCGCGACCTTATCGCGCAGAAAAAAGATGTGAAGTTTATCTGTGTTGGCCGCAAGGGTCAGGTGCTGGTCCAGCGCGAAATGCGCGAGCGTATGTGGGAAAGCTTCACCGGCCTGTTCGGTAAGTCCCGCGTTGATTTCGCCGCGGCGGATGAGGTCACAAGCTATATTCTTGATAAATTCGATGCTGGTGAGTTCGACGTTTGCACCTTGCTTTATAACGAGTTCAAATCCGTGCTGACTCAAACACCAACCGCGCAGCAATTAATCCCCTTCAAACTGCCCGAAATGCAGGATAATGAAGAGCAGGACAAGGGCGACAGCGCTGCATCCGAAGGCGGTCCGTCTTCCCCATATGATTTCGAGCCAGAGGAAGAAGAGATCCTAAACGCTTTGCTGCCCCGTAATTTGGGGGTGCAAATCTTCCGCGCTTTCCTTGACAGCGCTGCCGGCGAGCACGCCGCGCGCATGACCGCAATGGATAACGCCACCAGAAACGCCGGCGAAATGATCGACGATCTCACATTGCAATATAACCGCGCCCGCCAGGCCTCTATCACAAAAGAACTGATCGAGATTATCAGCGGGGCTGAGGCGCTGTAAATGGAACCGCAGATGAACGCAGATACACGCAGATTAAGTAAGATAGATTATCCCTACCAGGATTTGACGTTTGCTATCAATGGTTGTGCGATGTCGGTGTTGAATGAAATTGGGCATGGGTTTCATGAGAAAATTTATGAGAAGGCTCTAGCTTTGGCGCTTGACAGCAAGGGTTTGAAGTACGAACAACAGAAAGCGTATAATATTTTGTTCCAAGGGGAGGTCGTTGGCACGTTTATTCCCGATTTTGTCATTGAGAACAAAATTATTGTTGAATTAAAAACAATTGATCACATCGGAAATAATGAAAAAGGTCAGGTTCTGAATTATTTGCGGGCAAGTAATTTAGGGCTGGGTCTTATTTTCAATTTTAAAAATCAAAAACTGGAGTGGCAGCGCCTCGTATTGTCTGAAAATATCAGCGTCAATCAGCGTTCATCTGCGGTTAATAATTAAAAACTTAAAAAAGAGGAAACGAAAAAATGGTAAAACAAACAGGCGCAAAAGGTAAAATCCTGCAAATCACCGGTGCGGTGATTGATGTGCAGTTCGAAGAGGGCGAGGTTCCGTCGATTTTGAACGCTTTGGAAACCGATAATAATGGCCTTAATCTCGTGCTCGAGGTCGCGCAGCACCTTGGTGAGAACACTGTGCGCGCTATCGCGATGGACATGACCGAAGGCCTAACCCGCGGGCAAGATGTGTTCGATACTGGCGATGCCATTCAGGTGCCGGTTGGCCCGCAAACATTGGGCCGCATCATGGACGTGCTGGGCAATGAAATTGACGAAGGTCCGGCGATTGAAACCAAAGCCAAATGGGGCATTCACCGCGAAGCGCCAGCCTTTGCTGATCAAGCGACTGACACAGAGCAGTTGATCACCGGTATTAAGGTTGTTGATTTGCTCTGTCCATACGCGAAGGGCGGTAAAATTGGTCTATTCGGCGGCGCGGGCGTTGGTAAAACGGTTACGATTATGGAGCTGATCAACAACATTGCAAAGGGCCACGGCGGCGTGTCCGTATTTGGCGGTGTTGGTGAGCGTACGCGTGAGGGTAACGATCTTTATCACGAGATGATGGAGTCCGGCGTTATTAAAGAGCATGATTGGGAAAATTCAAAAGTTGCGCTTGTGTACGGTCAGATGAACGAGCCTCCGGGTGCGCGCGCACGTGTTGCGCTTTCTGCCTTGACCATGGCCGAATATTTCCGTGATGAAGAGGGCCAGGACGTTTTGTTCTTCCTCGATAATATCTTCCGCTTTACGCAAGCTGGTTCTGAAGTGTCTGCGCTTCTCGGCCGTATCCCGTCTGCTGTTGGGTATCAACCAACGCTTTCAACGGAAATGGGTAAGATGCAAGAGCGCATTACATCAACGAATAAGGGCTCAATCACCTCCGTTCAGGCCGTTTACGTGCCTGCGGATGACTTGACTGACCCCGCGCCAGCGACAACATTCTCCCACCTCGATGCGACAACCGTTCTGTCTCGTCAGATTGCGGAGCAGGGGATTTACCCGGCTGTTGATCCGCTCGATTCAACATCGCGTATTCTTGATGCACGCGTTATTGGGGACGAGCATTACAGCGTCGCCACCCGCGTACAGCAAACCTTGCAGCAATATAAGAGCCTGCAAGACATCATCGCGATCTTGGGGATGGATGAACTGTCCGAGGACGATAAACTGGTCGTTGCGCGCGCGCGTAAGATCCAGCGTTTCCTCTCACAACCCTTCCACGTGGCAGAGGTCTTCACCGGCACACCAGGAACGTTCGTGGAGCTGGAAGACACGATCAAGGGCTTCAAAGGTATCGTGGACGGCGATTACGACCACCTGCCAGAAAGCGCATTCTACATGATTGGCACCATCGATCAGGCGGTCGAAAAAGCCAAAAAAATGGCGCAAGAGGCTGCTTAATACCACCACCTGTCACCCCCGCGAAGGCGGGGGGCCAGATGCCCATATAAAGCGGGCATGACAAAGAGGATTTAAAATGACCGACACACAAACAATCAATTTCGAGCTAGTCTCCCCCGAAGAAAAGCTAATCGAGGAGCCTGTGAAAATGGCCGTCATTCCCGGTACGGAGGGTGAGCTAGGTGTGGGCGCGGGTCATAGCTCTTTCGTTGTGGCGCTTAAGCTCGGCGTGGTGCAGCTTTATAAGCAAGAAGGTGACACGGACCCACAAAAAATCTTCATCGCCGGCGGTTTTGCCGATGTGACGGGACAGCAATGCACCGTCCTGGCCGAGCAAGCCACCAACGTCAATGATCTCGACCAAGCCGCGCTAGAGCAAGAGCTAGCCGACCTTACCGAAGATCTCGATCGCGCCGCAGATGCGGCAGAAACACTGCGCGCGGAAAGTGCCATGGTGCTTGTAAAGGCGAAATTGTCTGCGGTGACGGGAGCATTAGTCGTTTAAATGAGTAGTGTATCCCATCTTTTTGACCCGGAACATGCAAAGGCTGTGTCTAAAAGACATGAAGCCGGGAAGAGGTTTGCTGATGAATGGGTTGCTCGCAGTCTTCCTTCTCATCCAAAATCCGCTCCAAAATCGCCAGGATGCCTTGTTGCATTAAGGCCTCTTCCACTATCGGAAGATGATATTATGGTTGATCTACCCTAATCGTCATTGCGAGGAGGCGTAGCCGACGCGGCAATCCATGCAAACATTAAGCCTTGATCTCACTGATCCCTATATCCTAATCACACAAGCCATCGGCGTTGTCGCGTTTGGCCTTTTTACCCTCTCATACCAAATCCTAAAGCCGCGCCATACAATTTTGCTGCAATCACTGGCCCACGCCATCCTTACCATTCATCTTTTTATGCTCGTGCAATTTGGCTTTATCACCTTTGTTGCCTTTTTTGCGATGTTCAGAGATTTAGGCTCGGCCTTGCTAGAAAGACGCCGGGATCAAATGATTGTTCTGGGCGCGTTTGCTGTGGTGATTGGCGCTGCCGCACTGTTTCTTGCACAGGAGATAAGTGATATATACGCGCTTATCGGAATCAGCTTCGCAACAATAGCGCAAGTTTTCCGCGAGCGGTTCTATATCTATCGCTTTTGCACCCTTGTCCATCAGGTATTTTGGCTGCTTGTCTACATGATGGTGAGCAGTATTCCGGGCATTATATTTCTAAGCATGATCCTACTGTCCAATATTATCGGCATCACCCGCTACGCTTTAAAGTCTAGGAGTTGAGGTATTGCGCAGAAAGCTATGGCTTAACATAAGATTGGCACTTTAAGCAGTTTCATGCGATGTGCTGGATTAATAGTATATACATATAACAGAGCAAGCCTATGACCGATCAAAACCCTACTGAAAAGCCGTACGCTCCTAACGCCGAAGACCGCGCAGAGGTCGATGCAGAGATTGTAAGATATCTTGTCCGGCTTAATTCCGCTTCCCCCATTTCTCCACATGTAAATCAATCTCCACATGCTCCTGCACCGATAATTTTTGGCGCAATGTCTCTTCATCCGCATCACTATCAAACAGTGTCAAACATTTCTGCGTGATGAAATGCTCTGTCCCTGCGCTGTCGATCCAGCGGAGCAAATCATTAAACCGGCCATCCTTATTCAAAAAACCAATGCCGCGTTTATGCTTGCCGAGCTGTTTTAGGCCCAGCGCGCAGACAGCAAAATACGTGTTCTCCACATTCGCACGATCGACAATGATCGGCATGGCGGTATCGCGGGTGATCTCGTCCTCGAAATGCGGTAGATGCTGCGGCACCTTCACATGCGCCAAGCCGTCGAAATTCTCCAGCGCCGGAAGCGCGTCCTCCACCCGATCAACCACCACCAAAAAGCGCTCATCAAAATCGGGCAGGCCGCGTAAATAGGTAATCAGCGGTGACCAATAGCCCTCAATATTCACCAGCACCAACGGCTTCGCATGCATCCCAAGCCCGCCCCAATACAGCGCTTCCAAACTCTCATCCAGCGTGCCAAACCCGCCGGGCAGCGAAATCACTGCATCAGCCATCAGGAACATTTGTTTCTTACGGTCGCACAGATCCTGCACCATGATGGTCTCGTCCAGGCCTTTTAAGATGCGTTCGCTATCTTTAATTTTCTGCGGAATAATTCCCGTCACGTGCGCGCCCGCCGCCAGCGCGCTAGAGGCCAAAATGCCCATCAGTCCTGCATCCATCCCGCCATAAACCAGATGCTTTTTCCGCTCGCCAATCAACGTACCAAGCGCTTTCGCTGCGTCCTTAAACACAGGCCGCGCATAGCCGGAAGAGCCAAGATAAACGGTGAGCATATTGATGTTATTCATGATGTTTAGTCTATATAAAAATGGTGAGGAATGTCTAAAGATGGCGCTGGGATATCCGCGCCATCAAACGATACCACAGGCACAACCCCGCGGATAGAGTTGGATAAATAAAGGCCCTCCGCCCCGCGCAGATCATCTTCGGTCAAGCTCTGTTCCTGCGCATGTCCGCCCTCAAGCAGCAAGCCGCGCACCACCCCATCAATCACCCCGTCGCTTAGCGGCGGAGTCAGCAGCTTTCCACCCTTTAGCACAAATAAATTCCCTGTCGTGGTGCAGGCCAGCGCGCCGGCAGTGCTCAGCATAACCGCATCATTCGCGCCGCGTTCCTCGGCCTCCATCTTCGCGAGAATATTATCGGCATAATGCAGCGATTTGATTTGCGAGAGCGGTGAGCACTCATTTCGCTGCGTGCTGCGCGCGATGACAAGGCTTGGCGGCGGCATGTTCTCTGGCGCAGGCAAGCCGCTCGTGCACATTACCACCTGAATCTCCGGCGCGTCCGGCACCGCAATGCCGCGAAAGCTCGGCCCGCGCGTGACGATGGTGCGAATAAGGGCGTGGCCAGTCTTTTTCTCCAGCTGCGTCAGGCTTTTCTGCGCCACATCAATCAAGTCCGAAACGCTATAGGGGATCGTAATCTTCAATATCGCCGCATGGCGATGTAGCCGTTCAAAATGTCGCTCCACATGCTGCAAAACGCCATCCACCGCGCCCATTGTATCAAACACGCCATCGCCCAGCCGCACACGATCATTAGCGGAAAATACCGGGCCGTCCTCTATGAATGTACCGTTGTGCCACAGCGTGCTCATGCCACTCTCCGATTTTGCCCATGCCATGCGGTTGCCAGCGCCGTGAAGTTCTCAATCATCTGATGTCCATGCTCGGTCAGCACGGACTCTGGATGAAACTGCACGCCGTAAACGGGGTGCGTTTTATGCTGGAGGGCCATAATCTCATCACCGCAGCGCGCCGTGATCTCCAGCGCGCTCTCATTGGGCAGGGTGGTGGTCAGCGAATGATATCGCCCCACCACCATCGGGTTAGGAATATCCTTGAATAACAGGCTTTCATTGTGAGAAATCTCAGATGGTTTACCATGAACAGGGGCGGGGGCACGTACTGTTTCCCCGCCATAGCCTTGCGCAATCGCCTGATGCCCCAAACACACACCCAAAATAGGCGTTAAGGCCCCAAAGCGCCGAACAGCCTCCACACAAATTCCGGCCTCCGCCGGCGTGCACGGCCCCGGCGAGAGCGCGATTGCGGTGGGTGCCATCGCTGCAATCTCCGCCAGCGTGATCTCATCATTACGCACAACCTCATAACGCCATCCCGCCAATGCGAAATACCGCGCCAGATTATGCGCAAAAGAGTCGTAATTATCGATAACGAGTAACATGGGGGGACTATAGCGAATGAAGTAAAGGTTAAAAAGGTTTTTAACGCAAAGTAAAACAACGTTAGACAAAGTTTTTTTCGTATAAAAAGGACTTTGTTTTACTTTGTCTAACTTTGCGGTTCAAAAAATAAAGAGACTATTCCGCCGCAAACCCCGCCATTGCCGCCAGATAATCTTCTTCAATCTCATAGGCTAAATCTTCAAAGCTGCGGAACATCGCATCGGCCTTATCAAATGTCTCCTGATACTCGCTATCCGCATTGGAATCCGCCACGATCCCGCTGCCGGCATGCAGGCTCACGCTATCGCCCTGATAGACCAGCGTGCGGATCAGGATCGAGCTATCCATCGTGCCGTTAAAACCGATATAGCCGATTGAGCCGGTATAGGGCCCGCGCCGCTGGCCTTCCATTTTCTCAATAATCTCCATCGCGCGAATTTTCGGTGCGCCGGTGATCGAGCCGCCTGGGAAGCACGCGCGCAGAAGGTCAATCGCGCTCTTACCCTCTTGCAAGCGCCCGCGCACGGTCGAAACCAAATGATGCACGCTGGCAAAACTCTCCAGCTCGCACAGGCCTGTCACCCCAACGCTCTCCGGGGTGCAGATTTTCGATAGATCATTGCGCATCAAATCCACAATCATCACATTTTCCGCGCGGTCTTTTTCGCTGCTCAGCAATTCTTCGCGATAGGTTTTGTCCATCATTTCATTATGTGCATGCGGGCGCGTGCCCTTAATCGGCCGCGTTTCAACCGCGCCATCTTGCATAGTCAAAAAGCGCTCCGGCGAGGCGGATGAAATTTTGATATCGCCCAAATTAAAATAACTCGCAAACGGCGCAGCGTTCATTTTTCGCAGGCGACAATAATGCGTGAATGCATTAAAGTTTGCAGGAAGGTCGGCGGTAAAGCGCTGCGCGATATTGGCCTGAAAAATATCACCCGCATGAATGTATTTAATGACACGCTCGATCGCCTGAATATATTCATCGGCTTCAAAGCTTGATGTCCAATCTAGTGATAGCGGCGAAAATGGTGCAGGCATCGCGGCGTTTTCCAGTGCGCGCAGAATGGTGCGTTGCTTGATCGCAGCCTCGGTTTCATCTGTAGCGTGGGTGATGATCCAGGCTTTATCAAGCTTGTGATCAAAGGCGATCACCTGATCATAAATCCCCACGGCCATGTCTGGCATATCAAGGTTTTGGCGCGCCGTATCAGGCAGGCTTTCCAGCGCGCGCCCAAGGTCATACCCAAACAGCCCCGCCGCCCCGCCTTGAAAGGGGGGCAGGTCGGGCAGTGTTTGCGCATTATCTGTGAAGGTCGCAAGGCGCGCCTCTAAAACGGCAAAGGGATCACCAGTAAAGCGCTCTTCGCCTTTGAGGCTGCTTACTTTTGTCCCATTGCCAGCGCCGCCCCCTTCAGTCTCCACTACTTTAATTGGGTTATGTAATATATAGCTATAGCGTGCAGCGGGATGTTTGTGGTCGGCGCTGTCGAGCAATAGGGCATAGGGCAAATGATGCACAGCTGAAAATATCCGCAAAGGATCAGTTTCACTCAGTTCGATAACAAAAGGATGCATCTATCTTTCCGGTTTGTTTTGATCTTCTTTTTATAGGGCGGCATGTTAGAACATGCAAAGAATTTTTAACCACAGATGAACACGGATTTTATTCTTTGGTAAAAACGTCATTCCGAACCCTCGCCTTCGCGGGGGCAGGCTGCTGTGAGGAATCTTACCAAGCACCAACCGGGTAAGATTCCTCGTCGCTGCGCTCTGTCGGAATGACGGGTAAAAAATAATCCGTGTTCATCTGTGTTCATCTGTGGTTAAAAACCCTTTAATCGCCTCAACCGTATCCTTCAGTCCAGTTTTCTCCACCTGTGCCTCCGCCGGGAACGCATTATGCAGGCGGCTGGGCAGCATTGAGTCGAGCATCACAAATACGCCCTTATCATCGCCGTGACGGATCAGTCGACCAAAGGCTTGCTTCAGCTTTAATCGCGTAATCATCTCATCATATTGCCGCCCGCCAAAGGCCGCCCGCCGTGCCTTGTGCAAAATGCTGGGCCGTGGCCAAGGCACCCGGTCAAACACGATCAGCCGCAGGCTTTCCCCCGGCACATCAACCCCGTCGCGCACGGCGTCCGTGCCCAGCAAGCACGCATGTGTATCATCGCGGAACATATCGACCAGCGTGCCGGGATCGATCTCGTCCACATGCTGCGCGTAAAGCGATAGCCCGTTTTCCTCCAGCTCCATGGCGATCTTTCCATGTACTGCGCGCAGGCGCGAAATCGCGGTAAACAGCCCCAGCGCGCCGCCGCCGCTCGCCTCGAACAGCGCCCGATACGCGCCCGAAACTTGCCCCAAATCATTTTTGTTCACGTCATTAATGATGAAAATCTTCGTCTGCGCGCCGTAATCAAAGGGCGAACTAAAGCCCACCTGCGTCGCCGCACTGCTCAGGTAATTCGCCCCGGTACGCGCGCTGGCGGTGGCCCAATGCTCCTCATCACTGCTATCGCGCAGCGTCGCCGACGTCACCGCCATCCCTTGCACATGCGGCTTGATTGCCGCGGCAAATGGCTCCATCGGATCGGTATGGTGACGATATAGCCCCACATCAACTGCGCGACCGCCCGTGCGCTCAATGGCCATCCAGTCCACATAGCTCTCGGGGGAGGTGCCCTTATCCAAATCCTCCAACATCGCGCCCCATGCGCTCAACGTCATCACTGCGCGCTTTTCCAGCGATCCGGCAACCGCGTCCAGCCGTTTGCGCATATCGCTCTCCATCATCCCTTGATCCTCCGCCAATCGTTTGCGGAAAATTTTTGCCAGCTCTTTCATTGGCTTTTGCAGCTTCATCAGCGCCGCGCGCAGAGTTTTTGCCTTGGCCATCACCTCCGGTAGCGCCGGATACGTCTCGGTTTCCAGCGAATACGGCCCATCGCGTCCTTGCGCCCGCGCATAAACCTGCCCATGCACCAGCGCCAGAAATTCCTCGCACGGCCCGCTCGGCGCGCTGTCCTTCAGCCGCCGCGTCCAGCCCTCCGCCGTCAGGCACGTGGCCTCATGCACCACGGCCAGCAGCGCCTTTTCCGCCTCGGCATGGCCTGCCGCCAAATCCTCCGCCCGGCGTTTCAGCCCGCGCGCGCGCGACCTGCGCCCGCCTTCTGCGCCCAAAATCCAGCGCCGTAAATCTCGCGTTTCCTGCGCCGTTAAATGCGCAGCAAAGGCGCTGTCGGCGGCATCAAACAAATGATGTCCTTCATCGAAAATATAGCGGCTCGGCATGTCCTCTCCCGGTGAAGACAGCGCTGCGCTGATCATCACCAGCGCATGATTGGCCACCACAATCCGGCTGCGCGCCGCCTTACGCACGGAATGCTCCACAAAGCAGCGAGAGTAATGATCGCAGGCTGAATAAATGCACTCCCCCCGCCGATCTGCCAAGCCTAAACTGTTCTGATAGCCTAAAATCCCCGACAGCCAGCCCGGAAAATCCGCGCCGGTTAAATCGCCATCCTTGCTGGCCGCAACCCAGCGCGCCATAATTCCCGCCGCGATTGTGCCATCGACGGAACGCGCGGTCGCCACCGCCGCGGCCGCATCCTCCATATTCAGCAGGCACAAATAGTTCTCCCGCCCTTTACGCACCGCGATATGCGCCTCCTTCAGCGCCGGGTTGGGGTAGAGCTTATCCAGCTCTTGATCAATTTGCCGCTGTAAATTCTTGGTATAGGTCGAAATCCAGACCGTGCCCTTATTCTTCTCTGCCCAGACGCTGGCCGGAGCAAGATAGCCGAGCGTTTTGCCCACGCCCGTCCCAGCCTCAGCGAGGATGATGTGGGGGTGATGCGGATCTCCATCACCGCTCCCCCTCTCAATCCCCCCCGCATGCGGGGGGGAGGAAAGAGGCGCAGGGATTGTAGTATCGCCCTCAAATGAATCCCCTCTCCCCTCGGGGAGAGGGCTAGGGTGAGGGGGCAATGATGAAGCGTGAGGCGGTGATTGTTCTGAGGCCTGCCCCCCCACCGGCGCAAACGCGCCCGCAACCGCCTTGGCGTAGTCTATCTGAGACTCGCGCACTTCCGCGCCCGCGCCGCGCAGCTGCTCCAGCCGTTCCTGCGTTTCCTCCGCGCTCACCCCATGATACGATGGCGGCGGCTCCGGCGCTTCTTCCGCCCATTCCGGCAGGTTTTTCCACACATTCAGCGCGGCTTTGGAATTAATCGGGATAGACGGCTCATATGTTTCCCCCAGCGCGTCAAACACAAACGGGCTCCACGCCCAGCCTTGCCCTTGCGCCCCCATCACGCCTGCAATCTCCAGCGGCGGCGCTTTCGCGCTCCATGGATCATTCTGCAAATCACTCAGCAGCGCCTTGGTAATGTCCATCAACGCCATTGGATAATCCTCAAAGCTCTCCGGCGGCACCATCCCCAGCGCAACGGCCAGCCCATGCGGCGTCGGCACACAAAACTTCGCCGGATGCACGAATGCAAACAGCTCCAGCACATCAAACGCCAAAAACGAAGCATCATCGCCCAGCCGTCCGCGCATATATGGCCCATGACACACCAGCACCGACTGCCCCTGAATCAACCTCTTCGCCTCCCTATGTGAAACCGTCTTCAGCTCTCCCTCATCCGTCAACAGATAGGCAAGGCGCGCATTAACACTGAGCGCCGGAATATCGGGCAGGGTGATACAGGCTTTATCAACGGCAGCGGCGGCGGTGGTGGAGATAGATTCGGAACTCATCCAAAATAAATAGCACAATTCCCCCCGTGCCGTCATCCCAAACCCCACCCCTGTCATCCCGGACTTGATCCGGGATCCATCGTGTCTTCATCTATTCATAATGGATCCCGGCCTTCGCCGGGATGACGATAAGGGGAGTCACACAAGATTTTTCTTGCCATAACTTGAATTATTGTGGTACTTTATGCGACATTTAAATTACAGGAGTATTGAGATGAGTGTATTTAGCAGTTTAGCAGGAAAAGCGTTTAAGGCCGTTGCTAACTCTTTTATAGGCAAGGAGATTAAAGAATGGGTGCTTTTAAGCGCCGCTGAGATTAACGCAAAAAAGGCTCTTGAAGCTCTTGGGAGGGCTAAAAAGGGCTATGAATATGATGCTTTTGCGGAATGTTTTGTTTCAAAATATAAGGTGGGAACGCCGCAATGCCGCAATTTCATAAAAAAAATGCAAACAGAATATGAGGAAGCTGTTAAAAACTATGAAACGCTTTCTGCTGGCGAGATAATTCCGACATCTGTAGCTGATGTTTATGGGCGTGATATAGCCGCCTAAATTGGCGTGATTTAATAGCGTAAAAAAGGAAAGTACTATGAGCGAAGAATCTCAATTCGAAGATATGTATAAAGAAATGATAAAGACATATAGGCCTTCAACAGGTGCTTTGGCTGAGGAGCAAAAAGCGGCCTTTGAGGCCTTAAAAGAACCTATAGAGAATGATTATGAAGCTCGTGAACGGTTTGACCGTTGGTGTGCTACCTCTTTACCTCGTGATCCAACAATTGGCCAAGACCCAACGGAAGAAGCTTTTTCACGTGCTGTTTTGACTGAGCGTGGTCATGAAATGTTTAGGAGCGCTTTTGAGGATGATGTTCTGCTCAGGGCTTTTTTTGAGGAATACGCTTCTTCTGATAAAGAAATAAGGGGAGGCGCACGTGGCTTTATGTTGGGCCTTGCGATGTGTGGGAAAGTTGAAAAAAAATTGTTTCGTGAGTTTGTTTCGCGTTTAAGTGATTTAAACATTGAGGGGTTAAATATCAAGCATATTACTCGCCCAATGGCGTTGTGGGCAGCTGTTAATGTCTATAAACGCAAGCGCGATGAAGGCTCTCAGCCGCCAAAGCCCGGCCCCGGCCTTGATTAATAACTCTTAGTGTCTTCGTGGTTCAAAAACTCCCTAAGCCGCCACCTTCAAAAATTTCCCATCCAGCGCATCGCGGATAAGCGCTGCCGTATCGGCCACGCCATACAGCTTTACAAATGACCCAAAGCGTGGCCCTTGTGATTGCCCCAGACACACCTCGTAAATTGCTTGAAACCATTCGCGTAACTCGCTCTTATCATAGCCATTTTCCTTGCCTGCGCTGAAGACTTCAGTCATATAGGCTTCCGATTCCAGCCCATTATCCATTGCCTCAAGACGCGCTGCTAAGTCATTGAGAGCCTTAGACTCTCGATCGTCCGGCGCGCGGTAAACCTTTTTCGGTAAAATAAAGTCCTGATAGTACCGAATAGCATAGCCCACCAGCCGGTCTAAAAATGGCGCACTGTTGGGCGTCGCACCTGGCGCATATTGCTTGATAAAACCCCACAGCACCGCCGGATCATCCGTATTGGCCGCGTTCACTAAATTCAGCAGCAGCGCGAAATTAATCGGCGTATATTGCGCGTTCGGGATAGAGCCACCATGAATGTACCATGCCGGATTTTCCAGCTTTTTACCCGGTTCTTGCTCGCCCATTTTCTCCATGAATGAAATATACTCATCCACGGCCTTCGGGATCACATCAAAATACAGCTTTTTGCCGGAGGAGGGGCGCTGCCAAACGTAATAGCTCAAACTCTCATGCGGCGCATAGGTCAGCCATTCATCCATGGAAATCCCGTTGCCCTTTGATTTAGAGATCTTCTGGTTATGCTCATCAAGGAATAATTTGTAATGGAAGCCCGCCGGTTTACGCCCGCCCAAAATTTGCACGATATCGCCCGCGACCTTGGCGGAGCTTTCCAGATCCTCGCCCGCCATCTCATAATCCACATCCAGCGCATGCCACCGCAGCGCCCAATCGGCGCGCCATTGCGCCTTACATTTTCCGCCCGTAACCTCTTGCTCAATACGCGTGCCGTCCTCGTCCTCAAACACAATTGTGCCGGCCTTCGGATTTGTCTCTAAAATAGGAACCTGCAGCACTTTTCCGCTTGATGGAGAGAGGGGCATGAATGGCGAATATGTGCTCGCGCGCTCTTCACCCAAAATAGGAATAACCGCGCGCTTAATATCCTCGTACCGCGACAGCATTTTCAGCAGTGTTTCGTCGAACTTTCCACTGGTGTAAGTTTCCGTGGAGGACACAAACTCGTAATCAAACCCAAACTGGTCCAAAAAATCGATTAAACATGCATTATTATGAGCGGCGAAACTGTCATGATTCGAATCAAAAGGGTTAGGAATTTTTGTCAGTGGCATGCCAATATGTTTTTCCAGCATCTCTGGATTGGGAACATTGCCCGGCACTTTGCGCAAACCATCCATGTCATCGGAGAAGCAAATCAGCTTCGTTGGAATGTCCGGGTGCAATGTTTTAAATGCCTGCATCACCATGCTCGTGCGCGCGACTTCCTGAAATGTACCAATATGCGGTAAGCCGCTTGGGCCGTAGCCTGTCTCGAATAAAACATAGCCCTTTGGGCCCGCTTTTATCTCTCCACGATTAACTGCGCGCAATCTTTTGATCACGTTTTTTGCTTCTTCAAATGGCCATGCGCGGCATTTTTCCGCGACGCCTTTTTCTGTTTCAGTCATAGGGGAAATGAATAGCAGAAAAGCCCCAATTAAGACAATGAATAAAAACGAAAAAATTATTATGCGTTTAGTCAAAAACGCGGTATAATCTTATTCGTAAATGCGTTTTCTCGCGTTTTTTCACGTATATATTTTTTAGCGTTTTACGCCTGCGTATCCCCTCCTTTGTGGCCGTTCGGTCACGTCACATCTAACCTTCCTTTTAACGTCTTAAATCAATGGAGATTTATCATGTCTACAATCACGAAAAAAACGGCGCTTAAGGCTGTAAGGCCTGTCGTCAAAAAAGCAGCGGTAAAGAAAAAACCAGCTGCGAAAAAGAAAGCCACAGCGAAGAAAAAGAAGCCGGCTGTAAAGTCAGTTTCAGCAGCAGCCAAAGCAGCAGCAGCGAAAAGAAAAGCCGCCGCCGCCGCAAAGAAAAGAGCCGCCGCTAAAAAGACAGTAAAGAAGAAAACAGCCAAAAAAACCGCACCAAAGAAAAGAGTAGCAGCTAAGAAGAAGCCAGCCGCCAAAAAGAAAGTTACAGCCAAGAAAAAGAAAGTTGTAACGAAAAAGAAGACGGTAACAAAGAAAAAGTCAGTGGCTAAAAAGAAAACAACCGCTAAAAAAGCAGCACCTAAGAAGAAGGTTGCGGCTAAAAAGACAGTGAAGAAAAAAGTGGCTAAGAAGAAAACAACAGCTAAAAAAGCGGCGCCTAAGAAAAAGGTAGCAGCCAAGAAAAAGCCCGCGGCTAAAAAGAAAGTTACAGCTAAGAAAAAAACGGTAGCGAAAAAAGCTGTAAAGAAAAAGGCAACGGCTAAGCGGAAAAAGCCGGTGGCTAAAAAGAAGCCAGCCTCTAAAAAGGCCGCACCAAAAAGAAAGACAGCCGCTAAGAAGAAGCCGGTTGCCAAGAAAAAGGTAGCACCAAAGAAGAGAGTAGCGGCTAAGAAGAAGCCCGCTGCGAAGAAAAAGGTTGCTGCTAAAAAGAAGCCAGTGGCTAAAAAGAAAGTAGTGAAAAAGACAGTAGCGAAGAAAAAGCCGGCGGCCAAAAAGAAGGCCCCAGCCAAGAAGAAAACAGCTGCTAAGCGTAAAACAACAGCACGTAAAAAGAAGTAATTAAGCTCACACAGCACTTACCTCATACAAAACGCCGCTTATCAGGACGATAGGCGGCGTTTTTTTAAGTTTTTTGAGTCAAACAAATTTAGTTTTTGCCTAGGCGCGAGAAGAGCAGTGACGCCAAAGGGTAAATTTACCACTCATACCCAATCTTAATCGCATACGTCGTATCATCTTCCTTAACCCCCACCTCCGGGGCGTTATCCCACTCAAAGTCAACTTCCGCCGTGCCAACAATTCCGGCGCGGATGGGCAGGCGCAGGCCGGTTTTGCTGTCGAATAGGAACGCGTCTGTGTTGTCCGTTGGCATCAAAATTTCATGTTCGTGGAATGTCTGGAACAGGCCGTCGGCAAACATTTGGTCGTATTCCAACGCCCAGCGCGCGGCCAAGCTGTCCTCGCTATCGCCATCCTCAAATTTCGTGCGCAAATATGATGGCCCGAAGACGTATTGCAAGTTCAGCGTCTCGTCCTCAAACGCCTGATGCCCAATGCCCAGGCCAAAGTTAGAGCGCAAATCAATCTTGTCGATGTCATCCTGCTCCAACGACAGGGACGTATTCATGAACCAGTTTTCACGGAAAAAGTAATCATACATGCCGCTCAGCTTGCGGTTGTCTTCGGTGATGCGCCCGTCACTTTCCTCGCGGTGATACTCCGCCTTCAGGCTCGCGCGGTGCGCGGGGGCGCTCTCACCGCCCCATTTGGCCTTTGTGCTGGTATCAAGACTCAGCGTGTTGCCTTCTGTATTACCGCTCTGCAAGCGCGCCCCGGCATTGGCCCGCCCGCTCCACATCGCGCCCCAAAGCCCGGCATCGGCGACGGGCGATGTCGGGGGCGTCGCCGCCGGCTCATTGCCCTGCGCCTGCGCTGTCATATCCGCCGCGCCGCTATCCTGCGCCGTATCTAACACCGGACCACCCCAGCCGGAAAACGCAGCCCCCGTATAGCTCGTCAGTCGCGGTGCATAAGAATATACAGCCTCTTGCGCCGTTGCGCCTTGCGCCAAAAACACCACCATCAAAGCCATCAACGCAGCAAAAAATACGCTCAATTTCTGTATCATGAGGCGGTTTTAGCAAATTTTGGGTGAGAGGGGAAGAGTAGTTTGGCCCCATATTATTTATAGTTATGACTTTGTTAACGTTTTTCCCATAGAGTGTTTATGTATAACTATATAAAAGGGGGGCATGAGCATGTCTAACATTGTTAGAGCGGTAAATGAGCACATAGAGAGCTTGCCTGCGCCAGAAGGTGATCACAATCCTGACCTTTATAGGCAGATGATGAGTGATGATATTGGGCGTTACATATCAATTAAAGCGCTGTTGGCGGAGCAAAATGGTGAAATGTTCGGGCTTGAACAGGTTATGCAGGAGCTTGCGGCCTTACCGAGTGATCCTAATGCAATACGCAATATGTCGATGAATATTGGTAATTCGGATGAGGCTGCACGCCAGCAGCTTATTCGAGGTGATGAGTTGATTGAGCTTGGTGTCGGTCACAGAACATTGAAAAATATAACGGAACAAGAACTTGACGCGATAAAGAATAGAACAGACGATCCGCAAGCTTGGGCTGAAAATAATCGCCGTGCTGCCGCTGGTGAATGTTTAAATAGTGAAATGGTGGAGAAGTTACACAATCTTCATGAGGCTGGCGCTGCACTGAACTTTTTAGCATATGATATTCAGAGCGCTGAACTGAACGCGATAGCGTTTATCGAGAGTGAACAGGGGCAGGAGGCATTAAAAACAGTACAAGATTATGCCGATTATTCTGGTGTCAGTGTTGATGAGGCTATAAGGCATTTTGAGCTTTCGCATCTTCAGGAAATTCCAGAATATTTTGAGGCAGCACTTGCAGTTCAATCAGAGGCTATTCTGCCGGAGGTGAAGCTTGAGCTTGCTGCTGTCCCCGGTGGGCCGTCTGGTATGTGATGTTTTCGTAGATAATTTCTTTGTCTTAAACCGATTTCCGTTCTATATAGCTCTCTATGAAAGTTATGATCCCCAACAACGACCGCCCCCTCATCGCGCAGGTGGAGGAGGGGAGTGAGTTTGACCACTCAAACCCATTCCGCATTGTCTCTGATTTCGATCCTGCGGGCGATCAGCCTGCGGCGATTAAGGCGCTGTGTGAAGGCCTGGGTGATGGCCTCACTGACCAGACTCTCCTCGGCGTGACCGGCTCCGGCAAGACGTTCACTATGGCACATGTGATTGAGCAAACGCAGCGCCCCGCGCTTATTCTCGCCCCAAATAAAACTCTCGCCGCGCAGCTTTATGGCGAGTTCAAGAGCTTTTTCCCCGACAACGCGGTGGAATATTTCGTCTCCTACTACGATTATTACCAGCCCGAAGCTTATGTCCCGCGCAGCGATACCTTCATCGAAAAAGACAGCTCTATCAATGAACAGATCGACCGCATGCGCCACGCCGCCACCCGCGCTTTGTTCGAGCGCCGCGATTGCATCATCGTCGCCAGCGTCTCGTGCATTTACGGCATTGGCTCCAAAGAAGATTACATGGCCATGGCCTTTTCGATCAGCGCGGGCGACAATATCGACCGCCAGACCCTGATCAAGCGCCTGATAGAGCTACAATATACCCGCAATGATATCAGCTTCGAGCGCGGCACGTTCCGCGTGCGTGGCGACACGATCGAGCTGTTCCCCGCCCACTTCGAAGACCGTGCCTGGCGCATTTCTCTGTTCGGTGACGAGATCGAAAAGATCACCGAGTTCGATCCCCTGACCGGCGAAAAATTCACGGACCTAGAGGGCGTGCGCATTTTCGCCAACAGCCATTACATCACCCCCGGCCCGACGATGGCGCAAGCGATCAAGAGCCTGAAGGCCGATCTCAAAGCCCGCCTTGCCACCTTCGAAGCTGAAGGTAAACTGGTAGAAGCCCAGCGCCTTGATCAGCGCACCAGCTTTGATTTGGAGATGATGGCCGCCACGGGTTTTTGCTCCGGCATTGAGAATTATTCCCGCTATCTAACCGGCCGCGCGCCGGGGCAGGCTCCGCCGACCCTGATCGAATATCTGCCCGATAATGCGCTGATGTTCCTGGATGAGAGCCACGTGATGCTGCCGCAGCTCCGCGCGATGTATAATGGCGACCGCGCGCGCAAAACCACGCTGGTGGAACATGGCTTCCGCGTGCCCGCCGCGCTGGATAATCGCCCGCTGCAATTTGATGAATGGAACGCCCTGCGCGGCCAGACAATCTTCGTTTCCGCCACCCCCAATGCGTGGGAGCTGGAGCAATCTGGCGGCATTTCCGCCGAACAAGTCGTGCGCCCCACCGGCCTGATTGACCCGGAGGTAGAAATCCGCCCCACCGCCACGCAGGTCGATGATTTAATGCACGAGGCGCGCGAAGTTATCGCGCCCAAGGACGGCAGCCAAGGCGGCCGCCTTCTCGTCACCACCCTCACCAAGAAAATGGCTGAGGCGCTGACCGAATATCTAGACGAAAACGGCATCAAGGTGCGCTATATCCACTCAGATGTTGACACGCTGGAGCGTATCGAAATCATGCAGGATCTGCGCCGCGGAACGTTCGACGTCCTCGTTGGCATCAACCTCCTGCGCGAAGGGCTGGACATCCCCGAATGCAAACGCGTCATGATCCTGGATGCGGATAAGGATGGTTTCCTGCGCTCCCGCACCTCTCTCGTCCAAACCATAGGCCGCGCCGCCAGAAATCTAGAGGGCAAGGCGATCCTATACGCCGATAAAATCACCGACAGCATGCAATACGCCATAGACGAAACAAACCGCCGCCGCGAAAAACAAATCGCGCATAACACGGCGCATGGCATCACCCCCGAAAGCATCAAGAAAAACGTAGAAAGCGCCCTGGACAAAATCTTTGACCAACAACAACGCACCACCCGCCACCAAACCCTCCACGACACCGGCACCCAAGACTTCGCCTATGACCCCGCGGGGATGAAAAAGCATATCGAGAAGCTAAAGAAACAGATGTTGAATGCGGCGGGGAATTTGGAATTTGAGGAAGCGGCGCGGATTAGGGATGAGGTGAAGCGGTTGGAAGAGTTAGGCCTTGGCATCTCTTAATCATTATTGCGAGTAAGCCTGCCCCTCACAAGGCCATCCCGAGCCCCCTTAATGTCATCCCGAGCGAAGCCGAGGGATCTTATTTCTTAACGCAAAGACCGCAAAGCTCGCAAAGTTCTCCTCTCCTGTCATCCCCGCGGCGCGCATCGCGCGCTTAAACAGCGGGGATCCACAAATCCGCGATAGCGACAAAGCTCTTTTAACCACGAAGTACACTAAGGTCATTAAGGCTTCACAAAATGATATATAGTAATTTAGATTAAGAATCGTACAATTCATCCCCTTTCGTCATTGCACGATTTATTCGTGCAATCCATGCTGAATTGGATTACACGGACGGAGCCGTGTAATGACGGGGTTAGTAAAATGTCTCATTCTTAATTGGAATGACTATAAGCTATACCTTAGGCTAAAGAGTCTGCATCAGGCTTTGCTGAAGAGTCGTTTTGGGTAAATATAGCGCGTGCCCAATGTTGTGGCTTTTCTTCATCTATCCATGCGACGGCCTCATTTTGTGCGCTCACCCAAAGCACAGTCATCATTCCTGCTGGATAATCGCTAGCAAGATCATTCCAGCGTCCATCCATTTCTTTATGTTTGGGCTTTAGTCTTTTCAAGACTTCCTCTGCTTGTTCCATAAATAAACCGTGGTTTTCCAGTCCATTAAGTAACTTTTGTTCAAGTGTTTCGTTTGTAGACATAGCGCCCTCCATAGATTAGACTTTATGTAAAATATGGCTTGTTGGGTGTTTTGTCAAGTTTTATTGTTCTTCCGACACCTTCGCACTTAAAAATTAGTGTCCATTTGCGCCCTTTACGTTAAAAAACCCTTTGTCAAAAGTTAACAAATTTGTTAACTTAATCTTCATGAAATGGACGGTATCATTTTATAGTGAGAAGGTGGAGCGTCAGGCTTTGAAGTTTCCGAAGTCTGTATTGGCGAACTTCCTTCACATTGTTGAAATGATTGAGGAATTGGGCCCTGATCTTGGTCGGCCGCACACGGCGCCGATGGGGGATGGATTGTTTGTGAAATCCGTGCCAAGGGCAAGGAAGGGATTGGTCGGTCGCTTTTTTGTATTGTTAAAGGCAAAGAAATTATCATCGTCCATTCCTTTGTCAAAAAGACCCAAAAAACGCCAAAGAAAGAACTGGATTTGGCACGTAAAAGAATGAAGGAGATTTAAGCTATGACACGTCCAACATTTAAGGATTTTAAAGATAAGGCATTGAAAGACAAGGCGGTTGCCAAGGAATATGATGCTTTGAAGCCGGAATATGCCTTGCGAGAGCAACTGATTAAGATGCGCCGCGCCGCTGGCCTGACGCAGGAGGAAATCGCCGAGCGCATGGGGACGAAGAAAACCAGCATTTCACGCCTTGAAAGTGTTTCTGCTGATCACTCACCGCGTCTTGAGACGCTTGAAAAATATGCGCATGCGGCGGGCTATATGCTCGATATCCGTTTTAAGCGTGAGCGTGCGAGCACTTGACACTCAAGGAATAAATTCCTATAATGCTCGTATGCCCAACCACACCCCAGAGTATCACACCACCACCATTCACGAGTTTAAGTCCAATATCGCCCGCTATATCCGCGCTTTAGAGGCGGGGCGGTATCGGGGGATTATTGTGAAGCGGTATCACGAGCCGGTGGGGGCCTTTATTTTGCATCCTGATGCGGCGGCAAAGCGTGAGGCGCGCGAGGCGCAGGTGATTAAAAAGCACGAGGCCTCAAAAACCGGGCCAAATGGGTCCGCAATGGCTGAAATGCTTGATATCATTAGTAATTCATCGGGCCCGGATGAACATTATAGTAATTCCAATTAATAATTGCGCATGCTATGCTGCATGATGACTTATTCAATAGACCTTCGTAAAAGAGTTGTTTCCTTTGTAGAATTTGGTGGTAGTAAAGTGGAAGCTTCGCATCGCTTTAGTGTATCTCGCC
>JAJRYK010000038.1 GCA_024275825.1 Alphaproteobacteria bacterium
GCCTTTGCCACCTTACAGCCCGGACTTTAACCCCATAGAACAAAGCTTTGGTAGCCTAAAAAGGCGACGGCAATTTTTACCGCTTGGCACGCCATTGGACGATTTATTTATGTGCAATTATTAATTGGAATAACTATATTATGATGAGAATAAAGACCAAGGGATTCATCATGATCTTCTGCACTTAAATCTGTACGGACATTTGTTACACCAATATCTGTAAACAGCTGTACCACCTGATCCTTAGCAGAGCCGTCTGGCCCCATAATCGCCGCGGTTTGGTCTTTATACATATCGACAGCAGCAAACGCCGGACCAGTTCCCGCACGTCCAACAAAAAAGTGAGCCCCAAAATAATGAAAGCACTCAGCATCCTCACCTAAACCTTCCTGAATATCCTTCATCGCTTGAACTTTTCCTGATCCATTATCATAGATGATGGCACCCTCTTTCGCATATTCTGCTATTTCAGCGGCAACACCTTTAAAGGCACTCATAGGCGTATTAATGCCAACCACATCAGCCTCAATAACGGCATCCTGTATAGATGAAGCAAACACAATTTTTTCAAGTGCAATCCCCTTTACGGCCGCTTCTTGCTGAATAACAATCTGATTTTCGGTATTCGTATCATAGAAGAAAACTCGCTCGACATGATCTAGACTCGCAAAAGCAAAGCCTTGTGATGTTCCCTGTTGACCAGCACCGATTAATGCGATTTTCATGTTCTTTTAACCCTCTATTTGCTATGTAAGTCACAGTATATTACAGATAAAAATAGATTATGTCAACAAAAAGCATCCACATCGTCTGCGGCCCGACTGCGGGCGGAAAGTCGGCCAAAGCGTTGGAGCTTGCGGCGGCGCTTGATGGGGTGATCATCAATTGCGATTCTATGCAGATTTATGATGATTTGCCGATATTAACAGCGCAGCCTGGCGCAGAAGAGCGCACACAAGCGCCGCATATGCTCTATGGCACGCTGCATCCGAATGATCCCTGCTCCGCCGGAAACTGGCGGGAGATGGTGATTCCGGTGATTAAAGAGGTGCTGGAGGCCGGGCAAACGCCGATCATTTGCGGCGGGACGGGGCTGTATATCAAGGCGCTGATGGAGGGCCTCTCGCCCATGCCCGATATCCCGCAAGAGGTGCGTGATCGCGTTGTTGAGCATTATAACGAAGCGGGAGCGGAGACGTTTTACGCAGAGCTGGAAGCGCGCGATCCGGTGATGGCGCAGCGCTTTCATGTGAACCACAAGGCCCGTATCATCCGCGCGATGGAGGTGCTGGAGGCCACCGGGAAATCGCTGGCCACATGGCAAGAGCTGGACCGCGATGGACCGCCCGGTCACTGGGACTTCGTGGTGCATAAGGTGGTGCCAGAGCGCGAGGCGCTTTATGAGCGCTGCAACGCGCGCTTTGAATGGATGGTGGATAATGGTGCGCTGGAGGAGGTGGAGGCGTTTGCGGAAAAGCTGGAGCGCGGCAAGATCCACCACAATATACCACTAGCGAAAGCCTTGGGATTCAAGCCCCTACGCGCCTATATCAACGGCGATCTAAGCCGAGAAGACGCCCTCACCACCGCCCAGAGGGAGACACGGCGCTATGCTAAGCGACAGATGACCTGGTTTCGAAATCAAATATAAATATTGACATATCTTTGATTATTTTCTATAATCTTTAATTGCTTAATTATAGAGAATAAAAAATGCTAAGATTATCACCTAAAGATATCGCTAATACCCTTCTTGTTCACCGCGAACGGAAAACGAGGGCATATGAAGGTTTGGCTAGAAAACAATATGTAGAACATAGCTTGCGTGATCAATTTAATCTGCCGCGTGAAGTAATTCCGTACATCAACCCTCGATGTCTTTTGCAAGGGTTATCAGAACTTCAAATCTTTGGATTTAATATACTAGAAAGAGACGAACTAGCTCGCATGGTTTTTGCTTTATCAGAGCGCGCTCTCGAGGAAGAAAAACTTAATATATTTGAAAATATAGGCAGCTACTCCCATGAACGCGTATCTGATGTTTATTCTCGAAAAAACTTACTCTCCTTTATGGGGCGTGACTTTCATGTTTTTATAGATGGAGATGATTTTACGGATGACACCCATTTAACGCAGATGGAATACATGGTTCACCAAGGACTCGTTGCAAAAATAGAGGGCACATACCTCAATAATCCAGATTTTTCTGACCGTCCTGATCCTATTCCCCTACGCCGTTTTACAACATGGGAAATGGCCCTTATCCTAACCCAAGATCCGCGCAGGCCGACAAAAGATGACGCCCAACGAGCATATGACGAAGCACCAACAATACACCAAAACTGGAATGGTTATGTGAATATTAAGCAAGAAGACCACCCCGAAAATGGTTCATTAGCGCAAGCTATCCGTGAATTAACCTGCAGCGGATATACATCAACAGAAATCAATGTACTTTTAGATTCTATTACGCAGGCCATACCTGCCGCACTGAATGAATTTACAAATGATCTATTCGAACAAAACACTGGAACTTTTGTTAGTAGACAAAGCACCATATACAATTTTATAGGCCACACGTTTCAGCACCAAGGGAACGGCAACGGAAGCTCCAGAATGAATACAGATGAAAACCTGCACACAGGCGCGCTTCTTCCTATTTTACAAAAACACATACATGAGGAGTTGGGCTTAAGACAAGAACAAGACCATCAGCTCTTTGCTAAACAAAAACCTCATGAAGGGCCTTCTGGATATGATTTTGATTCACTTAATCCAAGTAATCCATTCGATTAATCAAAAAACCAATATTCCACAAAAACCCTTTGCCTTCCCCTGCAAAACCGCGTAATAATGCTCGCCATGAAGACTGTTTTGAACATTATTGCTAATTCTCTACTGCTCGTGGTGCACAATAAAAGGGCGCTGCGCGGGTAGGCTATGTTTTAAAACCAATACCGTTAAATAAAGCGCCCGGCCCTCGTGAGCCGGGTTTTTTATTGGCAAAATTTGTGCAGATGCACTACAAAATTGAAGCAAGACGACCAAAGGATACGTGATATGAGCACCACAGACGCCAAAAGAAATGCGAAAAAAGAAGCGCCGCACCCCCTCGCGCCCACATCAGCTGAGCAGGCGAACGGGGGCGGATCATGACAAACATGTCTCCCGCATCACGATTGTGTCCTCCGGCACCCCGGACGCTATTGAACAAATCATTGCACAGCTGGAGCAAATTATAGAGGTTCGCCATGTGCGCGACCTGACCGTTCATGGCAAACATGTGGAGCGGGAACTGGCACTGGTGAAGGTTGTTTGCCTGAACGATAAACGTATCGAGGCGCTGCGTATCGCTGATATCTTCCGCGCCCGCGTTGTGGATTCCACGCTGGAAAGCTTTGTGTTTGAAGTCACGGGCGACGCTGGAAAAATCGAAGCCTTCCTCGATCTCATGCGGCCGCTGGGCATGATTGATGTCAGCCGCACGGGCATTGCCGGCATCGCGCGCGGTAAAGAGTCACTTTCCGCTTAAATTCCTGCGCTCTGCACGATATACTAACCATCGCTCTCGTCAAAAGCTTTTCCGTGAACTTCACTACCTTTCGTTGCTGCGATGCAGAAAGCGAACTAGGCTCCAACAAATTGAGGAGCATTTTCGCCAGTGCAATAATTCTGTTTATGCAAGTTTTCTGTTTATTTTTCTAGCCATCTTGCTTAGATAGTCCCTCAACATAAAAAAGGAGCCAACACCATGACCAACGCCGCTGCCGCTACGACTGAGAACGCAACAAAAACCCCATTGAATGTCTATTACGATAAAGATGCGGATCTTGAGCTGATCAAGGGCAAGAGCGTCGTTGTTGTTGGCTATGGATCGCAGGGGCATGCGCATGCGCTGAACCTGAAAGATAGCGGCGTAGAGAATGTTGTGATTGCGCTGCGTGAGGGTTCCCCCTCTACGGCGAAGGTTGAAGATGCCGGGTTTGAGGTCAAGGCCCCGGCGGCAGCTGTCGCGGAGGCGGATGTGGTGATGATGCTGTTGCCGGATGAGCATCAGGCCGACGTCTATAAAGAGGAGCTAGAGCCCCATATGAAACAAGGCGCGGCGCTGGGTTTTGCGCATGGGCTGAATGTGCATTTCGGCCTGATCAAACCGCGCGCGGATCTGGATGTCTTCATGATCGCGCCCAAGGGTCCCGGCCATACGGTGCGCAGCGAATACAACATTGGCGGCGGCGTGCCGTGCCTGATCGCTGTGGCGCAGGATGCCAGCGGCCATGCGAAAGACATCGCACTGTCCTACGCTTGCGGCGTGGGCGGCGGACGCTCCGGCATTATCGAGACAACCTTTAAAGACGAATGCGAAACCGATCTGTTCGGCGAGCAAGCCGTGCTGTGCGGCGGCATCACATCATTGATCAAGGCCGGGTATGAGACTTTGGTCGAGGCCGGCTATCCCGAAGAGATGGCCTATTTCGAGTGTCTGCACGAGACAAAGCTGATCGTTGATTTGATCTATGAAGCCGGCTTGGCCAACATGCGCTATTCCATTTCAAACACGGCGGAGTTCGGCGATTACGTTTCCGGCCCGCGCGTAATTACGAGCGAAACAAAGGCGGAAATGAAGCGTATTTTGGAAGACATCCAATCCGGTAAATTCGTCGAAGAATTCATGGGCGGCAACAAAGAAGGGCTAAACCGCCTGGTACAAATGCGCGAAGCCGAAGCCAACCACCCGATCGAAGAGGTCGGAAATCGTTTGAGAGGCATGATGCCCTGGATCGGGAAAAACAAGCTGGTTGATAAGGCTAAGAATTAGGGAGCGCCTCTTGTTTTATTGTTATCCGCGTGACATCTACGTGTCATGAAACGTCTCGAGACAAAACCAGACCACATCCTCAAAGGCATCGCCTATGCCTGCACCGCGTTCTTTATGTTCACCGTCATGCAGGCGTTTAACAAGTTATTGGTGGGGCAGCATAATGTGATTGAGATTGCGTTTTGGCGGAACTTGCTCGCGCTGTTGCCGTGTTTGGTCTATATCGCCTGGACGCGCAAACCGGAATTGCTCAAAACCAAAATGCCCAAAACGATGGCGCTGCGGGTGATCGTGGGGACGTTTGGGCTGATGATGACGTTTGAGGCGACGCAGCGCCTGCCGATCGCCAATGCAACGGTGATCTTTTTCACCTCCACCATTATGATCCCCGTCATGGCGCATTTTTTCCTGCGCGAGCATATCGGATTGCAGCGCTGGATCGCCGTTGCGATTGGCATGAGCGGTGTATTATTGGTGGCGCAACCGAGCGCGGAATACACCATGATGGGCGTTTTAATTGCGCTGGGCGCGGCGACGGTGCATGCGACCATTCAAGTCGCCATTCGCGCGATGAAGAGCGAGAGCCCGTTTACGATCACGCTGTATTTCTTTGCCGGCGGTGTTGTGATCCCCGCACTCGCCCTGCCCTGGGCGTTTCATATGCCAACGATGGAGACTATTCCGTATCTGCTGGCCATTGGCGTGACGGGTGGGCTGGGGCAGTATTTTTTGACTCGCGGATTTCAGCTCGCGCCAGCATCTTTGCTCAGCCCGTTTAACTATACAGGTCTGATCTGGGCGACGGGGCTGGATATTTTAATCTGGAATTATGTACCCGGCTGGCCGGTTTTTGCGGGCGGCGCGATTATCATGAGCTCGTATCTGTTTATTTTATATCGTGAGCGCAAGACATCTGCGAACGGCAGAGCCTATTCGAGCACCAAACCACCGGCATTGTAATAGCCGATCACGGTATCAGAGGGATCATAGATAATGTTAAACCCGCCATCTTCAGACAGGCGCGTGATGCCGAACACGTCATCAACATAGGAGGCAACTTTGCTCTGATCACTGTGGGAAAGCTGCAGGAAGCGCGGGCCAACCTCGAGAACAGGCATACCATCTTCTTCATATTGATCGGTGATAATGCCGCTAGCATAGAGATCATCCATCACGCCCTTATCCGTACCGCGCGCGGCGGTCCAGTTTTCGGGGCTCCATTGATCGTTGTGCCAGCTCTGCGGGTGTGGGGTTTTACCATCGAGCATAATCGGACGTTCAAAATCCGGCATTTTTGGGGTGAGTATCCAGTCTAGCCAGCTTTTTGACCGCGCTTGCGCGGGCGTGCTTAATGCGCCTAAAACAGCCAAAATCGTCAATATTCTCAAAATCATCATAGCGTTCATCCTAGGTTCTCTTAAATCCACTCCGATACCTTAGCATAAAACACTCATAAAACACCCAGCAAGCCTTTGATTTCATTGTTAAATTTACATAATATTAAACTGGCTACACCATTGGGTTAAAATGCAGCAGAGAATTGTGTTGTTTTGAATGGCTTTGCGCTGAAAATGCTGATTTCGAGAACCGGAAGCGTAGCGTACATTCTAGTGCGTGATTACCAAAAACGTAGAAAAGCGATTTTTGCAAGCCAAACTTTGTCCAAAATTAACCATTTTATGCTACCCTAAAACAATGATTAATACGATTTCTATAGCGCTATCAGGATTGAATGCGGCGACCACGCAGCTAAACGCCAGCGCGTCAAACATTGCCAATCTGCAGACTGTCGGGTCTTTGAACGGTAATCCATCGCCCTACACCCCGCTGGAGACGCAACAAACCGCGCAAGGCGCAGGCGGCGTAGCGGCGGAAAATGCCCCGCGCAATCAGCCCTTCGTGCCGGCCTTTGATCCAAATTCACCGTTCGCCGATGAAAATGGCGTGATCGGCGTGCCCAATGTGAACTTAGCGGAAGAGGCTGTGAATATAAATCTGGCCGAGATTGCTTATAAGGCCAATATCAAAGTCCTCGAAACGGTCAGCGAGCTGTCCGATGAACTGCTCAATATCTTTGATAAAGACGCTTAGGCACCTTCCAAACATTTCCTAAAAATACGATCTGTCCTTCGGGTCATGCCTTGGCCCCCCTTTCTGGCATGCGCTTTGCAAATCCCTCTATGAAATCATAACTTTTATGTTGTCATAAATAGAGAGGACACTTGATATGAATATTAACGCACTCAACGTAAATGTCGCGAGCTTTGCGACGAAACACGCAAAAAACGGTACACTTCAGGCCGCAACCGCACCTGAATTAAACAGAAATCAGCCCGATAAGGCAGACAAAACTGAGGCGGCAAAATCTGCCCTTAGTGCAAAAATTGCCCAGATGAAGGGAAAATCTGTCGCTGCCGATCCGATCATCCCCCCTCGTCCCGGCACTATCCCCGTGACGTTAGGCTCTGATGCAGCGACCAAAGCAAAGGTTGACGTATTCGGGACACAGCTGCCCGGCAGCCCACCGGTCATTCCGCTTGAGGTCGGACCCAACTTTCCAAACATAAAATCAGCAAGCATAGGGCCAGCAACTGAGATAGGTCCATTGAGCAAAGCACAGCAAGAAGCCTTGTATGAAACTGTTGAGAGAATGCAGTATTTGGCTAACCAGTCTGCCAACCAGATGAGCCCGGAAGGCCGTGAACGCGCTGCGAAAGAATTTGAACAGCTCTCTCAAAAGCTCAACAAGATGATTGAGAAATATGAACTCGTCCCTGAAAGCGTTGTTTCTTATGCGCAGAAATATATCGATGGCTTTGATATTTCTTCGCAAGAAGGGGGCGCTGAAGCGTATTACCAGCTCTATGCCGTCAATAAATATTTTGACAATATGTATGGTATTGAAGATAACCCAATCGCTACAACTGATCACGGCGCAACATTGCAAGAGCTTCAAGCCATGGCACGCCGCGCGGGCGGTCCTATGAGCGAGGCACAAAGAGAAGAGCTGAATAAACAATTTGACGCCAAAATCAGCGAATATATGGAGCAATTGGAAGCGTCTGGCCTTATCGACAATGAAAACATCATTGGCAATAACGACACGCTCTTGGATATCTGGGGGAACTACATGAGCTCCCATGATCTATCAACGCCTGAAAATGCTCAGATGGCCTTTAATAATCTCATGAACCAGGAATCCTATGTGAACAGCTTAGAGCCGCCTGTGGCTTAACAGAGTTTCTCCATAAAGAGAACGAGCGCCTCGCCTTTTCGATAGAACATCGAAGGCGGGGCGTTTTTGTATTTAAGGCTTGCTGTACGGACGTGGCTCGCGGAGAATTATAGTCGCTTGGTTTTACTTTTACAGTAGGCACAAGCGACGATGAGTATTTTTAATACTTTAGGAGTGAAGCAACGCACTGTAAAAGTAAAAGGAAGCGACTATGAAGTTTGTTTATTTTGGATATGATCACATGCTGCCCTGCGCCCGACGCCTTATCCAGGATGGGCATATGTTGCTGGGTATTTTCACCTTTAATTGCGACAATGTGTTTAATTTTAATCGCGATACAATCGCGCTGGGGCAGTCTTTGGATGTTCCCGTTACGCTCGAGAAACCAGAAGCGCATCATGTAAAGCAGTTCATTAAGGCCAGCGCTGAGGTCTTTATCGGGGCTGGCTTTCCGAGCAAAATTCCGGTGCCAAATGAGGGCGCGGCCTACGCGATAAACATGCACCCTGCGCTGCTGCCCAAGGGCCGCGGCATTATGCCGACACCGACCATCATCATGCATGAACCGGACGCGGCGGGCCTGAGCATTCATAAAATGACAGACGAATTTGATGCGGGCGATATTTTGATACAGGAATCGCTCCCCCTCAGCGCCAATGAAACCGTCGACAGCTATTCGGCGCGCATTGCCGAGATTGGGCCAGAGATGCTCTCTAGCGTCATGAGCGATTTGCCGCGATATTGGGGCGCTGCCAGACCGCAAGACCAGGCCGAAGCCACTATCTTCCCCGCGCCCACGAGCGAGATGCGCAGCCTCGATTGGAGCAGCTCCGTTGAAACCATAGACAAAACCGCCCGCGCCTTTGGTAGCTTTGGGTGTTTGTGTCGTGTCGAGGAGCAATTATTGGTGGTGTATGATTTAGGCGCAGCAGAACAAGCGCATGATTTTGATGCTGGTTATGTGGTTGAACGCACGCAGCAGAGCCTGACAATTGCGGTGAGCGATGGAGTCGTGAGCCTCAAGAAATTTGAGATTGTCAAATAAAAACAAACAGTCCCCCTCCCTGAGGGAGGGGTTAGGGGAGGGGTGACAAACGGTACATAATCAAACACCGTAACCCCCCACCTTAATCCTCCCCCTCAGGGGGAGGAAGGCTGCTCTTGCTGCAATGAGAAAATTCTAAAAATACCGCGACAGGCGGAGCTGGATGTAATCATCCTTCTCGAAAGCAAAGGCATCTTCGCCGGGGTCTGATCCGCTGAAGAAACGCGCCCGCAGCTCAATCTCGTAATTATCGCCCAAGCGCCGCTGCGCCTCCAGATTATAAAACACCTCATGCGTATCGGTATCAACGCTGGCCCCAGCCAGCATAGAGGTGTCCTGAATATCATTCAGCGCCCAGCGCACGCCGGCGAAAATATCCTTATCCTGCGCAATGACCGGCGCATCGGAATCGCGGTTATCATACTGATATTCAGCCAGCACGCCCACATCACCATTACTGTCGAAGATCTGGTAAAACGTATATTCAAGCCCGCCGACAGCCGCGCCAAAGGTCTCGCCTTGTCCTTCGCGGACGATTCCTTCAAACTTCCACAGCCACGCATCATTGGTATATTGAATATCCACGCCGACTTGGTTGATCAGGTTATATGTCGGGATCAGACGCATAGCGCTCGCATTTGGCGTTAAAACGGGCTCACGATCTGTGCCGTAGAAATAGGACAGCCCCACATCCCAATCGCCGAAATAATGGGAATAGCGCGCGGCGAGATCGACATGTTTCTCATCCGCACCGGATTCGAATTGTGCATTATCTGTATCGACTGGGACCGGACCGCGGAAACGGCCATCTGTGCCGGGAAATGTGCGCTCGCGAAAACCGGGCAGGATAAAGGCTTCAATGCGGCCCCAATTTTGCTGGGTGGCGATATTGACCATCGGCTGACCGAGATAATCCTCCCCGTCCAGATCCTCCACCGCATCTGTCTGATTGATGATATTCACAAGGTGACGCGATTCCGCAACGCCCCAAAACACTTTATTCACGCCGGTTAAAACCTCCCACTCATCTCCGATCCACAGCCAATAAGCCTCGCGCACGTCAAAGTGGCTGCGCTCTGAATCCTGCGCGTCCTGACGATAAAAGGGAATAAAAGAGAATTGATGCGCGCGGTCTGCGGTGCGATAGCGGAATTCCGGATTGAAAATCACGGACATATTCGCGCCCGTTTCCTGCCCAGTATGCTTCGGGTTGTCGGTGAACAACCGCGTCTCCAGCCCCATAAAGCCAGACACATTGATGGGGCCGAGATCGGAGGCGTTTGCCGATTCCTGAAAGATACACCACGAAGACACGAAGAACACTAATAAAACACGAAGCACAAAGCTTGGCACGCTACGCGTGCAAAATAAAAACTTCGTGAGTCTTCTTAAACTTAATATCTTCGTGGTGAAAAACATTTATCGAACCCTTGCCAGAACACCTTTCACAAAATCATTCTCACCAAGGCCCAGCCCGAATTTATACGCACCAAAGGTGAAATCCGTGCTCTTACCTGTCACATGATTAACCATTTTCAGCGTATGCGCACGCCAGTATTTACCGTCATAGTGCTTATAATCTTCAAAGGTCAGAGTCTTGAGCAGCTCGTCCTTGCGGTCATAAAACTCAACCTTGCGAGACTGAAAATCCTTCTGATCAACCCAAGCAATCTGCTTAGTATAGCCAGAAAACTCATATTGCGGATAGCGCTCCAGCACATCACATGTCAGCGATGGCGCATTTAGACACACCTCTTCACGCAGATATTTATATTTGTACTTATTCAGCTCTTGCGAGGTAAAATCCTCAAACGCAAACTCAGACCCCACAAACGGCCCGGATTTATTCTTCGAGGAAATCCGCTTCACACGCTTAAGCGCAGGCAGATACAGCCACTGATCATCCGGGTCCAGAATATGCGCATGCGAAAGCAACGCCGTACCATTTACATCCGCCGGGCTTTGGAATACCAAAATGCCCTTATCGCCTACGCTTTCATCCTGCACTTCTAATATGCGCTGAAACAAAACGCGCTTTGATTCCTTGCCTTGGCTATTGCGCAGGATCATGGTCGAAGTCACTTCGCTGTCCACAAAGCCGCGGTCAGAACGATCAGAGCGCGCCGCAATGGCAAACCCCTTTTCCTCTGGTGTCTCCGCCAATGCTGGCGTAGCGATAAAGGCAGCTAATAAAACTGCACTACTCAGCAGGGTGCGGAACTGTATCATCTTCATTTTGAGATCCTTTCTCTTCTTTGTCCTTGTGACCAACCATCAGCAAGGTCGGCAGTAATGTGAAATCCATGATCAAGGCAACCACCATAGTCGCGGCCGTCATCAGGCCCAATTGCTCGTTAATCTGGAAGGTCGACAGCGCCATCACGAGGAAACCCAACGTCAGAATAACGGTTGTGACAATCAGTGCAATCCCCACCGTACTAAAGGCGTAGTGGATGGCCTCGGCTTTATCCAGCCCCTTCTCCCGGCGCGCGCGCAGATATTTGGTTAGGAAATGCACACTGTCATCCACGACAATCCCCAGCGCCACGGCAGACACACTCGCCGCCGCCATGCCGATATTCCCAAACACCACAGCCCACAGACCAAATGTCATCAGGATCGGCACACCGTTGGGGATCAGGCTCAGCAAACCAATACCAAAGCTGCGCAGCGCCACCATCATAATGATCGAGATGATCACGATCGCAACGGCATTGCCCTTCAGCATACCCTTAATATTACGCTCAGAAATGTAGGAAAACATCACGGTTGGGCCGGTTGAGATCGCATGCATATATTTCGGCGTATTATCGCGCAGCCAGCCTTCGGAGCGATCAAGAAATACGCGCGTTTCCTTGGTCGTCATATTCCCCAGGCTCGCGGTAATGCGCGTCGCAGATTTATCAATATCCACCCGGTCATTCAGATCCAGGCCATAGGGCAGCGAGAGTTCATAGAGCAACAGATATTGCGCCGCCAGCGCGCGATCATCAGGCACCTTATACCATCCATCATCATCACCATGCATATTCTTGTTCAGCTTTTTGATGATATCCGTGTAGCTAAAGACGTGCTCAACTTCGGGCTGCGTGCGGAGCCAGTCGGTGAAATTGCTTAAGTTCTGCAAGTAAACCGGATCGCTGATCCCGCCGGGGCCGGCGGCCTCGACAGAATACTCAATCAAATACACCCCCGTCAGCTCGTTCATGCCAAATTCAGCATCCGCGCGGAACGGAATAGACCAATCAAAATACTCTACCCACTGGTCGTTAATCTCAATTTTTGGGATAAGCGCGATCATAACCACCGCCGCTATCGTCGACACCGTCAAAACCGTACGGCGTTTGGCTGTCACCCAGCGCGCATAGCTTTCCAGCCATTTAGCTAGGCCTTTGGGCTCAGTCGTCTTTGCCTTCACTTTAACGGGCAACAGGCTCACAAAAGCCGGCAAAAATGTCAAAGAATAGAGCCACGCGGCCGCAATGCCCACCGCTGTAATATTGCCCAAATCATGGAAGGGCGGTGTATCAAGGGAATTCAGCGACAAAAACCCGACGATCGTCGTCACACTTGTAATCGATACTGGCAGGAAATTGACCCGGATACTATCCCTCAATGCGTCCAGCTTCATCATCCCATCGCGCATGCTGTTCAACATAGAGATTAAAATATGAACAGAATCCGCAATCGCTAATGTCAGAATAATCGTCGGCGCCGTGATGGAAATTGGCGTCAATAATATACCAACATGCCCAGCCCAGCCCATGGCCGTTACCACCGCAAACCCGATCACAAAAACTGTACTAATCGTTCCAGTAAAAGAGCGTAACGTGAAGATCATAACGATAATCAAGATCAGATACATCAGCGGCATCAGAGATGCGGCGTCTTGCATACCCGCTTCAGCGAAGGCATTATTCAGCATCGAAACCCCCGTCAACGCAATCTTCAGGTCGGGATACTCAGCTCGCACTTCATCGGCAATCGCGCGCGCTTTTGCGGCGGCTGCGGGCACCTCATGAATTTCTTTTTCGGGATATTGCAGCGTTACATTAACACCCGTGGCCTGCATATCCTCGGCTAAAAGATTACCGTAGAGAAGCGGCTCACCCTTGGCCGTGCTCCACTTATCGTCCAGCGCACCACTTGATAAATTCGCTCCGTCCCGTATTAAATCATCAACCGTCAGATCGTCGCCCTCAGCCCAGCTGTGCTGGAAGTTTGTGACAGAGTCTACCCGTATCGCATAAGGAATTTGCCAAGCTTCCTTTGTAATTTTCTCAACAGCCTCAGCGACCTCAGCCTTAGTTAAATCCTTATCAGCAGGCTGAATGACATACATGATATTGTCATTTTTGGTATAGGTATTTTGGAATGATTCAAACGCAGTTAGCTCTGGATTTTCTTCACTGAAAAATGCACGATAATTACTAGAGAAACCAAGATTGCTCGCTCCGGATGCCGCAAAGCCGACCAAGCCCAGCGTGAGTAAAATCACAATCCAGCGCCATTTTATAATAAAGTCCGCATAACGCAGAACCGTTTTATCCATTTTCCCAAAATCCATTTTTTCCAACATTGTTTAGAGATCCATTTTGTACTATTCAGTACAAACATATAGGGCCTCCACTTCGCTTACGCAAGTACCAAAAGAATTATTTTTTCAGCGCCCAGCGTTTTGACGGTTTTTTGTCGTCTCTCTTAAAGCTCTCCATATACGCATAAGCATGATCCAGCGTGCGTCTTACCACCTCTTCATCACGATGCATTTTGGACAAAAGTGAGGCCCCCTGTAAAATAGCATCACAGAACTCAGCCATGCTGTCTGGATCAGCCTCATCCTTCAGCTCACCTTTGGCCTTCAATGTCAGGAAGAAATCCTTCGTATATTGGCGCTTAGCCTCAAAAACCAGCAAAATACTCTTGCGGATTTCTTCGTCATCCCGCGACAGCTCCGCAGCGAAACGGCCAAGCGGACAGGCGCGGCAGAACTCATAATAGGCCATTTTCTCGATAAACCCCTCAAACCACTGACGCAGCCCATCCCAGCTTTCAATCGGCTGAATGCCTTCAATTTCACCGTCCTTGATCATCCGGCGCGCCTCCTCCAGCATGGCATGGACAAGACCTTCTTTACTGCCAAAATAGTGATAGAACTGGCTCTTTCCAGTATCAGATGCTTTGAGAATATCATCAACGCTCGCGCCAGCGATTCCGTGCTCGTGAAACAAGTCCCACGCGGCCATAACGATACGCTCTCGCGCAGAAACCATAGGTTTTTTAATGAATTTTTGAACCATATTGGACTATATAGTACATTTCAGCGCTTTGATCAAACTTTGCGCACGCCCACAACAAAGCTATAGCACACAGCATTGGTTGCAATTTTCCCATGAACCGCTATAGTGCGCGGGTTTTAGCGCTCATTTTGAGCGACCCTCCTATTATGACTGAACGAAAGACATATGCTCTCTATACCCCTATCCCATATTCGTGAAAACTGGCTCGGTAATATCCGCAATGATTTGCTTGCCGGCATGGTGGTTGCGCTTGCGCTGATCCCGGAGGCTATCGCCTTTTCCATCATCGCGGGCGTTGATCCAAAGGTTGGACTTTATGCCTCATTTTGCATTGCCATTGTGATTGCCTTTGTGGGCGGTCGGCCGGGGATGATTTCTGCGGCGACCGGCGCAATGGCGCTGGTGATGGTTCTTTTGGTGAAGGATCACGGGCTGGAATATCTGCTGGCCGCGACGGTGTTAACCGGCATATTGCAGCTTACTGCGGGCCTGTTTAAGCTCGGCTCATTGATGCGTTTTGTTTCCCGCTCGGTTGTGACGGGCTTTGTCAATGCGCTGGCGATCTTGATTTTCATGGCGCAGCTGCCGGAATTTAGCGGCGCAGGGCTTCAGATGTATGGCATGGTCGGACTGGGGCTGGCGATCATCTATATCGTGCCGCGCTTTACCAAGATTATTCCCTCTCCGCTGATCTGCATTCTTGTGCTTACCGCGCTTAGCCTTGTGTTAGATATGGATTTGCGCAGCGTTGGTGATATGGGAGAGCTGCCCGATACGCTGCCGATTTTCCTGATTCCAGATATTCCGTTTAACATTGAAACCCTGCTGATTATTTTTCCCTATTCTGTAACGCTGGCCGCTGTGGGCTTGCTGGAATCGCTGATGACGGCAACGATTGTGGATGATTTAACCGATACAAACAGCGATAAAAACCGAGAATGCCGCGGCCAAGGCATCGCCAATATCATCACCGGATTTTTTGGCGGCATGGCAGGCTGCGCGATGATTGGGCAATCGGTGATCAATATTAAGTCCGGCGGGCGGGGCCGCCTTTCGACATTATTCGCCGGGCTGTTCCTGCTGTTTCTATTGATGGTTTTGGGTAAATGGGTCGCGCAAATTCCTATGGCAGCGCTGGTCGCGGTGATGATTATGGTCTCGATCGGCACATTTAACTGGGCCTCAATCAAAAACATGAGAACCGTGCCCAAAAGCTCTAGTCTAGTGATGCTCGCGACCGTCGCCATCGTGGTCTTCACCCATAACCTAGCGCTAGGCGTCTTTGTTGGCGTGCTCATGAGCGCCTTGTTCTTCGCGCGCAAGGTCGGGCAATTGCTCAAAATTGAAACCACCCTCTCGAAAAACAAAGAAAAACGTACATATAAAATCTATGGTCAAGTGTTCTTCGCCTCCGCTGATGCATTTTCTGACGCTTTCGACTTTAAAGAGGTCATTAGCCACGTAAAAATCGATGTCAGTGACGCGCATTTCTGGGACTTGTCGGCCGTAGGCGCGCTCGATAAGGTAGTTTTGAAATTCCGCCGTGAAGGGACTGAAGTAGAGTTGATCGGCATGAACGAGGCAAGCGCCACAATCGTTGATAAGCTTGCCATTCATGACAAGCCCGACGCGTTAGATCAATTGTTGCAACATTAAACGCAAGCGAGAGAAGGACAACATAAAGATGAGCAAAATACTGGTCTGCATTGATGGCTCTGCCTACGCCGATAATATTTGCGCCAATGCCGCATGGGCGGCCCAGCGTATGGGCGCGGAGATTGATTTACTGCACGTGCTACGACGCCATTCTGATTATAACGCGCCAACAGATCACACCGGCGCAATTGGTTTGGGCGCGCGCAGTGACTTGCTGGAAGAGCTGACAAAAGTTGATGAAGAGCGCGGCCGCCTTGATCAGCAAAAGGGCAAAATCATCCTTGAGCACGGCGAAAAGGCACTGCGTGATTCAGGTGCCGAAACCATCAACACCCTTCATCGTCGCGGCGCGTTGGTTGAGACTGTTCTGGAACTAGAAGAGAGCGCCGACATTATTTTCATGGGCAAGCGTGGCGAGCATGCGAATATCGATTCCGCGTTTCTCGGCTCTAACCTTGAGAAAACGGCGCGCGCGGTGCATAAGCCGCTCTTTATCGCCTCCTCCACTTTGCGGCCCATCAAGCGCTTTCTGATTGCCTATGATGGCAAAACCAGCGTGCAAAAAGCCATCGATTTCATCACTGAAAACCCACTGCTAAAGGGGCTGGAGTGTCACTTGTTGGCCGTGGAACACCACGCGGGCGATATTGATACCGCGCCAACGCTGGAGCGCTTAAGCACCGCCGGGTTCACCGTCACCACACAGACCGAGCAAAACCATCACGCGGATAAAGTAATCTCAAGCTATGTTAAAAAACACGAGATTGACCTGCTCGTCACCGGCACGTACAGCCATTCGCGCATTCGCAGCATGTTGCTGGGCAGCACGACAGCGTCCATGATTAAATCATGCCACATTCCGCTTTTGCTGTTTAAGTAAGCGCCATGTCAGAACATAAAATAAACGCCATTGAAGAAACGATTGCTCATCAAGAGCAACAGATTGCTGACCTCAGCGAGATGGTGATCCGCCAGGGTGATGAGGTTTCTGTCCTCAAAAAGCATATATTGAAGCTCGAAGATAAAATCGAAGTTATTGAAACAGACAGCGCAGATGGGCTAAGTGATATGGCCGATCAAAAACCGCCGCATTATTAAGGATCCTTGAGCAATGAAACCTAACTATGATGTGATTATCATTGGCGCAGGCGCGGCGGGCATGATGTGCGCGATTGAAACGGGCAAGCGTGGGCGCTCTGTCTGGCTGGTTGATCATGCGAAAAAAATTGGTGAGAAAATTCGCATTTCTGGCGGCGGACGCTGTAATTTCACCAATATCAATACGCGGCCGGAGGCGTTTTTGTCCGGCAACGCACATTTCTGCAAATCGGCGCTGAAGCAATATACGCAAAATGATTTCATCGCGATGGTGGATCGTTACGGCATTGCGCATCATGAAAAAACGCTGGGACAGCTTTTCTGTGATGATAGCGCACAACAAATCATCACCATGCTGTTGCGCGAATGTGAAAATTCCGGCGTACGGGTAAGCAAGGAAACGACGGTTTATGAGATTGAAGCACGCGACGAGGGCGGCTATCACCTCAAAACCAGCCTCGGCGAAAAGAGCTGTGAATCACTTGTGATTGCAACAGGCGGGCTATCGATCCCAAAGATTGGCGCAAGCAAATTTGGCTATGATGTGGCAAAACAATTTGGGCTCAATGTGCTGGAGACCACGCCCGCTCTAGTGCCGCTGACCTTCCAAGCCGATCTTTTAGAGCGGTGTAAAGTGCTCTCTGGCGTCTCGGTTGAGGCGACTGTGTCGTGTGGTAAGGCCAGTTTTTCTGAAGCATTGCTCTTCACCCATCGGGGGCTTAGCGGCCCGGCGATTTTACAAATTTCGTCCTATTGGACAGAAGGGCAAAAGATTGAAATTAACCTCACCCCGGCCATAGATATGCTCGCATTTTTTAAGGATCGCAAACAAACAAACGGCAAACAGGATATTCAAACTGCGCTTTCTCACATTTTGCCCAACCGTTTGGCAGAGAGCATTTGCGAAGCAACCAGCGTTAAAGGACGCATTGCTGACCTGTCTGGAAATGCCATGGAAACGCTGGCGAGCGCCGTGAATAACTGGCGCATTAAACCCAGCGGCACCGAAGGATACCGCACCGCCGAAGTCACGCTGGGCGGCGTGGATACAAATGATTTATCCTCCAAAACCATGGAGGTCAAAGCCCAGCCCGGCCTGTATTTTATCGGCGAGCTTGTGGATGTGACCGGCCATCTGGGCGGCTATAATTTCCAATGGGCCTGGTCTTCAGGCTATGTTGCCGGGCAGAATGTTTGAAAGGAGGCGCGCAATGAGCCAGACAAAAATCTACGGCATCAAAAACTGTGACACGATGAAAAAGGCGTTTGCGTGGCTGGATGATCAGGGCGTGGATTACGACTTTCACGATTATAAAAAGCACGGCGTGGATGAGAATGTTTTGCAAGACGCACTGAACGAGCACGGCTGGGAAGCAGTGATTAACCGCCGCGGTACAACATGGCGGAAGCTCTCCGAAGAGGTCAAGAATACGATGAACATGCAGGGCGCGCTAAAAATCGCGCTTGAAAACCCATCCATTATTAAACGGCCATTGCTCGTGCATAATGGGAAGACCCATCTCGGATTTAAACCCGAGATCTATGGCGGAATTTTTAAAGTCTAAAAATATTAAGGCTATTTAGATATGCGTCAACGGCACCATTTGCTTTTGCGCTTCGTCCCATAATTTCAGGCTTGAGCATTTCAAACTCTGCACAATCGTCAGACGGTTGATGTCGCGCAGTTCTGGCCTTGCGTCCATACAGGCCTGAAGCTTGTAATTCGGGATCCGGCTACAGAGATGGTGAATATGGTGCAGGCCGATATTGCCGGTAAACCATTGCAAAATCTTCGGCAATGCGTAATAGGAGCTGCCCATCAGCGCGGCCTCCATCACGTCCCACTTTTTATCAGCTTCCCAATATGCGTCTTCGAATTGGTGCTGCACATAAAACAGCCAGCCACCAAGCCACGCGGTCACAACTAAAATCGGCAGATAGATCGCCGCAAGCGTTCCCACCCCAATCAACAGCGAAACACCGCCATATAGAGCAAGAAGCGCCAAATTGGTCAGCATAATGCTCTTCCAAATAGAGGACACGGACAGTGATTTATAGCCCTCGTGAAACGTACTGCTCTGGCCGAGCGGCAGGCGCTGCGCGAAAACCACGTAGACCGGCGTGCCAAACAGCACCAAAAAGGCCGTGTTACGATAGATGCGATAAGCCAGCTGGCGACCCTTGGACAGCGCCTTATATTCCGCCACCGTAATCGTATCAATCCCGCCGATGCTGCGCCGATCAAGATTGCCGGATGTCGCGTGGTGCAAATTATGCGCACGGCGCCAAAAATCATAAGGCGTAAAAGTTAACAGCCCCAAAAACCGCCCTACCCACGTATTGGCCGCTTTGGATTTGAAGAAAGAGGCATGCCCGCAATCATGCTGGAAAATAAATAGCCGCGTCAGTAGACCCGCCGCAGGCAAAATCAGCGCTGCGACAATCCAGTAGGATATCGTACTCGCATAAAACATCGCCGCCAACGTTATACCGAAAAGCGCCAAAGTCGTGACAAGCTGGAAAATACTCCGCGCCGCGTCCGCACCTTTATAAGATTGGCAATGCGCCGCAATCTCTTTAACACAAACGGTTTCACCGTTACTATCGCCCTGATCACTCTCGCCAGCGCCTTGGAAATCATGTGGATTCATCGAATAATTTTTACTCTTTTTTAGTTTACATTACCCTCCAAGGGTATAGCCCCAGAGAGACATTGCAACACTTAAAATAATTATTTGTTGCTCTTCGACAAAGGGTCCGATATTTAAGGCGCTTATATTGTGGATTATATGAGATCTACGCCCCCTTCACAGCCCTTGCTGAACGGAAAGTAAAGAAACGCCATGCCTCCACCGCTCCTCCTTTCCGTCAAAGGCGCCATGATTCGCTATAGCGAAGTGCCGGTGTTTGAGAATTTGGCCTTTAACATCCATCAGGGCAGCCGCATCGCGCTGGTGGGTAAGAACGGCGCAGGCAAATCAACACTGATGAATATCATCACCGGCGTGCAGGATCTGGATGACGGAGAGCGCTGGGAAGAGGCCGGCGTCACGATTGGCTATCTGCGTCAAGACATCGTGCCAGACCCCGGACAAAGCGTGTTCGACTACATCTTCAGCGAATTTAAGGATGAGGAACGCGATTTGCATCAATATAAGGTCGATATTATTACCGAAGCGCTGCAAATTGACCCGCAGGTGCAAATGACAATCCTGTCTGGTGGACAGCTCCGCCGCGCAGGCCTCGCGCGCTGTTTGGTGGAGGAGCCGGATATATTGCTGCTGGACGAGCCGACCAACCACTTGGATCTGGAGGCGATTGAATGGCTTGAGACTTATCTGAAGGGCTATCGCGGTACACTGCTGGTGATTTCGCATGACCGGACATTTTTAGCCAATGTCACCACGCAAGTCTTCTGGCTGGATCGCGGCACCCTGAAAATCTCCCCGCGCGGTTTTAAGTATTTCGAACAATGGTCAACCGATCTGTTGGATCAGGAAGAGCGCGAGCTGAAAAACCGCAAGCAAAGTGTGGGCATAGAGGTCGCCTGGGCCAGCCGCGGCGTAAAGGCCCGCGTAAAGCGCAATGTACGCCGCCTTGCGCTGGTGAAAGAAATGCGCGATCAGCTAAAGGCCGATGAAAGCGCCTATCGCCGTGCCACGGAAAAGATCAATTTAAAACCGATGAAAGATTTGGAGCATAGCTCAAAAACCGTCGCGGAGTTTTATAATGTGTGTAAAAGCTTCGAGGAAGATCATAAATGCATTAACATCCTCGACAAATTCTCCTTCAAAATTCAGCGTGGCGATCGTATTGGAATCCTCGGTAAAAATGGATCGGGCAAGACGACATTCCTTAAACTTTTACTCAAAGAACTAGAGCCTGATCAGGGCCGCGTTAAGACGCGTAAGGAGCTGGAATTTTCCTATTTCGATCAAAAACGTAGCGATTTAGACCCAACTGAAAGCCTCAAGAAAACCCTTGCACCAGGCGGCGGGGACTATATCGACGTGATGGGAAAGGAGCGCCATGTCTGCGGTTATCTCAAGGATTTCATGTTCGACCCCAGCCGCGCGCAAGACAAAATTGCGCAGCTTTCCGGCGGTCAAAAAAACCGTCTGATGCTCGCCAAAATCCTGGCCAACCCCAAAACCTGTTTGATCCTGGATGAGCCAACAAACGATCTGGATATGGATACACTCGATATGCTCGAGGAAATTCTCTCTAACTATAAAGGCACGCTGCTGGTCGTCTCGCACGACCGCGATTTCCTCGATCAAACCGTAACCAAAATTCTGGCCTTTGAGGGTGAAGGGCAAGTTGATACTGTCATTGGCGGCTATAGTGATTATCTGGCAATGAAAAATGGCGGCGGCGAAGAAAAAGGGGAGCACTCCAGCACGCCTAAAAAGGAAAAAGCGAAACCCCCTAAGCCCGCAAAACCAATCACAAAAGAAGAGAAAAAGGCCACGCAAAAGCTTACCTATAAATTGGAGCGCGAGCTAAACCAACTCCCCGCCAAAATAGAAAAGCTGGAGACCGAGGTTGCGGCGCTGTCTGAAAAACTCTCTGACGGTAATTTCTACCAAAACGATCCGGATGGTTTTCACGAGACATCTAAAGCGCTCACCGATGTGCAAACCAAGCTGCAGCGCTATGAAGGCCGTTGGCTAGAGCTAGAAGAGATGAAAGCAAGCCTTGCGGGTTAACCCCCCATCACTCCGGCAAAAGCATTACACGAATATCATCTTCAACCGGAATGAATCGCTCTATGCCGTTTCCTAGCGCCTTGCGCATCATATCCAGGCCTTGCGGCGCGCTACGTGGCGTATCGAGAAGAGACAACCCCTTAAACCACAGCCCCAGCGGGTGGTCCGGGTTTTGGGTATAAAGCTGTTCAACAATATCGCGTGAACGCTCCTCTAACCCGTGAACCATATTATACAGAAGATAAGGAGATGCAATATCAACACGATTTGGACTATCACGTAGCCAACGCGCAAGCTCCTCTTCCCAACCCTCATAATAAAGCGCGCGGGTATCCTCATCCATATAATCATACAGACCAAGCAAAAGCTCACCGCGCATTATTAAATGCGCGATCTGCAAACGGGCTGTTGTTGGCCGCGTCTTGATATAGATATCGGCCTGACAAAACAGATGATTGAGATTCTTTAAGTGCGCTGGAATAGCCTCTGGCCCTTGCGTTTTGGGCAATTCACTCTCTGGATTTCCAAGATCGACCACGTAGCGCAAACGATCCGTCAAAATTTTGGATAAATGCAAACCGCCCGCACCGTAATCATTATACGTCATGGGGCAATAAGATGAGGTCTGCCCTGCCTCAATGAATTCTGGCTCATAACCATGGGTATTGTTCGCTGTCTTGAACACCACGATACCACCAGCAATCTGCACTGCGCCGACCGCCAAAAGCGCACCGGTAAACAGCATTTTATAAAATACCGTGCGCGGCGTAATATTCTTAAGATACCCAAGTCCTCTCGTTTTTGCTGTGCTCGCCGCAGCAAAAGCCAAAAAGGGAAGTTGGAGCGGCAATAAAAACCAAAGCGACGCCCAAGCCATAAAGCCCGCGCCCTGAATAAAGGCCGGTTTCTTCATCTCTTTTTTGGCCCAAACCGGGAATGCCATAAAATACAAAAAGAGCAAAATCATACCAAACACGCCGCTCGCCCCCAGCGTTCCAACAAACATATTGTGACTATGAAAATGGTCCGCCCTCAACCCATCCCACTGCGTCCCAATCATGCGGGTGAAATCGACCCACTGCGTTGGTTGATATCGCGCCATATGGTCCGCAAACGTGCCCCACCCGTAGCCCGTTATAAAGGTCTCCGGGCGATGCGCTAATGCGCTAAGCACCATATCAACCAAAAAGGCGCGCGAGGATACCGTTCTGATAACGCTCTTATTGACAAAGGCATAATACCCCCCCTCTGGCTGAATGTTTGAAAGAATGAGAAAGAGTGCGACGACAAAAACAGGCAATGCCGCAACAGCAAGATACGACAAAGAAAGTCCGATTTTCGCACGCCCCTTTAAAGCCCAAACACCCCAGAAAAACAACGGTGCTACAAGGCCAAACGCAATAATTGTATTATTCTTGGTTAAATAAAACAGACCGTTTAAAGCCATATAAAAAGAGAGATAGAAAAACCATCCCTTAACGCGCTTTGACCATGCCATATAAGCCACAGGCAAAAGCGCCAATATCATAAATGCCGCATAATCAGGGAAAAATAGCGGTGCCACAAAATGACCCATCATGACATGGGTTCCGGTCAGTGAAAAACATATGAGAAAACTCAGAAATGCAGCGGAAGTGAGAGCTATCCTCCAGACTTTAACGCGCCACAGCAGCATAGAGCTTGCGGTTAATACAGCAACATTAAACCACCAAATTATCCCCTCGCCCGCCCGAACAGACCCCAGGAAGCTTCTTAGTACAAGATCATGAAACGGCAAAAGAAGAATAGAAACCAGAGCGATTAAAAAAGGACACAGAACCAAAGGGTTTTTAAACAAGCACGCCACTGTATTTGAGCGCACTGATAACATCGCCAACCCAAGGGTACTAATAAACGCAGATATATGAAGAGCACCACTTACAGGCTCTGACTGCGGCCAAATAGCCACACCGATACCGCGCAACGCCAGGACAAAACAAAAAAAGCTGAGCAGCACACCCGTGCCACACAACCACAATCCCGCATTATGAATATACTTATGTTGCTTTTTTGTCACAGTATGAATAATTATCCTAAATTATTACAGAACCAGTCAAAAGTGCCCTTGACCCCCGAACGAGTATGCCTTTAACATGCCAAGAGTAAAAGTTCTATACGCTTTTTATAATCAGTTTTACAATTAACCACCATCCAGAGGATATATCTATGAAAAACATCATTAAACTATCGGCTGTCTGTGCCGTCGGTTTGGCAATGATTTCTGGCTTTTCTAGCCAGGCGAATGCCGCCGGACCATACTCGTGTACAGACGCAACTTACGGTACAGGCAGTACCTATTCGGACTCATATGCCAGCTGTTCTACAAATAACACAGCCAACCAGGCTTCCACAGTTGCAACAGCAACAACGGTTCTAAGAACAGCAGCCACACAAAGCGCTAAGCTTGTTTCAAACCGTATTTCATCTGCCCTTAGCGGCGGCGCAGCGAGCTTTAACGTTGCTGACAACGGCTTCTCTGCATCAACAGGCCTTTCTGCTGGTGACATAGATGGTAAAGCTGGCGTTTGGGTTAGCGGTTCATGGGCTGACGTTGAAAGCGAAGCCACATCGTCAAAATTTGATGGTAACGTTTATTCAGGCATGGTCGGCGCTGACTATCAGGTCGACCGCAATGTTGTTCTCGGCATCTCCGTTGGGTATGAAAACGTAGATATCGACACACAATATAACGGCTTTGGCGGACAAGACGGTAACCTCGAAGGTAATGGCTACACGATTGCGCCCTATATCGGCGTAAAGCTTTCCGACGCTGTAACAGCCGATCTGACCGTTGGATATTCTGAGCTTGAATATGACACGCTACGCTTTGACCCGAATACAGGAAACCGTATTAAAGGATCAACAGATGCCGATCGCTATTTCGTTAGCGCCGGTATAAGCGGTGTACACGAGCTGGAAGGCAACTGGGTCCTGCAAGGCCGTGGATCTGTATTCTACGCCTCTGAAGACAAAGATGCATACACAGAGACAGAGTCAAACGCTGCGACAGTTGCTGTTGCTGCGGAAGAGACAGACCTTGGTCAGCTTCTTTTGGATGCCCGTCTCGGTTACAACTACCAGCAAGTACAGCCTTACGCTCTTGTCGGTATCGAGTATGACTTCTCTAAAGACGACGCGGTTGTTGCTGCAGGTCAGACACAATCCCTGGATGAAGAGTTCGGTGCCAAATTTGGTGGCGGTATCAACTTGATGCTTGGACCAAATGTGACTGGCGGCGTTGAAGCATACACCGTTGAATTCCGCGATGATTACAACGAATATGCTGTAACAGGCGGTCTGCGCGTACAGTTCTAAATTGAACGCTATGTCGCAAGACACGATAACATTTATTCAGAAAGCCCGGTTCATCCGGGCTTTCTTTTGTTTAGGCATCGCACTCTCCTTATGCAGCTGCACGACACTACAATCCAGAATAAATACAGCTGATGAAATCGTAAAAACTGCCGCTCTGGAGACAGCTACGCTGGGCACGCACCCCTTCCCCCTCTTTACAGCCCGAAACAGCGCGCCCAATAACACCAATCATATGAGCGTCGTCATTGAGGGCGATGGCTATAGCTGGGTGAACCGCCATATTCTCTCTGACAACCCAACGCCCAAAGATCCGATTGGACTGCGCCTCACAGCCTCTCTGGACACGCCCGCTATTTATCTGGCGCGCCCCTGCCAGTATGTCACGCTCGCGGCATGCACCCCGGCGCTTTGGTCTTATGATCGCTTTAGCATCCACGTTATACGCTCGTACATGGACGCTCTGGATAAACTCTCATATGAGCACAACATTGAAACATTCACCCTCGTCGGCTTTTCGGGCGGGGCCTATATTGCGACGGCATTAGCAGCCAGACGTGACGATATTGTACAAGTCTCCACCATTGCCGGCGTTTTAGACCCAGCTGACTGGACAAGCTTTCACGACATATCGCCGCTCAAACTCCACGACGCCCCGGACGCACTGCTAAACGCGTCAACACAGACACGCTTCCACCATCTTTGCTCCTACAATGATGAAATAGCGCCGTGCACGCTAACGCAGCGCTTTGTAGAGCGTGCACGCGCACTGGGTTTAGATAATCACAGCGTCACAGAGTTCTCGGGGGAGAGACACGGCTCGCTATGGCAGAAATATGTACAGGAATAGCGCTAAGCACCGCGCCGGAAATAACCTAAAGACGATTAAGTAACGCAATCAGTGCGGCCATCATGCTCAAAGAACAGCACACTTTGATTATAGAGCTGCGTAACGCCCGCCATAAGCGCACTTTGATCCCCCAGTGCTTCAATATCAGACAGAGAGAGGACCGCATTTTGATTGAGCCATTCAATCAGAGTATCAGGCACAGCCGCCGTGTCTACCGGCGCCCCATAAACAGCAAGCGTGAATGCCCCAGCCTGTGATGTGGTGATGCAGAGCTTCACATGCTCCGGCCTGTGCAAACACTCACCCGCCTGCAAACGCGCAAACACTTGCGAAGGCGAGAGCGGCTCTTCCCGCTGATCAATACCGTCGCCGTCACTGTCACTGTCTGCCGATGCCGAAAAATACGCGGCCATCCACACGGCAAAGTCATCCGCATGCAGCGCATCCATCATACCCCCGCGCATCGTCTTTTGTGCCTGTGGGGCGATTGCGAACCCGGCGCTGCGCGCGTCCAGTCCTTGCCCGGCATAGCGCTCATTGCCCGTATCCAGCTGCTCCAGATAATGCCCGTATTCCACGAACAGCTCAGACATTTTTGGCCCCAAAAACCCAACAGAAAACGTCATCGCCGTATCCAGCGTTACGCCTTCATGCGCGAAATGCGGCGGGATATAGATGATATCACCCATAGAAACCTCTACAGAATCGCCCTCTACGCTGCTTTTTAAAACCTTCAAGTCGAGCCCTTCGATGCAGTCTTTATTCACAGCAGGTATATGCCCCACCGTCCAGCTACGGCGGCCCATGCCTTGGACCAAAAACACGTGATAGCTATCCGTATGTGGCCCAACTGACCCACCCGTGGCAGAATAACTAACCATGATGTCATCCAAAAGCCAGCGCGGCGAAAAGTTAAACGCGCGCAGAAGGCCCGCCGTGTCAGTGTGATATTGTTCAACATTTTGCACAAGAAGGCTCCAGTTTTTCTCGCCCAGCGCTCCAAAACGCGCCTCTTCAAATGGCCCATGCTCGCACACCCATTTCCCGCCTTCTGGTGCGGTCAGAACAATGCGAGATTTAACGTCTTCTTCCAGCGCAAGCCCGGCCAGCATGTCGCCATCGATAAATCCATCAAACAAAGCAGGATCAACGCCCCCGCGCACCACAAAGGGTTTGCGCCCCCAATATGTCTTATAGAATTCGTCAGTATCGGGAAATTTGTCTAATATCATATGATTTTCTTGCGTTGTCGTTTATGAATACACATATAAGCATATTCCAAACCATAAAACGAGACATCCAAATGAAACTCATCGTCCTTAGCCTACCACGCGATTTCACCGAAGACGCGCTCGCAAAACTATTCAAAGCTCACGGCAACATCAAAGGCTGCACTCTGGTCATGGATGACAAGACCAAAACCTCAAAGGGGTTTGGTTTTGTAGAAATGGCGCTGGAACACGAAGCCATCATCGCCATCGAAAAGCTGCATGGCAGCATGGTCGGCACAGCCAAAATCCGTGTGAAAGCAGCGGATTAACGAAAAAGACAGGATGCCCACAAAGGCGATACAGAAATGACTGTGTTTGCAGTCTACCGCTAACTATTCTCCCAAGGTCTATAATTATAGTAATTCCAATTAATAATTGCGCATGCTATGCTGCATGATGACTTATTCAATAGACCTTCGTAAAAGAGTTGTTTCCTTTGTAGAATTTGGTGGTAGTAAAGTGGAAGCTTCGCATCGCTTTAGTGTATCTGGCCGCATTGTTCATTATTGGTTAAAGCGCGAGAATCTGCCTGCTAAACAGCATGGCTTTCGTAAAGGAAAGCTTGATAAATCTCGTTTAAA
>JAJRYK010000039.1 GCA_024275825.1 Alphaproteobacteria bacterium
TGCCTTTGCCACCTTACAGCCCGGACTTTAACCCCATAGAACAAAGCTTTGGTAGCCTAAAAAGGCGACGGCAATTTTTACCGCTTGGCACGCCATTGGACGATTTATTTATGTGCAATTATTAATTGGAATAACTATAAAACCCGCCCCACTGGGCCCGCATCAGCGGGATAACTGGACCCGGTCACGTTTGTGTTTGCATCATTTTATCGCTCAGAAATGCCTATAAAAAAAACGGCCCTCGCATGTAGCAAGAGCCGTTTTTAAACTTGATTTAGAAGTGACTAAGCAGCGTCTTTAAGATTTTGCGCTGACTCTTTGCCTTTTTCTTCTTCAACATCGTACTCGACCTTTTGGCCTTCTACGAGGTTGCCCATGCCTGAACGTTCAACAGCAGAAATGTGAACGAATACGTCCTTGCCGCCTTCTGTTGGTTCGATGAAGCCGAAGCCTTTTGTTGGGTTAAACCATTTTACTGTACCGGTTGCCATGAAATTATCTCCTTTAAAGCAAATCCGTTGATGCCCGCCTACAACAGCGTGAGCGGGCTTTTTAGTGTGTTTGAAGACCGTATTTCAAACAGATTTTCTTCGAAGGAATAAATTCCAGGCTGAACTTTTAAAACATTAAAAGGAGAGCCATCTCTAAAAAAGTCGTGTCTCAATCGTCGTCTATATCTCAAACTTACGCGCATTAGCGCAGATTACGGGCGGTTCGTCAATCTTTATTGTGTATATGTCGGTTTGCCATTGTAACTAAAGCATAAAATGGCCGAATATGATGAGGTGAATAAAGGAGTATTATGAGGCGATTTGTCCCTAGATCAGCAAAATTGGCGTTAAAGCTCGCGCTGCGCCGCCGTCGTGATCGTAAATCCGGCGTGTGGGCGCGCTTTGCTGTGCCGGTGTCCGCGCCGGAAATCAGCGTAGGTGCCGCATTTGCGCATGTCATAGAGCTCAAACAACCCATTCGCAATGCCAGTACACATAAAAGCAAGATGGGCAAGATCTACAACATCAAGCGCGCAGCCCGGGCCATTGAGGCGCTAACGATCATGCCGGGGCAGGTCTTCTCCTTCTGGCACAGCGTGGGGAACCCCAATCGCAGGAATGGTTACCGCGAAGGGGTTACGATCGTGAATGGTGAGATTGTAGAGGATTTTGGCGGCGGCCTGTGCCAGCTCGCCAGCATTATCTATCATCTCTCGCTCATTGCGGGTGTGCCGGCGATAGAGCGCTCATGTCATTCGGTTGACCTTTATGAGGATGATGAGCGCTATGTACCGCTGGGCGCGGATGCGGCGGTTTATTACGGCTATAAAGATTTACGCCTGCGTAATGATTTTGACTTTTCCCTGCGGCTACGTTTTGAGGTTGAGGGGGAAGATACGGTGATAGCTCGTCTGGAAAGCCTAGGGCCGATAGTGGCTCACACCTTGACGTTTGATCTCACGCACAGTGATGCGCAGAGCAAGTCCGTGGTTTCAAAGCGCGTGGTGGGTGTTGGTGTGGAAGAGGTCGTCGCGGAGTCGGTATATCGGCATTTGTAAAGCGTCCGCTTTAATCAATATCGATGTTGCCTAATTATTATACCTGGATGGCACCGGCTTATTCTCTGTACCGCTTGCGGGCTCGACAGAGGCCAGGCTTAAGGTATTTTGCGCGTCATTATCCAGCATCGCATGCTCCACCGGGCCGAAGCAGCCTTTGGCGTTATAGATGCCGACCATAAGAGAGCGTCGTTGCTGCGCGATATCTTGCACAGTTTCGGCTTCATCAGATTTACTGCCTACATTTTGGTCGAGTAAGAAGCCAGCGGCGGCGAGGCCTATGCCTCCTGTGGCGCTACCGATAATAAGGGATCCCACGGCACCGACGGCGCTAATGCCCTGGCTTTGCATGGTGGATTCGTCTTTGATTTCCTGTGTCGCATTGACGATTGCGCGCATGGTTAGCGCTTCTTCAGACAGCGCGCCGCAGCTCAGTTCTACGTCGCCGATCTGGCTGATTTGTAAGGGAATGGCTTGTATAGCCGGAGTATTCTCGGCAAAGGCCGGAGCGGTGGTCGCAAACATAATGGCCGCACCGAAAATTGGAACAAATAATTTGTACATGCGTGTGTACCTTTCTTCACTACAGTCTACGGTTTTTTGTATGCGACATGCAAGTTCCACACAGTCTTTGTGCACAGATTCCAGGGGTTTGGTCCTCGATAATGCGGCGCAATGCGGTTTAGCGCCATGCCTGAAAATGAGGGGGCGGGGATAAGATTGCCGTGCGCGTCTATGTGCCCTTGTGGAGGAGATGATTCGAGCGGTATAAATGAATGATGATAGAACCCATTTATACTGATCGTCTTATTCTTAGAAATTGGCAACCTGAAGATCGCCCGCTTTTTGCGCGCATTAATGCTGATCCGCTGATCATGGAATATATGCCGCGCGTCCTGCCGCCGGCCGATAGTGACAAGCTGGTTGATCGGTTTCAAAAACATATTAAGAAGCACGGCTTTGGCATGTATGCGCTGGAGCGTAAGGATGATCACGCTTTCATGGGCACTGTGGGGCTGAGCCATGTTGCGTTTAAGGCGTCTTTTACACCGTCGATTGAGATTGCCTGGCGGCTGGATTATGAGTTTTGGGGCACTGGTTATGCGACCGAAGCCGCGCGCGCGGTGGCTCAGCACGGCTTTAATAAGCTTGGAATAGAGGAAATAGTCTCCTTCACGGTGAGCGACAATACGCGCTCTATGCATGTGATGGAGAAGATTGGGATGACTCGCGATGAAGACGGCGACTTTAAATACCCTAAAATGCCGAAGGATCATCCGCTCAGTAACTTCGCGCTTTTTCGTCTTTCAAAAGATTCCAGTGAGTAAAACAGGCGCTGTCTTGTTTTTTGGTCGATTTTATAATACTCTTTAGGTGTGCGTTCGCACGATTCTATTTTTTATCTTCGATCTGTTTCTTTTTTTACAGGCCCATCCATTTTTTATGAGAGACAAAGCCATGTCCATTCGCCCTCTTGTTTTAGGCCTTTTGGCCGCACCATTCCTCCTCAGTGCATGCGGAGAAAACTATGAACCCATAAGGACCACCGAGTATTTCCCCTACGGCAATCAACGTACCGCGGGCTCTGGTGTTGCTTATGTTCTGGCAAAAATGCTGCCGGAAAAGGAATTGAAATTAGCGCCAGAACGCGTGCCTGAATTGAAGTTAGAGCCAGTCTCGGAAAAGCGTGTGATCAAGGAAATGCAAGCACCATCTGCGGCTGTGACAACGGAAGAAACGCCGATGGAAGAGGTCTTCCAGGACGCGCAGAAGAAATAGCGCTGTAGGGCTTTAATGTAAGTTAAACAAAAGCGGCTTTATCAGGGCCGCTTTTTTACTAGATATATAATTTCCTAAAAATTGAGCGAATTTCAAAACGCATCTTTGGTAAAAATAACCAGAGCTTAAATCTTTTTAATTAACATAATAATTATAGGGGCGATTTTTTGTGATCGTCTTTTGTCCGAAATGTGGTTTTCGTGCTCCTTCTTGTCTTTGTGTTTTTAACGCGAAATGATCTTGCCCCAAACGCATCTCGGTCGTCTTAAAAAAAACGCACGAAGCCTTGCCCGCCTCAAAACGGACAATCCTTCATAATGAAAAATGAAATGGGAAAGGGTAAAATCATGACACTTGAAGTGGAAACTTTGCTGGCGGTCACTATTATGATGGCGGTGTTTTCTGCCGTTGCGGCAGTGGGGACCAGCATTGTACTTGGCGCGGGGTTTGAGCGGTTACGCTCCGGCTTTGAAGTCATCCGTAAACAAACCGGTTTTTTCAGCGACGCTATTCACAAGCTGGAACAAAAGGTTGAAATTGTGGATGAGCAAACCGTCAAGTTTGGTCAATCAATCAACACATTAGAGGCGAAAGTCACCGGCGTTGGTGAGCAAGCCAATATATTTTCTGAAACCATTAGATCGGTTGAGCAAAAGGTTGAGATTGTCGATAAGCAAACCGGGTTCTTTAGCGATGCTATTCACAAGCTTGAGCAGAAAGTTGAAACCGTTAACGCGCATGAAGAAATTGTGTCCGAGAAAATGAAGCGCTCTGCCGAAACTGATTTGATCAGCACCGGCAAGGCCGAAGCGCTTGTATCACATGCGGAAGATTTGCTCAATCAAATGAGCTTGCTCGCAACGAAAATCACGACAGCGCCGTCTGAAATGCAAGCGCCGAAGGATCTGAGGCTCTCGATCCCGCAAAATCTGGGATATCATATGTCTCCAGATGGACCGGGCGAAGAAATACGCTTTCACTAAAGCCTTCCTACGGTTCCTTGCTCTCCTCCGTATGAAAGCCCCCAAAAAAACCGCAGAGTGCATAAGCGCTCTGCGGTTTCTTCGCGCCTATGGTCAAGGGCGCGTAATGCAGCTAGACTGAGATATTGGTTATCTGTTTCCACGGAGGTTTTTTTGTCTATCTGGTTTATGCTTTGGCTCACATTATCGGCCGCTCTGCTCTATTTTTTGGGTTGGACGATGTTCATTCTCTATACGCAAAAAACCGCGTGGAAGGCCTATGCGAAAAAGAAAAAATTGCGCTATGACTCGGCGAGTATGATGAGCCCGCCAAGCTTGAACGGCCCGGTGGGCAAGGATAGTGAATATAGCGTGAGCATGTTCACGGGCGAGCATATGGCCCCTGATGCGCGCGGTTCGCGTAAGCTTAACGCGATTGAAATTCAGCTTGATAGCACAATGCCCGTCGCGGGCGGGGTGGCCAATGCGGGCATGGTTGGTGTGCTGGAGCGCCTTAATCTCAAAGATGAAAGCCGCCCGGATCACCCGGATTGGGACAAAAGCTATGTGGTGAAAAGTGAAAGTCGCGCCGTGCTCGATATGTATTTAACGCCGGAGCGTGTGGGCGTGATTACCGGCCTGATGAAAATCCGCAATGGCTGGGTTATCTTGGTGTTTAAGGACGATATGATGCTACTGCGTTTCGACACGCCCGACCCGTTGGCGAGTGAGAAGAAGCTGGATTTGATCATTAAGAAGATGGTGGAGAGCGCTAAGCGTTTGGAGCTTGAGCCAGGCGAGGCTAGCCGATTAAAAGGCGAAATGGCCAAAAAACCAAAGAAGCAGGCAACGATTGATGTCTCTGACGATGTTGATACAAGTGCTTTACAGCTAGAGGATGAGGGCGGTGAGGATGCGGCTCAAGATAACTCTGGTGAGACTGAAAACCCGCCTACCGAAAAGTCGTAAGTTTCTAAATTAAAGCGGCAGTGAATGGTTTGCTCGCTGTTTGCGCGGGTGAATTCCAAGATGTGGTTTTCAGAGTCTACGAAACTGATTGTGCCATTGATCAGCGCGCTTTGTGTCTTTCTCCAAGCCAGAAATTTTTTTGTGAAATTCAGAATTGAGGTCACGTCTTTTTCTTGTGTCTCCACATTCATCTTCACGTGTGCATCAGGAATCGGTAGCCATTGATCGCGCGCTGTGTCTTTGCTCCATGGCATTGGCGTGCGGCATCCATCGCGGCCTTGCCATGCGGGCCAAAGATGCTTGCCCCAGGGGTCTTGTAGTTGCTCTAAAGTTAGTTGCGTCTCAGGCAGGCCCAGCTCTTCGCCTTGATAGAGAAAGACTGTCCCGCGTAAGCACCCGAGCAGGGTGATGAGCATTTTTGAGAGCCTTGGGTCGTGAGAAAATCCGTCAGAGTCTTTGAGCCAGCGCGAGGCCGCGCGCACGACATCATGATTGGAGAATGCCCAGCTCGGCCAGCCTGTGCCGGGTTCATCGGCAAGTGTCTCTAGCGGCGTGCGGATAAACTCTGCTTTTAGTGCCTTGTGCTTTCCACCCATCATCTGCGGATTATAGGTGGTGTGGAGCAGGTCATCGCCATCGGTATATTGCGCCGCGAGGCGGTAGGGGTGGTCATCGCCGATCTCGCCAATTGTGAAAGCCTCATACTCATCCATCAGCGCGCGAAAGCGCTGGAGAAACGGAAACATTTCCGGGCGGGATTTATCGTAGATATGGGCTTGCGCGGAATAGGGATCATCGCCCTCAAACTGCGTTGCCGCGCCGAGCGCTGGATCGCGGAAGGGATTATCGCGCAATTCTTGATCATGAAAATAAAAATTCACGACATCAAGGCGGAATCCATCAACGCCTTTATTGAGCCAAAAACGTGCGATATCCAAAGCCTCATTTTGAACATCGGGGTTGTGAAAGTTGAGGTCGGGTTGTTCTTTCAGGAAGTTATGCAGATAAAACTGCTCATGTTCTGGCGAATATTCCCACGCGCTGCCGCCAAAGACGGAGACCCAATTATTGGGCGGCGTAAGCGCGCCAAACATATCGGGCTTTGGACCGGCCCAGACATACCAGTCCTTCTTTGCCGGATCGCTAAACCATGGATGCTGGTCAGAAGTGTGAGAGAGTACGAGATCAATGATGATTTTGAGATTCAGGTTGTGCGCTTTTTCCAACAGCACATCGAAATCTGCCATGTTGCCGAACAGTGGATCAATCGCGCGGTAGTCCGACACGTCATAGCCGAAATCCTTCATCGGTGATTTGAAAAAGGGCGAGATCCAAATACCATCAACGCCGAGGCCAGCAACATAGTCCAGCTTTTCCGTGATGCCAGCAAGATCACCAACATTGTCACCGTTTGTGTCCAGAAAGCTCCGCGGATATATCTGATAAAAAACAGCGCCTCTCCACTGCGGAAGGGCGCTGCTGTTAGATCGTGTCATGTGCGCTGATTACTCAGCTGCAGCTTCTTCGGCGTTGTCTGCTGCGTTTTCAGCTTCGCCAGAGGCTGGCTCAATTTCTGTGTCTTCCGCTACGGCTGGTTCCTCTGCCTGCGCGGAAATATCTTCTGTGATATCAGAGCCGATTGTGATTTTTTCAATCTTGTCCGGCTCGGCTGGTGGCTCGCCAAGGGCGATTTTGTCGATCTCTTCCATGCCTTCGGTGACTTGCCCCCAAACGGTGTATTGACCGGTGAGGAAGCTACAGCCCGTATCGGTGAAGCAAAAGAAGAACTGCGAATTTGCGCTGTCCGGGCTTTGCGTGCGGGCCATGCCGATCGTGCCGCGCTTGTACGGATAGTCGGTAAACTCGGCTTTCAAATTTGGCTCATCCGATCCGCCCATGCCGGTGCCGGTGGGATCGCCTGTTTGCGCCATGAATCCCTCAATCACACGGTGGAACACAATGCCGTCATAAAAGCCATCGCGTGCGAGCTTTTTAATGCGCTCAACATGCCCAGGCGCAATGTCTGGTAACATCTCGATCGTGATTGTCCCGCCGGTCGACAGCGTCATATACATTGTGTTTTCAGGACTGGCCGCTTGGGCATCATCGGTTGTCGTCGCGCTCATCAAAAGAATACTCCCGGCTAGAAGGATAAGGTGTTTCAGCATAGCAAAACCTCTATCAAGTTGAATGGTTAATTTATGGGTATAATTGGTGCCACACGGGGCGGCGGAATGCAAGGGGGCGTGGCTTTATTTTTTAGGTGCTGGCGTAAGTCATTTGCAATTGTCGTTTTTTTTAACACGGAGATCACGGAGTATTTTACAGAGTTATAGTTATTCCAATTAATAATTGCACATAAATAAATCGTCCAATGGCGTGCCAAGCGGTAAAAATTGCCGTCGCCTTTTTAGGCTACCAAAGCTTTGTTCTATGGGGTTAAAGTCCGGGCTGTAAGGTGGCAAAGGCA
>JAJRYK010000040.1 GCA_024275825.1 Alphaproteobacteria bacterium
CAAAAACCACGCGACGATATTTCGCGGGGAATACAAGGTGATAAAGCAACACCGTAACGTTATGGCTCTTATGAATATATTCGCTCACGCGAATATTCTACGCCCCAAGGGGCGGGGAATTGAACCCTAAAAGAGATTAAAATTTATATCAAATTTTTGACATTATATATCCGATTCTGTTATCATTAAACCATGAGCCAAAATAATAATAAGCCATAAACGTTGATGACAGAGGGTTGTAGCATGACACCAAGCCGTAGATGCTTGACATTTTTCCTATCCGAATTTTATGCATTTTATATGCGTGAGCAAACGCTCCTTTCCTGCAAAGTTAGAGCATTCTTTTTCCCCTCGAAACCCGTTAAAGCCGCTTTGAAGGTCTTCTAACCCGGACCAACAAAAGCGGTGGTTTCACCCTAAACTCCCTATGTCCCGGTTTTCATCCCTGAAGCCGGGACTTTTTTATGCATCATCACACCCTAAGTTCAGAAATGAAGCGCGATGTTTAAGGCACAATAATTTATAGAGGCTAGACATCTATTCCCGGCTGGTCCATGTTTTTGAACATGATGAACGCAGCTAAAGACAACACAGACATGCAAAACCAGCCTCAAGATAATGAACTCTTCCTGATCGATGGTTCCGGCTTTATTTTTCGGGCTTATTACGCCATGGCCTATAGCCACAAATCCGGCATGACTAACCCGGACGGGGTGGAGGTTGGGGCGGTGTTTGGCTATACGAACATGCTGCTGAAGATGCTGCGCGATTATCATGCGCCCTATCTGGCGGTGATTTTTGATGCCAAGCGCGAGAATTTTCGCAACGAAATTTATCCGGCATATAAGGCAAACCGCGATGAAACGCCGGACGATCTCAAGCCACAATTCGCAATGATCCGTGAGGCAACCGAGGCCTTTGACATTCCTGCTATAGAGCTGGAAGGGTTTGAGGCTGATGATCTGATTGCTGCCTATGCCAAGCTGGCCAAGGCGCAGGGCAAGAAAATTGTGATTGTGTCCTCTGATAAAGACCTCATGCAGTTGGTTGATGATGATGTGCGCATGCTTGACCCGATGAAGCAAAAATGGATTGGGCAGGCCGAGGTGATTGAGAAATTCGGCGTGCCGCCACATAAAGTTGTGGAGGTGCAAGCGCTGGCGGGCGATGCCTCTGACAATGTGCCCGGCGTGCCCGGCATTGGCGTGAAGATTGCTGCGCAGTTGATTAACGAATATGGCAGCCTTGAGGAGCTTCTGGCCCGCGCTGGTGAGATCAAACAAAATAAACGTCGTGAAAATCTGATCGAGCATGCCGATATGGCGCGCATATCTGAACGGCTGGTCCGGCTGGATGAAGATGCGCCCGTGCCGGTAGCGCTTGAAGATCTGAAAACGCACGATCCAGACAAACCCGCGCTGATGGCCTTTTTAGAAAAGCAGGGCTTTAAATCGATTATGACGCGGCTAGGCGGGAACTCCACAGATGTCATCCTGAGCGATAGCGAAGGACCTGACCATATTTCAGATCCTTCGTCGCACGCTCCTCAGGATGACAATGAGGATTGGCCAAAGATTAAAAACAACCAATACACCCTCATTAATACCGAGCAGCAGCTCCAGGAGTGGATTGCTGAGGCCTATAAAAACGGTACGCTATGTATCGATACAGAAACCACAGGTTTAACTCCGGCCAAAGTCGATCTAGTGGGCATCTCTTTATCTAGCGAGATTGGAAAAGCGGCCTATATTCCGCTGGGGCATATTAAAGAACCAGCTGATCTTTTTTCTTCCCCCTCACCCCGACCCTCTCCCCGCGAAGCACGACCAGGGGTCGTGTTCGCTTCTAAAGATTCGCAAACGGAGTTTGCGGGGGGAGAGGGTCGGGGTGAGGGGGAAATAGAGCAGCTTGATATTCAAATTGCCCTTAAACTCCTAAAGCCCATCCTCGAAGACCCGTCCGTGATGAAAATCGCACATAACATGAAATATGATTGGCAGATGTTCGCCAAGCATGGCATCCACATCACCCCGTGCGATGACACGATGCTGATCTCTTACGTGCTTGATGGGTCCAGCCACAGCCATTCCATGGATAATCTCTCAGCTATGCACCTGAACCACCAACCCACAAAATACGAAGACGTGGCGGGCAAGGGTGTGAAGCAGGTGAGCTTTGACAAGGTCTCGATCGAGGCCGCGCTGGATTACGCCGCCGAAGATGCGGACATCACGCTGCGCCTTTATAAAGCCCTCAAACCTCGTTTGGCGCAGGAAAAAATGACCAGCGTCTATGAGAATATAGAGCGCCCGCTGATCCCCGTCATCGCCGCGATGGAGCTAGAGGGTATCAAGGTTGACCCGGCTGTTCTAAAAGAGATGAGCGCCGAATTTGGCAAGCGCATCGCCGATCTGGAGGGCGCCATTCAGGATATTGCGGGTACGCAGTTCAATGTCGGCTCCCCCAAACAAATTGGCGAGATATTATTTGACCAGATGGGGCTGGAGGGCGGCAAGAAAACAAAGACCGGCCAATGGGCGACGGATGTTAAAACACTGGAAAAACTCGCGGCTGACGGCGAGATCATCGTCCAGAAAATCCTTGATTGGCGCGGCCTGTCAAAACTCAAATCCACCTATACAGATGCGCTGCAGGACCAAATCAACCCCGCCACCGGGCGCGTTCATACCTCTTATCATATGAGCGGCACCAGCACAGGGCGGCTGGCCTCCAGCGATCCTAATTTGCAAAACATCCCCATCCGCACCGAAGATGGTCGCCGCATTCGCCGCGCCTTCGTGGCGCAAGAGGGTCACACATTGCTCTCCGTTGATTATTCTCAGGTAGAGCTGCGCCTGTGCGCCGAAATGGCGGGGGTTGAGGCGCTCAAGCAAGCCTTTGCAGACGGCGTGGATGTTCACAGCCTAACGGCCAGCCGCGTTTTTAACGTACCGCTGGACGAGGTAAGCCCAGAGCTTCGCCGGCAAGCCAAAGCGGTTAATTTTGGCATTATCTATGGCATTTCCGGCTGGGGGCTGGCCAAGCAATTGGGGTGCGCGCCTGCCGAGGCGAATGAGTTCATCAAGCGCTACCTCACGACTTTCAACGAAATTCAAGACTATATGGAGGCGCGCAAGGAAGAGGCGCGCGGGGCTGGCTTTGTGAAAACCCTTTATGGCCGTAAATGCTTCACCCCGAACATCAACGCTAAAATGCCGATGATGCGCCAGGGCGCAGAGCGCGCCGCGATTAACGCGCCTTTGCAAGGCACCGCGGCCGACATCATGAAAATCGCTATGGGTAAAATGCCTGGGGCGCTGGCCGATGAAGGCCTAAGCGCTAAAATGCTGCTGCAAGTTCATGATGAGCTGATCTTCGAAGTGCCCAATGCGGAGCTGGAAAAAACAACGACCCTCGCAAGGGCCGTCATGGAAAATGCCTATAAAATCATGAACGCCAACATATCCGTCCCCCTAAACGCCGAAGCCGGAAGCGGGCGGAGCTGGGCGGAGGCGCATTAACTTAGAGAATCAAGGTTGATAATATCTCCTCTCGACTGATTGGAAGGCCGCACAAGAACTACTCGACCACGAGCTACTTCTGCAGATTGCCTACATACTCGACTTGTTACTTCTAAAGCCTTTTGAATGGTTTCCTCTGGTTTTCCAGCTGTTCCAAAAAAAGTACCTAACTCCTCAAGAATTTTTTGGCTTGTTTCATTGACCGGTTGAGAAGCAGGCTTTTGTTTTGCACAGCGTACCGGTGCTGGATGCTCCATGGGCCGAGGGATATAAGGTCCATCACCAGCTACAGCATTCACTCTATTCGATGTTTGATAATCACTCACAATTTTAGTCCTTTCGAAAAAATAACGTACTCCCCCTCTTAATCCATAAAGCGACCCTTCGTCAACAACTATTTTCATATCCGCATCACTAATCCCAAAATTTCTCTTGCATTTACCCCCCTAAACCCTCTATAAAGCCTCAATCATTACAGTCTGGCTTAGTATATCGGCTGCCTCGTCTGTAGATTTAAACCCTTTTAATAGGAGATCAAAATGCCGAAGATGAAATCGCACTCCGGTGCGAAAAAGCGCTTTAAGGTGACAAAAAGCGGGAAGGTTAAGTTCAAAAAAGCCTTCATGCGTCACATGCAAACCAATAAACCAAAATCAATGAAACGCAAGGCCCGCCACGGCGGCATCATGTTCAAGTCTGATGGCGAGAACGTGCTGAACTATTTACTGCCTAATTCCAAGCGTAAGAAAAAATCACCCGCGAAGAAGGAGGCTAAATAATGGCTAGAGTTAAAGGAGGCCCACGCGCGGCCGCACGTCACAAGAAGGTTATTAAAAAAGCCAAAGGCTATTACGGTCGCCGTAAAAGCTGTTTTCGCACCGCGGTGCAGGCTGTTGAAAAGGCCGGTCAATACGCCTATCGCGATCGCCGCGTTAAAAAGCGTAACTTCCGCGCCCTTTGGATTCAGCGCATCAACGCCGGTGCCCGCATCCACGGCATGAAATACTCAACCTTCATGCACGGCCTGAAGCTAGCGGGTATCGAGCTGGACCGTAAAATCCTGTCCGACATCGCAATTCACGACGAAAAAGGCTTCGCCGCACTAGCAAAACAAGCCGGTGATTGTCTCGCGAAAGCTGAAAAAGCTGCTGCTTAATTAAAAGCACAATATTAAAGTTTCAAAAACAGCCCTCACGCGGGGCTGTTTTTTATTTGACGTATGGTTATTATCGGCGTATGCAGAATATATGAAAACAGTTACACAGCAAAAACTCGACGAAATCAGAGAAAATGCGCGAAGCATTATAAAAACACACGAAAAACCTCTATCAATCCCACAGCTATTTGAAGAATTTGAAAAAGTAAAAGCCCTTATCGAAGAGGCTGACCAAGCTTGCATCGTCTCAAAACATCACATGACCAGACTTGGCACATGGTTCGGAGACGCTGTCGAGCAAACACGAAGCTCTCTTTGGATTAGGAGAGACCCGCGCTTCGCAGATAGAAAGAACCAAGTAAGTCAATGTGACGAAAACGATTGCAAAAGCTTATTTACACAGGCGGCCTACCATATCATAAAAAACTGTAATCGCATCGAAGCAGCATCAGTCGAAACCGATACGGATGCAGCACAAAGTAAATTCTTTACAGATCCCTACGGTCAAAGCACATGCCCAGCTAAAAAACAGCAAAGCTGGGAACCAGCGCGGTTAGTAGCAGCGTAAAACACTGTCTTCAAAACACGCATTATGCTTCAATGCATAAATGATCAATCGCGCCTCAAACAAACTCATCGTCTTTGACTGGAACGGCACGTTGCTCTGCGATACGCGGCAAAGCGTTGAGGCGGGCAATGTGTGCCTGGAGTTTTATGGTGCGCAGGCCATTAGCCTCAAACATTATCGCGATACGTTCACCTTCCCCATCTTGCATTTCTACAAAAAAAATGGCTTAAGCGTTGATGAAGTGCTGGCGAAAAAGGACGAAGCCAATGAGGTGTTTCAAAGCGCCTATGAACGCCTCGCCGCCAATGCCCGCACGCGCAAGGGCGCTAGAGCGCTCCTAAACTGGGTCAAAGACCAGAAAATGCCCTGCATCATCCTGAGCAATTATCGCACAGAGAAAATCAAAGAACATCTGGCGCGCCTAAAGCTGGAGCCCTATTTCGATTACGTCTCTGCCCATGAATGCGACGGCACCACCATCCTGCACTCCACCACCAAGGCCGAGCGCCTGAAAACCTATATGGATAAACATGGCTACAGCCCCAAAGACACCATCATCATTGGCGACAGCACAGAAGAACCCGAAATCGCCCGCCTGCTCGGCCTAACCAGCATCGGCATCACCGACGGCTACATCACCGAAAAGCGCTTGCGGGAAGCAAAGCCGGATTATGTGGTGCATTCACTGTGTAAAGTGAAAAAGATTTTGGAGCGCTAGCCCAGCGTGACCCTATAATCGACTTTAGTCAAATCCTCCGGTGTTTTAATATCAACAAGACAGGGCATCTCCTCTGTGGGCACCATTTCCACACACATGTGCTCCAACATGCCGGAGCTCTCCTTAAACATTTGATACAGTCCGTCTGTTGTCACTTCTAAATATCGGGCAATAGCATGATTGGCAGGCAGCTCTCTGCAAGCCTGCTGAAATATCATTCCAAGATCAGCATAAAATGACTCCTCAACAGAAACATCACGCGGCGCCGCCAATCCAGTATCATCGGGCTCATAAGCATAATGAGGAGACCCAAACTCTACTTTACCTACCTGATTCGTATAATTGGGAAAAACTATTCTTTCTGACACATCCCATACTTTTGGCTGATCATAGGGCCTCTTAACCAAAGCATCTAAATCCCAACTATATTTCGCTGCAACAATTTCTCCACCAGCGCCATCAATATCACCAGGATTCCAGACATAAGGAAATGTCTCCTCTAATGCCCCACCTAAATGCTCGGTAAAAAATTTATGTGCTTTTTGTGAAGTAATCGTACCATATGTCTCCAGCCTTTTAAAACCAAGGGTTTGATAATTCTTAGCAGCCTCAATGATCAACATTCGACCAAGGCCACGCCCTATAACATCCGGGCGTAATGAAACCTGATTAATTTCAAAAGCCTCATCACTCACCTTGCTTGCATTACAAACACCAACAACGGTGTCCTTGACCGTAATCACATGTACTCGTCTTTCGGGATTGTTATGGTGGCGGTTATGAAGAATGTTTTTCTCCATTTCGTTTTCCATACGCATAGAATTCATAAAAGGCAGCCAACAATTAATCGGATCAAGCGGCGCATATTCATACACAAACCCGCTTACATAAGCTTTGGACGCAGCATAAACATCATTTATGGTAGCAAGACGCACTTCTATAGTCATAATTTTAACTCCTTTTACACATATCTATATAAAGAACATTGCTGAAACAAGAAAAATCTTTGTCTTACAGCCATCATCCTGCTAAAACCCTTAGCTATGAGCGATATAAACACATTAAAGACAGAATTAACCAACGCCATTGAGGCCGCCAACGATCTCAAGGCGCTCGATGATGTCCGCGTTTCCGCCCTTGGCAAGAAAGGCGCTGTGACGGCGCTGATGAAGACACTGGGCGGAATGAGCCCGGAAGAGCGGCAAGAGCAAGGCCCGCTGCTCAATGCGCTAAAGGATGAGATTGCTGCGCTGATTAGCGCGCAGGAAACGGCGCTTAAAAAGCAAGAACTGGATCAACGTCTTTCATCCGAAACCATCGATATTACGCTAACCGCACGGCCGGAGCAGGCTGGGAAAATTCACCCCCTCTCCCAAACTATTGACGAGCTGATCAGCATTTTTGGCGCAATGGGCTTTAGCGTCGCCGAAGGTCCGGATATCGAGGATGATTGGCACAATTTCACCGCCCTCAATTTCCCGCCCGGCCACCCCGCGCGCGAGATGCAGGACACATTCTTCCTGCCTGAAGATGAGAGCGAAACCGACCCCGAGCGCGCTAAAAAACTCCTGCGCACGCACACATCATCGGTTCAAATCCGCCATATGGAAGAGGGCGAGCCGCCGTTCAAAACCATCTGTTTTGGCCGCACATACCGCTCTGACTGGGACATGACGCACACCCCGATGTTTCACCAGATGGAGTGTCTCTATATCGACAAAAATGTAACGATGGCTCATCTGAAAGGTTGCCTGACCGATTTCGTGCGCGCCTTTTTCAAAATCGACGATCTACCCGTACAGTTCCGCCCCAGCTTCTTCCCCTTTGTAGAGCCGGGCGCAGAGGTTGATATCGGCTATTACAAGCAAGGCGAAGGCATAAAGCTCGGCAAAGCGCCCGAAGGCCAGGAGCAAAAATGGATGGAAATCCTCGGCGCGGGGATGGTGCACTCAAACGTACTAAAAAATTGCGGCATTGACCCAGAGCAATATCAAGGCTTCGCCTTCGGCTGCGGCATAGAGCGCATCACCATGCTAAAATACGGCATCCCGGATTTGCGCACCTTCTTCGAAAGCGACACGCGCTGGCTAGACCATTACGGCTTTTCCCCGCTTAATCGACCGAATAGCGCGACGGGGCAATGAGGGGATTTTTAGTGCAAAAAGCGCGGCTATAAACAATTAATTAACTTTTATCTTATATTCTGAATATCGGGCACAATTATTTCTATAATTAATCAGGAAACATAAATGAAATTTTTTACTTACATAGCACTTGTGGCAGGATATTTTTTTCTGACTACAGTGCCAGCTTATGCATTAAATAACGTTACACATACCGCCAGTGGCACATACTCAGATACTGGGGTTTTCTTAGAAGTTAATGCCCCCGAATCTGACTTTGATAGAACGTTTTACAATGGCCATGACTACGTAGTCAGCATTGATTTAAAGATAAATGAAAATGCTGAAGGCACAGATCTTCCTGATACTATATATTATGGCTTTAATGTTGAAAAAACAGACTACACTGATTCTGTCATCGAATTCTCAATCAATGTTGATTTTGAAAACGGTACGGATTTAATTCTTAATGGTACGGGCGGAGACATATCCATTATTAATGGCTTTGACGACGTTATTTCATTCAATATAGATCTTTCTCAAATTCAAGGGGCTGATTTATTCTTTCAAAATCTTTCGTTCGCGCCAAAATCTATGGACTTCTCTTTTGTTCACAGGGGGAGCTTTAACTCGCAGGGGGCACGTGAAGAGGAATCTGATGTTTTTAATGACACATCACTTGTTAATGCTTTAGTGGAACTTAATACAAATAATTCGTCATCAATAATATTAAGCTATGAAAATGTAACCTCTAAAACAACGCGGACTGTCAAGTTTTTACCATCTGAATATGTATTTGATGAATTCTCAATTGAACGACAGAACTCTGTTAATTGTAATGTTGTAAATTTAAACATGACAAAAATGGATGAAGACGCGCAAACACAAAATATCTTTCACTTCATGAATGCTTTTGCCCATCAAAATATGAATGCAGATATTAATAATGACAAACAACTAAACCCAGCGGATGTTAATCTCTTCTTAAAAAATTGTGTTAAAGATGTAGGGCGGCCTCAACCACGCCCTGGTCCATAAAAGATTGAAAAATATTTCATATAACTTACAATCGCACCATGATTAAACACATGGTGCGATTTTGTTTTTGAATATACGTCCCCTAAAGCCCCAAGACTTCCCCAACTGGCTCCCCCTGTGGGATGGGAATAATATGGGCAGGCGGGATGAGGGGGTTACGACTGAAACATGGAGCCGCCTTGTTGATCCGGGCAGTCAGGTAAATGGTCTGTGCGCTATTCAAGGGCGCGCTGGGCAAAATGATGCGATGATTGGCCTTGTGCATTATATCCTTCATCCCACAACCGGCCACGTCGAACCCGTCTGTTACATGCAGGATGTCTTCGTTGATCCGGCGCACCGTCAAAAGGGCATTGCACGCAAATTGGTTGAGCATCTGGCCAAAACGGCGAAGGCCGAAAAATGGGCGCGCATTCACTGGTTTGCCGAAAATAACAATGAGGCTGCACAGGCGCTGTATAAAAATCTAGGCGTAAAGCTCGATTTTTCGCTCCATGTCTTGCCAACCGGCAGATAAACTGGTTAATTCTAGAGCTTGAGCAAACACGCAGTAAAATCTGCACGCCGCACAAGCCCCGCACCTCTGAGTTCACCCTCCAGTAGAGCTGCGCTATGTAAAAAAGAGGATGAGACCTGATTTTATAATCGCTTGATTTTACTTTTTCAGTAGGCGCGAGCGACGACGAGTATGATTAATACTTTAGGAGCGCCCCCTTCAAATTATTAGGGCGCCCTGAAAAAGTAAAAGGAAGCGATTAATAGTATGAAATTCACGCTAAGCTGGCTTAAGAGACATTTAGACACAGACGCATCTCTCGAGAAAATTTGTGCCACCCTGACCAATATCGGGTTGGAACTAGAGGGTCTTGAAGACCCCTCCAAAACCTATGAAGCGTTCACCGTCGCCTATGTTGAAAAAACGGAAGCCCACCCGGATGCCGACAAACTGCAAGTCTGCACAGTGAAAACTAAAAACGATACGCTACAGGTCGTATGCGGGGCACATAATGCGAAAACCGGTATGTACGGCATTTTTGCACCAGAAGGATCTTACGTCCCCGGCCTTGATTTCACGCTCAAGAAAACCAAAATCCGCGGCGTAGAATCAAACGGCATGCTGGTCTCGGAAAAGGAGATGATGCTCTCCGAAGAACATGACGGCATCATCGAGCTTGAAGGCGAACCCAAGATCGGCACCCCAATGGTGGAGGTTTTCGGCCTTGATGATCCGATCATCGAAATTAACCTGACCCCTAACCGCGCCGATTGCGCAGGCATTCGCGGCATTGCCCGTGATCTAGCCGCCGCTGGGCTGGGCACGCTCAAACCCCTGGATACCGCCGCCATCAAAGGCACCTTCACATCAGACATTAATGTGAGCATTGAAGACACCGAAGGCTGCCCCCTGTTTCTGAGCCGCTACATCAAAAACGTCAAAAACGGCCCCTCGCCGGACTGGTTCCAAACATTGCTTAAGGCCATCGGCCTGCGCCCCATCTCGGCGCTCGTTGACATCACAAACTTTATGGTGATAGATCACGCGCGCCCGCTTCATGTCTATGATGCCAATAAATTAACCGGCAACATCACGGTGCGCGAGACCAAGGGCGATGAAAACCTTGAGGCGCTCAACGACAAAAGCTACGCCCCCGTTGCGCCCGGCGCGATCGGTATTTACGACGGCTCTAAAGAAAATGGAGGCCTCATCGGCCTAGGCGGCATTATCGGCGGCGCGCCCACCGGCTCCACCAATGACACGACGAATGTGCTGCTGGAATGCGCCTATTTCAACCCATCGCGCATCGCCCGCACTGGCCGCGATATGAGCATCATCAGCGATGCGCGCTACCGTTTTGAACGCGGCGTAGACCCGGAATTTACCGCCATCGGCATAGACATCGCCACCACCCTCATCCTTGAATTTTGCGGCGGCGAGGCCAGCGAAATTATACGCGCTGGCGATGTACCAGACTGGAAACGCGAAATTGAATATGACCCCGCCTACGTCGAAAAGCTCATCGGCCTAGACGTCCCAGAAGACAAACAGCTAAGCATTCTCACCGCCCTCGGCTTTAAAATTTCCGGCAAAGGTCCCTACAAAATCACCCCTCCCTCATGGCGCGGCGATGTGCATGGCGCGGCGGATATCGCCGAAGAAATCATCCGCATTGTCGGCTTTGATCAGATCCCGTCAGTGTCCGTCCATGGCGAAAATACAGGCACAGTCGCTGAAACACCACTGCTAAACAAGGGTCGCAAGGCCCGCAACGCGCTGACCGCACGCGGGTTTGATGAATGCGTGACCTGGTCGTTCATGAAAACCGATACCGCCAAAATCTTCGGCCTGAATGATAATCAAGCCGCGGCGCTTACGCTCAAAAACTCGATTTCATCTGAGATCGATACAATGCGCCCCTCGATCCTGCCGAACCTGATAAGCACCGCCCTGCAAAATACCGCACGCGGGTTTGGCGATGTTGCGCTATGCGAAGTCGGCCCCGTTTTTGAATCGGCAAAGCCTGATGGCCAAAAAACCGTCGCCGCCGGCATTCGCGCCGGCAATCATGCCGCCCGCCATTGGAGCGATCAAAACGCCGCCCGCCCCGTCGATGCCTATGATGCAAAGGCCGATGCTATAGCTGCGCTGCAGGCCGCTGGCGCTCCGGCTGCAAACGCGCAAATAACCCGCGATGCACCAGATTATTTCCACCCTGGCCGCTCTGGCGCTCTACGTCTGGGCAAAACGGTGCTGGCCTATTTCGGCGAGCTGCACCCCGCCGCGCTCGAACACATAGATGCCAAAGGCGCGATTGTCGGCTTTGAGGTTTTCCTCGAGAATATCCCGACCGCCAAAAAGAAAAGCGGCACGGAAAAACAGCTGTTGAAGCTCGAGCCTCTACAACCACTCAGCCGCGATTTCGCGTTTTTGGTTGACGAAACGGTTGAGGCCAAAGACCTGATTGGCGCGGCCAAAGCCGCCGATAAAACTCTAATCACCGCAGCCAGCATCTTCGATATCTATCAAGGCAAAGGCGTGGAAGAGGGCAAAAAATCCGTCGCGCTCAGCATTACTATCCAGCCGCGTGAAGACAACTTGACCGATAAAGATATTGAGGCGCTTTGCACGAAGGTAACAGAGAATGTAGAGAAGAAAACCGGTGGACCGCTGCGTGGATAACATCACCATTCGCGGCCTGCACCATCCTCGCAAACGGCTTCACATTTACGCATGAAGAGCTAATAAACTGGCCAGATGGCGCGCAAGATATAGAAGCATGTTATGCGTTAAACACCAAAAAACTTAACGTCTAATCTTACCTCATCTAGCTACCGAAGGTTTCTAAGGATCAGATAAATAACAATAAAAGCAAAAAAAATGCTAAAAAACTAAAATTTATGAAAACTGCCCTTGCATTTACCCGTAATTTCAGGCAGAATGACGCAGATTTATGGCTTGCAATAGGTTTTGCGGGCGCATATAACAATAAAATTACTGATTAAAATTTAAGGGGATATATTATGCCATTACGAGATACAGCAATACTGGCCGTTGCAGCTTTGGGCACATCAAGTGTCTTCAACAGCGAAGTCGCCGGAAACCCGATTTTTGATACATTTAACAACAATATAATCACATCTGTGGAACAGATTGATAATAATTATCAGACTATGGGCCGTTCAGCCCTCGAGATAAGCTTGGACTTGAACGGATATTTCGACTTCGGATTCGTTAACCCTCTATCCGAAGAATCTATAAGAAATGTAATAACAATCAGCAATATCGACATAGATGATAATCCTAATGTCGGCGTGTATATGTTCACTGTTAATACATTCGTTGGGGATGGTGATGACCAAAGAAGCTACCTAAATGCAACTGGTGCGATGAGCATTATTTCAAACGGCATTCTATCCTTCCAACAACTAGGCGGCTATGAGAGCACAATCAACACTAACGGTACTACAGTCGAAGGTTGGACTCTCAACTATTTCATGAATATTAACGGCGATGATGCTATTTCAAACCTAGAAAACCTTGTAAATGGTGACTTAGGACTCGGAACAGGCGGCGCAAATGTCGATGACCTTGGACAGTTTGGTCACACAATGGATGGCTTTTCTTCCATGACCGTTACACCTACGCCTTCAGCTCTGAGTCCACTCTTACTTGGCGGCCTACTTGCCTCACGCAGGCGTAGAACAACAGCTAATCAAAATAAAGTAAGGGCACAAACTCTAGAAACCTAAACCATTAAAAGATTTTAAAAACCACCGCTTTTTATAAGGCGGTGGTTTTTTATAATTAAACTTCTTGCTTAGACAGAGGCATTTTACACCGTATTGACGGTAGCACCATCGGTAATAACCAATGTAATATCGCCATTTGTGTAAGAAACGTAATCGGTAAAACCGTCATTATCGACATCAACATCAGTTGAAGAAAATCCACTTAAATCAATACCATCCAGATCCAACGCATCATTCCCACCCAGATTAATAATCAACGTGTTGTTGCCATCCGTCATTTCCAGGATATCACTATAAGCCAGCGTAACCGTTTGCGCCGTAGTATCACCAACGGTGTCAATAATCTCCATATTGCGAATAGCATCATCATTGATATTTCTGAAATCTATCGACCCAACAAGTTTAAGAACATCACCATCTGGTGTTCCTACAACGCCATCGCCATGTGTACCGCCATCAATAAACCCACCCGCGTTTAATCCAACAATAGAATCTGCACTAAACGTCACAACATCATTACCGCCCATGCCGTATATGGTATTTTGTCCGTTATTATCCGTGACATTTGCGGAATCATACATATTGAAGAAATCCGTTCCTTCAGAGCCGAAGACCGTATTATTCATGCTCCCATCTTCAAAGTTCACGGTATTATCAACACCTCTTAAATAAATAACATTATTAGACGATCCATTTTGAACATACACTTGGTTACTACCCGTGCCATCATAATTAATAAATATAGTATTCCCATTTGCAGCATTGACAGCGCCAATTGAAGCACCAAATGCACCCGTATCACTAGAATAACTTCCACCATCACCGCTTATAATAGGTGATATAAATAGCGACGTCTCAAACGCCCCAAACGTAAAGTCATGAGACATTGCGTGACCTTCTGCATCATAAGCCGTGATTGTGATCGTAAATGTATCTCCGCTCACGCCGCCGTTTTGGAATGAATTTAGCACATTCAAATTGATCGTCCCTGTAGTAGGGTCGAATATTCCACCCGCATTAAGGTCAATATAATCGCCGCCATTGCCATTCACATACATACCAAAATTCGTGAGATCGCCATCTGCGTCAGAGAAAAATTGCCCAAAATCAAAAACAAAATTACTGGCCGCATTACTGTCCATCGCAAAATATGTCGGGCCGCCATCATGGCCATGCTGCGGTGCAAACCGACCTAAAAAGTCTGGACGAACGCCGCGATCAGGGTCGGGCGGTGGCGGTGGCAATTCTTCACCGCTCGTATCATCGCCTGTGCCATCATCATTAGAGCCATTATCACCCCCAGGAGGAGGTGGGTCGCCCGGAGCGCCATTATCACCGCCCGGAGGGGGCGGTGGGCCATCTGCGCCATCACCAAACCCTGAATTATCATCACCAAACCCTGAATTATCATCGCCAAAGCCGCCGTCATCGCTGCCGGTGTCTTGGTCTGCCCCATCATCAGCAGCGGTCTCTTCGCCTTCGCCGTCTTCTGCTGCATCCTCGGCGGCATCTTCTTCTGTAGCGTCCTCAGCAGCCTCTTCGCCTTCGGCCTGCTCGTCTGCGCCGGCCTCATCGACACTGCCATCAACTTCGCCATCGCCATTTTCATCAACGCTGCCTTCTGGATTGGCATCCTCCGCAGCCTCTTCCGTTGCATCAGCCTCAGCCGCTGCGTCATTAATAGACGCAAACAGGTTAGGTGAGACTTTTGAAATACTTTCAAATTTTCCTGCGATCTCTTCAGCAGATTTTTGACCATTATGCTCAATCCCTTGACCCGGCTTAAACGTCGCGGTTTCAAACTGATCAGACAAAGTCACTTCATTGCCCTGCAAGTCACGCAAGACAATCGCGCCTTCAATAACCGTAATTTCGCCTTCATTCACATCACCGGCGATAATCGTACCGCGAATACCGATCGAGCCGACTGGCGTTTCAATATGCACATCATCCGGATCTTCGCGACCAATCATGCCGGAGGTAAAGACGAACAGGCCTTTGAGCACAGAGAAATTCTGCACGCCCGCTTCGGTGCCGGGATCGAACACATATTCGTCAATCGCCAAACGCGCGTCTTCAGACACAGCAAAGCTGGTATCATCACTAAACACAATATTCACCGCGCCATCAGCCGCCGTTTCAACAATATCGCCTTGATAAATAGGTGTGCCCATATGCATAGGCTCAGACGATCCATCTATGCGCGTCACAGTGGCTTCACCGCTCATTTCCTGCACTGCGCCGACGGGGCTAACGTCGCTCATGGAGCTATTCATTGCATATTCAGGGGAGGCTTTGAGGAAAGAATTCACAAGCTCCGGCGACAGCGCAGAGCCATCATCAGCGGTTAGCATCGGTGCATTATCAGCAGCAAAATAGCCCTCAACAACCAGCTCGCCTTGCGGGCCATCCAGCACCAAATCCATGCCATCACGGCTAAAATCCGCATGTGAAATATAAGAAGAATCCGGCAGCTCCACCGCGTCACCATCAATTTGAAGAATTGTACCTTGATCAGACCCTTGGCCTTGCGAAAAACCGAACCCTGCATCGAAATCTTTATACGCCATTTTCCCTTAACCCCCTGTAACTACCCTATATTTTCCCTGGCCCCTTATCAGAGCCTTATATATTTTATGTCTAAAGTAGTTAAAAAATCGTAAGGATTTATGGATATTTAAAATTTATTTGGGGATGCCACATAAGGAAGCAATACGCGCTTCACCTAAACGACAAGCTTCTTCAAGACTTACCCTCTTCCTCCAAAACATCTTTCTTCGATAATTTCCCAATCATCGTCTTCGGTAATGGCTCCGTCCTAAACTCAATACGCTTCGGAATTTCCATTGGAGAAATTTTATCGCTTAGGAATTCTTTCAAATCATCGACGAGCAATTCACGCCCGTCTTTCACCTTAATCCAAGCCTTTACAATTTCACCGCGCTGTTTATCGGGAATGCCGGCCACGATGCATTCTTCTACGCTGGGATGCAAGTAAATTGCCTCCTCCACATTGCGCGGGTAAACATTATAACCGTTCGTGATGATCATGTCTTTTAGCCGATCAACGATATAGACATAGCCGCGCTCGTCCATGATCGCGATATCGCCGGTATGCAGGCGGCCTTCTCTAATGGTGTCGGCGGTGGCTTCCGGGTTATTCCAATAGCCTTTCATGACTTGCGGGCCGCTGATACACAGCTCGCCGCGCTTACCCAGCTCTATAGGCATTTTCTTATCCTCCGCATCGAGTATTTCAATCACCGTACCAGGCAGCGGCAGACCGATAGAGCCCGCCACATTCTCACCATTCAGCGGGTTCGCGCACGCCACGGGAGAGGACTCAGTCAAGCCATACCCCTCCACCACAATGCACCCCGTGATCGTCTCAAAGCTTTTCTTTACCTCAACAGGCAGCGGCGCGCCGCCAGAAAAACAATTCACCAGCGAGGAAAGATCATAATTCTTTAACCCCGGATAATTATTAATCGCATTATAAATCGCCGGAACAGCCGGGAAAAAATGCGGGCGCGTTTTGTGGATCAACTTCAGCGTATCCTTCAAATCAAAACGCGGCAGGGCAATAATCTCCAGCCCCGTCAACACGCTTAAATTCATGATCACCGTCATCGCAAAAACATGAAAGAACGGCAGAACGCCCAGCATTTTCTGCTGCCCGTGCTCAATGCCGGGGAACCATTTCTCGCTCTGGATCGTATTGGCGTAGATATTCATATGGGTCAGCATCGCGGCTTTGGGCAGGCCTGTCGTCCCGCCCGTATATTGCAACACCGCCAGATCATTCATCGGATCAATCTCCGGTACATTCACCGCGCCATCATTGTCCACCACATCATCAAACCAGTGAATACCGCGTACACTCTTGATATCGGCCATGTCTTTTCGCTTCAGAAGCGGAAATAAAATATTCTTCGGAAACGGCAAGCTATCCGCGAAGCGGCACATCACAAGCGTTTTTAGCCGTGTATCATGCTGCATTTTATGCATTTTAGAGTGCAGCATCGCCAGATCCGCCGTGACGATAATCTCGGCCTCACTATCCTCAATCAAATGCGCCAGCTCGCGCTCTGCATAAAGCGGGTTGAGGTTCACAACCGTTCCGCCCGCCTTCAAAATACCATAGTAGGCAATCAGGTAATAAGGCGAGTTGGGCAGAAATATCCCGACATGCGTACCTTTGGTAACGCCTAAATCTTGTAGCCCCTTGGCGAACCTGTTCACCAGATCTGCAATCTCGCCCCAGCTATAGCCCTTGCCCAAAAAGTTAAAGGCCGGGCGATCGGCGAACTTCACGGCGGCATCATCCATCATTGTAAAAACCGGCTTTGGCGCGATTTCAATCTCCCAATCAAAGCCAATGTCATAGCTTTTTAACCACGGATAATCATTTTTATGCATATATCTTTTCGCCTCATGAAAAATCGTTCTAGATTTTGTTGCCAAATTCAGGCAGAATCTAGTTTAACACATTGCGTTATTCTTGCGTAAGCGTAGTTACTGGGAATTTGAGTCTTGCCAAATACACAAAATCAACCTCTCTCCGAGGAAGAAATAAAACCAATTAAAATGCTTCTCAAATGGTTCAATGGAACCAAAGGGTTCGGTTTTGTCGTGCCTGAGGATGAGAGCTATGATGCATTCCTCCATATCACGACATTGCAACAAGCCGGCCTGCACGCCGTTGGCGAGGGCGCAGAACTGCTCTGCACGCTCTTTGACGGGCCAAAGGGCAAGCAAGTCAAAGAGGTCATGGAGGTTATTAAAGAGGGCGAAGTTAACCTGATGCCCCAGGATGTCGCCGAGGACGGCACATTCTCCATGGGCGGTCTCGTAAAATGGTACAAGCCCGAGCAAGGCTTTGGCTTCATCATCCCCGATGACGGGATGAAAGATGTGTTCATCCACAAAACCTTGCTGGACAAGCTAGAAATCGAAGAGCTGGAAGCCGGGCAGCGCGTGCGCGTGACCCTAAAAATCGTCGATAAAGGCCGCGAGGCGGTGGATATTAAGGTTATCCGTTAGTCAGCCTCTCAACCACCAAGAGCCGTCATCCTGAACTCGTTTCAGGATCCTTTACCCTAACGCTAAAGCTTCAAAACATTCTCCGATAAATCCAGCCAATTCGGATTATCTTCTTCAATAAGATTAATCTTCCAATCACGATGACAGTTCTTAAGTTGCTTTTCATGCTTTATCGCATGCTCCATGGTTTCGTGTTGCTGATAATAGACGAGGGTTTTTATAGTAATTCCAATTAATAATTGCGCATGCTATGCTGCATGATGACTTATTCAATAGACCTTCGTAAAAGAGTTGTTTCCTTTGTAGAATTTGGTGGTAGTAAAGTGGAAGCTTCGCATCGCTTTAGTGTATCTCGC
>JAJRYK010000005.1 GCA_024275825.1 Alphaproteobacteria bacterium
AAAATACAACGGCATTCCTGAAAAGCAATTTTATTGGTTCTTAAAAGAAACGGAATTTAGGTTTAATTATGGGTCGCATAAAGAGCAGTTAAAAACGCTCAAAAAATGGACAAATTTATAACTTATCTACGACAGCCCCTTGTTTTATCTATCTCGGCTGTGCTTTAAATAGCCTTATGTCTCAAGCGCTTAAGAACACCCCTAAAGATGCTGAAAAGCCTCACTATCACGGCCATCGTGATCGACTGCGCGGGCGATTGCTGGATAACGGCCCTGACGCGCTGCAAGATTATGAGCTTTTGGAGCTGATCTTGTTCTCCGCCATTCCCCGCCGCGATGTTAAGCCGCTGGCCAAAGACCTGCTCAGCGCCTTTGGCGGCCTGCCGGAGCTTATGAATGCCTCCCTGGAAGAACTGATAAAGGTCAAGGGGATCAGTGAGAGCACCGCTCTGCTGCTCCAGACCATGACAGCCATATCCCACCGCGCGCTGAAGGCTGAGCTAATGCACAAGCCTATCTTAAACAGCTGGGCGCGGCTGATGGAATATTGCCAAGCCACCATGGCGCACGAGAAAAAGGAGCATTTTCGCATCTTGTTCATGAACAAGAAAAATGAGCTGATCGGTGATGAGATTCAAAATTCCGGCACCGTTGATCACACGCCCGCCTATCCGCGTGAGATCATGAAGCGCGCACTAGAACTCGGCGCAACCGCCCTGATTCTAGTGCACAACCACCCCAGCGGCGACCCCAACCCCTCCCAAGCCGATGTCGACATGACCCACGCCATCATGCGCGCGGCGGAGCCTTTCTCTATCGTAATCCACGATCACATCGTGGTGAGCCGCAATGGATATTCCAGCCTTAAAAATCAGGGCTTGATGTAGCATCATGAAAGCCAGCGCCCTTCTCATTCTCATCTGCCTGAGCTTAAGCGCCTGCGTCACCAATCCCCTCGCCCGCATCAACGCCATTCGCGCTGAACTGAGTCCCAAGATGAACACCCAAATGGCAAAGGCCAACATCCAGCCCGGCGCGCACACCTATATCCGCGTGTTTAAGGAGGAGGCAATCCTCGAGGCCTGGCTGCGCGATGATTTTACCGGGCGCTACCAGCTCTATAAAACCTATCCCATCTGCACCTATTCCGGTGATCTCGGCCCGAAACTGCGCGAGGGCGACCTCCAATCCCCGGAGGGGTTTTACGAGATAACCCAGGAATGGCTCTGGCCGCAAAGCCAGTATCATCTGGCGATGAATATCGGATTTCCCAATGAATATGACGCGGCGCGCGGGCGCACCGGCACGCATCTTATGATCCATGGCGGCTGTAAATCGGAGGGCTGCTACGCCATGACGGATGCTGGGATTGAAGAAATTTACCTGCTGGTTGAACAAAGCCTGGCCCAAAACGCCCTGCCCGTCCCTGTCCACATATTCCCGTTCCGCATGACCGCAGACAACATGAACCGCCACGCCGACCAGCCCTGGCAACGCTTCTGGCGCTCAATCTACAAGGGCTATAGCGCATTTGAGCGTGATCATGTCCCGCCGCAGATTTTGGTTGAGAATGGCCGCTATGTGGTGCGACCTCAAACCTATGTACGGCGAGAGGGAGTTTAGCAATACGCTTGACCAGCCGCGCAAAACCTCATACTTTCAAGCGCGCAATCCCCCTCTATGTCATTCCGAGCGTAGTCGAGGAATCTTGTGGCTATAAAATAACAAAGAAGATCCCTCCACTTCGGTCGGGATGACACAGAGAGTAAAGAAAACATCATGATACCACGCTACACACGCCCCGAAATGGCTGCGATATTCGAACCAGAGAACCGTTTTAAAATATGGCTGGAGATCGAGACGCTGGCGCTGGAGAAGATGGCGGAGCTTGGCGTTGTGCCGGAAAGTGCGGCGCGCGCACTGCGGGACAAGGGTGCATTCGATATCGCCCGCATTGATGAGATTGAGGCCGAGGTTAAGCACGACGTTATCGCTTTCCTGACCTCTGTCGCGGAGCATGTCGGCGACCAATCGCGCTATGTGCATCAGGGCATGACCAGCTCGGATGTTGTTGACACATGCTTTGCCGTGCAACTGAAACAAGCCGCCGACATATTATTGCAAGATCTGGATAAGCTGCTCGCCGCGCTCAAGAAACGTGCGGAGGAACACCGCGAAACGCTCTGCATTGGCCGCACGCACGGCGCGCATGCGGAGCCAACGACGTTCGGCCTAAAGCTCGCCGGGCATTACGCGACATTCAAACGCCATAAGGCGCGCCTGCTGCGTGCGAAGGAAGAAATTTCCGTTTGCACCATCTCTGGCGCGGTTGGCACATATGCCACGATTAACCCGCAGGTTGAGGCGCATGTAGCACAGTCCATGGGGCTTAAGCCCGAAACCGTGGCCACACAGATTATCCCGCGCGATCGCCACGCAATGTTCTTCGCAACACTGGGCGTTATTGCCTCATCCGTTGAAAATCTAGCCATAGAGATTCGCCATTTGCAGCGCACCGAGCTGCGCGAGGCTGAAGAATTTTTTGCGCCAGGGCAAAAGGGCTCCAGCGCCATGCCGCACAAGCGCAACCCGATTTTGAGCGAAAACCTCACCGGTCTTGCCCGCCTCGTCCGCGCAACCGTTATTCCGGCGATGGAAAATGTAGCGCTCTGGCACGAGCGTGATATCTCGCATTCCTCCGTTGAGCGTAATATCGGCCCCGATGCCTGCGTCACGCTAGACTTCGCGCTCAGCCGCCTTGCCGGGGTGATTGAAAACCTGCTGGTCTACCCGGAAACCATGCTGGAAAATCTGGAAAAAATGAATGGTCTAGTGTTTTCCCAAGGCGTAATGCTCGCCCTAACCCAAGCCGATGTCAGCCGCGAAGACGCCTATATCATGGTGCAAAGAAATGCGATGAAAGTCTGGGAAGAAAAAGGTAAACTGTCCTTCAAAGATGCCCTATTGGCCGATGACGAAGTCACCGAAAAACTGGACAAAAGTAAATTGGAATCAATCTTTAACTATAAGAACTACACTGGCCATATCGATTCAATTTTGCAAAGAGCACTGAGCTAAGGTTTATTATAAACGGGTCCACCAAGCACCTCTTCCAAAGAATATTCATGGTCTATTGGTGGATCAAAGTCGCTACCGTCACCTATCTCCTTAATGCTATACCCATGATCAATAGAAAAACAAAGCACAACAGGCTATATAATATTCCTTAAAATCTTATTGCTTTCTGCGATTGAGAGCATGCGACAAGAATCTCCTTCACAATCAAAACTATCTACAGCAAACCCTATACCTGCATCATCAAGAGCTATACAAATCAAACGACTCAAACGTTCCAAATCTTCTTCTTCACGAAAACCATGCTGACGAACATCAAAGCCAATAAAGGAAGAATAATCACAAGAGTTATCCTGAAAAACACCAGCATCTTCACTTCCTCCAAATTGCACAATAATTTGACAATTACCTGAGCTAGACTGTGGATCAGCATTTAAAGTAAAGTTATTTATTCTTTCCATGATATCTTTATAAGCCCTATTGATGTATATGTCAAACATATTTTTCCCTTTATGCCTTTATAAACAAACTAAAACGCACTACCTTTATCACTGAACTTTTAAATACAAGGAGAACCGTCATGAAAGGCGATAAAAAGATCATTGAGCACCTTAATCTTGCTTTGAAAAAGGAGCTAACGGCTGTAAACCAATATTTCCTGCATTCGCGGATGCTGGAAGATTGGGGCGTGACGAAGCTGGCCAAGCATGAATATAACGAATCCATGGAAGAAATGCAGCATGCCGATACGCTGATCCAGCGCATTTTGTTTCTGGAGGGCCTGCCTGATATGACGGGGCCGGACAAGCTGTCGATCGGCAAAAACGTCAAGGAAATCATGGAATGCGACCTGAAGCTGGAGCATGACGGCGCGGCCCATTACCGCGAAGCTGTGGCCCATGCCGAACAGGTTAAGGATTTCGTCAGCCGCGATTTGTTCATGAAAATCCTAACCGACGAAGAAGGCCACATCGATTACATCGAAACACAGCTGCAGATGATCGAAGATATGGGGATACAGAATTATATCCAGCTAAATTCAGAAAGCCCGCTGGACGTTGGCGCTTAAATAACGAATTTATGCACCCCCTTCCACCCCCTCTTTTTTAACACAGAGATCACGGAGAATGCACAGAGGGCGCGGAGGTTTTTATTTAAATTATAGTAATTCCAATTAATAATTGCGCATGCTATGCTGCATGATGACTTATTCAATAGACCTTCGTAAAAGAGTTGTTTCCTTTGTAGAATTTGGTGGTAGTAAAGTGGAAGCTTCGCATCGCTTTAGTGTATCTCGCC
>JAJRYK010000041.1 GCA_024275825.1 Alphaproteobacteria bacterium
ATATTACGAACAACCTTGTCCGCCTCGTTTTTATGATCTTGTTTTTGTCTCATCTTCGTTCCTTCCAGTCACTTCGATAAGCCAAAAACATCACCTTAACAATGGGCCGTCATCTGTCCAACTTGTGCTGACGGGGTACAGGAACATAGCACAACCCGCCCCGGACATTCCCGGCCAGATTAGTCTTTGAATTGATCCGCGATATGGGCGCAGCGTTCGCGTATCAGCTTCGCTACACCTTCAGCCACAGGATTTCCAATTTCGATTTTTTCCAGTCCGGCCTGAGCTGCCTTTGCAAGTTCAAGAACACGGCTTTTGACAAGCGGTTTAGCCAGTCCGGCCTCTTCTGCCAGTTTTTCGAAATGCCGTGAAGAAATCATATCCGATTTATATTCCCCACCGATCTTCATAGCCATTTTGGAGCTAAGTTCCGGGTAATAGGTTGTGCAGACAATATCATAGAGCGGCGCAAGTCTTATATCTGCGCCCAAAAGAATTCGCGTTGCCAAACCTGAATCCTCGCGGGCGTCATAGGTAAAGGAAAAGTTTTTCCCATGCGCATCATTATTGCCCACCAGAAAATTGAAAATCACCGCATCAAGCAAACGTTGAAGATCTATAACCGGCGTGCTTGAAACTTCGCGCAAAAGAGCAAAACAATTTTTAAGTGAAGGGCCGCCCTCTCCCTGATATTTATTTTCAGAAACAATGCCCAGCGCTTGACAAAAATCTTCTTGATGAAGACGCTCAAGATATTCAGGGCCGTTAGGAACCTGCCCTATCCTGCGATCATAACGCTCAATCAAAAGGTAATCGATTTCCTCCACGCTACGGATTTCAACCCTGGCCGTCGGCAAATCAATGGCTTCCGCCAGCTTCATGCACAACGCTTCATTAAAAACCACACCCTCAAAATGCTCAATGGCAGGTTTCAGAATATGGGTACTGGGCGCACCGCCGAGGGGAATCGAAATCTGATCTCCTGAAACATGCACTGCGATTTTATCCTGTGCGCCCGCAAGGGAAAGCCGTACGCCATCTTCGCCCGCCATAAGCGGACGGCGCGGCAATTCCCGAAGCGTATTCGCCAGTTTCTCATCCGAAAGCGCCCGGTATTTGTAATCGCGTTCCGGCAACCCCTCCCCGGCAGGTATAAAAGTAATTGCCCCGGCGCATTCCCCGCCGATCTGCTCCAGCATAGCGAAATCATTCCGCGCACTGATCCCCAGATTGCGGGCAATCATCTCGCGCTTGCTTTCTTCCGGCAGGATGCCCGCGAAGAAACCCCGGCATTCTCTGCGCTTGAAACGCTCCTGCCGCAAAGGCAGTGAATGCGACAAAGGCAGTGCGCCCGGTTTTTCCAGCCAGCTTTGAACATAATCAAAAACCATTTCGCCGTGGTCATCCTGAATAAGATGTCCGGCAAGATCACGGTGCAGGTAAACGTCAAGCGTCCGGGCCATGTTCCTCCTCCTCCGATTTTTTTGGCGACGCTTTTTCCGGCGGTTTTTTCAGGAAGTAAGGCGGCGGCGTCAAAGCCAGTTTGATTCCCAGCGTCTGCAAAACCGTCAGAACCTTGCCGATCTGACAGGTCGGTTTACCCTTCTCCAGTTCAATAATAAAACGCAAACCCGTGCCCGATGTCAGAGCAAGATTCTTCTGGGTGATGCCCATATCTTTGCGCGTTTTCCTGACAAGTACGCCGATTTGTTCCGGTGTGTATTTCATGGTCGCCTGCTTTTTAATGTTACCGTACGGGAATATTATCAGGACGTGGAGCAAAAATCAAGACATTATTACCGTACGGTAACATTTTATCCTTTTAGGCTAAAAATCACCAGAATATTACCGATAGGGAATATTTATGGCTTTAGGCTATCTGAATGAATTGCCCGTTTTCTTTTGCCTGAAAAACCTCTATCTTATTGTGTATCCGGGCAAAAAACCCGGTCGGGGCTAGTTACTCCACCAATGCGGCCAACAGCATCTGGCCGTAATCAATGATGCTGCTTTCTTGACCTATGGTCGGGGAGCAGCGGAATATAATAGCGCTTGCGTGAATACGCTGGCCGTTCATTGGACGGTAACTACTCCCCGGCTACCAAGGTCAAACTTGGTGGCCGTTTTCGTTACAAAAAAGGGAGCGTGCCATGCCACTACATAAAGACATTACACCGGAAGAGCTTGCCGCTCTTGTTAAGCGCAAAATGATTGAATCCGCACCCGGCGTTGATCTGTACCAATATCTTGATCTGGACGCCATGGAGCAGGAAATCGTCACACATTTAAAACGCACACGCCCTCTCATAAAGAGGGCTGATCATGAGTAAAACCAGAAAAGGCCGTGCAAACGCTGTTGATATTCATGTTGGTAAAAAATTGCGGACCATCCGAGTTTTACGCGGACTCAGCCAACAAAAACTTGGCAAGAAAGTCGGGATAACCTTCCAGCAAATCCAGAAATATGAACACGGCACAAACCGGATAAGCGCCGGACGACTTTATGAATTGGCAAACATATTGGAAATCTCGGTTCTGGACTTTTATGAAGGCTTGGGCGATCTACGCCGAAGCACAGGCATTCCCTGCCTTACCAAGGAAGAAGTTACATGGCTGAAAGCTTTAAACGATCTACAAAGCCAGAAAATTAAGAAAAAACTGTGTCATTTGGTTCTTGCTGTTACTGAAGAAATAAAAAAAGCCTAAACATAAATCGAATAATTCTCAGCATAAGCTTCCATATTTAACGAACTTACTCTAACTTCTTGTAAAATAAGGGTTATAGGATGCAGTCCATTAATTTTGAACATTTACGGAAACATAGACCGGAACTCGCCTCTTTAGGTGGCTTCGCGGAAGCTTATGTTTTTAACGACCCTTCAGGTGCATTAGTCAAAATGCGCCAGTTTGCAGAATATATTGTTAAGAGCATATATAACGCATTTTAAATCCCCGCGCGTAAAGCGAGTGAGGTGTAGCGCTTCCAGACCAACAAGTATAGCTCGCTATTAAAATGATACCATGGGTGTAAACTCGTGGAGGTTCAATTTATCCCCACAAGCGCCAACCCTTAGAACTGTCTGCTACCCCCGTGCTACCCCGAAGAAAAATTGCCGAAAACTAGACAAACAGAAAATCATGTAACGCATTGAATTTATTTGATAAATGGTGGTTTATTGACCCGGCACCCCGGCAATACCATTACGCTGCCAGCGAAGCGCTCTCCCAGCTGAGCTAAGGACCCATTGATAACCCTGATGCAAAACATCTCAGATTGCCTTATGCCGCAGCTTAGCTTCGAGGAAGCAAAGGCGAGCTTTTAGGATTTGATACTCTTAATACCAAATGCTGTGCATTTCAAGGAAAAAGGCATATTGCCTTACGTTTAAGCACCGCCGTTTTCCCAGCTGGCCTTTTTACGATAAATTGTGGAGGGAGAAACCCTCAACCGCGCCGCCGCACATGGAATATTACCGGCACAAAGCTTAATCGCCAATTCAATATAGGCGCGCTCAATTTCGGCCAGCGGCTTAATCTTATAAGCATCCTGAGACAAGACATCATAACCTGCGAGCTCGCTCAAAGCGGCATTACCACTTTGGCCATCATCAAACATATTTGGGCACATGAGATAAAGCTTATAAGCGAGTGGGTAAAAAATCACGCCTTTTCACAGAGTCAGACCCCTGTATGCGGGATAATAAAAAGCCGTCCAGCGACGGGTCACTAAGTGGCTTTTTAAAATCAAATCAATATAGACGCGAAAAAATGCTAGTTCCGCGAGCCGCCAAATAGACGAAGCAGCATCATAAACAAATTAATGAAATCCAGATACAAGCGCAAAGAGCCCATAATCGCCATCTTGGTCAGGCTGTCCTGCCCATGAGAGGCGTGGTAGGTTTCCTTGATTTTCTGCGTATCCCAGGCGGTCAGACCGGTAAATACAATCACGCCAATCACGGAAATCACAAAATGCATGGCCGAAGATTGCATGAATATATTCACCACCGAAGCAATAATAATCCCGATCAAACCCATAAACATGAATGAGCCCATAGAGGTTAAATCCTTGCGCGTTGTATAACCATAGATCGAAGTCGCCGAAAACATGCCCGCCGTTATAAAGAAAACGCGCGCAATGCTCTCATTCGAATAAATCATAAAGATTGAGGATAGCGATATACCAAACAAAGCCGTAAAGAGAATATAAAGCCCGGCCACCTTGCCAACCGACATTTTATGCATCTTCGCCGGTGTAAGGCCAAACAGCAAAATTCCAAATGGCGCCAGCATCACTGTCCAGCGGATCAGCGCATTGGAATAGAAAAGCTGAAACAGCTCTTCAGACGTGCCAACGCCGTACGCCAAAACGCCCGTAACCACAAGGCCCAGCGCCATCATATTATAAACCTGCTGCATATAGGTCCGCAAACCCTGATCAACCGTTGCACCTTCGCGCTTGGCCGCTATATCGTGATGTTCATTCATCGCGTATTATCTCCAAAAATTAAACTATAGAACTACCTGACACATATATAATGCCTATTGTCCTAAATTTCAAAGGAAACCGGAAAAATAGATAGAGGTTTAACGCATTCCTGGAACAACAGGGTCACCCATCGTCCCCGCAACCCCATCTTGCGTGACAAGAAATAGCTCTTTAGTAATCGGGTACGGCAAGCGAAGAAAATCTTTGCTAATGCGCTCACGAACCCTATCAACAAACTCCCCCGGCTCTATGCTGCAAGCAATAAATATATCGCGCGCAGGCGTTACCACATAAAATGTTTCGCCTAAATCGGGCGCTAATTCATTGTAAAGACCAGATAAACACAGCCGTGCCGCATCATAGCCATCTCGCTTTTCCAGAATAACGGCCTTGCCGCCTTCTGCAGACTCAATGATCTTCATCTCTAAATCAGGGACATATTCACCCAGATTCTTAAGCGCAATTTCATGAATTTCATCAATACTCACGCCCCACTTTACAAGCTGTTCAGTCGTAATGTTAACTGTCATTTGCGGCATATCTATAACAAAAACTATTACTGTGTCATTTACGTATGGGACATGCGCGACCATCTCTTCAGTAAAATGCTCAAAAATACTTATCGGCTGAATACGGGGCATAATTTGTCCCTTTATTTCATCAAATGATTGATCACCACACTTTCGTTCGTAATCATTTAGAAATAACTTATCCAAAAACTCTGCAACAATATCTGTGCCGCGAGCTGGTTCAAAATCAACCATACGTTTTAAATTTTCTAAATCTAAGCGGCGGCCATCAACCAGCACATCGTCAGAATTAAGAATTTCAATATTAAGTTTAGGCTGTCTTTTTTTTATATGTTCAGTAACATATTCAACAAATTCCTTTGGATCAGTTGGCATTTCAGGCATGAATTAATCTTCCCTAATAAAGGCCCGCAAGGGCCATATGTTTAATAAAAAAAGCACACTACCCCCCCTCAATCAATATGTCAAGATAAATTATATGGCATTCGGCAATTGATCTCCCCCGCAAAGCCCTTTAGAATCCCCCGCATGAGTTTAATTCAATCCACAGAATTTGCATCAGCCAGTGCGGCGGGGAAGGACTGGCGGGAGGCCTCTAAGGCTGTGCTGGAACAGCTTGAAGAGGCGCAGAAAACCGGGGTGAAATTTAATCTTGGCTGGCTTTATATCACCGATGATCTGGCGGAGGATGCCGGCTCCATTATCAATCTATTCCGCTCTGTCCTTAATATAGAGCATTGGATCGGCGCGGTTGGCGTTGGCATTTGCGCCGGGGCGCAGGCCTATGTCGATCAACCCGCGATCTCCGCCATGATCGGGCAATTTGATGAGGGCACGTTTTGTGTTTTTAATGGCGCAGACAACCCTGAAAATCTTGATCTTTGGCTCAAAACCCACCCCCCCATGATGGTCTATATTCACGGCAACCCCCTGGCCGAACAAGACCCGGCCATCGCGATAAAAACGCTGGAGGATCAAACGCAGGGCTTTTTGCTGGGCGGGCTGTCTTCCTCGCGCAATGAACATGCGCAATTTGCGGGCGGACTGGCGAAAAATGGTCTAAGCGGGGTGGCGTTTTCACAAGACATTCCGGTCGCCACCACCCTGTCGCAGGGCTGCGTGCCGATTGGCGAAATTCATACAATCAGCCGCGGCGCGGGCAATACGATTTTCGAGCTGGATGACAGGCGCGCCGTGGATGTGTTTGAGGATGATCTGCGCGCTATGGCGATTAAAAAGCTCGACCGCGACCCGGATGACATTATCGTCAGCGACGATATGATAGAGACAGGCGATATCCCCGAAGAGCTGCACAGCGTGTTTAAGGGCGAAATTCACGCCGCCTTCCCCGTCACCGGATCGGATCAAAAAGATTATCTGGTGCGGGGCTTGATGGGGCTGGATAATGAAGAAGGCTCAATCATGATCAGCCAGCCCATAAGCCACGGCGAGCAAATCATGTTCGTTCACCGCAATGACCAAACCGTGATGAAGGATCTAAGCCAGAGCCTTGTTGCATTGCGTGAGCGCGTGACAAAAGATACGGGCCGTTTCACCCCGAAAGCCGCCCTCTATATATCCTGCCTCGCCCGCGCCTATGGCGAAACCCCCGAAACCGGCGCGCTAGGCGAAATGAAACTAATCCATGACATCATCGGCGATGTCCCGCTAACAGGCTTTTACGCCGGCGGCGAGATTAACAAGGCGCGGCTATACGGCTATACCGGGATTTTGACGCTGTTTTTGTAGAACGTATTTTAATACGTTACAGTAGGCTCTAAACAAACTAGGCGTGTAATAAAATTTATTCCATACGAACCGTTATTTGGACATCCATGGATCTTGCCCTCTAAAAAAGATGCTGAGAGAATGCCTGGAAAATCTTTCGTTTCTGTACAAGAAAGATAACTATTTGTTTTATTACTTGCTCCACTTGGTCTTACAACAAGTGGCGCCCCATCTTTTATTTCATCTTTATTTCTAAAAAGACTATTAGCAAGTGGCATATATTGAGTATTGTCACTTTTCCCTCTTAATATTTCTATGGTGGGAATAACCCAGCCGACCTTTGATTCACACAGGGCCAGTGAGCTAAAATATTGATAGAGCCTTTCTTCATAGCAAGTATCGGGTTCATCTTCTGTCCGATCTTCTAGATCAATAACATCACGCCCATGCCAACCTTTAATTAAACCCAAATACGGCACTACCCCTGTAAAATAATCACGTCTTCTTCCATAGGTGTTCAAATCTTGATCTATAAAAGCTTGGTCTACGTCTGCTGGCGCTGACCATAAACGCATTTCTGGTAACTTAATATCAAACTTTGTAGGAATTTGGATTAAGCCTTGATATACACCCTTATCTTTAACATAGTAGCCTATTTGATAGGATTCTGAGTTAACTGAAGAGTTCATAGTTTTTCCTTTACACAGCTTTATTTCTAATATTAAAAATATTATCACACCACAGAAAGTTATGCAAACTTATAAAAACTAGCGTATAATGGAGAGTGATCTATAATGTTATATATGAGTGAAGTAGGCGAGGCATATCTGCGTGGGCTCAATTACCCCCCTTTTTCTATAGCTCCTCCTCAAGATTGGATTATGTAAAATGAAAAATATAGTATCTCTTCCTTTTTTAACAGTTTTTGTGGCTGGTTTATTTATGATGGGCGCGATTGTGCCGAGCATTATGCCGGGCAGTATATCGCCCGCCAATGCACAAGAGGCCCTGCCCACCATGCCAGCGCCAATCCAGAACCTTGTCGATGAAGGGGCGCAGGTGCGGTATTTGGGGCGGGATCATGGGTTTGATGGTTGGTTGACGATTAAGAATGGGCAGGAGCAGTATTTTTACGTACCGCCCGGCGGGGATGCGTTTTTTATGGGCGTGATGTTTGATAAAACGGGCAAGCTGGTCACTGTGCGTCAGGTTGCGAAGCTGCGCGAGGATGGCGGCGATTTGCTTGATGCGCTGGCCAGTGCGGATGAGCAAAAGGCCGCGGCGCGCGATGATAGCTTTAAATTTAAATCACCGTCCGAGCGCCTGTTCGCTGACATTGAAAACAGCAACTGGGTACCGCTGGGGCAATCCAGCGCACCAGTGCTCTATAGCTTTATCGACCCACAATGTCCGCATTGTCATGAATTTGTGAAACAGGTGCGCGAGGGCGGATATTTTGATAACGGCGCCGTACAAATGCGGCTGGTGCCCGTTGGCTTTAAGGATGAGACGCGCGCGCAGGCCGCGTTCCTGATGGCGACGCCCAATGCACAGGAACGCTGGTTCGCACATATGGATGGCGATGAAACCGCCCTACCCGCCAAGGCCGAGATCAACCAACAGGGCGTGCAGCGCAATCTGGCTATCATGCAAAGCTGGGAGTTTAGCGTCACACCAATGATTGTCTATCGCGCCAAAGACGGCACCGTAAAAATCGTGCGCGGCGTGCCCAAAGATCTGGCCAATGTAATTGGTGATTTGGGATAACACGCCCCCAGCGCACATGCTTTTATCGACAAGCGGTTTTTCGAGGCCTATACTTATTAAAGTGTTCGCAATGTCGCGGACCCTTTGTAATGGCATTTTAGATTTATTCGCGTATGGACCCCCGCAGCATATATTTAACGCAAATGTTAGAGAAGATCGGCGCGCCTCTATTGAGTGCGATCACGATCGCGCATGCCGGAAAAGAGGGTAATGACGCAGCCGCAGATGCAACCGCGATGGCAAGCTTGCTGGCCAAAACTGTACAGCTGAGCATTGATCTGGCGAATGCGAGCGAGCTGTCAAAAAGCGATGTCCAGAACGATTCCTTGCGCGTTGCGCTGGCCGCGCTGGCCGCGCCAATGGTGGCGGAGATTTACAAAAAAGACGCCGTCGCACCCTCTGATCAGGATTTGAAAAAAACCACCAGCGCGCTACAAGCTGTGATGAGTTTTTCTGAGAACTTTGCACCCGATCCGGAAAATATTCAGCGCCTGCAAAACCTGCGCGGTGAAGAAGTCGTGATCGATGCACATCAAATGAATGTACAATATATTCACGCCTTTATTCCTGTTGTGAACGCTGTGGCCGGATTTTCATTTGGCCAACAAGAGCAAAAGCTAATCATGGACATCGCCAGCAAGCTGGTGGCCAAAGCCGCAAATATGAGCCGCAGCCTGTTCAAGGGTCTCAATGATGAGCAAAAGAAATTTGGTGAATTAGCAAGTTTACGCAGCCTTGCCGAGCTTTATGCCAGCGTGCATGAAAGCGAAACGAAACGCCTTGAAACCATGAGCGAAGAAGAGCGCACCGCGCAGCCACAAGCGCTCGGCGGCGGCTTAGCCCTCGATCATGTCTGGAGTGCCTTTGATCTGCGCCTGGCGATGTTGGAAGCGATTGCGCAAAATGCTTTGCCTGGCGGTGAAAGCGCTGGTGAGGCTGCGCCTGCAACACCACCGTCTACGCCCGCACAAGAGCCACAGAAAATTGAACCGATTAAGGTCGAGCCACCGCCTTCCCCGCCAGCAGAAACAAAGCCCGCAGGGGAGGCTGCCGCGGGCAATCCCATGTCCATGTTCGCCAAGCCAAAGGATGACGAACCACCGGCTACCGAAGCGTCCCCTCCTCCGGCTGAGCCAGAAACACCACCAACGCCCCCGGCAGAAGAGCCACCTGCTGCGCCGCCTGAAACACCGTCCGAAGCACCGCCCGCGCCGCCGGAGTCACCCGCAAAAACGCCGCTCGAAAAACCCGCTGAAGATAAACCAGCCGAAGGCGGCGACCCCATGTCCTTCTTTAAATCTCCGCCCAAAAAAGACGGAGAGGATTAATCATGGCTGCCAGTAAAATTCTTGCCGCTTGCTTGATGCTCGCCTCACAAACCTATTCCGTACCGCCCGCGGTGCTTGTTGGGATCTATAAGGCTGAAGGCGGAAAAATCGGACAAGAAGTGCGCAACACCAATGGCTCATACGATCTCGGCCCCATGCAGATCAACACCATTTGGATGCCGGAGCTGGCGGATAAATGGGGCGTGAACGAAGACACTGCGCGTAAATGGGTGCGCGATGATGCTTGCACCAATGTCGGCGTTGCGGCCTGGATTTTTAAAGGCCATCTGGATGAAACAAAAAGCCTGTCTCAGGCCATCGCGCATTATCATTCCCGCACGCCCCGATATGGCACAAAATATAAAAAGCGCGTGATTAATATTCTGCATGAAAATGGACTAGTAAAGACCCAGCGCTAAATTAATACATTTCCAAACAGCGACGATCGCCGGGGATAAAATGCAAAGAGCGGAAAGCATACTTGCCTGCGCAGCGCTTACTGGTTAGGCTTAATCGGATAATAATGTCATTATATCAGAGTAAAGCCGTTCATGGGTCGTCGACACACCACATTTTTATTCTTTATGTGCTCCCTTTTATTGGTGGGCTGCGGCACGGCTAAACGAAATTTTACACAAGCAAATCCGCAATTGGTCGCCAGCCCGGATTCGGTTTCAGCGATGCTGGCTGATGCCGCTGATCGCGCATCAACCGCCCTGCAAACACTTGCCGCCGTTGAGCATGAACGCACGAATACTGTCGTCCTCGCCCCCGTCAGCGATGCACCGCTTGAACTGCGCCGCGCCGTGACCGTCAACTGGATTGGCCCTGTTGAGACCATCACAGCAACGCTTGCAGACCGGGCCAGCTATAACTTCAGCACGCTCGGTAACCCGCCCCCTATTCCGCTCATCATTTCCATTGATGCACAAAATAGACCCGTCATTGATGTGCTGCGCGATGTCGGCCTGCAACTTGGAGCGCGCGCTGATATCAAGGTTGATAGCAATAGTCGCGTCGTCGAAATTCACTATCCGCCAACACCGGGACGCGGCGGTATTTTATAAGGCCCAACCACTATGCTTGGTATGAAACGCCATATCGTAAAAAGAGTCTTCTTGCTGACTGTTCTTTGCTTCGTCAGCACTTTTGGCGTGACCGAAGCGAAGATTGATCCACTTGAAACATACGGCAAATCAACATCTCCGTCACAGCAGCCCATTAGCCTGCACGACATTCAAAACATCAAAAAAGAATATAAGCTGGCCGAGGGTGAAACTGGTCTGCCGCTCGATATTCGCCGCGATGCAATTAAAGAGGCCGCGCTGTCCTATGGTGCGCGCGCCGGGCTATCCTGGCGTACATTTGCCATTCGAGCAGAATTGGAGACCCGCGCACGCTATCTGGATCGCGTCTTTGATTTCCGTCAACTGCTGGTCCCTGCGCCATCCGGTTTGTTGATCGAGCCACCAATCATTACCGAGTCTATCAATGCGATGTTGATTGACGCAGGCGGGCAAGCCGCGGCCGTCTCGGACCGCATTTATAACATCACCGTGAATGCCAAAATCGTCTCGACCGCCCGCACGTGGCACACTTATCTTGAGCGCGAGTGGGGCGCCGTTGCTCCGCCGCCCGACATTCTGCGCCCCGAAACTGATGAAGAGCGTGAAATATGGATTGATCTGGTCACCACGGGCTGGGAACAGGGCATTCTACAAGCTGATGAAATTTTTAGCGAAGACCTTAATCTGCTGCTCGCCGACTTTCGCGGTATGATCCGCTATCGCGTCCTGCTGGCACAAAATATGATCTCCCCCCCTTATGCACTACAAGTTGATCGTGGCGTAACCGGCGGCGGCACGGAGATGCGCGTTGGTGACCGCGCTATTGCGATCACAGGCGTTCCCGAATTCAGAACAGGATCGGAAGAATGGCAACCCGCAAACCGATAAGCCTCCTCAAGGAGCAGGATGATTTCGCACAAACCTGGCCGGATGAGCCGGACCGCTTTACCGAGGAGCATGTCGATGCGCTGCTGCTATGGTGCGTCAAACAAAATTCCTCCGACATTACCCTTCAATCGGACCGCCCGGTTTATAACGAAATTCACGGCTCCCTTTATCCCGCAACCTTTCGCCATATTGACGCCGCCGACATGGCCGTCATGCTCACCAAAATTTATGGCCCGGAAGCGCTAGCACAACTCGCATCCGGTCGTGATTTGGATGTGTCCTACGAAATTCGCCCAGACCGCTATACCAAGACCCGCTTTCGCGTAAACATCACCGCCATTCTCTCCAAAGGCCGTGACGCCGCACAAATCACCATGCGCGTTCTGCCCAGTGAGCCGCCAACGATGAAGGACCTGAATATCGAGCAAGAAATCATCGATAATTGGGCACCGCGTCAAGGCATGGTGGTGATCACCGGCGCGACAGGATCAGGCAAGACAACGTTACTCGCCGCCGGAAACCGTATGCTGCTGGAGCGCCCGGAAGGCTGCGGCAAGCTACTGACCTATGAGGCCCCTATCGAGTATGTCTATGATACAATTCACAGCCCGCGCTCGCTCGTCTCCCAAAGTGAAATTCCGCGCCACTTGCCTGATTTTGCCCATGGTGTGCGCAATGCCCTGCGGCGCAAGCCAGAAATTATTCTGGTTGGCGAATCGCGCGACCGCGAAACCATTAATGCTTCCATCGAGGCCGCGCAAACCGGTCACGCTGTTTATACCACCACCCACACAATGGGCGTGGCCAATACAATCCAGCGTATGATCTCCACCTATGATATGGCGGAGCGTGAAGAACGCGCCATTGCGCTGCTGGAAACACTGCGCATGATCGTTACGCAAGCCCTCGCCCCGCGCATTGGCGGCGGGCGTGTTGGTGTGCGTGAATGGATGGTTTTCCCCGAAGAGGTGCGCGAAAAACTGATGGATATGCGCTTTACCGAATGGCCAAACGAAGTGCAGCGCATGATCAAACAATATGGCCAAACGATGGAGCAATCCGCCGCCATCGTCTTCGAAGCTGGCCAGATTGACCGCCGCCACTATCTATTGCTCTCCAGCAGCAGCGGCGGGTAAATAAAACGCCCCCCCCCTTAATCCCCTCCCTCAAGGAAGGGGATTAATTGTGAATTTCCTTTAACTGCTGTATAATTAACCTATGAGTGCATCAGAGCAAATTGATAATATCCAGGAGAAAATGAACTGGCATTGGCGCAACACCATGCGCACCATGCGATTTCTGGGGTTTGATGCGAGAGCAGCGATGCCTTTGCCGCTTTTGCTCGTCTATGCCCGTCTCTCCACATTAATTCTCACGATCGTCTTTCTCGTGGCTTTTTGGTATCTTGAGAAAAAAGGTCTGACATTCCCCGCAGCCTTGCGCAGCATACGCGCCTGGGTCGTTGGGAAAGAACGCCCAGGCTGGATTTCTGTGCAAAATAAGAAATTCATCGATTACGGTTAAAACATCACAGTCTTTCGCCTTCATTTTTAAAAGCCTTCAACACTCGACCCTATTGTCTTTTAAGTGTCAGAGTTTTATGGTCGGGGTTGATCATAAATATGCATAGATTTAAAAGGGCTTTCACTCATGGCACTGAACATCACGAAGCGTTTAACACTGACCGCATCTGCCGCAACATTCGGCATTTTTATTTTAATGAGCGCATCGACCGCACCGTCATATGCCGGGTTTGAATGGGTTCCGTCGCAGCAAGAGCCTGCAAAAGCACCGATCGTCGCAGATAACGTCACAACACCGTCAACAGACCTGCTGGCTGCGCCTGTATCACCGCCCGCACCTATCACTTTTGACGAAGAACCCGCCCAAATAGCTGTACCCGAAGATGTAGAGCAACAGATTCTCGAAAAAAAGGCCCCCAGAATCAAAGTCATCATGCCCGCAGATGCTCCGGCAACGGCGCTTGAGAAAGCATCAGGTAGCAAGACACTCACCGCCCCTTCCGTGCCTGAAAAAATTATCCCTCCGGTCTCCTTTGAAAAACCAGCAGACACTGCCCCGGACATTGATATCACCATAGAAATGAACATTCCGGAAGAACCCGCCCTTACTCCCATTGATGTCCAACCTGCTGACCAAGATCAATCACAAGATACCATCATGGGCTTTGGCACAGATATGGCCCTGGCCATCGCACTCGCCCAAATCACCCCACCAGAATATAGCTATGCCTATAACACTGGCGTTAATCCTGGTCTTTTAGTGTCTTGGAGCGGCGGACAATCATGGCAGGCCGTCTTAACCAAAATGATTGCACCCCATGGGCTGGCGGCCATTATCGAGGGGCGCATTATTCATATTAAGCCCATGACCACAATGATGAACCAAACCATAGAGCCGCAAACAACCCCTATCATTTCACCAGCGCCAAAAAGCGCCTCCTCCGGCCGCCTCAGCATTCAAGACCCCGGACAAATACCAAGCGAACAAAAAATAAACGTGATAGATACCGAGCCCACACCATTAACACAAACAGATACCGCAATTGACCCCCTGGAATTCCTGCCCGAACCACAGCTGATTGCCAGCGCCTCGGACAATATCGAAAACTATGAACGCGCCGCGCCGCCACAGAGCTATAAAGAAATGCGGGAAATGAATCCGGAAGATTTGAGCGCCTATAAAAACGCCGCACTACACGCCGCCAAAACGGATTTTTGGGAAGCACATCAAGGCCAGTCCTTGCGTGAAACACTCACGATGTGGAGTGAAAAAGCCAACACTGATCTCGATTGGCGCGCAAATGGAGAATACATCATTGCCAGCAACATGATGGTGAATGACACCTTCCAAAATGCCATTAAAACTATTTTCCAGCGCGGAATACAGGGGCCTAAAAAACCATCATTAGAATTTATCAGCGCCCGACAAAATGGCGGGCGCAATGTGCTTGTGATTAAAGACCGCAGTTAACCAGAGGCCTAAATAAAGTTAACCAAACTTAGATCTTGCAACCTCGCCGTAATCCGAAATGAGGCCTCAAGCTGAATTTGTAAAAAGTTCAAGCGCACAGCAACCTCGTTAATATCGACATTCTCAACATCACTAATTGTGTTGAGCAAGAGGTTCCTTTCAGTCGCATAACCCTGTTTGGTTTGGTCAAGGCGCACTCTTGTATTTTCGAGATTAAAGGTCAACTGGTCGATATTATCAACTGCACGAGAGACCAGACCAACCATCTGATTAAAAACAGCATAGAAATTATCTTTTGACTAGTCAATTGTTGTGCCCGGCGCGCCCTGCGTAATCACAATAGGAAGACCAGTGTTCGGATCAATCGTGACCTCGTCCACTATCGGCCCTATACCCGCATTACTGATATAAGCAGCGGCAACCATAAGATCACGCAGCGGGTCAGCATTGGCCAATGTGGTATAATTAAGTTCGCTCGACTCACTTATGCGCGCAAAAATATCACCGACACTTCCACTACTGAGCGCAGCATTATAGCCAAATGTACTATCAACGATAGCATCGAGATTACCACCACTTGTTGTTCTGTCAGAGAAGTTTGCAAAGAGCTCATCATTAGTAATCGTGCCATTTTTCCAGTCAGCAAACATCGACGAGATTGAAGCATCAAGCGTTCCTGAATCATCAAAAGGCTTTGTTAAACTATCCGCACCACTAAATAAATAGCGCTCTCCATCTTGAGTATTCACAAGATCGCCCATGAAATCAAAAATACTGGCGGCTAAATCCTGCAACGTTTGAAAATCAACACTAGGGTTGGCTGAGCTATAACCAACAGGGATTTGTTCAACAATGTCAGGCGTCGCAGGATCATCAATATATTGAATCTCTCCTTCCTGGTGTGCGCTTTGTTGAGAAAAACCAAGCAAAGCGCCCTGAAGGCTTTTAGCCTGCGCCTTAAATTCACTAAGCGCATTAACCATTAAACTAATACGGCGATCAGCATTAACAATATTATTGGTGTACACATCAATGGAGGTAAAATTTGCACGCGCCCTTTTAGACACCAAAACATTTGTATCAAGACCTGAAAATTTCTGTGTCTTTTTGCCCGTCGCAAGCTGCGTGCTCAGCGTTGTAAATAAGTTTTGCTGGTTTTTGATATTTTCAAGCTGGCTTAATGCCTGTGCTAAGGTTGATATATTTGCCATATCCTATAAATCCTTTTTTATTTTTTAAACGGCGCGCAAAAGCACGTCAAATGTTTCTTGTATACTAGAGATCACACGCGCTGAGGCCGCATACGCCATTTGAATCACGATCAAATTTGCCAGTTCCTCATCAATATTCACGCCCGATTCATTGCTGAGCTGTGTCTGCAAAAGATTGCGCAAGGTGTCTTCATCAGCCACGCGCCGTTGAACCTGCAATAATTCCTGAACATTCTCATTGACCAGTCTTTGGGAAAAATCAATGAGCGCCGTTGAGCCAATCAAGTTTGTCTGAATATCAGCGCCCGGCCCTAAAAACTCTGTTCTAAAGCCCACAGTTGGAATGGGTGGCGCTAAAGAAGCGTCTGTCTCTGATCCATAAAGCACATCAGTAATAGGCGACACATCTGTTGCTGGCGGACCAGCGGAAAAACTGCCAAACAAAGCAGATGCAATGTTAATTCCATCCGGCACCGTGCCCGCACCAATAATGGCATTAATGCCCGCATTGCTCGCCGTAAACGGACCGCCAGTCACAGTAACGCCGCCGCCATATTCTGGATTGGTATAATCCTCACCCGGACGAAGACGTAAAAAGCCATCCGCCGAAATAGTAATATCTTCAACTGCCAATCCTGGAACAGCCTGAAGCTTGGCCAGCAAATCAGTTTCATCATCGCCGGGCTCAATAATAATTCGGGTTGGTGTATTACTGCCAACCGCCACCTCAAAATAAGGATCACTCGCCTCATATGTCCCAGGGTTTAAGCCCAAGAAAGCAAAACCAAGATCAGACATAGGCTCAGCGCCCGCTGCTCCAATTTGAACATTACTGCGGCTTTCAAAGACAAGCTGTCCATCAGTGCCAATAGACACGCTTGTGCCAAATGCGGCAACAGCCGGCGCCCAGTTTGGGTCAGCAGTGATCGCATTCACTAAATCCTGCGCCGCATTTACGCCGCTCGCAGCAACCGTTCTCAGATCAATATCAATCGTCAGAGGCCCGCCCGGAACATCGGGATCATCAAAGGTAATCGAGAAACGGTCAGTTTCGGACGTCACGGCAACACCAAAGACATCCTCCCCGCCCGCTGCCAAAATATCCGCAACCCCGGCATAGGCCGTTAAATCAACAGAGCCCGATACACGGTTTTCTGATGTTAGGCCCAGCCAGTTTTGCAACGTATCATTCGGCGCAGCCTGCAAACTTGTACGCAAATCAATACCGCCAATCGCTTGCTGAAAATCAACCGAACCAAAAGCAAATTCAATAACGCGCGTGAGAACTTCGCTAGAGCCGGGCTGCACCGTAGAAGAGGAGTCCGTCGTGCCCTTCTGAATCAAGCTATTATCATCTATGATTGCAGAATTCACACGGATTTCTGAGGCAAACCCAACATACGTAACTGATGTCGGCGGCACAGTGGTCGGGTCAGGAGGGGTATCCGCAGGCACCACACCAGCCGCATTTGTAAATAAACGAAGTCCCTGAGCCTCAAAACGCAAAGCAAGCCTATATGATAACTCATCAATCTGAGCAAGCTGCTTGGGAAATGTCACATCACGAAGCTCAATAAGACCGCCAAGCTTCCCGCCCGGCGAGAGCGTTGTGAGGTCAATCGGGTTAATATTGCTTGTCGGTGGCTGAAGAAAAATACCGTTAATTGTATCAGGATAATAACTGCTGGCAGAAATGGGGCCGCCCTGATAGCTGAGCGGCGTTGTTGTGTTTGAAACAAGCTCCGCCCCTATATTGGTCTGCACCACCAAAACACCATCGCCGCGCGTGAAATAGGTTATGTCGATTAATTCAGCCAAGCCCTGCACAGCCTGATCTCGCGCATCTTCCAATTGTGCCGTACTTTGACCACTGCCCGTTGCCGGACCAATTTGATTATTGATCGCCGCAATTTGATCTAAAAATCCATTAATACTGTCTATCGTCTGCTCAAGTTCACTCTGCACATCATTGCGCGACGTATTGAGCAAAGCAGCCAGATCATTGATTTTATCAGCCGCATCAATGGCTTCATTCACAGCATTACCAAGCAAAAACCCATCTTCAGGGCTAACCGCCAAAGCGCCGAAGCTATCACGCAAGCGGGCAAGTTCTGCCGCAACAGAAAGCTCTCGATCTGGCGGTCCATGAAGCTGTTCAATTCGGCTCAGATAATTCTCTTTTATGCTTAGTTGTCCAACCGAGCTCACCTGCGTCCAAAGCGATTTCTGCACATTTGCATCAACATTACGAATAATATTTTCCGCCAATACCCCGGCGCTAACACCCCCAAGAACTTGAGTACTTTGCGGCAATATTTTCCGTGTATAGCCCGGCGTTCCTACATTAGAGATGTTATTAGAAACGTTATTAATTTGCTGTTGCGCAATACGCAAGCCCGAAAGCGCAGAATTTAAAGCAGATGTGCCCATGAATAACGTCCTTTTGTATCAATGAAATCTTACAATCTACAATGCAAAAAGAGTGCCAAACGGCCTTAAACTATAGAAAAAACATGTGGCGCTGGTGCGCAAAGATAAATAAACGCCTCCGACACCACGTCATTGCACGCTTTATGCGTGCAATCCATAGATTACACGGACGGGGCCCGTGTAATAACGATTTTGTTACATTTTTCAGGTAGGAATCTATTTTGTTGCGCGGCTAGCAAGGCGATCATTTACGCCGCCTTGCGCCTTCGTTAAGGCCTGTTCGACCATCAAAGACGTCAACATTTCCTGGCGCAACGCCACATCATAACGATCGCGCAGCTGCATCAGTTTAATCGCCTCAAGCGAAGTATCAATGCGATCAATATTGGCCGGCTTCGTATAAAGATTCGTATAGAAATCAGGGCTTTGGTAGAGTTTTTTGGTCAAAACCTCCATCTGCGCGTAATAGCTGGGATACGCGCCCAGCATTTGATCAATCTCCAATTCTTCCAACCCAAAATCCTTCATCAGCGCCTTCATAAAGGCCGGACCGCCGGGGCCATCCTCCGCCGCAATAGATTGCGATTTCAGGCCCGCTTGCTCTGCAAAGCTGGTATGCGCCACATTTTTCATCGCCATTAATTGACGCTCATCCATATACCCGGCAAAATATTCACCAACCTCGCCTTTAATTTGCGTCGGCAAAGCATTTGGCCAATATAGATTTCTTGCCAGCGCCAGAATATCTTCTGCATCAGCAGGTCCTTCGCCTATGCTCTCATCAACAAAATCTGTCTCAAGCGTCAATTGCGACCCCAGCGTCCGTGCAAAATCAATATCCTTATTCGCGCGCGCCGGATTTTCGCCGCCAATTTGGCCCGTCGACAAGTCGCCATCCTGATCCCAGTCACAAAGGCGATCAAGCCCATTATCATTATCTGACGGATCACAATAAGTGCGCCGAAATTGATCAAGCCGCGAGGGTATGTCTGTGATCGGACCTTGTTCGGTCGCGACATTATCCTGATTAGTATAAACCGCCATGAGCATATTATTCACCGCCTGCGCATCCGATTTCCCCTTTTGCTCGCTTTGCGCAACGCTGCGCACAAAGCTGCCAATCTGACACATCATTTGATCCGGGTGATAATCCTTTACGGCCTCAGCCTGTAATTTCTGCAATTCTGTCTGTGTTTCCATTTGCGCCTTCGCATCAATGAAGGAGCCAATAATTTGTGCCTGCTGCATCATCACAGCCGTCAGCTCCGTCGTCATTGCGCGCATCGCCTCAACATAATTTGCGACAATGCCCGCATTCAAGCCTTCGACATGATCGCCATCACATAAGCTTAAGGGCCGGTCGCCACAGGCGCTAAAATCCGCGAGATTCACTTGGCCCGGCCCTTTAAAGCCGCCACCAGGTGCAGCATAAATTTTTATAATATACGGGTTTTGCACAGCATCATTTTGCGCTGCTGCATCATTCATAACGCCATATAGTGCAAGCTTATATTCTTTAAGTTTTCCGTGATCAAACAAGCTACCGGATACCCCAGACCGATAAGCCTGGGAGAACATGCCGGCCCAATCCGTTTTGGTTTCCAGGCGACCCTTTGCTTTTCCGCGCAGCGTTTCTTCAAAATGCACATCCGAAAACCCTGACAAACCGCGACCAGAAAATGCCATCTCGCCACTACGCTGATCATAGAGCAAATCAAGCTCAAACGGAGCTGCGGCCTGATCAATGCGCATACGATAACGCACCCTCGCCAGCGCTGCTGTTTTACTTGTAGACAGAAGTGGCAACGCAGAAAGAGTCAGGCGGCCATGTTCATCCATTTGCGCCTGCTCTGATTGCATATCAGAATCCGATGCGGCAACTGTATAGTGAATAGACGTTCCGGGGTTAAACCCCTCTAGCATCACCACGAACGATTCTTGTGCACTCTGGCTACGACCTTGCACCACGAACAAAAAAAGCACGGCAAAAATCACACCGGTTAACAAACCAGAAAGCGTTAAATATTTTTTACCCATGCGCGCTTTCATATTTTTATATGCACTTCATTTTCTATTATAAATAACCCAAAGGCCTAAGGATTCGACGACCGCCCGCCCGCTTTCTGGCTGCGCAGCTCATTCTCGACCTGATCTTGCAGATCCACAACAGCCAGCTCCAGAAGCACAGACAAAGACGCCTCATGCCGTAAATAGCTTTTAAACAAATCAAATTTCTGCATCAACCCAATCGCCTGCAACGCCACCTTTTTACGCTCAACATTCACAGGCTTATCGTACAGATTGGTATAGAAATCCGGGTTTTGATAAATCTTTTTGGTCAGCACCTCCATCTGCGCATGATAGCTGGGGTCAACCGGATTGCCATCGCCGCTACTAAGGCCACCCAAAATCGTTTGTGCCTCGCCGCTGCTCACACCAAGCTCTTCCAGCACGGCAACCATATATTCGCGGGAGCCGGCTGTGCCGCGAGATTTCATGCCGGTGATGGCATTAAAGGAATTTTCTGCCACGCTGCGCTTTGCCAAGATTGAACGCGCATCCATATAAAATTTCTGCGCCTCAGACAGCTTTTGTGTCGTCCCAACCAAGGCGCTAGGATTAGGCCGCACAAACACATCATGACCATAAAGATTACTGGCCAGCGCCAGAACCTCTTCCTCATTATCGGTCAGCTCATCATCCGTAAAGTCAATATCCAGTGTCCAAGGCGCCGCGACCGTGCGTGCAAAATCAATGTCCTTATTCATCCGCTCCGGATTAATCGCCGCGCCCGTATCACACAGCAGCGCCAGACCATTATCATTATCCGATAGGTCACAGAATTTTGTTTTATATTGCGCAATGCGGTGGCGAAGATCAGCTGGCGGCCCTTGCGCAGCGGCAGAATTCACATTTCCTAAAGCGCGGCTCTGTGACCGGTCCGCCATAACGGTTGCGCTGAACTCTGCCTTACGCTCAGAGGCCGCAAGGCTCTTCACACTTGTCCCAAATTCACACATGCCCACGCTGGGGTGATAATCCTTATGCGCGCGGGCCTGCAGTTTTTGCAAGCTTTGCTGCGTTTTCATTTGCTGTTTAGCATCAAGGAAAGAGCCAATAATTTGCACCTGCTGCATCGCCGCCCCGGATAGCTGCTCCGTCATCAACATCATAGAGGGCAGAATATTATCTTCCCACAAGGTGCCGATGAACCATGAACGGTGGGCTTTAAATTCGTCGGTGACATGGTCATTGATTTCTTTAATGGTTGTAACCCATTGCGCATCAACCACAGGGTTTACAGCTGCGGCACAGCTTTGACATTGCTGTGCCTGCACCGGCTTTACAGAGGTCACAAAAAAACCAAATCCAAAAAGCAAAAAAACCAGCCATAGCCCTGATCCTGATATAGCGGCGCATTTTAATTTTATTTTATGCCGATTGATCATTCTGAAGCCTGCCCCGTTATATGGTTATCCAGCTTGGCTGAAAGCAATACAGACATCGCCATTTCCTGGCGCAGTTGGCTTTCATAAATCGCACGGTCCAGCATCAACTCAATAGCCTTTAACGCCACGCCCTTTCGCTTTACATTGGCCGGCTTATCATAAAGATTGGCGAAGAAGTCAGGGTTTTGATAAATCTTTTTTGCTAGAATTTCTAGCTGCGCATAATAGCTGGGGCTTGTGCCAATCATTGCAAAGATTTCATCATCACTCGACACGCCAAGGTCTTTAATCACTGCGCCAAGATAGGCCTCTGTACCGGCCTCCCCTTCGGGGCCAGCTGTTCCAGATGATTTCATCCCAACAATCGCATTATAGGAATTTTGCGCAACGTTTCGTTTCGCCGCGACTGAACGCAGCTTCATATAAAGCGCCTGATATTCTGCTGTACCCAGATAGTTCTCCGCGACATCACGACTTAAAACATCGTGACCATAAAGATTTTGACCCAGCGCGATCACATCTTGTTCATCTTTATTTGCGCCGCCCTGAGAGCCATCTTGAGAATCTTCTTCAAAGAAATTTACATTCAATGTCCGCGCGCCCTCAATCAGTCGCGTGAAATCAATATCGATATTGAGACGATCCGGATCCGCACTACCGCCCAAGCCACAGGCGGGCGTTAAACCGCTCTTATCATCACCAATCACTTTATTATTGTCATTAGGATCACAATAGGCTGTTTGAAATTGTGACCAGCGAATCAGCTTGTCATGATCAGGCGAATCAGCGCCCGCAGTGCCCGTCTTCGCCAAGTGGCGAGACATTTGCATCGCATTAAACGCATTCGTATTTTGCCGCGCGCGCTCCTCAGACGCAGCCACGCTTCGCACATTTGTGCCAAACGAGCAAAAGCCTTCGCTCGGTTGATAGTCTCTATGTGCCTGATTTTGCAGCTCTTGCAAAGTGCGCTGAACCTCCAATTGCTGCTCGGCATCCAGGAACATGCCAATAGCCGCAACCTGCTGCATGCCAACCGAAACCAGCTGCACCGTCATGTCCGCCATCGCCGGAAAAACATGTTTTTTGAAAAACTCATCAACCAGCCACGTTTGATGGTCTTTAAATTCCTGTGTTATATGGTCTTTTATTGTTCGACGGCCCTCTGCGTGCTCCTCCTGCACGTTTCTTGTTGCGCTTCGAATGTCCCAAGGGGGGGAACCATTACACCCGTCACACCCATAAACCACATTAGGTGTAAGAGGAATCGCAACCGCCATTGCCAAAAGCAACATAAAACACAATCGAACATTACTGCGAGAGTGCCCTTTATATCTTTGGTTTTGTCTCATTTTTTTATGCAGATACACCGCTTTGCCGCGCCCCATTAAAAATTTAATCAAATTATACCTATAATTCTACCATACCCTTAGGGGAAATAGCACATTTTGTTCGTGCTTCTAAGCACCATTTCATCCGAATTTACCATCGCGCACTTGTAGAGTATCCCTTTTTAAGACACTATATTAGATAGAGATGGTGACAAAACCCTAGAATCAAAATCATGGCAAAAACGCAAAAACAAAACAAAACCAGCGCAAATACAGGCGCGCAACCTACCGAAGACCAACCTGATATCAAAGGTCTGGGCAAGGTTATTGTGCGCAATGAGTTTTACCGTGATGGCTATCGCGCGCTGCTGAAGCTCTCTCTTATTCAGGGCATTGTGATTATTGGGCTTTTGGGCGCGATGTATTTTGTTATTCATGTCCATCAGCCAAAAAATCGCTATTTCGCCACCACCGAAGATGGCCGCCTTGTGCCCATGGTTGCGCTGAGCGAACCAAATTTAAGCTCTCCTGCTCTGATTTCCTGGTCCGCACAGGCCGCAACCGAAGTGATGACCTTTGGCTTTAATGACTATCGCCGCCGCCTTCAGGAATCTTCACGCAACTTTACCCGCCGTGGTTGGGAAAGCTTTACCGGCGCGCTTCAAAAATCCCGAATTTTAGAAAAAGTCGAAGTCAACCAGCAAGTCGCAACCGCAGTGCCCACAGGCGCGCCCATCATTGAATCAGAGGGTATGGTCAATGGCCGTTATCAATGGATTCTTCAAATGCCCATGAAGATCACTTACCAGTCTGGCGCGAAAACAGACACCCTTAGCCTACTCGTCACACTCGTCGTTGTCCGCGTACCGCGCCTTGAAAGCGCAAACGGGATCGGGATCGAGCAATGGATTGCCGTACCGCGGTAACCGCCTTATCCTATCAAAACCTTAAGAGTGCCCCCCCAATAAACTCCACTTTTTGCGCCTGTGTGTGTTTTTCACTTTCGCGGCGTTGGGGCGTGACAGCGCGGATTTTAGGTATTATTCTTTTAGGCAGCGTCCTTATATAACTCTGATCAGATGCAGTCAAAAGGCCCCTATGCGTAAATGTAAACATCGTGATATTTCTTGGTTTAAAGCCAGCCTTCTGATGCTGGGCTGCCTTGGTTTGAGCACCGCCGTCGTGCCAGCCACGCACGCACAAAACTCGCCGCCGTCTCTGCCGGGCTCCGTTTTGCCTGATGATAGCGACCTGGCACCATTGTCAGATGAGGCGCTTGATGCCTATTTAGAGCAAAATGCTACCCTGCCGCTTGACGCATCAAACGTAACACTCGAGCCGCCAACATCTAAAAACGATGCAAGAGAGAATGTCAGAAGCCAGGCCTTTGATGCCGCGCTGCAGGGCCTTCTCCCCCTGCGCCCCGAAGAAATTCGCAAACTGCTCGAGCGCTTTGATCGCACACAGGAATCTGTTGAGCTGCCCGTCTACCCACCGCCGCGCCCTTAGCTTACCGTCGAAACGCTCTCAACCGACCCCGGCGTTGCACCAAAAGTCATCAAGCTGTCTTACGGCTATGTCACAACGCTCAATATGGTTGATATCAGTGGCTCCCCTTGGCCGATCGAAAACATCACGTGGGCTGGAAACTTCGACGTGGTTGAAATTTCCACCAGTGACAGAACAGAAGATGAAAAGGGCGAGGGCGTTTACGCCAATATTCTGCGCATCACGCCGCAATCGGAATTTGCCTATGGCAATATTTCGATCTCTATGGTCGGGCTAAAAACGCCCATCATCATTTCTCTGCAAACCAGCCGTGATATTGTTCATTACCGCTTTGATGCCGTCATTCCTGAAAACGGCCCCTTTGCCAGAGCGCCTATTATCGAGCAAGGCATCGCCGCCGGGCTGCACGCTGGTACGCCCGACATGTCCTCTCTGCTGGAAGGCGTTGCGCCGCCGACCGCCACAAAAATGAATGTTTCCGGCGTTGATGGTCGCACCACAGCCTACCAAGATGGCCCCCTCACCTATTTGCGCACACCGCTCACCCTGCTGTCGCCAGGCTGGATCAGCTCTGCCTCATCCGCCGATGGTATGCGCGTCTATTCTATAAACTCTGCGCCGGTTGTGCTGCTCTCTGACAAGGGCAAGACCGTGCGTGCGCGCCTATCTGATCGTGAGGATATTTTTGATGAGTGATGATTTAGACGATGATGATCTAGAGCTGGATACTGACAGCTTTGATGAATTTGACGGTAAAGGTCAAACGCTGGGTGATCTTTGGCGTGACAATGCGCTTGTGAAAATTGGCGTTATTGGCGTGGCCGCCGTTGTTATTTTTGGCTTTATCATCACCATTGGCGGCGATAAACAAGAAGCTGGAACCTCATACGTCCCTGGCGGCTCAGACGTTAATGCGCCGCCCGGAACAAAGGAAGCCACACCAGCCTATATCGCGGCCGTTGAAGAAGAGAACGAAGCGCGCATCGACCAGGCCATTAAGCAAGGCGGCAGCGCTCTACCCACCCCTATTGATCCTGCGACCGATCGCTTGACCGTGCCCCGTCAAAAAGCGGAGGCAGAAGACCCGCTTCAGCGCTGGCGTCAATTACAAGAAGAGCGTCTGGAGCGTGAACGCCAAAGGCAGGAAAACCAATTCCAGGCCAATGTAACAACCACGCAAGATGTTGCGCAAACTGAAGCCATACAAGCGCTGTCTGATGCAATGTCACAGCAGATGCAAGCCATTTTGGAAAGTCAAAATACAAGCGCTGTGAGCAATATGCAGATCACAGATCCGAACTTCCTGAAAACTGAAGAAGACGGCACCACCAGCGTCGAAAACGTCTCGGAAACAAACGAAACAGGCGACGCATCAGAAGATGGCACAGCTGAAATAGAGCAAATTACCTTGCTCCCAGCTGGCGAAATTCTTTATGCGCAACTTCTAACCGAGGCGAATTCCGATGTGTCCGGCCCCATTCTGGCTGAAATTATGTCCGGGCCATTTTTGGGCAGTCGTATTTTAGGCTCCTTCACCGTCGAGCGCGAGCTATTGGTTCTCAGCTTCAACACCATCGTCATCGACGGCATCAGTATCGGCATTAATGCCATTGCGGTTGATCCGGGCACAACCTTAACGGCAATGGCAACCGATGTTGATCGCCGATATTTCCAGCGCGTTATTTTGCCAATGGCGGCCGCTTTTGTTGAGGGGTTAACCTCAGCCATTTCTGAAAGCGGATTGACGACCGTGACTATTCGCGGGGAAACCGTTGCGGAAGATACGCAAAGCAAAGACACAAAGCAAGAGGTTGCCTCTGGTATTGAAGAGGCAGGCGCGCGGCTTGGTCAAATTTTAGAACGGGATGGGAAAAATCTAAAAACCCTAGTCCGCGTTGAATCCGGCACGCCAATGGGCATTTTATTTGTTGAACCTGTTTTAGGAAACGCAGAAACGCCTTAAAACTCTGGACATTGCTCTCTTTTTTGGCTTAGCTAGAACCACAAAAAATAACCAGGACCAAAGGGCGCGCATAAACCATGTCTGATGAAAAAAATAATCCCATTGATGACGATGAAATCCTAGAGTTGGATGACTTCCAGGACGATCTGGGCGTCGATGATTTTGACGATGATGAGTGGGACGATCTGGATGACGATTCAGGCCTGGAAACAACGGGCAATCCTGCTACGCCGCAAAATAAAACATTCGTCCAAAAATATTTTAATCTTATCGTTATCGCTGTGGTTTTGGTCGCCATAGGCTTTGTTGCCCTCGGTCAAATGATGAAATCCGACAGGCGCAGCCCCGACCCTGCGAGAGCCATCATGCCAATAGAAACAGCGCAACAAGATCCAGCGCCTATCGATAACACTACGCCGCTACCACCACTGCCGGAGCCCCTGAACAACACGATCGAAGAGGTTGATGTAACAACATCTGAAGGTAATAACGCTCTACAAATCTTGCAAGACGGGCTACCTGAAATTGAAGGCACATTGACGCCGCTACCCGATATACAGGCCAGCACAGAAACAGAGCTGCCTTCGCTCGACGAACTTAATATTTTGAACATTGAGAATGAAACGCACGAAAACATAGCGCCAGAAGAAGCGCTAGAGATAATCGCAGAACAGATTGAAGAAGCCAATAACGAGCCCGAAATATTAACACTCGAGACATTTAAACCGATAGCGGTGCCCACACTATCTCCTGAGCCGGACATTATTGATTTTGAAACAGAAAAACTGGCCACCGAAAAAATGGTGCCTACTGCGGAAGCGCCAACAGTTGATACAAGCGCGTTTGAAGCACAAATCAGCGTTTTGCAAAACGAACTGGAAACAACGCAAACTGACTTAGGCCAAGAGCTGCAAGAACGTGATCAAACAATCGCAAGCCTAAGGGGTGTAATTGAATCGATGAAAGAAGAAGTCAGCGCGTTAAAAGCACAGGCCCAAGCCACACCCACAGGGCCCACATTCTCTATGCCAAGCCCCAAGACAGCAAAACCTGCGCCCGTCGCCACGCCAAAACTACGCCATGCCCCTGTAAAATCACGCATAAAATGGGTTATGCGTTCAGCGCAGCCTGGCAAGGCACTTGTGTCAAAAGAGGGCGCAAGCGGCGTTTATGCAGTTGAAGTCGGCAGCGCGCTTTCCGGTATCGGTACAGTCACCTCCATCGCGCCAGAAAATGGCAAGTGGATTGTGCGGGGCACAAAAGGCACGATTACACAATAAACACCTGTAATAAAACGAAATTTATAAAATTTTGGCATTTAAATCTTAAGATTTTCTTAAGACACACCCCGTAAACTAGTGGTAAGATTTATAGTGCCGCTTTCTGGATTAGGGAAACTTGCACAATTTATCTAAAATGTGTTCTAATATTATTAGGCGGTAATTTTTGAGGTTTAATAAAGATTATATGGGTGTGTCCATAAAAAAATATGCGTTTAGCATTATAGCCTTACTCTTCATGGTCATAAACACCATAGAGCCCGCCCATGCCAGCTTTTTTGAGGATCTTTTCGGTGAGAATATCGAGAATGATCTTTCTGATATTTCTCAAAATATGGTTGAATCCAGCGCTATTATACCTGGCCTCATCACCGCGATCTCGTATGGCCTCGCCTTACTATTCGGCGTCACAGGAATCCTAAAGCTTAAAGAGCATGTCGAAAACCCCAGCAACGCTCCACTGAAAACATCAATGGCACGCTTCATTATTGGCGGCGCACTCCTTGCTCTACCAATCGTTTACCAGGCCATGGCCACGACAATTAATGGCGGCGAAAATATTGCGTTCGATGCCTATTCCTTTGATCTGGGCAATAGCTGGTCAGCACTAGGCGGCATTGTTGGCGGCATTCTCGGCGAAACCGGGATCAATGAAGATTTCAACTATATTCTAGCTTCCATCATCAGTTCGGTACGTTTTGTTCCCGCGCTCATTACCGCCGTTGCTTACCTGCTTGGTTTGCTTTTTGGCGTCACGGGCCTACTGAAATTAAAAGCACACATCGAGAATTCTGACCAAAATCCCCTAAAAGACGCGGTTGTCCGTCTTGTTATTGGCGGGGCGCTCTTCGCTCTTCCAAATGTATATGAGGCCATGCAGGTCACTATTAAGGGCGATGGCGATATGGACATCGCCGGTATTCTGGACATTCTGCAAGATTTGGGCAACATCTTTGGCAGCGAAAGCGGCTGTAGTACAACACAGGGGCTTGGCGATATAATTTCCAGCGATAGCTCATCACTCGGGCGCATAATGTGTAACCTCGTCATGCACACTGGTGCGTTTAGCGCATTCCTAACCGCCATTTCCTACCTCTTTGGTCTAGTTCTTGGCTTGTGGGGCGTTCTAAAAATTCAGGAGCATGTGCTCGATCCAAAAGTTCCGATTTGGGACAGCATCTCACGCTTCATCGCGGCTGGCGCCTTTTTCACCCTGCCCTTTATTATTGAAGTTGCCAAAAATACAGTTGCGCCAGCCTCTTTACTGGATCAATTCCACAATATCGGTGACATCGTTGATGGCTTTGGTGATCTTTTAGGTGATCTTGGTGACATATTCGGCGATGGTGACGATGCTGCAGGCGGTGCGTGTAACGGCCTTGATGGTATGATTGCCTGCTTCACAGCGGATATTTTTGCGCCGCTCTCTATCGTCGTTAAAACCTTCTCTATCTTTGCTGGCATGGTCCTGATCATGATTGGCATCTCCCGCCTGATGAAAACAGCGCAAGACGGCGCACGTGGTCCGGGCGGCATCGGCACCATGATGACCTTCCTCACCGGCGGCGCTCTCATCTCCTATACACAGGTCCTGGGCGCCTTTACCTCCTCTTTCTTTAATATAAGCGGCGATGCTGGCATGAATACGCCCGTGCTAAATTATACGACAGGACTGTCTATTGATGAAATAGCGCACGTCACCACGGTTCTTGAATCCATCTTGATCTTTATGCTCTTGATTGGCCTTATCAGCTTTGTTCGTGGTATATTTATTGTACGAAACGTTGCAGAAGGAAATCAGCAAGCCTCAATGATGGCCGGACTAACACACATGGCTGGCGGCGCTCTGGCCGTTAATCTAGGACCATTAATGAACGCGGTACAAAATACTTTAGGCATTAGCCAAGATTACGGGATTGTATTTTCCTAAAATTTGTTTGATGATTCAAATGGGTTTGAAAAAATACAAACGACACTAAGGTAACTAAACATTGAGCAAGAAGGAGAGACTATTATGCTTAAACATTTGAGAAAATCATACTACTCGGCTGGGGCGGCAATTAGTGCTGGTCTTGTTCTGGCCTCTAACAGCGCACATGCCACAGATGGCGGCGGCGGTAATAACTTTGGAGATATCTCCAGAAACGTCACAGAATCTATTGCTGACGTTCCCGGCCTTATAAGTGCTCTGTCATATCTATTCGGTATTCTACTTGGTGTGCTTGGTATCATGAAAATCAAGGATCACGTTGAAAACCCAACCAACACACCACTGAAGGACGGCGCTATTCGCTTAGCCGCTGGTGGTGCATTATTGGCCTTGCCGATCGTCTTCGAAGCCATGTTCGAAACTGTTGGCCAAGGAGAGGCGGTAGCACCTGCAACATTAAACCGCGTTGAATTTAACGTTCAATAAAAATGAACACCTTAAAAATATCACTCGGAATCGCTCGGCTTCAGTCGGGCGGTTCTGATTCTTCTCCAGACAAAAAAAAATCTTCAAAAAAGCTACCCAAAGGCCTCAAAGACAAAATTCTTGAGCGTGATAATCACACCTGTAAAGGTTGTGGCTTTCAGGCAAAAAAATACCAGGAGGTGCTTCACCTCAATAGTAACACAGCAGATGTCAGCGAAAACAACCTCGCCACAACCTGTATTTTTTGTCACCAATGTTTCAACTTGCAAGACGTCAATGAAATGCGTTCTGGCGCGCTGCTGTGGCTGCCGGAAATTTCACAGGCCGATTTACACCATATGGCCCGCGCAATCTATGTCGCGCGCATATCGCAAGGGCCGGTCGCTGAAGCGGCGCGGCTAGCGCTTGATACGCTCATGACGCGGCGGGAACAAGCCAAAGAACGGATCAGCACCGATGATCCTTATATCTTGTCCACCGTGCTCAGCGATTATTTAGGGCCAAAACACTATAAAGCGCGCACAAAGAAACTAGAGGGCATACGCCTCTTCCCGCTTGATCGCCGCATCATTAAAGAGGCGGATCTGGAATTTAATCAATTCCCGCAAATACTGGCCTATTGGCGATCAAAGGCCGGGCCATTTGGCGGTAAAACGCCGCAACAATGGATTGCACTTTATCAGGATTTACAAAAAGCTGCGTAAAACCCAAAGAAACCTGCGTTAGAAGCGCGGCAACATCCTCGCAAAAGTAAAAGGAAGTGGCTATAAGTTCTTTTTTTATGTCCCCGCTCTATGCGCCACCGTCTTGGGCGGGTATATTAGATGGTGGACGTAAACAATATTTCTTAGCCGGATTTTAAAGCAGCGCAATGAACTTTCTCGAAAAATTTATAGCACCCTTCCAAAAAGGTTTCAGGCAATCTGTTTCGTCATTTATTCGTCTGGAAACGGCAGATAACGAAACCACACTGGTTTCAACGGACGGGTCACTGATTTCATATGTGAAAATTGAAGGCAGCCGACAAATCATTGGTGATGAAGAATATGAGCACATCATCAAGGCCGCCACCATCAAAATGGGGGCGCGCTTTGATCGTCAGGGCCATGCGCTACAGGTTTATTTTGCACGCGACCCGGGGCGCATTCGCAAAGAGCTTACCAGCCAGATACGCCCCAGCCGCGTGGCCTCGGAAAATATTGGTTTGGAGCTTGATGATCTATTTGCAGAGCGCATTAATCATTTAGAAAAGTTCCTTACTCACGAAGAATCCTATTTTGTACTCTGGACCCGCCCCAGCGCGCTTACGCCCCACGAATTTAAACGCGCCGGTGAAGACGCGCGCGAAACATCAAAAAGCTGGCTTAATGCCGGGCGGGCACAGCAACCCTACGCCGCGCTCGACCCCCTGCGCACCCGTCACAAAAGCTTTGTAAATGCCATCACCTCTGCACTGGACGAGCTCGCCATTCGGGGCACATTGATGGAGGTCCACGATGCCCTAACCTCTGTGCGCAATAATTTATTCCCCGACCGGATCAACGATAAATGGCGTGCCTGTTTACCTGGCGACCCCATACCACCGCGCGCACCAATGAACCAAGTGGATATGTCAGACCTGCTCTGGCCCAGCCTTCCAAACCAAATCACTGCGGGCGATGCTAAAACGCTCGGCAAAACCGTTGTGCGCATCGGCAACACCCTTTGGGCGGGCGGTGACATGACGCTCGGCCCCATGGACGCAACAGCCTTCCCCTTCCTGCTCAATCGCATGGTTGAGGCTGATATTCCCTTCCGCATATCATTTTTGGTTGAGGGCGGCGGTATCTATGCAACGCAATTTAAAACCTTCATCTCCACCATTATGGGCGTGACAAACGCTGCAAATAAACAAGTCAAATACTCGCTAGAGGGCCTGCAAGCGCTTGCCCGTAATGAACCTGTTGTGCGCATTCGCATTTCCTTCGCCACATGGTGCGCGCTGGATGAAAAAGATTCGATCCTTGATCAGCTTTCCATCTTGCTACAATCCATCGAGAGTTGGGGTTATTGTCAGGTTAGCGAATTTTCCGGTGATCCGCTTGATTGCGTCATGTCCTCCGCGATGGGTATCCACTGCGCAGGAACCGGCGTGCCCGGCATTGCGCCCATGACCGAGATCATGAAGCTCTTGCCGTGGCAAAGACCGTGTAGCCCGTTTGAGCAGGGCGCGATGATCTTCCGCACGCCCGATGGAAAAATCTGGCCTTACCAAACCGGCACAAACCTGACCACCACATGGTTTGATCTCATCTTCGCCCAGCCCGGCGCTGGTAAATCTGTATTGCTCAATACGCTTAATCTCGGCACCTGTCTTTCACCGGGCTTAAGCGAGCTGCCTTACGTTGCCGTGGTTGATATCGGACCCTCTTCCTCCGGTCTTGTCTCCTTGCTCAAAGAGGCCCTGCCGCTCAACCGTCAGCACGAAGCCGCCTATTACCGTCTTCAAATGTCGCACCAATATGCGATCAATCCATTCGATACACAGCTCGGCTGCCGTGCGCCCCTACCGGATGAGCGCAGCTATCTGATTGAGCTGATGACCATGCTCTGTACGCCGCCAGGGTACGATAAGCCCTATGACGGCATGCAACAGCTGGTCGGGCTGGTGATTGATGAAATGTATCGCTGGCGTGATGATAAAGCCGCAAATGCAGAGCCACGACCATATTTGCCGCGCCTTGAATCCGAAGTCGATGAAGCATTGCAGAAATTCAACATCCATCTACCGACCGATCCCTATTGGTGGGATATCGTCGATAAGATGTTTGAGCTTGAGCAATATCACATCGCCAATCTTGCGCAGCGTCACTGCGTTCCGACACTCAACGACTCCATCACCGCATCGCGCCGACCGCAAATTCGCGCCCTGCTCGAAGAAACCGCCGTGGGCTTTAGCACCGAAACTGTCATCGGCGCGTTTGAGCGCATGATCACCTCCGCCATTCGTGAATATCCTATTCTCTCCTCCGTCACACAATTCGACATCGCCGATGCACGTGTTTGCTCGCTCGATCTCATGGACGTTGCGCCGCAAGGTGACGAAACCGCCGATCGCCAAACTGCGATCATGTATATGCTGGCCCGTCACGCACTGGTGCGCAGCTGGTGGATGGGCAAAGAAGCCCTGCAAAACGTGCCGGAAAAATACAAACTCTATCACGAGATGCGCCTGCAAGAGGTTGGCGATACGCAAAAACGCCTCTGCTATGACGAGTTTCACCGCACAACCAATTCTCCCGCTGTGCGCAATCAGGTCATCCGCGATGTCCGCGAAGGCCGTAAGCGCGGCGTACAAATCGTTCTGACCTCGCAACTTCTCAATGACTTTAGCGATGATATGGTCGATCTCGCCACCGGTGTCTGGATCCTGGGAACCGCCATTTCCGACAAGGCCGTTGATGATGTGCAAAACCGCTTTGGCCTCAGCCAAACCGCGCGCGATGTTATTCGCCACAAGCTAACCGGGCCAAAAGCGATTGGCGCGCCCTGCCTTCTTGTGCTTGGCACCACCGATGGGCGCTATGAACAACACATCTACAACACACTCGGCCCCATTGAGCTTTGGGCACTCTCAACCTCATCCGAGGATGTGAATATCCGTACGCGCATGTATCAATTGCTAGGCGCCGGTCGTGCGCGTCAAATGCTTTCTTCGCGCTTTCCGGGCGGCAGTGCGCGCGATGAAATTCGCCGCCGCGTCCTGGCTAAAAGCGAAGATGGCGAAGCCCGCGGCGCCATGATCAGCTCCATCATCGAAGAGCTCGTGCAGGAAATGGTCGAAGAAAGCAAAAAAGCGCAAGACAAAAAAGCCGCCGCGCGCGTTAAGATTATGGGCTGATCAGCATGAGTGAAACACCGCCCCCCACAGATCAAAATGAGCCGGAAGAAAACGGCGCGCCCACCTCAACCGAAGATCAAATCGAAGAAGCGCTCGATCAGAGTGGCTTAAAACAACAGCAAAAACTGAAGAAAAAAAACCGCATGAAGCTCGTTGGCGCGGGCGTTGCGCTCATACTTGTTATCTTAATCATACGCTGGGGATTCGCCGAGCGTCAAGGCTCTATGGCTTACGGCATTTGCAAAGTATTCCTAGAGCTCAACACACAATATCCCGATACAATATATGTCAGCACCGTCGAAGAGTTTGGTAAATCTGTACGCCTTTGGTACACGCAAACTGACTCTTTCGGCGAATATCGCATGCAGCCTATCCGTTGTTACTTCAAACAGGATGAGGCCTATGGTTTCATACTTGAAAAGGTCACCGTACGCCGCACTGAACTCGATCAAGCTGTTGTCGAGCGCTTTAACAAATCTATCGGCACGATCTTACAAAACCCGCCAGACTTGACTTTGCCGCGCCCGCTACCAAATAGCTTGAAGAACCTTCAGAACTAAATCTAAAGAGAGCGATCAATATGCAGTATAGAAAACTCGGCCGTACCGGCCTGGATGTCAGTCTCATTTGTCTGGGCACAATGACTTGGGGCATGCAAAATAGCGAGGCCGAAGGCCACGAACAAATGGATTACGCCCTCACGCGCGGCATCAATTTTTTCGATACCGCCGAAATGTACGCCATACCACCCACAGCCGAAACTTACGGTAAAACCGAAGAAATCATCGGCACATGGTTTGCCAATTGCAAAAATCGCGATCAGGTTATTCTCGCCTCTAAAATTGCCGGACCCGGTTTGCCCTGGATCAGAAATGGTGAAAACCACATCAATCGCAAAAATATTCTTGAGGCCGTCGAGGGCTCCCTCAAGCGTTTACAAACCGATTATATAGACCTCTATCAACTCCACTGGCCCAATCGCGGCTCCTATAGCTTCCAGCAATATTGGGGATACGCCCCCGATTTCGACAAAAGCGCGGTCGAATCCAACTTCGTCGACGTGCTGGAAACCATGGGCGAACTGATCAAGGCCGGAAAGATCCGCCATGTCGGCCTGTCCAACGAGACCGCCTGGGGCACGATGAAATGGCTAGAACTTTCCGAACATAAAAGCCTGCCCCGCATGGCCTCGATCCAAAATGAATATTCCCTGCTCTCCCGCACAGTTCAGCCTGACCTGCACGAAATCATGATGGCCGAGGAATGCGGCCTGCTCGCCTGGTCCCCCCTCGCCCGCGGCATGATTAGCGGTAAGTATCTAGACGGCGCCCGCCCCGATGGCGCTCGCCTAACCATCACTCCAGGCCAAGAACGCCGTGATACCCTGCACGCCAACAACGCCATCAAAGCCTACATCGCCGTCGCCAAAAAACACGACCTCGATGTCTGCCAAATGGCGCTGGCCTTCGTGAACATGCGGCCCTTCGTCACCGCCAACATCATTGGCGCAACAAACATGGAGCAGCTCAAAACAAATATCGATTCGGTTGATCTGACATTATCAAATGAAGTGCTGGCGGATATTGATGCGGTGTATCGAGAATATCCACGACCATATTAAAGGTCAAGTTTTTCAAGGTGCCGACAAATTTGCGCTGCTATTTTTAGCTGCGTAGCAGGTTCGTATTTATGGAGCGCAGGCTGAACCTCTTCTTCAAGGTATAGTTATTCCAATTAATAATTGCACATAAATAAATCGTCCAATGGCGTGCCAAGCGGTAAAAATTGCCGTCGCCTTTTTAGGCTACCAAAGCTTTGTTCTATGGGGTTAAAGTCCGGGCTGTAAGGTGGCAAAGGCA
>JAJRYK010000042.1 GCA_024275825.1 Alphaproteobacteria bacterium
AGATACACTAAAGCGATGCGAAGCTTCCACTTTACTACCACCAAATTCTACAAAGGAAACAACTCTTTTACGAAGGTCTATTGAATAAGTCATCATGCAGCATAGCATGCGCAATTATTAATTGGAATTACTATATTTACACTCGTTCTCTATTATTAAGCCGTTTTTAGCGCCTTCTCATTCTGTGGAGAAGACGTGAGTAATATACATTATTTTGGCCTAAAAAGCAATAAAATACTCTACTTTATGGTTTTTTGCACAGCAGCATTCCAGCCCTTGTGAAGCTGCTGACGCTGGGTCTCTTCCATAGCGGGCACGTAAGTTTTATCGCGCTGCCAGACGGCGGTGACATCCCCCAAGGTGTTGAAAACGCCCGCTTGCAGCCCGGCCAAAGCGGCCGCGCCCCAGGCGGTGCTTTCTGTGATTTTGGGGATGTCGATGGGGGTATCCAGCATATCGGCGAGAAATTGACAGACGAAAGCGTTAGCGACCAGGCCGCCATCGGCGCGGATCACGGCGGGTTTGTGGCCGCTATCGGCCTGCATCGCGCTCATTAAATCGAGGGTTTGGTAGGCTTGTGCCTCCAGCGCAGCGCGGGTGATGTGGGCGGCGGTGCTTTCGCGAGACAGGCCGGTGATCAGAGCTTTTGCATCAGGCTGCCAATATGGCGCGCCAAGGCCGGTGAAGGCCGGCACGAAATAGACGCCGTTATTATCGGGGACGGAGGTCGCGAGCGCTTCGCTTTCCGCGGCCGTTTTGAACAGGCCGAGATTATCACGCAACCATTGCACGGCCGCCCCGGCCATAAAGATAGAACCCTCCACCGCGTAGGTGATTTCACCATTGATGCGGTAGGCCGGGGTGGTGAGCAGGCGATTTTGCGATTGTTTAAAGTGCGACCCGATATTCATCAGCGCGAAACAGCCCGTGCCATAGGTCGATTTCACCATGCCCGGCGCAAAGCAGCCCTGCCCGATCAGCGCGGCTTGTTGATCACCAGCCATACCGCCGATTTGGATAGTGTGACCGAGCACGTCCGCATCGGTTTGGCCAAAATCGGCCACGTTGTCTTTGACTTCTGGCAGAAGGCTGGACGGGATGTTGAACAGCGCGAGCAGTTCGTCATCCCAATGTTGGTCTACGATATTATAGAGCATCGTGCGCGCGGCGTTTGTGACATCCGTCGCGTGCATTTTTCCGCCTGTGAAGTGCCAGAGCAGATACGTATCAATCGTGCCGAATGCCAGCGCGCCAGCTTCGGCCCGATCGCCTACGCCATCAACATTATCCAAAATCCACGCGATTTTACTGGCAGAGAAATACGGGTCGAGCAGCAGGCCGGTTTTGGCGGTAATCATATTTTCGTGGCCTTGCTCTTTCAGAGTCGCACAATACTCAGCCGTGCGGCGGTCTTGCCAGACGATAGCGTTATAGACGGGCGCGCCGGTTTCGCGGTCCCATATGATTGTCGTTTCGCGTTGGTTTGTGATGCCGATAGCTGCGATGTTTGACGAGTCTGCGCGTGCAATCACCTGTTGAGTGGCCCAAAGCGTATCGGCCCAGATATCGCGCGGATCTTGCTCCACCCAGCCCTTATGCGGATAGTGAAGCGTGAGTTCGGTTTGCGCGGTATCCAGAATATCACCCGCGGCGGAGAATAAAATCGCGCGAGAACTGGTCGTGCCTTGATCGATGGCGAGGAGTGTTTTGTCTCTATTCATACTTTTTCTTTTCGCATATCTCCTCCCCCTGTAGGGGGATGATTAAGGTGGGGGTTACGGCGCTTGATGAATATACCATTGTCACCCCGCCCCCTAGCCCCCTCCCTCAGGGTGGGGGGATTTCAGGTGGCTATCGGCTATGTTGCTTCAAAATTTCTGACAAAGCCTTTTCTAAATTCTGAACTGTTTCGCCGGATACATGCAAGCCTAACTTCGAGCGACGATAGAGAATATCCTCTGCGGTGCGTGCCCATTCATCGCGCACAAGATAGTGAATTTCCACCTCATAAACACCATCACCATAATGTTCACCGAGATCTTCGTATGATTTTGTACCCTTTAAAAAGCGATCCATGAGCAGGCCGTAACTGCGGGCGTATCGGTAAAGCACCCCCTCATCCAGCCAGAAATATTTTGACTTTTGGAACAAAATAAAGCGATCGAAATCACCATTTAGTATGCCGCCGCCTGGTAAATTCTCGCTGGCGGTCCAGGGGCCGATATCATCAGCCTGCCCCTCCAGAACGCGATCAACCACTTGCTCAGATAGCACACGATAGGTCGTCAGTTTACCGCCAAAAACGGAGAGCAATAATGGTCCCTCATCGCTGTATTCGTGCAAAACATAATCGCGCGTGACCGAAGTTGCGCTATCCTCTCCATCATCGAAAAGCGGGCGCACGCCGCTATAGGCCCACAGCACATCGCTCTGGCGGATATCTTTTTTAAACGAACGATTATAGGCCGCGCAGAGATATTCTGTTTCTTTTTTTGAAATGCGCGCCTCGTAAGGATCATCGTTAAACGCCTCTTCCGTTGTGCCTATAAGCGTGTATTTACCCTCATACGGCATGACGAAGACAATGCGCTTATCCGGCTGTTGCAGGACGTAAGCATGCTCACCCTCATACGCTTGATTAATGATAATGTGGGAGCCTTTGACGAGGCGGATATTGGGCGTTTCCGGCGATGTTAGACCGGCCTCATCCAGCACACTGCGCACCCACGGACCAGCAGCATTAACAACCGTTTTAGCGCTCACAACCCAGCGCTCACCAGAAACAAGATCATGCAGATCGACAGTCCAGACCTTGCCGCTTTGATTTAGATTTTCACATTTTGTATGGGTAAGAATGTCTGCGCCCTTTTGCGCTGCGCTCATCGCATTAAGCACGACAAGCCGCGAATCATCGACCCGGCAATCAGTATAGATAAAGCCCTTTTTATAGTGATGCTCAAGCGGTCGGCCGAGCGGTGAGCCCCTTAGCGCAACGCCCCTGGACCCCATCAACCGCTTACGCTTGGCTAAATTATCATAGAAAAACAAACCAAGCCGGATGAGCCTGGCCGGGCGCTGCGCCTTATCATGCGGCAACACAAAGCGCATCGGCCGGATGACATGCGGCGCGATATTCAGCAGCCGCTCGCGCTCTTTCAAACTCGCGCGCACCAAATGGAATTCGTAATATTCAAGATAGCGCAAGCCGCCATGGATAAGCTTTGTGCTGGCGGACGATGTCGCGCTGGCTAGATCAGCAGCCTCCACCAACAAAACCTTTAGCCCCCGCCCGGCCGCATCGCGCGCGATCCCCGCACCATTAATGCCGCCACCAATGACGCAGATATCATAATCTGCGCGCGCTGATTCTATTTGCGCTGCGTCCGTTTGTGCTGGCTCTGATTCCTTCATCACGTTTATACGCTACCCCAAGCTCAGCCATATTCATAGAACCTAATATGCTTCGGCACGCAGAAAAATATAGGGCCAGGTTATTCAGCCATTCTATGCATCATGATACGAATTTTGGCTTCCAGCCCCTTGGCCGAAAACGGCTTGCGGATATAGCCCGTCACGCCGGATGATTTCGCCTCAACCACAGATTCCATATCCCCGCGACCTGTAACCATCAGAAACGGTATATCCGGGTCAACCGATCGGAGCTGGCGAAGCAATTCCACCCCATCCATATTCGGCATGTTCCAATCACAGATAATCATGTCAACAAAATCAAATGCAGAATCCAGGAACACAAGCGCATCACGCCCATCCGGCGCATCAAAGATTTGATTAACCCCAAGCTCCATCAGCATATTGCGCATCATCGCGCGCGCCTCATGTTGGTCCTCAACAATAAGCACTTTCAAATCGTTAAAGTCTTTTACTTGTCCCATAGCTTTCCCCTAACTGCTTTTTATCGAGCCGTTCCCGACTCCATCTTCAACCTCTGATGTTTCCCAATGCGCCGCGCGTCCCTGGTCTGTTTGAATGAATTTATTCACGTCTTTGTTTGTTAGTTTTTCAAAAATAATGCGCGCCAAATTCTCGTAATCAATGGGCTTGGCAATAAGGGTCGCGCCATCCGGCAATGATGCGCCCGTTTCAGAAGCGCCGGCGGGATAACCGCTCATAAACAAAATATGTGTATCGGGCCGCATTTCTTGCATTAGCTCCGCCAGCTTCACACCGCCAAGCTCCGGCATCACGACATCGGTAAGCAATAAATCAACATCTCCCATATGGTCATCCTGCAGCACGAGCGCTTCATTACCGTTTGCTGCAGCCAGAACCGTCATGCCCAAACGCTCTAACATGCTGGATACAAGAGCAAGCAAGTCCGGTTCATCCTCAGCCACGAGAGCCGTATACCCCTCCAGATTAATGCTCTCCACATCAGCAATAGACCCTTGCATAACTTTGGTCGGCTGCTTGTCGCTTAAGGGCCAAAACACAGAAAAGATAGTGCCCTGTCCAGGCGTTGAATCAACATCGATAAAGCCACTCATTTGCTTTACCAGACCATAGACCATGAACAACCCAAGCCCGGTGCCCTTCCCCTGATCCTTGGTTGTGAAAAAGGGATCAAATATCTTCTCCAATATTTCTGGCTTTATGCCGCAGCCATCATCCTTCACAGAAAAGCACACCAGTTTATCATTGTCTGTTTTTTCCCTGATATGGAGTGGAACATCACCGCCTTCACATAAATGCGAGCCGATGGTAATCGCGCCCCCATCGGGCATAGCATCTCTGGCATTGAGCGCTAAATTCATCATAACTTGTGTAATGTCATCGACGGCACAATCTATCACGAGCCCCTCAGTATCCACATCAAACGAACATACAATAGAGGCGGGCAAAAGCGGCGTAAGCAAGCTTGATTGCTCCTTCAATGTTTGTGAAAGATCAATCACGCTTTCCGTGACTATTTTATGCCGGCTAAATGTCAAAAGCTGAGATGTAAGGCTCGCGCCCCGATCGGTTGCATTTTGAATTTTCTGCAAATAATCCGATAGTGTTTCATTCTCGCCAAAATTGCTGTCTGCAATACGGGCATACCCGCCGACAATAGAGAGAATATTGTTAAAATCATGGGCAACACCGGCCGCGAGCTGCCCAAGCGCTTCCATTTTTTGTGTGCGCGAAAGCTCCTGCTCTCTGATTTTCAAATCTGTAATATCTGTGAAAACAGCAATAAAGACATCTTCATCATCCATTTCGGTCGGGGTCAGCTGTACATTAAACCAGCGGGGTTTATCCTTTTCCTGACCAGCCTTCAGATCAATATCACCTTGGCTTTGAGAGCGAAGAGCTTCGTCAATTTTCTTCAAACTTCTTTCATGCGTTGTCAGATGATTAAAGATACGCCGCACAGGTTTTCCGATTGTATCGGCGCTGGGCAACCCGGAATATTCTTCAAAGGCCTGATTGGCGAACAGCACTCTATATGCATCATCAACCCGTTTAGCGATGATAATGCCGCTATTCACCGCCTCGATGGCATGCACGAGTTTATCACTAAAGCGGCTGAGCTTGATCGTTTTATCTTCATCACTTTTAGCGCGGCTCAGATCATAAAGCGCGACAAGCTGCCGCCCCGCAGATGTCGAAGAGGCCTCAACCAAACAAAGTTGATCATCGCCCCAGGCAATAACCTCTCTAAATCCCTGACCGGATCTTTGTTGCGACAATTTATCCAGCGCGTTTTTCAAGCTTTGATCGACATCAACGGCATGATCAAACATATAATCCAGAAACCCCTTCATTGTTGAAGGCATACCAGATACAAAACTTATATCATGTGCAGACGGATCATCGGAAAGCGTAGAAATGAACTGATAGGCTTCATCATTCGCGCGAACTAAATTATCATTATGATCGTACAAAATAATCCCCCGCCCCGGTGCGTTAAACACATCTTCCATCAGCGCTGTAAAAACAGCATGCCTGCGTTTATCAAGCCACAAGCGAAATGCAATGACGATAACAACAGTGAGAAAGAGCGCTTCTAATCCTAAAATCAATATGGCAGGTTCATCAAACATGCATATATATTACCATCACAACTATGAATGGAGAACAGTAAAGATTTCAACAAGATTAGAGCGTATCAAACCAAAAACCATACAGGGGTACGCTGCCCGCAATGCTAAAGTAAAAATACCACAAATTATAAGGCTTTCGGCACGAATTTATGCGCTGTTGTTTTTCAACGTTGCGCCAAGATGTACGGCATCTTGGGCTTTTGCTCTGTTTTATATGCGCGCTTTTCTTATCAAGCGGGTCAATCGCCCCCGCCTGCGCAAGCGAATCACAGAGCGATAGCGTGCCCTATTCCAGTATGCTGACCGGCCCGCTCGGATTAAACACCATTCCCAGCGCGCGCATGGATTCCGTCGGGACGGTCAAGCTCGGCCTGTCCAATCTCGATCCTTATGTGCACGGCTATCTGGGCATTCAGCTTGCGGCGCCGCTCTACGTGAATATCCGGCAAAGCTCTGAGATGTCGAGCATTACCGACAACCCGGATCGCCTCTATCCCGGCGTTGATATAAAGCTGCGCCTGCTGACAGAAAGCCACTACCGACCCGCGCTCGTCGTAGGCCTGCAATCCGCTATCGGGCATAAGCGTATGGGCGGGGAATATATCGCGCTGTCCAAACGCTATAAAGATTTTGATTTCACCGCTGGATTAGGCTGGGGCCGCTATGGCACCGCGGCACATTTCAACAATCCATTTAAAGGCATCGCGAAACATTTCGGCAAGGCGCGTGATCTGGATGGTGAGATCTCCGCCGATCCCTCCGACTGGTTCACGGGCGAGAGCATCGGCATCTTTGGCGGCGTTGAGTATTTCACACCGGTAAAGGGCCTGTCGCTTAAAGCCGATTACGGCGCAGACCGCTATGAGGCAGAGCAAACAGCCATCAATTTTAAAACGCCAGCGCCCTGGGCCGTCGGCGCAAATTATCAGCCCGTCCCCTGGGCCAGCCTCAGCCTCGCCGCGCAAGGTCGGGAAAAGCTGATGGGCCGCCTCACCCTCAAAAGCAATATGAAAGACTGGCGCGCGCAGCATACGCAACTGAAAAACATCGTGCCCCTTCGGCCTTTTCGCACAGATTTGACCGTGCCGGAAGAAATGGAGCTGTCCGCCCAGCGCGAGAATATTATGCTCCAGCACACACAGCATGTTGATATGCATGATGTGCAAACGCGCCTGAGCCTTGAGCGCTATAAATCCGCCCCGCGCCAGATCGGCCGCGCCGCGGTGCATATAGCCAATCATGGCGGCCCGATGGTGGAGCGCCTGAATATCATCCCCAGCCGTCTCGGCCTGCAAGGCCCGGCGATTAGCCTGCTGCGCAAGGATCTGGAAAAAGCCGCCCATCATCAGGGCAGCCCGGAAGAGCTGTGGCAAAGCGCCGCCTTCGACACACGCAGCAAACACCCCCTGCGCCGCATTGATCGCAGCCGCCAGCAGCTTTTTGATCTCAAAACATACGATTTCACGCTGGAAAACCAGATTAGCCTGGCGGAAGAAGACAGCACGGGGCTGTATCGCAGCGCCTTTCTGTTCGGCAAACATGCAACAAGCTTTCTGGGCATCGTGGATATTGGCGCGACGATGCGGATCAATCTGGGCAATAATCTGGAGCGCCTCACCCAAATTCGCCCGCGCAGCGCCCGCCCCGTGCGCAGCGATGTTGATCTATTCGCCCAGCGCACGATTGCGATCGAAAATGCCTACGCCGCCTTCACCCACAGCCTCCGTCCCGACCTTCATCTGGCGCTGATCGGCGGGTATTTGGAGGAAATGTATGGCGGGATTGGCGGGGAAATTCTCTATCGCCCCTTCGGCTCCCGCCTCGCGGTTGGGGCAGAGCTGTGGCAAGCCAATAAGCGCAGCCCGTTCACAAATTTAAATCTGGGCTATTTCAGCAATTACGTCACGACCGGGCATGTTAGTGCGTGGTATGATTTACCGCGTCATGATCTAACGCTGCGGGCCAAGGCCGGCCGGTATTTGAATGAAGATATAGGTTTAACGCTCGCACTGGAGAAAGATTTCAAGAACGGCGCGCGGCTAGAGGGCTATGTGACGATTTCCGATCAAGCCGATTTCGACCTGTTCGGCGGCACCACCCACAATGATAACGGCATCCGCCTGAGCATGCCCCTGGGCGGGTATAAACACATGCCGCAAAACGCCAAAGCCACCCTCTCCGCCGCGCCATTTGGTCGCGACATAGGGCAGAGCATCCGCTCCCCTCTCCCGCTTTACGCTCTGACAGAGCCATTTTCCTACGACCATATCGTGCGCCATTGGGGTGAGGTTTTGCCGTAAAATCAGCGACTTAAGTAACAACCCATATTAAAACATAATTTTTAACATAATTTTCTTGCATTGCCGTGCAAATATATGTAAATTATTGATCTGAACCTGAACAGGGAGAATAGTAATTATGAGTAAAAAAGAACAAAATCCGGCCTTAGAGCTCGTTAAAGATACCGTGGAAATGAGCTCTACAGGCCTAAGGCTTGGCAAAAAAAGTGCCTCTTTAGTAAGGAATGTATGTAGCAAAAGATTCGTTGTAAATGCTTTAGCGATAACAGGAAGCTTCGCAATAGTTGGAACAATGGCCGAAAATGCCAACATTGCCCATGAGAATGACGTCGACAAAGGCATTTTCATGATATTCGGCAATGCTGTCGCTGACATATACACTGAAACAAGCAAGAAAACCTATGAAAACGGTTCTGCACTGTGGCGGCCATTAAAAGCCACGGGAAAAGGTATCATTGACAAAACAGAGAAGGTTGTTGAATGGGGCATGGATTTAGCGGCTTAACAGACACTCACCATTGCACAAATAAAGAAAAAGAGGCCTCATACGGGCCTCTTTTTTATTACCCAAAAACAGCCTCCTAATCTTTAAATAGCTCGTACCGGGCAGTATCCCTCAATGTCTCGCCAACCTTCCCCGGAACATAGTCGAGAACATCCACCACATTATCAGTATCGCGCTCCATCTTTTTATTGAATTCCTTCTTCACCCGTTTCGCCAGATAGTAATCAAAGTCACAATCCACGCCATTACCTTTCCCATCCGGCCATATAAGGTCAGCAGATATAAAGGCAACCTCATAATCCTTGAATGTTCGATCGAAGCTCTCCAGCCATGGAAAATCAAACATTTTATTACGGGCATCGTATCCAATGCCGACTTTATACGTTGTTACGCGGCCATCAGGCTCTATATCCCCATAAAACTCAAAACCGTTCGCATAGAAAGACGCGAGAACCAACAAAGACGTGGCAGACAAGCCTAAGGCTTTATAGCCTGCAGAGGGCCAGATATTAAACGGCTCTTCGCTGAAATGCTTCTTCGTTTTATAACCCCCGGCGCACAGACCAAACAGTCCAAGGTAAACCCCCCCAGCAACGCCTGCAGACGCGGCAAAATTCGTCATCAGCTCAGATTTATGCTCATAGTCTGTAAAATCTTGATCAAAGAGCCACTCACCTTTAGAGCGCCCCATCTCTAAAAGCTCATTTTCAAAGGTCACGCCGACGCCCAACGGACCAATATCAACCCAGGTTTCTTTATTTATATGAGACAGGGTAAAGGTTAGCCCCTCTTTATTCTTATTCTGAAACTCACCTCTGATATTATTGACAGCCGCCGCCGCCAGGGTAAAAGCAACGGTAAGCCCTGCTGCGCGGGATATAAAATAGGCCTTGGGGGCTGTGCTTTTAATTGCTGCTTTAAGGGCCTTATATTCGGCCTTGGCAATAGCGGCCTTCTTCCTGGCAAAAAACTTCCTCCTGAGCTGTTTATATTGACGTTTTTTGCTTTTTCTCGCCTTTTTTGCTTCTGTATGCTCCTTATTCCAAAGCGTCCCAACCTTAAGAATAAGACGCATAGTTAATGGTCGCGCGCTCAAAAAAAAGAACGTAACCGCGACCTGCATTGCCATTCCCGTTAGTGCTAATAATGCAGCAGGCGTCATTACTTTATCGCTCCTTAATTATAAAGATGCGAAACCTTATGATATTTACCGTAAAATTGCAAGCTTTATGTATATTTAACGGCGCACCCCACCAAAGCAAAAAAAACCGCCCCTGAAAATGGGGCGGCGAAAGTTTGTACCAGATCGGATGAAGCGTTGAAAAGTGGGTTAAACTTTTTAAAATCCATTTAAATTCAGTGGGTTAACTATGAATCTAAAACTTGAGTTACATTTTTATTTTTACTACACACGCAAACTATAAAACCGTTTGTCTTATTATTACCTTTTGTCATACCTATAGGCCGATGCTTATTTGCTTAAATTGACCTTATATCTAAGAATAACCCACGATTTATGAAAATACAAGAAATTTATGTAAAATTTTATCTATTTTTTACGCAGCTTGTATTTTTACAGTAATTTCAATAGTTTATCAAAATCATCCGCGAGCGGCGCATCGAAACTCATCGTTTCCTCTGTACGAGGGTGGATAAAGGACAAGGTTTGGGCATGCAAGGCCTGACGCGGAAAGGCCAGAATCTGGTCTATAACGCTCTGATCATAACCTGCCTTCTTAAAAACGCTGATTGTGGCGGTTTGCTGGGCGCCATAAACTGGATCACCGATCAGCTGGTGCTTATTGGCCTCCATATGCACCCTGATTTGGTGTGTGCGGCCCGTTTCCAGGCTGCATTGCACCAGGCTGCATGCACCCTTATAGCGCTCCAGCACGAGATAGCGCGTGGCGGCGTCCTTGCCATTGCGACGGTTCACGGCCATTTTCTGGCGATAAACGTGATGACGGGCCAACGGATGGTTTATCCGGCCCTTCAGCGGGGTCGGCACGCCCAGCACGAGCGCCTTATAAATCCGGCTCAAGCTCCGATCTTCAAGCTGCGCAGCCAGCCCCTTATGCGCCTTGTCGTTCTTCGCCGCGATCATCACACCGGTGGTTTCCTTGTCCAAGCGGTGCACAATGCCGGGGCGCATGACCCCGCCAATGCCAGACAAGCTGTCGCCACAATGATGCAGCAATGCATTAACCAACGTGCCGTCATGATTGCCCGCACCGGGATGCACCACGAGGCCGGATTGTTTATTGATCACAATCACATCCTCGTCCTCATACAGCACATCGAGGGGGATATCCTGCGCCTGCGGGTTCGCCGCAACGGCTTGGGGAATAATGATTTTGATCAAATCCCCGGCGACCAGTTTTTTAGATGCGGTTTTACACGGCAGACCGTTAAGAATCACCTGCCCCTGCTCCATCAAGGCCTGCACACGGGCCCGCGATAGATCATCATTGAGCGCGCTGAGCGCCTTATCAATGCGCTCACCAACCTGCTCACCCTTAATTGAGTAACGATACGTATCGGAATTATTATTCATCAGATATTCTTATTATTATTTGTTATTACGCTGAGCGTTATCGCTTGCACGGGTCTTTATAGGGGTCGCTGGGCGATGCTGCAAGGACCCAGCCCTCTTCGCTGCGCTTTATCATTGCAAGCTGATCGGCCACGGCTTCGATGCTATAGACCATTTTTGTTGAGCCGACGATCATCCGCTCACCACGTTTACCGAAATAGAGCTGCGCCGCATCAGAGCCTTCGCCGTTATAAAAGGGATCGCTGCTGCGCAAATTCCCGCGCGGGTCAATGGTCAGTAAGTTCGCATAGTCAAAATCCTTACGCTCGCCTAAATCACGCGTTGGATCATAGGTATTATCCTCTTGCGCCTCACCATCAGCGCTCTTCGGCTTTTTCTTCTGATCCCACTGCCCATCCAAAAGCACAGAAATCAGCCCATCATTATCGACCAAAACATCGCGCGCGCTGTATTTATAGCTACCGGTGTAATAGCGCTGCCACACCATATTACCATTGCGCGCCTCGACCATCATCACCCAGCCGGCGCGCCTTGTGCCCTCCAGCGCATGCGGATCAGCAAAACCGCTCACCACAAAATATTGTTCATTAAAACGCGATACGCTCAAAAACTGCGCGCCCGATCCGCGTACATATTGTTGTTGCCAGATAATGCTGCCATCGTCATTCAGACGCAAAAGCCAGCCCGCCTTTCGCCCATCCTCAGCCTCAATATACCCGCTGGCCAGATAGCCATTACCCTCATAGGCAGGCGCAAGGGCATTGAGGCGGTTGCCCAGCCCGGCCGCATATTCGCGGTGGCTGAGCGCTTGGCCTTTACTGCCCAGTAGATAAAGCGCGCCGTGCGGCGCCTCACCTCTGGCTTCAATATTCGCGCTCATCAAAAAGCCCTGGCCGCCTGGGCCAGGCACGATATCGCTGGCCTGCAGCGCGCCGGTAGGATGATTGATCATACCGCCCTTCAAAAGTTCACCAGCCTGATCAAACGTCCCGACCCACACGCCAGGGCGCTTTTTACCGCTGGCACCAACATTCGCCAGCACCATAAAATTATCACCAACGGGCAGGATTTTAACCGCGCCAGACAGCCCCTTAATTTCATGAACCTTCGTCCAGACATCACGCCCGCGATAATCGAACTTCACTAAGGTCAATTTCGGCGCAGAATCGGGGGTATCGTACACCTCCCCCACCGCCAGCGTGTCTGATCCATCAACGGGCAGTGCCGAGGCAAAGCGTTCTATACCCTCAATCTCGCCATAAACCGCGTCCCAAACGCTATAAGCGCCGATACGGCCATCTTTGATTTTAAAGATCAGCTCAGATTCAAAATTACAGCCCCGTGATTGTGCCTGCGCCGTCAGCGGGAATGCGACCACCCCCATAAACAGGTAAAAAACCGTATATATCAGAAATTTATTGATCACTCTTTTTACCCTCATTGGCAAATTCACTCTGGTCAGTTTAGGATTGATGGCATAAAAAGTCCATGCGGCTTTGAACTCATTTGGAATTGGTACTTTATGAAGCTTTTAATCATCAGCGATGCGTGGCACCCGCAAGTTAACGGCGTGGTGCGCACCTATGAGTATCTGGCAGAGGAGCTTGCGAAAAAAGGGCATGAGGTACGCGTGATCGGCCCGGCTGATTTTGCGCTAAAAATCCCGACGCCGGGCTATGCAGAGATTGAGCTGGCGCTTTTCCCCTATCGCGCGCTTAAACGCATGATTAACGCCTACGCCCCCGAAAACATCCATATCGCCACCGAAGGGCCGCTGGGCTGGGCCGCGCGGCGCTATTGCCTGAAGCACGCACACGGCTTTACGACGTCATACCACACGCACTTTCCCGACTATGCCGCCAAACGCGCAGGCAAGGCTCTACCATTCCTCTACAAACCAGTGCATCGTCTCTGCAAAAATATGATTCGCCGCTTTCATGCGCCCGCCACAGCAATGATGATCGCCACGCAAAGCCTTGAGGATGAGCTGAAAGACTGGGGCTTTGAAACGCCCATGCATCGCCTGACACGCGGGGTTAATCTTGATCTGTTTTATCCTGGCGAGAAAACGCTGTTCCATGATCTGCCCGGCCCCGTTGCGCTCTATGTCGGGCGCGTCGCGGTTGAGAAGAGCATTGAAGATTTCCTCGCAATGGAGTGGCCCGGCAGCAAAATTATCGTCGGGCATGGGCCAAGCCTCGAAGAGCTTAAACAAAAATACCCGGATGCGCATTTCGCCGGTAAAAAAGAGGGCGAAGATCTGGCAGCGCATTATCGCTCCGCCGATCTGTTCGTCTTCCCCTCCCGCACAGACACATTTGGCATTGTGCTGATCGAGGCACTGGCCAGCGGCCTGCCGGTTGCGGGCTATAATGTGACCGGTCCGAAAGATATTATCACCGAAGATTTTCAGGGCGCTCTGCATGAGCATAATTTGCGTATCGCCTGCGATAGCGCCCTGAAAAATGGTACACCAGAAATGCGCACAGAACATGTTAAACGGCTCTACACATGGGAGAATGCCGCTGCGCAATATGAAGCGACCTTCACCTTAAACAACGACGGGAACGCTTAAGCCATGGCCCACATCCTGCTCGCCGAAGATGACCACGCCATGCGCCAATTTCTTGTCATGGCGCTGGAAAAATCAGGGCACACAATCACACAAGCCGGCGATGGGCTCACCGCGCTCGCGCATCTGCAAGAGCATGACGATGTCGACCTGTTGCTCAGCGATATTGTCATGCCCGGCATGGACGGGATTGAGCTTTCGCAAAAAGCCAAAGCGCTGCACCCGGCGCTGAAAGTCATGTTTATCACCGGCTTTTCCGCCGTGGCGATGGATCAGGAGAAAAAGCAAAAAGCCGATCAACCGCCAACCAAGATTCTCTCCAAACCTTTCCACCTTAACGATCTGGTTGAGCAGGTAGGGCAAGCGCTAGAAAACGATTAACCTCGCACGCACATAAGCGCCCCTTACAATCCTCACAAAAACACTTGAAAAAATACGCGCAACCCATTACTCAATATGGACAGCCAAAACCCCTTCTTCACCAAGACTTTGAAGGGCGTAAGAAAACACAAATATATAATAAATATACGCGTTTTCTAACAGGGTGGTTAGCTCAGCGGTAGAGCACTTCCCCGACACGGAAGGGGTCACAGGTTCAATCCCTGTACCACCCACCATTTTCCCTTTTATTTACATTCATTGACACTCGCCAAAGGCCGTGTAACTATTACTCAACAACGATCTTAATTTCACCTGCGGCTTTCTACATTCATTAATGCGTGGGGGCAAGCACCCCTAACTAGGGGCAAGAAACAGGGGCAAGCACAAACTCATGGGGGCAAGATGAAGCTTACAGACATAAAATGCAAAACGGGCAAACCTAAAGACAAGCCATACAAGATGTTTGATGGTGGCGGACTATATCTGGAAGTATTGCCGACTGCCAAAAAGCTCTGGCGCTTGAAGTATTACTACCTCAAAAAAGAAAAACGCATATCACTGGGGCCCTACCCACTTGTGACGCTGGCAGAGGCACGCAATGCCCGTGAAGATGCCAAAAAGCTGCTGCTCAAGGACATAGACCCATCTGCCGCCAGAAAAGACAAAAAGCGCCTAACCTCACGTAATGCAGAAAATACGTTTAAGGCCGTGGCGCTGGAATGGCATGGACAAAACAAAGATCGCTGGAGTAAAAACTACGCCTACAAGGTTTTAAGAGGGCTGGAGCTTAATGTTTTTCCCTTTATTGGCCATAGACCAATTTCACAGATAACGCCGCCTGAGCTGCTCAGTGAGTGCCTAAGAAGACCAGAGCAACGCGGCTCCCTCGACATCGCCGCCAGAACCCGCCAAATATGCGGGCAAGTCTTCCGCTACGGTATCCAGACCGGGCGCTGCGAGTGGAACGCCGCCGAGAACCTCAAAGGCGCACTAAAAACCAAAAAGACAGAGCATTTCCGCACCATAAATTCCAAAGAAATCCCCGCCTTCCTCAAAGCGCTGGAGCGCAACGAAGCTAGATTATTTGAACGCACTCGCCGCGCAGTACAGCTTTCACTGCTTACCTTCTGCAGACCAAAAGAAATCCGTATGGCTCGCTGGGAAGACATAGACTTTGAAGAGAAAATTTGGCTCATTCCTGCTCATATTATGAAGATGGGCAAAGAGCATTTTGTCCCGCTCTCTCGTCAAGCCATAGCTGTGCTGAAAGAGCAAGAAACCGAGGTGGAGATGTTAAACACGCCATGGGTATTCCCCTCTCAGGTGCGCCCCAGAGAACCTATGAGCGATGGCACGGTGAATAAGGCCATCAAACGCCTTGGATACGGTAAGGACATGGTTGCACATGGCTTCCGCGCCCTAGCCCGCACCACGATCCGCGAGCAGCTCAAATACCACAGCGAAATCATTGAGAAACAACTCGCCCACAAATCCCCCGGCCCCCTCGGCGAAGCCTATGACCGCACACAGTTTATTGATGAACGCACAGTGATGATGCAAGAATGGGCCGATTATCTGGATGCATTGGCCAGTGAGGGCAAAGTGATTAAGGCTAAGTTTGGCTCATGATACGGATTGTTGAATATATCACCGCCGGGGGTAAAAACCATTTTGCCGACTGGCTTTCTAAAATTCCTGCCAGTCATGCCCTGCGCGTTACCGAGGCGCTATACCGCATGGAAAAAGGCAATTTCGGCGACCATAAATCCGTAGGTGAAGGCGTGATGGAACGGCGCATATTCGGCAGCCCAGCGCTGCGCATCTATTACGCACAGGACGGGAAAGAGCTTGTTATCTTACTTGCTGGCGGCTCAAAGAATAAGCAAAGCAAGGATATAGAGAAAGCCAAAACCCTCTGGGCAGCCTATAAAGAGCAAAAATAACTAGATTTAATCATAACATATATGTTATCATATGAATATAGGTGAGCATATATGAACAAGGATGAAAGAAAATTATGGCGTTAACACGTGATTTTAAAGAGACAATTGCAGAACGTGCGAAGCGCGATAAAAAGTTTCGGCGCGGCATGCTCATGCGCGGCATTACCCTCATTATCGCTGGCGATAAAGACGATGTACAAACCGGAAAATCATTTATCCGAGATTACATTAACGCCACCATTGGCTTTGCAGCCCTATCCAAACGCACAGGCATCCCCAAAGAAAGCCTCATGCGCATGCTCAGCCCCTCCGGCAATCCCGGCCTGAATAACCTCAATCAAGTCACTCACACCCTACTAGCCAGCGAAGGCGTAAAGGAAGCAGGTAACCTTAAGGTTTCAGTGCAGGGGTGATCGGGCAGGCTATGCTGATGCGTTGGACTGTTCGTACCCCTGCTCCGCTGCACGCTTTTTCAATACTGGATTTGAATTAAGCATGCCCTCCAGCTCATTGGCTTGAGATATGCCTTCAACAAAAAATCCGGTTTGATTGTCTGATAATAAATCACCTGTGATTTTGTCACGGCCTTCAGTGAAGATGCACATTGCGCGCTTACACCATGCATGGCGACGCATTTGAACCTTTGTGCCTTTAGTGTTTTGCATGGACCAATAAAACTCTGTGCCAAGCTTGGGCGGCTCTACGCGGATTAGATAAAGCTGCGCACTGATATAGTCGGCAAGTTCGTTATCCCGCACGGCATCGGTCAGTGATTTGTAGTAAATTTGATTTTTATGGGTGGCCTCTACCGATTTTTCTTCATCAAAATGTGCTGTCGCAGTGAAAGCAAGGCGCAGCGTAGCCTCCCCAAATTTATCTTCTAAATGGCCGGAGCGCAGATCTGATGTACCGCGGTGGGCCTCGTCAGATATAAGAATATCAACATTTCTCATGCCGATTTTATCTTCTTCGCTTAATGTGCTCCACGCCTCATACGTCATGATGGTAATGGGGTTGGATAAATCTTTGTGTCCATCTCCGTATAGGCCAATGGCTTTTGAAAAATCAGGACCAAAATCGGAAAAAGCCTCATAAGTTTGCTCTAGTAATGTGTTTTTTGGAACGAGAATAAGCGTGTTTAATGTCTCGCCATTGCGCTCCGCCGCTTTATGCGCGCTTGTAACAAGACCAATGAAGACTGCGGTTTTCCCCACGCCCGTTGGCATTTCAAAAAAGCCTTGCAGCTTGTCTTCATCAGATATATCCGGGTTATCAAGAAAGATTTGATAGGCTTCCAGCGCTTCTTTCTGCGTCTTACGGAAGGGGAATTTATTCTCATAGTCAAAAGCGCCACGATCAAGCAGCTCTTTCACGCCTTCACGCAGATATTTCAGCGTGCGATCTTGGCTCATTTGGCGTTTGTATTCGGTGAGAACAAAGTTTAAGGAGGCCTGGTACGCAGTCTGTGTCGGCTTTTCTTCACTCAACCATCCACTCACAACGCGAGCATTCAATCCCACAGGAATATCACGCGCTCTGCTTAATAGTTCTTTAGGGGAAATGCCTGATAGCTCAATAAATGTTTTGATTTTCTCTCGCGTCTGATTATCAATGCGCGTACGCCCCGGCAAAGATGCCCAACGACTAACGCTCCGCTCACTCCGCAGCTCAAACACCGCGTCCACCGCACCATTAAAGCGCTCTTCAATCTTTTGTATCATCACAACCCTATAAATTTAGGCTGTTATACATGAATTACATATAAAAATGCAAGTTTTGTTTACTGTAGCCTGCATGAGGTGCTGAGAGGGGGCACAAAAAGGGGCACATCTAAAAATGCGATCTCACTACACAATGAAGAACCCCGCCGCAAGCAGCGGGGTATCAGAACATTGAGAGCTGCCTGTCTTCGTGTAGTTGATTATATTCTTTGCCTTGATTTTGGACGTATCGCTTTATCATATCCTCATCTCCGTGTTTTCCCACTGTAGAAG
>JAJRYK010000043.1 GCA_024275825.1 Alphaproteobacteria bacterium
CGGCGAGATACACTAAAGCGATGCGAAGCTTCCACTTTACTACCACCAAATTCTACAAAGGAAACAACTCTTTTACGAAGGTCTATTGAATAAGTCATCATGCAGCATAGCATGCGCAATTATTAATTGGAATTACTATACGAGAATATTATTGGATATTAGAACCAATGACTGGCTCAGGGATTAACTTTAGCGAAACTAAATGGAACCGATTAGCCTTAAAAAATAACTACGATAAAGATATTCCTAACAAAGATATGGCAAGTGTTGTTTATCATGCTTTTCGCTGCAGCCAGACGCACGGCAAAGAAATACCACATAATTACAAACTTTTACCGCGCAATGAAGACGGCACCCTCCATTATCATATTGCGAACGACCAGCTAAATATGCCAGAAACAGTTATATGGGGACTTATCAGCATCTGTGTTTTCTGCGAAACAAATAAAGACATACAAACCAACAGTGTTCACCACCTATCCTTGGCAGGAAATGTATTTAAAATATCAGATTGGTGGGGTTTAGAAAATTCATTCAAGCCCATAGCCAAAAAGCACAACCAGACTAGAGTAACCTTAGAAGGTTTTTAAATTACAAAAGCAAACAGCTTTGTGGTTTGGCTAGGCAAACAAGGCGAAGCCTACACTTGTAGGTGAGCCGCAGTTTAACGACGCCAAAGTGCAAAGATGGAAGCATTAAGCATCCACGGCAGCCTTAAGCGCATTATCCTGAATAAACTCCCGCCGTGGCTCCACGACATCGCCCATCAGCGTTGAGAAAATCTCATCCGCCTTCACGGCATCGGCAACCTCAACCTTCAGCAATGTGCGTACGTTTGGATCGAGCGTGGTTTCCCAGAGCTGTTCGGGGTTCATTTCACCCAGACCTTTATAGCGAGACATGGTCAGCCCTTTCCGGCCTACCTCAATCACGCGATCATAGAGCGCGGCGGGGCCGTTGACGTGCCCCAATATTTTATCACCATCGCGCATCTCAACGGGCGAAGAGAAGACCCCTTGCAACGTCTCGCGCGCATTATGCAGACGGCGCGCATCGGGATTTTTGATGCGGTCCACGCTCATACGCACGGTCTTCGTCACGCCGCGCACGGTGTTTTCGAACACATAGCCCTGATCGGGCGTGAACTCGCCCGTCCAATTCTTCGCATTCTTCAGCTCAATCGCATTCAGCCGCTCCGCCACCTTCGCCGCATAATCCGGGCCGAGCTTTTCATCTTCAAAGATTTTGTCATCGAACGCGCCCGCAATCGCGATTTGCTCCACCACACGGCGGTTGCCCGCCTTGATCGTCAGCGCGTTAATCGAATTGCGGATTTTGCGCGATTGCATCAACAGATCATGCAGATCATTACCCGTGCGCGCCTCACCCTTGCCATCGACAATCGCCATGCCCTCCAGCGCGGAGTTGATCAGGAAATCCTCCATCTCGCGCTCATCCTTCAGATACAGCTCATTGGCATTCCCTCGCTTCACCTTAAATAGCGGTGGCTGGGCGATATACAGATAGCCCTTCTCGATCAGCTGCGGCATGTAACGGAAGAAAAATGTGAGCAACAATGTACGAATATGCGATCCATCAACGTCCGCATCCGTCATCACGATAATTTTGTGATAGCGCGTTTTCTCAATATCAAACTCATCACCAATGGACGTGCCCAGCGCAGTGATCAGCGTGCCGATCTGCTCAGAGGCAAGCATCTTGTCAAAGCGCGCGCGCTCGGTATTCAAAATCTTTCCCCGCAGCGGCAAAATCGCCTGATTGTGACGATCGCGCGCTTGCTTGGCACTGCCGCCCGCCGAGTCTCCCTCAACGATGAAAATCTCAGACACAGCCGGGTCCTTACTCTGACAATCCGCCAGCTTGCCGGGCAGGCTGGATATATCCATCACGCCCTTACGCCGCGTAAGATCCCGCGCTCTACGCGCCGCCTCGCGCGCCATGGCGGCTTCCATGATTTTCCCAACAATCAGCTTGCCTTCGGCCGGATGCTCCTCCAGCCACGTCGCCAGATGTTCGCCAATCGCGCCCTCAACAACCGGGCGCACTTCCGAGCTCACCAATTTATCCTTGGTCTGGGAGCTGAATTTCGGATCCGGCACCTTGATAGACAGCACGCAGGTCATCCCCTCGCGCATATCATCACCGGTTAGCTTGAATTTTTCCTTCTTCAGCAAGCCCTTCTCTTCAGCATATTTCTGCATCACCCTGGTTAGCGCGCCGCGGAAACCCGCTAAATGCGTCCCGCCATCGCGCTGCGGAATGTTGTTGGTAAAGCACAGCATCGTCTCGTGATACGCATCCGTCCATTCCAGCGCAGCCTCCACCGTCACGCCGCAATCTTCCTGAAACGCGAAAATCACAACCGGATCAATAATCGGTTTTTTGCTACGGTCGAGATATTTAACAAAGCTCTCAATCCCGCCCTTATAATGCAGGTGGCTCTCCAGATGGTCTTCCACATCATCGGCGCGCAAATCACGCAAATAAATATTCACGCCAGAGTTCAAAAACGCCAGCTCGCGCAAACGATCTTCCAAGATTTTGAAATCAAAATCCGTCATCGTGAATGTCTCGGGCGAGGGCAGGAACGTCACCTGCGTTCCCGTGCGCTCCCCCTCTTCCAAATCACGAATTGGTGCCAGATCATCACCCGCTTCGCCCATTTTAAAGCGCATGTGCCATTCCTTGCCCTCGCGCTTGATATTCAAATCGAGATATTCCGATAGCGCATTCACCACCGACACCCCAACCCCGTGCAGCCCGCCAGACACCTTATAGGAATTATCATCAAATTTACCGCCCGCATGTAGCTGCGTCATAATCACCTGCGCGGCAGACACCTGTTCTTCGGAGTGAATTCCCACCGGAATCCCGCGCCCATTATCCTTCACCGTGACCGAACCATCGGCATTGATAATGATATCTATCCGGTCACAATAGCCCGCGAGGCTCTCATCAATCGCGTTATCAACAACCTCATACACCATGTGGTGCAGGCCCGTACCGTCATCCGTGTCGCCAATATACATCCCCGGACGCTTGCGCACAGCATCCAGTCCGCGCAGCACCTTAATGCTATCCGCGCCATAATCATCATTATCCCCGCCCGTCTTGTTCGGGCCTTCATCATTCTCGTTTTTTACAGCGTCACTCATTACAGTCTTTTCATTCCTTTTTCGGGTAAAAAAATTACACCTAAACCCGTTGATTTTTCTCGGTTTTTTGCAATATTATTATATAGCACGAGGGGCTGTCGAAAGACAGGACAAAACGGCAATTTTCATGCTTTTTTGGGGGGTAAAAACCAGAACAATATAGGAATATTTTCCTTTACAATTTTTGCCAAATCTATTACCCTAAATCATGACAAAAACCGAGCAAAACCAGACACATAATCCCCCACCCCCATGAAACGAGCAAACGAAAAGAAGGATCCGGGGTTTGTTAATTTAAATCAAAGACTTAAAGACCATAAACCATGAACAACACAATCATCTATCTTTTAGGCTTCCCCGGCACCGGGAAATACACGATTGCGAAAGAAATCTGCGCACAAACCGGCGCAAAGTTGCTCGATAATCACTTAATCAATAACCCGCTTTTCAGCCTGATTGAAAAAGACAGAATCGCGCCTCTGCCAGAGAGAATTTGGGACAATGTTGCTCAAATATGGGATGCGGTTTTGGACACCATGATCCACATATCACCGGCGCATTACTCCTTCGTGCTCACCAACGCGTTAACGGATGAGGGGGAAATAGATCGCAGCTGGTTTAATCGCGTGCAAAATGGCGCAGTAGAAAGAGGGGCAACATTCATTCCCGTGCGCCTAAAATGCTCTATCGAAGAAAACGAGCGCCGTATCGTGCAACCCAACCGCGCCGAACGTCTGAAAGAAATTGACCCAACATCACCAAAGCGCAACGCCGAAAACCATACAGTTTTAACGACAGATCACCCACATTTGTTCAATTTAGATGTCACAAACCTTACCGCAGAAAAGGCTGCCCAAACTATACTTAATCATGCCCGTAACTTATCATGAGAGGCTTGCACAATAATTTCCGCATCACGCACCTCAAAAAACTGCGCCTTGCCTCTGATAGCGGTGAACAGATTTTCATCCGTGCCAGTCAACCAAACCTGGCCGCCAAGGGCCTCGAGCAGATCATACAGCGCACTACGCCGGCTCTCATCCAGATGCGCCGCAATTTCATCCAGCAGCAAAATCGGCGGTGCGCCGCGCTCTGCAGCAATCAACCGCGCATGCGCCAGCACAATCCCGATCAACAGTGCCTTTTGCTCACCGGTCGAGCATTGGTCCGCCGCCATATCCTTCGCTGCATATCGCACGCCCATATCCGCTTTATGCGGCCCCGTCGCCGCCCCGCCCGTATGCATATCCACCCCGCGCGATTGCGCCAGCTGATATTTAAACATCTCCTCAACCTCAAGCGCTGGCGCAGATTTCAGCAAGGTTTCGAGCGTACCTTTGGCCTCAATTTTGGCCAGCGGAAAATGGGAGGTGTCTGAGCTATCACACGCGGCCTGCAAGCGTTCGATAAAATCCAGCCGCGCCGCAGAAATCGCCACAGCCGTTTCCGCCATTTGCGCTTCCAGGCTATCAATCCAAACCGGATCGCCGCCATCTTGCAACAGGCGAGAGCGCTGGCGCAGCGCATTTTCGTATCGCGTCGTGCGGCCAGAATGTCCGGGATCAAAAGCAAAAACGAGGCGGTCGAGAAACTTCCGCCGCTCGCGCGCGCTATCGAGGAACAACCGATCCATCTGCGGTGTAAGCCACACGCACGCCACATGATCAGCCAGCGCGGCTTGGCTTTTCACCGTCTCGCCCTGAATGCGAATAATGCGCTTTCCCCGCGGCCCGCGCGCCGCCGTATCCAGACCCGTACCAATGCGCACCTCACTAACCCCGGTATTCACACTCGCCGATACCGCCCACGGCGCACCATTATCTTGCGGGACGCTCTGGCACTGAATCTCCATCATTTTAGCAGAGCGCAGCCCCCGGCCAGGCGAAAGCAAAGACAAAGCCTCCAAAACATTAGTCTTCCCCGCCCCGTTCGGCCCATGCAGCACGATCAGCCCAAAGCCAATATCACGCATTTCTGCGCCAGCATAGCAGCGGAAATTATGAAGTTTCAGGGATGAAATATAGGACATGGCTTAGTGTAATATAACGCCACTTAAATAGAAACATTGCTACGCAAGATATGCATATTAAATTAACGGACAAGTATAAACAGGAACCGAAAAATTCGTTAAGAATGAAGTTCTTGGGTTATGCCCATATTGATTGTACTTTCTTTCAATCAATTTTTTTACATCGTCCTGCATTATTCTTTTAACTCTCTCAATCGGGATATCAGAAAAACAAACCACTTCCGGTATATCAAAACTTGGTCGCTTACAATACTCACTAAAAGGTACAAGCGTTTCTAAATAAGCCTTATCATCATCTTCACAATCTAAACTTTCTAATCGAGTACCAAAATCAAGCACATATACCTGATCTTCTGGAGCAACTTCAATCTCTAACAAAACAACTTGATTGTCCATAACATCAGGCTGCCGGTATGATGAGCTCCAACAACTAATCATGAGCAATATCTCTTCCATTAAAGGAACGTTTGCACAGGTTTTACTGTTCCAAAAAGCCTCATGTTCTATATCTAAGACGCCAAATATAGCATGGGCTCCCGGCAACTCAATATCATCAGGCAATTTTTTGGGGTCTGTCCGATATGCTACATCGTAGCCTAATAATGGCGAAACTGGAGAAAGGAATCCCGGTTTAAAAGAACCATGAGCAGCAGCCCTCTCCCATGATCTGGACAAAAGACAAACCCCTTTCATCATGGATGAATAGTGTTTCAAAGAAGTGTAATGGTAAAAAACGCTCATTTTCATAGCTCCAATAGATTGAAAGCCACAATATAACTTTTCGTTATGAAAAAGTCAAGAATTAAACCCGCAGCGGCATGATCACGTAGAGTGAGCTTGGATCGCTGTTATCCTGGATGATCGTTGGGCTGGCTGGATCAGCCAAGGTTAAACGACAACCTTCACCCTCAATCTGCGAGGTGATATCGAGCAGGTATTTTGCGTTGAAACCGATTTCTATGTCGATTTCGCCGTTGACTTCTAGCTCTTCCGTTGCGCTGCCAGACTCGGCGGAGCTGGCGGATATGGTCATTTGCTTACCGTTAAGGGCGACCTTCACCGCGCGGGATTTACCGTCAGAGATTGTGGAAACGCGGTCAATCGCGGATGTGAACAATTTTGGATCAACCTCAACAATCTTGTCATTGCCTTCCGGAATTACACGCTGATAATCCGGGAATGTGCCATCGATCAATTTTGATGTCAGCACAATATGGTCAAACACAAAACGGATTTTGGCTTCGGATAGTTCAATCTGTATCGTATCGGCGGCCTCGTCTATCAGCTTACGCAGCTCACCAATGGTTTTGCGCGGGATAATCACGCTAGGCATATCCGCCGCGCCATCGGGCAACGGCATTTCAAAACGTGCCAAACGGTGACCATCGGTCGCCACAGCGCGCAGAACGGCAACGCCTTCCTGATCGGCCGGATGGAAATAAATGCCGTTGAGGTAATAGCGCGTCTCTTCTGTGCTCATCGCAAAACGTGTACGATCAATCAGTGCGCGCAGGTCTGCAGCGGGCACTGCAATCGAGCTTGGCAAATCGCCAGCGCCAATTTGCGGAAAATCTTCGGTCGGCAGACAGCTCAGCTTAAACTGCGAGCGCCCGGCCTTCACCGTCATTTGTGTGCCCTCAGCATTGAGCTCAAGCTCAACATCGCTGCCGTCTGGCAATTTACGCACGATATCGTGCAGCGTGTGCGCGGGCGCAGTGGTTGTGCCGTCGCTTGAAACATCGGCCGCAACCGATTCGTTAATCTCCAGATCCATATCGGTGGTGGTCAAAGTGAGCATGCCATCATCAGCCTTCAGCAAAACATTGGCGAGAATAGGAATGGTATTGCGGCGCTCCACAACGCTTTGGACGTGATTCAAAGATCGAAGAAGGGCGGCGCGTTCAATGCTCAATTTCATAAAAAGTGCTTTCACTCATGGTTAATGATATACGGGAATCAGAGCATAGCAAGGGTGGTTGCGGGATGAAAGCCCCAAATTTATGCCACTTGCGCCTTTTGCTCTTGTGGCAGATAGGCGCTCTCAAGCTGCGTCCAAAGCTTACCGAATAGATCGGTCTCGTAAGCGCTCAGACGCTTGAGCAGATCTGTATTCTCGCCGACCATGTCGAACATTTCGGCCAAATGCATATCCTCCTCAGCCAGCAGAGATTTGAGGGAGAGCTTGACAGGGGAGGCCTCCATAACCTCGTGATAGATGTGGTAGAGCCAACAAGCGCGCAGCTCGATGATCATAGAGACCCACGGATAGGCTTGGTTTTCGGAGTCGGCGGGGTTGTTACCGGTGACTTCTTTTGAGAGGCCCGCATCCAGCCGGCCGAAATACATCAGCGCGGGCACGCGGCACATGGTGTTGTCCTCGGTATAGCCCTCCAGCGCGTGGCCAGCCATACGCGCGGCCTGACGTTTGAAAAAATACGCGTGTCGGGCCTCTTCGGCAAGGTGCTTTAGTGTGTCTTCGCTCAATGTTTCCTGGCGCAGCGTTTGAGACACCACGATCTTGCGGCTACCCATGTGCTCGAGCATCGAAAGCATATTCATGAAGCGCGCATGGGCGGGCGGGTCATTCACGATTGATGTCAGAAAATCTCTTACCGGCGCTTCATGCTGCGCGTTGTTGTCTTTCATCCCGGAGGTGGTCCAAGGATCGCTCAATACACTCATAAATCTGCTCCAGATCTTCGCTTGTTACACAATATGGAGGCAGAATATAGACGCAATTGCCTATGGGGCGCAAGAGAATGTCGTTCTCCAGATAATACTTATAGAGCGCCGGGCCAGCGTTTGAGAGATAGCCATCCAGCTCATCGCGCACATCAAGCGCCAAGATAGAGCCCATATGGCGCACGGCAGCAACGTCATCGCGGGCTTCAAAGCGTATGACGGCCTTCGTATGACTCTTGGTGATAGCCTCAATACGTTCAAAAATGGGCTCCTCCTCCCAAATCTCCAGATTAGCCAAAGCCGCGCGGCAGGCCAGCGGGTTTCCGGTGAAGGAGGTCGAATGGAAGAACTGTTTCGCGCGGTCGTCGTGGTAAAAGGCGTTATAAATCTCGCGCGTGGCCAGCGTTACGCCCATAGGTAAGAAACCACCGGTCACGCCCTTAGACAAACACATCAGGTCCGGCGCAATGCCCGCCTGCTCACACGCAAAGCGCGTGCCGGTGCGACCAAACCCGGTCATAACCTCATCCGCGATCAACAGCGCGCCATAACGGCGGCAGAGGCCGTGGAGGGCTTTGAGCGTTTCGGGCGCGTAGATCTTCATGCCATCGGCGCCGAGGATCAGCGGCTCAAGGATCAACGCGGCGACATCACCGCCTTTGAGCAACTCCTCAAAACGCGTGAGGCATTGTTCCGCCTGAGCTTCGCAAGGGAACGGCAAGTGCTCGACCTCGAATAAATATGGCTCATAAATCTTGTTAAAAATGCTCCGCGCGCCCGCCGCCATCGCGCCGAATGTATCACCGTGATAACCGCCCTCCAGCGCGACAATCCTACGACACGGCTGTCTGGTATGCTCGAAATAGCCTATGGCCATTTTCAACGCGACCTCAATGGCGGTAGAACCACTATCGGAATAAAAGGCATATTCGAGAGACGGGTCGGTGACGCTGAGGAGCTTCTCCGTCAGCGCCTCAGCCGGCTCATGCGTAAAACCAGCAAAGATCACCTGCTCTAATTTATCCGCCTGATCCTTCACGGCTGCGGCGATTTTCGGATGACAATGTCCGTGCGTGATTACCCACCAGCTCGAGATTCCATCAATAATCCGCCGCTCTTTTCCTTGGCCGTCTTTCGTATAGAGATACGCGCCCTGCGCCCGATCAATATGGATCTCCGGCCCGGCGGAGCCGTGCTGCGTCATGGGGTGCCAAATGGGAGAAGGCTTGTGCATGAGATTTAAGTCCTTTTTTACCACAGAGGTAAAAGAGTTTAGAAGAGTTCACAGCGTTTAAATATATATAAAATCTCTTTAACCTCTTTTTATATCTCTGTGTACTCTGTGGTATTAATTTGCTTCTAAAAGAAATCCTCTAAATCAAAATTTTCATCAAACGCCGCTTGCAAGGTTTTGGCATTAATCTTCTCTAGCCACGGCATCCGGCCCAGCACTTTCGCGCCGGAAAACTCTGCGATCGTGCGCATATTATCTTTGTTTTCATCACCAATAAAGGCAATGCCGTGCAGATTTATATCGCGCTTATATAAAGCCTCAATCGAGAGCAGCGTATGATTGATCGTCCCTAGCCCGGTGCGGGCGCACAATATAACCGGCAGCTTCCATAGCGCGAACACATCACTAAACAGCGTCGTACGGGTCAGCGGCACGTTCAGCCCGCCTGCCCCCTCGATCAGCAATGGCCCGTCACAATCCGGCATTTCCAGCGCGTCCGGGTCAAGCTCGACTCCATCAATTTCCGCCGCGCGATGCGGCGAAAGCGGCTCACTAAACACATAACTTTCAGGGAAAAAACGTTCAGATGGCAGGCCCGTTAAACGCTGCACCTCCTTCGTATCCACCCCACCCTGAATGCCCGCTTGCACCGGCTTCCAATACGAGGCCTCCAACGCGAGCGACAGCATCGCCGAAAAAACCGTTTTTCCAACCGCCGTATCCGTGCCAGTGATGATACATTTGTTACTCATGACGCAGTCCTTATTTTGATCTCTTTTTCTTAGCACAAATACACATAGCTATGCAGCTTTTTTCTCCAAACACAAAGTGAGGAACTCAGCAAAATCGCTCAAGGTCTTTTCACCCAAATAGGTGCTGAGCGACACCCGCAATCGCGCCGTGCCCTCGGGCACTGTGGGGGGACGAATGGCGCGCACATCATACCCCTCATTTTGTAATTTTGTGGCGACCTCAACCGCGTGCGCATCATCACCCAAAATAATCGGGATAATTTGCGATTCAGTCTTCGATACGGAGAAGATCGTATTTGAATACTCAATGAGCAATAAAAGCTGCTCACGCCGCTGCGGTTCTTCTGCCAAAATCTCTAACGATTTTTGCACCAAAAGTGCTTGCAGCGGTGGCGGAGCCGTTGAATAAATAAAGGGACGTGCCGTATTGATCATAGTCTCTATGATCGCCTTAGATGCACAGACTAGACCGCCAGAAACGCCCATCGCTTTGCCACATGTGTGCAGGGTGATGACATTCTCTGGCTGGCATAAAATGGAGGTAGTTGACTGCTCATTTTGTGCAGAATGTGGTATTTCAACGCCTCCATTTTGCAACGATAAATGCTCGCTCATCCCCCGTCCGGTGGGTCCGAAAATACCTGTCGCATGAGCTTCATCAACAATCAAAAATGCGTCGTATTTTAATGCTAAATTTTGCAGCTCTCCCAGCGGTGCGAAGTCTCCGTCCATCGAATAAAGCGACTCCACCGCCACCCAAATTTGCGACTCCTCATTTCGCGTGGCGCTTGTTTTTTTCAACGCGACCTCGAACGCCTCCAAATCATTATGCGCCA
>JAJRYK010000044.1 GCA_024275825.1 Alphaproteobacteria bacterium
GCCTTTGCCACCTTACAGCCCGGACTTTAACCCCATAGAACAAAGCTTTGGTAGCCTAAAAAGGCGACGGCAATTTTTACCGCTTGGCACGCCATTGGACGATTTATTTATGTGCAATTATTAATTGGAATAACTATATCTTCAAAAGGAAAGAAAACACTATCATCATCTGTAAAGGCGCTTAATTGAATGGCTTTTGATCCTTTAACAGCCACATATACATCATACGCCTTTTTGGTAACGCCATATTCATCCATCAACTCTTCTACAGTCGGATAGTAACCATGTTCCGCTCTAAAGCCATTACGAATACCATCAATTTTTTTAAAAATACCTACTGCATGCGTGGAAATACGAGCAAACCTTCTATTATCTGCCTCCCTCAGTGCAAATTTGATATCTCTCTTAACCCGCCACACCGCATAAGTTGAAAATTTAGTGCCTTGATCTGGGTTAAATTTTTCAACCGCTTCCAGCAACCCTTTATTCCCCTCTTGAATCAAATCAAGTAACGGAAGCCCAGGATTCTGAAGTTTTTTAGCAATAAATACCACCAAGCGTAAATTATGGGCAGAAAGCTTATCAAGAGCGGCCTTAACTTCAGGATCTATTTCTCTTAAAAGCTTACGTTGTTCTGCCGTTAACCCACCCTGCCAATGCCCACTTTGCTCTTCTGCCTTAGCTGGGAACTCTTTCTTCACCCTCTTAACACCAGCCTGAATTATTGTCCCAAGATCAAATTCCTCTTCTTTTGTCAAAAGCGAATATTGAGATATTTGTTGGAAATAAACGTCCAAAGGGTTAGCAGGCCCGGCAGAGGCTGCATCATAAAATTGATGATTAATTTTTTTACGAGCGCTCAAACGCAGCCTCTTTTTGTTATAGGTAAATAAAAAGTACCTATACTTATAACAAAAGCGTAAAGCTGTAAAGCGTTATGTAATAAATCTACGTGTCGAGGAAACTTCTCAGCTTTCTTGAGCGGCTTGGGTGCTTAAGCTTACGCAGCGCCTTTGCTTCAATCTGACGGATACGTTCTCGCGTTACGTTGAATTGCTGCCCGACCTCTTCGAGCGTGTGGTCGGTGTTCATGCCGATACCGAAACGCATGCGCAGCACGCGCTCCTCCCGCGGGGTGAGAGAGGCCAAAACGCGGGTTGTTGTCTCGCGCAAATTTGAGTGGATGGCGCTGTCGATGGGCGCTAGCGCGTTTTTATCCTCGATGAAATCACCAAGTGACGAATCTTCTTCATCACCAATGGGAGTCTCAAGAGAGACAGGCTCCTTCGCGATTTTCATGACCTTGCGGACCTTATCCAGTGGCATATGCAGGCGCACAGAAAGCTCCTCTGGCGTTGGCTCACGGCCAATTTCATGCATCATTTGACGCGATGTCCGCACCAGCTTGTTGATCGTTTCAATCATATGCACCGGAATACGGATTGTGCGCGCCTGATCCGCGATAGAGCGCGTGATGGCCTGCCTGATCCACCATGTGGCATAGGTGGAGAATTTATAACCGCGGCGATATTCAAACTTATCAACCGCCTTCATCAGGCCAATATTGCCCTCTTGAATCAAATCAAGGAATTGCAAACCGCGATTTGTATATTTCTTCGCAATCGAGATCACAAGGCGAAGATTGGCCTCCACCATTTCCTTTTTAGCGCGCGCAGCCTCGCGCTCGCCCTTTTGCACTGTGCCCACGATGCGGCGATATTCACCGATCGGTAACATGGCCTCTTCGGAAATCGCAGTAATCTGCTCACGAATAGCATTAATCTCATCTTTATGCTTGTCAGTAAATTTATCCCAACCTTTACCTTTAAGCTTCTTCACGCGACTGAACCATTTTGGATCAAGTTCAGAGCCATAATAATTCTCAAGAAAATCTTCACGCTTCACACGGCAATCAGTCGCCATACGCAGCATTTTCCCCTCAAGGCTAACCAGCTCACGATTCATGGTGTAGAGACGATCAATCAACTGTACGATACGCGAATTATGGAGCTGCACATCATTCATCAGCTCAACCATATCGTCTTTCAGCTTCAGATATTTCTTTGTTGCAGATTCCGGCGCTTCTTTACCATCCTGCAAAGCTGCCAGGCGCTCTTTTTGCACCTTCTGCATTTTCTTATAGGTCTTCTGAATCTTGCCAAAAACCTCGTAGACTTGCGGCGCTAGCTCTTCTTCCATCGCGGCGAGAGAAAGCGTGTTATCCTCTTCTTCCTCGTCGTCTTTGTCAGAACTCTCATTACCGTCTTCGCTGCCCTCGGCCTCTTTATCATCGCCATCCTCAGCGTCGTCTTCGTCCTTGGATTCGTCGTCCTCTTCAGCGCTTTCCTCAAGCGCCTCTTCAGCCTTACCACTATTATATGTGGCATCCAGATCAATCACATCGCGTAGCAAAATATCGCCGTCTTGCAGCGCCTTATTCCACGCAATGATCGATTCAATCGCCAGCGGGCTTTCACAAATCCCGCCAATCATCAACTCACGACCAGCCTCGATCCGCTTGGCAATCGCGATCTCACCTTCACGAGAGAGCAGCTCCACCTGACCCATTTCGCGCAAATACATGCGCACAGGATCGTCAGTACGGCCCGTATCATCATCGGCGATGTTACCGCCGGACTTATAATCATCTTTTTTCTCGTCGGCCTCGTCTTCCTCGGCAACATCATCCTCGCTCTCCACCAGCTGCATGCCAATATCAGAGAAGGTCGCCATCGCATCTTCTATTTGCTCAGAGGTAAACTCCTCAGCCGGCAGCGCCTTGCTGATCTGATCATAGGTCAGAAAACCGGCATCCTTGCCCTTTTTAACAAGTTTCTTGACGACCGCTTCAAGACTGCCCTTGGACGGTGTATCTACGTTTTCTTCATTATTTTGCTTATTTGCCACTGCCAAACTTCCAACTTTTGATATCATTACCCAATTTTACCGCTTCTAAAATTTAATCTTAATGTTCTGATTATAAAAGGCTTTTATAGGACTATCCCCACATACCTTCGTAAACGCTGCCTTATCACGCCTGCGCATCTTCTGCTTCTAACTGTACGAGGGTCCTTAACCGCTCTTCGTCATCCTCGTTTGAGCGCTCAAACGCGTCTTTCCAGCCCTTTTTAATCTCTGTTTTCAGCACGTTTTCCTGAAAACCTCGCAAACACTCAATCCATTTGCCGGAAACAGTTTCACCTTCGCCAAGAGCCTGCTCAGCCTTTGGAGAAGCGAAAACTGCATGAACATAGACAGATTCGCTAAGAATGTCACTCATTTCCTGCTCTAGCCCTTCGTCCCTTAAATGGGCTTGCACGGCCGCGCTGTCAAGCCCTTGATCTTGATCGAGCGCTTCAATCAAGGCGCCCTTCACGCGCCCTAGCCCCTCATGTGTGACCTCAACGCGACCAAACTCTTCCTCAATATCCGGATAGATCACCGGATGATTAATCACCGCGGCCATCAGAATTTTCGCGGGCATCAGATTGTTTTTCCCACTTGGGCGGCGAATCTTAAGAGATGGCATGCTCGGCTTTTTCCCTCGTCCGCCGCGACCACCCGCACCGCGACCACCATAATTTTGCTTACGTGGGAAAAAAATCTCCGATATCCGCGTGCGCAAAAGCTGGCGATAATGACTTTGCACATTACTATCCGCAATCTCAAAAATATGTTTCTCCAGCGCTTTGGTCACGCCCGCACGCGATTCCGGCGTATCAAAGCGCCGCCCAGCCATATGTGAGGCCCAGATAAAATCAAACAGCGGCAACGCGGCATCGATCACGGTCTGAAAGGCTACCTTCCCTCCTGCCCGAATCAAACTATCAGGATCTTCACCATCAGGCATAAACGCAAAGCGCACGCTCTGGCCGGGTTTGAGCAGCGGTAATATCCGCTCACAGGCCCGCGAGGCCGCACTACGCCCGGCATTATCACCATCAAAGCACAGCACCGGCACCTTCTCATCATCCGGGATCATGCTCCAGAGAGAGAGTATCTGGTCCTCCGTCAGCGCCGTGCCCATCGGCGCAACTGCGCCCTTAAACCCGGCTTGCGCGCAGGCGATCACATCCATATAGCCCTCGGTGACAATCACGCTCTGCCCATCGCGCGCCGCCTGGCGCGCCGCCGCCTCGCCATAAAGCATCCGTCCCTTATCAAAAACCGGTGTTTCGCTGGAGTTCATATATTTTGCTGGCGTATAATCGCCGCGATCAGGCGGTCGCAAGTGATCCGGCAAGATCCGTCCGCCAAAGGCCACAACGCGGCCCCGCCGATCCGTCACCGGAAACATCACCCGCTCGCGGAAAAACACGTATGGCTCGCCGCCCTTGGCTGATTTCTTCACCATTCCCGCCTCAATCATCTGCGCATCGTCATAGCCCTTTTGCTTCAAATGCTTGCGCAAGGCCTGCCGGTCCGCGGGCGCATAGCCAATCCGAAACGCCCTGATCGTCTCAATCGTCAGCCCCCGCCCCGTCAGATACTCCAAAACCCGCGCCTCAGATTTATCGTTATGCAGGATATGCTCACAATACGCTGTCGCATCCTCCATCAAAGCATGGAGGTCCTTCGCCTTCTCCGCATGCTCAATTGCCTTTGGATCAAGCTTGGGCATCTGCATCCCCGCCAGCGCCGAGAGCGTCTCAACCGCATCAATAAAGGACAGATTATCGTGCTGCATCACGAACCCAATCACATCCCCATGCGCGCCGCAGCCAAAGCAGTGATAAAACTGCTTATCATCATTAATGGTAAAGGACGGCGTTTTTTCCTTATGAAACGGACAGCACGCCTTATATTCCCGCCCGGCGCGCGTGACCTTCACCCGCTTACCGATAATATCGGACAGCGCCAGCCGGTTGCGCAGCTCATCAAGGTATCGCGGTGGAATCGTCATGCTTTAGTCATAGCAAATTTACTGAGCCTTCTGACAGATATTAAAAGAATCATTGTTGACAAGAAAGGTATTTATGCATAGAAACTTGCTTAGTTGTACTAAAATCTGTATATTAATGGCTATTGCGTATAAATTAAGGGAGACACACATGCCAAAGATTTTCTCGAAGAACTGTAAAATCACAGTAATTGAATACGGCGAATCCTCAAAATCAACTGTTTCATGGTCAAAGCTCAAGGCCGACATCCAAAACCTGATCCCAACAACGCAAATTTCAAATTAATTAAAACCAAGCGCGTTTAATCTAAAAAAAACTACCAGATACACAAAAGCCCCTTTTCAGGGGCTTTTTGGTTTTTTAAATGGCACTTCAAAGTTATCCCAGCTTCTCCTTCACCAGCGCGCCCGCCTTGCCCATATCAATCTGTCCGGCGAATTTGGATTTCAGCGCGCCCATGACCTTGCCCATATCCTTGATATTATCCGCGCCCGTCTCGGCGATAATCGCATCAATCTCGGCCACAACCTGCGCCTCATCAAGCTGTGAGGGCAGGAAATGCTGGATCACGTTAATCTCTTGGCCTTCCTGCTCGGCCAGATCTTCGCGCCCGGCCTCTTCATAGGTCTTCATTGATTCTTTGCGCTGCTTGATCATGGATTGCAACATGGATAAAATCTCAGCCTCTTCAATGCCATCAGCCTGCCCCTTCCCGCGCGCGGCAATGTCACGATCCTTCAGCGCTGCAAGGATAAGACGGATGGTAGACAGCGCAATCTTATCCTTTGCCTTCATCGCTTCTTTGAGTTGCATTTTAAATTCTTCTCTTTTATCCATTTTTTTCTTCCCTTTGGCCCGTATTTTATTTATACAATCATCTTCTAGCGACATCTTATAAAGACACAAGCTAGAAAGATCCATCTCAATGCCTAAAACTACTAGTCCAAAACAGCCCTCAAATGCAACGGCTGTGATTGTTTTCGCGAACGGCGATGTAATTTGGGGCAAAGGATTCGGCGCGCAAACCACCGCCGTGGGCGAGATTTGCTTCAACACCTCCATGACCGGTTATCAAGAGATTTTAACCGACCCCAGCTACGCCGGGCAAATCATTACCTTCACCTTCCCCCATATTGGCAATACCGGCACGAATGACGAAGATCTAGAGACAACAAACCCAGCCTCTCGCGGCCTGATCGTGCGCGAAGATGTCACCGCCCCATCAAACTGGCGCAACATGCAGCCTTTCGATGAATGGCTCAAAAGCTATGATTTGCCAGGTATCAGCGGCGTAGACACCCGCGCGCTTACACGCCTCATCCGCGATACCGGCGCGCCCAATGCGGTAATGTGCCACAATGCTGATGGTCAATTTGATATCAGCGCGCTGCAAGACGAGGCCGCAAGCTGGCCGGGGCTAGAGGGGATGGATCTGGCGAAAGAGGTCTCCTGCAAAAAGCCTTATACATGGACTGAAAAATGCTGGCAGCCCCCTCACCCCGGCCCTCTCCCCGAGGGGAGAGGGCATTCCTCTAGCGCCAATACTGCCCCCTCTCCCCCGCGGGGAGAGGGGGGGGGTGAGGGGGATTCTACAACGTCCTACAAAGTCGTCGCCGTCGATTACGGCGCGAAACGCAACATTCTGCGCTGCCTTGCCAATGTCGGCTTTGATGTCACCGTCGTGCCCGCGACCTCCACAGCACAAGACATCCTCTCGCACAAGCCCGACGGCGTGTTCCTATCAAACGGTCCGGGCGATCCGGCAGCGACAGGCGAATATGCTGTGCCGATGATTAAAACACTGCTCGAGCAAAACATGCCCATCTTCGGTATCTGTCTCGGTCACCAAATGCTCGCCCTTGCTCTGGGCGCAAAAACGCGCAAGATGCATCTGGGCCATCGCGGCGCAAACCAGCCCGTGAAAGACCTCACAACAAACAAAGTCGAAATAACCTCACAAAACCATGGCTTTGAAGTCATTGCAGAAAGCTTCCCCGCAGGCGTAAGCGAAAGCCATATCAGCCTGTTCGATGGCTCAAACGAAGGTTTAACTCTCAACGGTAAGCCCGTGTTTTCCGTACAATATCACCCCGAGGCATCCCCCGGCCCAATGGATAGTAACTATCTCTTCAAACGTTTCTTCAACACCATCAAGGAGGCAAAGGCAGGCTAATGGTTCAAACGCTCATAGACGGTTTTAAAAATTTCGTCGAAAAAGAATATACCTGCCATATGGGCACAATGACCGAACTGGTGGAAAAGGGTCAAGACCCTGACTATTTCATCGTCAGCTGTATCGACTCCCGCTCCAATCCCGGAACAATCTTCCACCCTGCCCCCGGCACGTTCTTTGCGCACAAAGCCATGGGCGCGATCGTTCGTCCCTATAGGCAAGGCACCGCGCTGGCCGCCGCCCTCCAATTCGCGCTCGAACACAATAAGGTGCGCGAAATCATCATCCTCGGTCACACAAGCTGCGGCGCTATTCAAGCAATGGTCAGCGGCATTGATGACGAAGAAATATCCAGCTTCCTCGACGTTGCCCGCCACGGCCTCGAAAAAGCCCGTCAAAAATGCGGGGAATCCTGCACACTCGAGGCCCTGCACCGCCACGCGGAAGAAGAAATCATCCTGGAAAGCGCCGAAAACATAAAACAATACCCCAGCGTCACCCGCGCGCTAAAAGGTGGCCGCGTCAATATCCGCCCATGGCTGTTCGATATGGAGAACGGCACGCTGCTGGAATATAATGAGAATAAAAAACAGTTTTTAGAGATCATGGATAAAGAATCTTTATAACACAGAGATCACTGAGCATTCACAGAGGGCACTGAGATGGAAGAGTTAAATAAAATTACAGATGAAATTATCGGTTCATGTATTAAGATTCACAAGAATCTTGGACCCGGCTTACTGGAAAGCACGTATCAACAGTGCTTAGCTTATGAATTAAAAAATAAAAAAATCGCTTTTGAGAAAGAAAAAAAGCTTCCTGTACAATATGAAGATATTTTAATTGAAGATGCTTACCGCGTAGATTTTATTGTTCAAAACAAAGTCATCATAGAACTCAAAAGCGTTGAACAATTTCACCCTATCCACGAAGCTCAAACATTGACGTATTTAAGGCTATCTAAGCTACCGCTAGCCTTGCTGATAAACTTTAAATCAAAATTACTAAAAGACGGAATAGGACGATATGCAAATTAAAAAACTCTGTGATCTCTGTGCAACCTCAGTGTTCTCCGTGTTAAAAAAAGGAATAGCTCAATAATGCCCAAACGTACCGACATAAAATCCATCTGCATCATTGGCGCTGGCCCAATTATTATCGGCCAGGCCTGTGAGTTTGACTATTCTGGAGCGCAAGCGTGTAAAGCACTGCGGGAGGAAGGCTACCGCGTTATTCTGGTCAACTCCAACCCCGCCACAATCATGACCGATCCGGATATGGCGGATGCCACCTATATCGAACCAATCAGCCCGAATGTTGTTGCCAAAATCCTAGAGAAAGAGCGCCCGGACGCCCTCCTCCCCACCATGGGTGGCCAGACCGCGCTGAACTGCGCCCTCGCCCTAGACGCCGACGGCACGCTGGAACGTCTAGGTATTGAGATGATCGGCGCAAAGGCTGACGCGATCGACAAAGCCGAAAACCGCGAACGGTTCAAACAATGCATGGAAGAGATCGGCCTAGAATCCCCACGTAGCGAAGTCGTGCACACGCTTGAGGCCGCGCGCGAATATCTGGAGGAGATCGGCCTGCCTGCAATCATTCGCCCCTCCTTCACCATGGGCGGCACGGGCGGCGGCATTGCCTATAACCGCGAAGAGTTTGACCAAATCATCCGTGATGGCCTTGATGCCTCCCCCACCACAGAAGTCCTCATCGATGAATCTCTGCTCGGCTGGAAAGAATATGAGATGGAGGTCGTACGCGATAAAAACGACAACTGCATCATTATTTGCTCCATCGAAAACCTTGACCCGATGGGCGTACATACTGGCGATTCCATCACTGTTGCGCCGGCGCTTACACTGACCGATAAAGAATACCAAATCATGCGCAATGCCTCCATCAAAGTCCTGCGCGCCATTGGCGTAGAGACCGGCGGATCGAACGTGCAGTTCGGCATGTGCCCGGATACTGGCCGCATGGTTGTCATTGAGATGAACCCTCGCGTTTCGCGCTCCTCCGCGCTGGCCTCCAAAGCCACCGGATTCCCCATCGCCAAAATTGCTGCCAAGCTCGCGGTCGGCTACACGCTTGATGAGCTGGATAACGACATCACCGGTGGCCGCACGCCGGCCTCGTTCGAGCCGACAATCGATTATGTGGTTACAAAAATCCCGCGCTTCGCCTTCGAAAAATTCAAGGGCGCGGAAGCCCTGCTGACCACCGCAATGAAGTCCGTCGGCGAAGCCATGGCAATTGGTCGCAGCTTCGAAGAGAGCCTCCAAAAAGCCCTGCGCTCGCTGGAAACCGGCATAGATGGCCTCTCCCCCATGCCTATACAAAGCGACCTCAACGATAAAGACGCCGTTAAGGATGAATTGCTCTCTCAAGTTGCGCGGCCAACACCAGATCGAATTCTCTATATCGCGCAAGCCCTGCGCCACGGCGTGTCCATCGATAAAATTTACAACACCTGTAAGTTCGACAAATGGTTCCTGGAGCGTATTAAAAATATCACAGACACCGAAAAGACGATCACCGAAAACGGCTTACCCGTTGATGCAGCTGGCTGGCAAGAGGTTAAAAAGCTCGGATTCTCCGATTCGCGCCTGGCCACCCTCATGGATGTCACCGAAGACAAGGTCCGCAAAGCACGCACCAAACACGGCGTGCATCCGGTTTATAAACGCGTCGACACCTGCGCGGCCGAAATTTCCTCCGACACGCCCTATATGTACGGCTGTTATGAGGGCTTTGGCGGCCTACAAGCCGAAAGTGAAATCGACCCTAGCGACAAAGAAAAAGTCATCATCCTCGGCGGTGGCCCAAATCGTATTGGTCAAGGAATCGAATTTGATTATTGCTGCGTCCATGCCGCCTATGCTTTGCGTGAGGCCGGCTACGAAACAATCATGGTCAATTGCAACCCGGAGACAGTTTCCACCGATTACGACACCTCTGATCGCCTATATTTCGAGCCACTGACCGAAGAAGACGTTGTAGAGCTGATCCGTGCAGAGCAACAAAGCGGCCCACTCAAAGGCGTCATCGTTCAGCTCGGCGGACAAACGCCGCTTAAGCTTGCCGATGCGCTGCTGAAGGCCGGAATCCCCATCCTCGGCACATCACCAGACGCGATTGATCTGGCCGAAGATCGCGAACGTTTTCAAAAACTGCTCAACAAACTCAATCTCAAACAACCGCCCAACGCTATCGCCTCCTCTGCCAAAGAAGCAATAGAACAAGCTGAAGAGCTTGGCTTCCCGCTCGTCATCCGCCCCTCATACGTTCTAGGCGGACAAGGCATGATGATCGTGCATTCGATTGATCAACTAAAAGAATACATCAACACCGCCGTGAAGGTATCCGGCAAATCGCCCGTCCTGCTCGACCGCTATCTCAAAAGCGCAATCGAGATTGATGTCGATGCGCTGTGCGATGGCACCGACGTTTACGTCTCCGGCATCATGGAGCATATCGAAGAAGCCGGCGTACATTCCGGCGACAGCGCTTGCGTCCTGCCGCCACACACACTCTCCGCCGAAACCGTCAAAGAGCTGGAGCGCCAAACGATTAAACTGGCCATGGCCCTGAACGTTGTCGGCCTGATGAACATCCAGTTCGCCGTACGCAAAGACGATGAAACCGGCGAGGACGTTATCTACCTGATTGAGGTAAATCCGCGCGCTAGCCGCACCGTGCCCTTCGTCGCCAAGGCCACCGGCGTGCCTGTCGCCAAACTCGCCGCGCGCATTATGGCTGGCGAAAAACTGGCAGGCTTCAAAGACCAGCTCACCGGCATGGTCCCGCCGCATTACGCGGTCAAAGCGCCCGTCTTCCCGTTCGATCGCTTCCCCGGCGTGGAGCCCTTGCTGGGCCCGGAGATGAAATCCACCGGCGAAGTGATGGGGCTTGATCATGATCTGGCGCACGCCATTGCCAAATCCCAGCTCGGCGCGGGGGTTAAGCTGCCCAAAACCGGCACAGTGTTCCTCTCCGTCAAAGAAGACAACAAAGCTGGCCTCCTTCCCATTGCGCGCGATCTAGCCGATATGGGCTTTACCCTGATCGCCACCGGCGGCACCTGCCGCTATCTCAACGAACAGGGGCTAGAGGTCACGCGCATCAACAAGGTGATGGAAGGCCAGCCGCACATTGTCGATGCGCTGATTAACCGCGAGATTGTCCTGATGATCAACACCACCACCAAAAGCCCCCAGGCCGTTGCCGACGCAGGCAATATCCGCCGCATGGCCCTAATGAACAAAATCCCCTACTACACCCTTTTGACCGCTGCCAGCGCGGCCGTACAGGCCATCAGGGCGATTAAGGCCAAGGACATTACGGTGGCCAGTTTGCAGAGCTATTTCGAGACCGATGCCAAACGCGATAAAGATGCCGCGTAAAACTCTGCTTTTGCTTGCACTTTCACAGTCCTTCAGTTCGTTTGCTCACTTTAAGGGGGCGGGGTGTCTATCCCATTGATTTTACGTGATTTTGCTCTCCTTTTTATCAGTTCATTGGTTAACTGCCACCCTCCTGCCGTCATCACACGCTTCATTCCCACAGGGCACAAGTGCGTGTGATCCATTAATCGCACGTGGATTACACGGACAAGCCGTGTAATATAGTTATTCCAATTAATAATTGCACATAAATAAATCGTCCAATGGCGTGCCAAGCGGTAAAAATTGCCGTCGCCTTTTTAGGCTACCAAAGCTTTGTTCTATGGGGTTAAAGTCCGGGCTGTAAGGTGGCAAAGGC
>JAJRYK010000045.1 GCA_024275825.1 Alphaproteobacteria bacterium
CTCCAGCAACTTCCGCTGAACTCTATCCCTTAATCTGCAACGCTTTAAACCCATAAACTATCCTAAATAATTTTACTTATCTACGACAGCCCCGAAAAGTATTGAGACAAGAGTTTGCAAAGAATGAGCGCATTGCTTATGCCTTAGGAAAAATGATGGTACAAGAAAAGAAAAAGAAGCCTGTTTTAAAATTAGTGACATTTGGGCAAGAAGAGGAAGTGGAAGTTCAGTCTTTAAAAAGTATTATTAATATAATGACTGGTGCTTCTCGCCCCATGGTTGCAAAACCCTAACCCTCCTGCACTTCCAGCCATTCCGCCTCAACAACTTCTAAATCTGCCGTTATCTTAGCGTGTTTTTCCTGCACCTCAGCAGTCTCTTCGTGGAGTTTTGTATAAAACCCTTCGGCGCTCATTAGGGTTTCTAGTTCGGTTTTTTTGGCCTCTAGCTTTGTGATTTTCTTTTCTAACTTCGCTAGGGCTTGGGGGGTGGTGGCGGGCTTGCTCTCCACCGGCGCGACAGTCTTCTCTTTCTTCTTTTTGCCCTCTTTACGGGCATCGCGGCGGGCTTGCATGGTGAAGGTGCGGTAGTCCTCTAAATCGCCATCGAAATGGTGGCACCCGCCGTCACGCACGACCCAGAGGCGGTCGGCGACGCGCTCTACCATGTTGGGATCATGCGATACGATAATAATCGCGCCTTCGTAATTATTGAGCGCGTGGACGAGCGCCTCGCGGGCATCGATGTCCAGATGGTTTGTTGGCTCATCCAGCAGCAGGAGGTGCGGCGCATCGAAGCTCATAAAGGCGAAGAGCAGGCGCGCCTTCTCACCACCGCTTAAGGATTTAATGCGGTTATCTGCCAGATCGCGGGAGAACCCAAACGCGCCGAGCTTCGCGCGCACTTTTGGCTCTGTGATGTCCGGGATGCTCTTGCGCATTAAGGACAGCATTTCCTGGTAGGGCGTAGAGTTAACGTCCAGCTCCTCCGTCTGGTGCTGGGAGAAATAGCCGATGCGGAGCTTGGGAGAGCGGAAAACATCGCCGCTCATGGGGCTGAGCTTGTCAGCGATGAGCTTTATCAGTGTTGATTTACCATTGCCGTTCGCGCCAAGCAGCGCGATGCGGTCATCAGGATTAATGCTTTCACGTACATTTTTCAGGATGGGCTGTCCTTCCGTGTACCCGATATCCGTGCCGTTGATCGAGATCATTGGCGAGGAAATTTCTTTGGGGTTGGGAAAGGTGAAATGCACAGCGCGGTCTGCAATGACGGCATCAACGATATCCATGCGTTGCAGGGCCTTCATGCGGCTCTGCGCTTGGCTGGCCTTGGAGGCTTGAGCCTTGAAACGGTCGACAAATTTTTGCATATGGGCGCGCTCGACTTTTTGCTTTTCATGCATTTTTTGCTGGAGGCCGAGGGCTTCGGCGCGCTCGCGCTCGAAAGTATCGTAGTTTCCGGTGTACATTTTGAGCTTTTGGCGGTCGACATGAATGACGTGGTCGATACATTTATTGAGCACTTCACGATCATGGGAGATAATCAGCAATGTGTGCGGATAGCTGGCGAGATAGCTTTCCAGCCACATAATAGCCTCTAGATCAAGGTGGTTTGTCGGCTCATCCAGCAGCAGAATTTCAGGCTCAACAAACAAAGCGGCGGCCAAGGCCACACGCATCCGCCAGCCACCGCTGAAGGAGGAAAACGGCTCACTGAGCTGCTCCTCGGTAAAGCCTAATCCGGTGAGCAGACGTGACGCTTTTGCGGGCGCAGAATAAGCATCCATGTCGGAGAGGCGCTGATAAATGTCAGCGATTTTGTTGGGGTCTTCTTCGGTCTCGGTCGCCTTCCACAGGCCAGCCATCTCTTCATGGGCCTCAAGCACAAGGTCTATAAGCGATGTTTCAACCTCGGGAATATCCTGGCGCACCATGCCCATGCGCTGTTTGGCATTCATTTCAACACTGCCGCCATCAGGAGTTAGTTCACCGGCGATGAGCTTAAATAATGTAGACTTACCCGCGCCGTTAAGACCAACCACGCCAACCTTCCAGTTATCCATGATGGTAACGTCGCACTCGTCAAGAATGGTGCGCGCGCCGATTTTATAGGTTAGACTTGATATAGTTAACATTAGCTCTTTGGTGCCTCATTCTTCTTCAATGGGAGCTTATGACATAGAAAATCGCGCAGAGGAAGGATTCTTATCCTCATTCCGGCCCGGCGGCTAGCGCTGGAACGCACTTTCTTTACGTGCAGGGGGCAGTAGAGAATGCGACTTTTTTAACGTAAGAAAAGGAGAGTAAATTAAAGCCAGCAGCGCGGTGCTGCGTAATTGATGATAGCGCAAGGCGGTTCGCAAAACGCCCACATCCATCTCATCAAGCGTTCTCCATTGTAACAGTTACGCTCAGGCCGCTGGGCGTATTGCCTGTATAACGTTCCAGAAACAAATTCTCTTTATCTGCATAGCGAAATCCAACAGCTGCCAAAATATCATTATCTTTATTGCGAACACTCATCAGAACGGGGTAATCAACACTGATGTCTGCATTATAACTCTGCTTGTAAATTGCTTTTATGAAGTCCTCAACACGCTGGCGTTCAGGCTCAAATAGACCTGTGATGCTTACAACTGACGGCGTAAGCGCGCTGAGCTTTAATGTGCGGCTTTCTTTCAGATGCAGCTTGGCCGTATTTAAATTATTCTCTTTATAGCGAAGGGTGAGCATGGAAGGACTCCTTGATTTTTTTATCCTTAAATCAAGAATACGCTTTGAACCTGAAGTGAACCTGAAGGAAGGTTTTTTAGTTGGTTGTGAGGGGGGAGCTTGAATTTATGGCCCTGTAATTTTTAATCGCCAATCAAAAGCGGAAATATATAAAGGGTTCGGTCCCGCGCGCGGAAAAGACGATGATTAATATAATTATACCGGCGTAGAACAAAGCGCGCAGAATAAAGGGCTGTTGCAGGACAAGGCGTTTGATGGATTTCAGCTCACCAAACCACTGTGCGCCGAGTGCACCAAGAATGATACAGATGGCCAGCAGCATGCCCAAGGTAATACTCAAGCTCTGTTCAAAGTGGAAGAGCGCTTTTGTGTAGGCGATGAAATGAGAAAAATCTGTCGCGCGGAAAGGCAGCCACGTTAAAACGATCAAGTTAAATATAATAAAGGATCGAAAGAAGCGCTGTATCGGCTTGCCATGATAGTCTCGTGAGAACTTGGCTAAACCCAGCCGTTTCTCTATGGCCAGGAACAGGCCGTGCAATCCGCCCCAAATGATGAACGTCCAATTTGCGCCGTGCCATAGCCCGCCGAGCAGCATGGTGATCATGAGGTTAGCATAGGCACGTATATCGCCCTTCCTATTGCCGCCTAAGGGTTTGTAGAGATAATCGCGCAGCCAGAAAGACAGCGAAATATGCCAGCGGCGCCAAAACTCGGAAAAGCTGGTCGCTGTGTAGGGGCGCCTAAAGTTTGGTGGCAGGCGAAACCCGAGCAATCGTGCACAACCAATAGCAATGTCGGTATAGCCGGAAAAGTCGAAATAAATTTGAAACGTAAAGGCGTAAAGCCCTAGCCAGGCGACAAAGGCGTGGGTAGTGTCTGGGCTGGAGAAGGCTAGATCAGCATAATCGCCTAGTGTGTCACCCAACACCATTTTTTTGAATAGTCCGGTGAAGATGAGGAAGAGGCTGGCTTCGAAGGCTTTCATGCTCAGGCGCGGCGTTTCGGGGATTTGGTGCAGAAAATAACGTGCACGAACAATCGGGCCGGCAACGAGCTGCGGAAAGAAAGAGACGAAGAATGCAAAACGGATGAAGGAGCGCTCGGCTTTAAGTTTTTTGCTATAGACATCGATCGTATAGCTCATGCTTTGGAAGGTGTAGAAAGAAATACCAACAGGCAAAAGGATGTGCGATTGCGGCAATGTTAAATCAAAGCCCAATAAACTGGCGCCGCTTTGCGCTGTCCCGATGAAGAAGTTAAAGTATTTGAAAACCCCGAGCATACCGAGATTGGTGACAAGAGAGGCCGTTAACCAGAGTTTGCGCTGGCGCGTGTCTCCCGTTGCTTCTATGCGGTGCGCTGCGAAATAATCGATGGCGGTTGAGCCCAATAAAAGCACCAATAGCCAACCATTATTGCTGGCGTAAAAGTAATAGCTGGCCAGAGACAGAAACAAGATCCGCAATTGTGGTTTGCCGACCAAAAGCCAGCTGACACACAAAACAGCGATAAAAAAGAGTAAATATTCGATTGAGTTAAAAGGCATGGTTTTTCAAAGCCTTTAACTTTGGGCCAAGCAGCGCAGAATATCGATCAACGCCGTCTTGGTTCAGGTGATTATAGTCGAAATAGTCGCTTGTCTTCAGCTTGTCGAAATTAACGCGCATGTAAGAAAATCCGTAAGATTCCACAATGGGTTGAATTTCATTTTTCATGAAGTTGCGATATTTTTCTTGTTCTTCTTTGTTGGCGTAACGATAGGGCGCTTCTTCAATTTCATTCACAATCAGCTTGATGTTGTGGCGCTTAAAGAGCTCAAGCATAGAGGTGAACAGTGCCATGCTTCTGGGGCTTGCTGGTTCTGCTTTGAAAAAGAGCGTGCTGCCCTGTTTTTCTTGTTTCTCTCGATAATAAGAGGGTACGATTTCCTGGCGTAAATATGCGCCGTTATTTTTGTAATAGGCTACAGAAACCAATTGGCCGTCGGGGGCATACCACGGCTCGACAAAGCCAACATTTGGTGGAGCAGGAGGAGGGGACTGTATAGAGGGGGTTTCTGGTTGAGCGCGGCCAAAATGCATGAGGTTTTTTTTAAGGATATTCTGGGTATAGGTGTAGATATCGGTTCTGTTGGCCATCATGAAGGTTAGAGGCTCATGGTGGAGCTGTGCGCTTAAGAGCGCAGAGGGGGAATAGCCAAGGTCTAAAAGAAAAGGTATGCGTTGCCAGCCGATGGGGTAAACATCCTTAACGGGCATGGGGTCAAAATTCTGATGGCCAATCGACCATACGACAATGGTCTCTTCTGGGATGTGCGGCACGACATCGTTAAACAGTGAGTATTGGTTCGCAAACCAGGTCGCCCAGTGCCCCAGGTTAAAGGACTTTGCACCTAAATAAGGCTCAAGTTTATCGGGGTGCATGGCGCACAGCGTGCGGCTGTCGCCTAAAAATAGAATATCAAACTCATGTTCATGGTCCAGATAATATGGAACTTTTCGTGGGAGGTGGTCTGATCCGGCTGGGCGGCTTTGAGATTTTATATCGTATATTTTATAAACCGCAACATTTGCTGCGAGCACCATCGGCACAAAGATAGCCAGATATAAAAGGGCGCGCATAAGAACGACTTTTGTTTTTGAGGTCGATTTTTGCATTATACCGTTATAGACGGGAGTTATAGTGTTTGTGGAGCTCGTTTGCGACCACCTCATGCCCTGATTCATTCCAGTGAGCGTCTTTTTTTGTTTCGAAGCGCTTTCCATTTTTAGCAAAATGCGTAGAAAAAACAGGCTTCATATCAATTATCGTATAGCCCATCTTTTTTGCCTGGACGGTAAAATAGCGGCGCGTTTCTGCAAAGTAGCTTGCCTCAAAGCTTGTATCACCAGCAGCATCATAAACACGACCATCCATAACAAAATTAATGTTGCGCGCTGGGAGGCCTGTATAAACAGGCAAGTCTTTAAAGAAAGAATCAATCACGATTTTTGACTCTTTGGTGATTTCGGGATCAACGACGGCTAAAGCATTGGCAACATATGTTTTCGGCTTTTCTGGATCCGTGACGTTTTTAATTCTGTGCTTCATTTTTCTAAGGAAGCTCATGATCTGCAAATTATAGACGCTGTATTTTGCCCAGGCCGAGGCTTCTACAATTTTTCTAAGGGGGCTGATTTGATAGTCTTTGCGTTTAAGGCAGTAGGTTTTTTTATCGCACCGTTCATAGAGGTGAAATCCGGGCCGTCCGTTTCTCCAGCTAATGCTTTCGTCAAAATCATTGCTGATAATCACAAAAGTCAGATGATCAGCTTTAAAGGTTTGTGTTGCATATTGTGCCCAGGATAAATACTGGCTCAAGGGCGCTCCGGCATAGCCAAAGCTGTAAACACGTGCTTTGCCTTCTAGTGATTTGTGAAGCTGGCCGTAAAAACTGTCTTGATAATCAACCTGCACGGCTTCGATATATGAATCACCGATGACGGCGATGAGGGGGTGAAGGCCGCCTACCGTATAATCCTGATCGTTGCGAAAGCCTAAATTATTAATGCGGATATCGCGCGCATTGTAAAAATCCCAATCTTTGGATGAGGTGATGGTGCGGTCCGGGCGCGCATGAAAAATGGGCTGCTGTTCATTGACGGCGACAAAGCTGAAGCCATCATAAACAGGCATAAAACGAAAAAAGATTTCGAGTAATATAGCCAGAAATAGCAGGCTACCGGCCAACAAGACTAAGTTTTGTAAGAGCGGGCTGTTCTTCATCGCTTAATCCAGTTCGTATTTATTCTTGTAGTCTTCCTTTAAGGCCGCATTCTGGTTGTCTTTTCGCAGGAGGCAGTTCCCAACAACCAAAATATCAAGCCCTGTACCCATGAAGCACCGGAATGCGTCTGTTGGGGTGCAGACAATAGGCTCTCCGCGCACATTAAAGGATGTGTTTACCAATACGGGGCAGTTCGTTTTGTTTTTAAAGGCACTGATGAGCGCATGGTAGAGAGGGTTTGTCTCTTCGTGAACAGTTTGAATGCGCGCGGAATAATCCACGTGCGTGATGGCCGGAATGTCAGAGCGTTTAACGTTGAGTTTTTCAATGCCGAAGAGCGCTTTTTCGTCCTCGCTCATTGTGCGGCGCTTGCTCTCGTGGACACCAGAGACCAGAAGCATGTAAGGGCTGTCACAATCAAGGTCGAACCATTCGCTAATATCTTCTCGTAGGACAGACGGTGCGAATGGGCGGAAGCTCTCCCGGTACTTAACTTTTAGATTTAAGGTTTTCTGCATAGCCTCTGAACGGGGATCGGCCAGAATAGAGCGGCCACCCAGGGAGCGCGGGCCAAACTCCATGCGGCCCTGAAACCATCCGATCGCGTTTTCTTCGGCCAGGGCTTGGGCGGTTTGCTCTATCATCTCGCCTTCGGAAAGGGCGTCAAACACCGCGCCACAGGCTTTCAGCTCTTCCTCAATGGTGCTTTGAGCATAGGCGGGCCCAAGGTAAGAGCCGCGCATCGCGTCTTTTGTGTGTATGATGCGAGGCTTGTCGAGCTCCTTATGCCAGACGGCGAGCGCGGCGCCAAGTGCGCCGCCCGCATCGCCAGCAGCAGGCTGTATCCAGATATTATCAAAGGCGCCGTCTTTCAGAATTTTACCATTGGCCACGCAGTTAAGCGCAACGCCGCCCGCTAGACACAGGTTTGAAATGCCGTATTCCTTGGCCAGGGCGCGTGTCATTTGTAGGGCGACTTCTTCTGTAACAGCCTGCACAGAGGCGGCGATATCCATATAAAACTGCGTCAAATCGTCTGTTTCTGCATTACGCACAGGCTCGCCGAACAAGTCAGAGAACTTCTGGTTGGTCATGGTCAGACCGGTCGCGTAATTAAAATAGGATTGATCAAGACGGAAAGAACCATCCTTCTTTAAATCAATTAAATGTTCCAAAATCAGGTCTTTATATTTAGGCTCACCATAGGGTGCCAGACCCATCACCTTATATTCGCCGCTATTGACCTTAAAACCCGTGTAATAGGTGAAGGCGGAGTATAGAAGCCCGAGTGAATGCGGGAAGTGAATTTCCTTTTTTATATCTAGCGCATGCCCCTTACCGATAGCCACAGTCGTGGTCGCCCATTCACCTACGCCGTCGAGCGTGAGAACAACCGCATTTTCAAATGGCGAGGGGTAGAAGGCACTGGCGGCGTGGCCGAAATGATGTTCACTAAAGAGTAGCGTTTCAGGATCAAATTTCTTATGGCGCTTTTTTAACTCTTTGATCAGCATGTCTTTGAGGAAGAGCTTTTCTCTGAGCCAGATCGGCATGGCCATGCGGAATGATTTGAGGCCTCGCGGTGCACAGGCGACATAGGTCTCGAGCAAACGCTCAAACTTCAAAAATGGTTTATCGTAGAATGCGACATAGTCAATGTCTTCGAGCGTGAGGCCGCCCTCAGATATAACATAGTCAATGGCGTGTTCAGGATAGCCTGGGTCGTGCTTTTTGCGCGTGAAGCGCTCTTCCTGCGCTGCGGCGATGATCTCACCATTAATGACCAGTGCGGCCGCACTGTCATGATAAAACGCTGAAATGCCAAGAATTGCGGTCATGATTTAGAAAATGGTGTAGATGAATGGGGCAATCGCAGAGCCCTGGCTAAGCACAATTAATCCGCCAAAGAGCGCGAGAATAACCAGAATGGGAAGAAGCCAAAATTTCTTTCGCGCTTTTAAAAATCTCCAAAATTCTTTGATAAATGACATGTATAAGGTTCCTAAAATTGATCTTTCATCGATCCTACTGGTTGTTCGCGGATAATCCAGTAGGATTTTTTGTTTTTGTCGAGTTTTTGCTGTAACAGATCCTTGCCCGCGAGCTGCATGAGCAGGCCAATCGGCACGACTGCGATGAAATAAACGAGCATCATGACAATTGGCGCGACGATAGCGCCCAAGGCAAGGCCTAGCTTGAACCAAAGCTTATTGGGCAGGGCTAAGACCTGGGGAAAGCCGAGCCCTAAAACAAGAAATAGACCGGACAGGGCCAATGCCCATATGCGAATATCCGCTTCATGGAGGGCCGGGTACAGGCCGATAATCAAAAGCACGCCGGCAAAAACGAGGCCAAAGCTGCGCTCTGATCCGCATTCTATTTCTATATGACCTTTATTTTCTGGCAAAATTTCGTCTCCCTCAAAACACCCTAGTGTCATACGGTATTAAGGTCGTGTTTTCAAGAGCCAAGCAGGGGGTGATGCACATTAGTGAGCAAAAGTTAATCATCGGTCTTTTGTACTTTAAGCGTCCGGCCATTCGAGAATAACTTTTCCGCAATCACCGGAGAGCATCGCATCAAATCCCTTTTGGAAATCTTCGATGGGGTAGGTATGGGTGATAACGCCAGAGATATCCAGCCCGCTTTGCAGCATAGAGGCCATTTTGTACCAGGTTTCAAACATTTCCCGGCCATAGATTCCCTTGATCACCAAGCCTTTAAAGATGACCTGGTTCCAGTCAATATCCATTGACCCGCCCGGCGGAATGCCGAGTAGAGAGATCTTTCCGCCATTATTCATGGTTTCGATCATTTGCTGGAACGCGCTTTCAACACCGGACATTTCCAGCCCTACATCAAAGCCTTCTGTCATGCCCAGATCATCCATGACGGTTTTCAGGTTACCTGTTACAGCGTGCACCACGCGCGTTGCGCCCATTTTTTTAGCCAGTGCCAGGCGATAGGGGTTTATTTCTGTGACCACCACATGACGTGCGCCGGCATGTTTGCAAAGGGGAATGGCCATCAGGCCAATGGGGCCTGCGCCGGTGATCAGCACGTCTTCACCGACTAAATCGAATGACAAGGCCGTGTGCACGGCATTGCCCAGCGGGTCAAAAATGGCGGCCATGTCATCGGAAATATCATCCGGCACTTCAAAAACATTGCGGGCGGGCAGAGAGAGGTATTCGGCGAAGCTGCCCTGACGGTGCACACCCACACCCTTTTCATTGCGGCAGAGGTGGCGCTTTCCCGCGCGACAATTGCGGCAATGGCCGCACACAATGTGCCCCTCGCCAGAGACGCGCTGCCCTTCGCTTAGATGTTCAACCTCGCTGCCGACCCGCACAACACGGCCAACATATTCATGACCGACAATCATCGGGGTGGGCACGGTTTTCTGTGACCATTTGTCCCAGTTATAGATATGTAGATCTGTGCCGCAAATGGCGCTTTTGACAATTTTGATCAGCACATCATTGGGGCCGATTTCCGGTATGGGCTGATTTTCTACCATCCAAATCCCAGTTTCAGGCCTGGATTTTTCCAAGCCTCTCATTGAATTTTTAACGCTCATATTTATGCGGCTTCCTCTTTTAATACGCCAAGTTCACGGCCCACTTCGGCGAAGGCTTCTATGGCTTTATCCAAATGATGTCTATCATGGGCGCACGACATTTGTGTGCGGATCAGGGCGTGGCCCTTTGGCACAACGGGGAATGAAAACCCGATGACATAGACACCACGCTTGAGCATTTCATCGGCGAATTTCGCTGCCAGCGCGGCGTCATAAAGCATCACCGGAATAACGGCATGCTCGCCCGGCGCGATATCAAAGCCCAGCGCTGTCATTTCTTCGCGGAAATAGGCGGCATTTTCCCACAGCTTTGCGCGCAGCGCTGCGCCGCGTTCATCGAGGATATCAAACACCTTCAGCGCCGCAGCGGCAATAACCGGCGGTAGCGCGTTAGAAAATAGATAGGGGCGAGAGCGCTGGCGCAGCGCTTCAATAATTACCTTGTTCCCGGTTGTGAAACCGCCAGCAGAGCCGCCGAGCGCCTTGCCCAGCGTGCTGGTAATGATATCAACCTCACCGCGCATGCCGAAATGATCGGTCGCGCCGGCGCCATTTGCGCCCATAAAGCCCGTTGCATGGCTCTCATCAACAACCAACAGCGCACCATATTGATCCGCCAGCTCTTTAATGTGCGGCAAATTGGCAATATAGCCCTCCATAGAGAAAACGCCGTCTGTCACAATCATAATATGGCGTGCGCCCTCGGCCTCTTGCAGGCAGCGCTCCAGCTCTTCCATATCGTTGTTTTTATAGCGGAAGCGTTTGGCCTTACACAGGCGCACGCCATCAATAATGCTGGCATGATTCATGGCATCGCTGATGATCGCGTCTTTTTCACCGAGCAGCGTTTCAAACAGCCCGCCATTGGCCGCATAGCATGATGAGTATAAAATCGTGTCGTCCATCGCGTGGAATTTCGAGATTTTATTTTCCAGCTCTTTGTGAATATCCATCGTGCCACAGATAAAGCGGACAGACGCTGTGCCGATCGCGTAGTCATCAAGCGCCTGCTTGGCCGCCTCGACAATCTCTGGGTCATTGGCCAGCCCCAGATAGTTGTTAGCGCAGAAATTTAGCACATGCGCGCCGTCCGTTAGCTCAATATCCGCAGCCTGCGGCGAGGTGATGACGCGCTCTGACTTATATAGCCCAGCGTCGCGTATAGCCTGTATTTCCTGTTTTAGATGTTTGATTAGCGGTTTTGTCACTATATATGCCCTTTGTATTTTTTCTTTGTGAGAATAACGATCAAAGAGCAATAAGACAACCAAATCTAACGGTTTTTTCAAGTGTGTTATTCAGCGTCTTTATTTAGGGTAAATTCAGCAATATTTTAAGAATATGCAGCCTTAAGTCTCTTTTAACCTTTAGCTGTTTTAATGGAAAGGGTGAGTATTTTCATACTCATTTGATCACTATACATTAAACATAAAAAACTTAAGGGGCTAGAGAAATGAAACTCAATAAACTATTACTTATGGGCGCTATGGTCGGGGGATCTATCGTTGGATATTCACAATATGCACAAGCGGCAACAACAGCGGGAACGGCGAATGCCGTTATTCGTGCGGTGATTGCCTTGACTGAATCTACGGCTATGGATTTTGGCGATATTGCTGCCGATGTGGCTGGTGATATAATTACAATCAGCACGGTTGGTGTTGTTTCAGCGACGGGGACCTCTATTGGAACCGGCTCACCTGCGGCGGGCGCATGGGCCGCAACTGGGGATGCTTCTACGTCTGTGACGATTTCATTCAGCGCAGGAGATTTGTTGTCTGGTCCTGGTACAGATATGGCCTTGGGCACATTTTTGCATGATGCCGGCGGTTCACCAGCCTTTGATGTAGGGGGTAACCTCGCATTTAATGTAGGCGCAGACCTTATTGTTGGCGCGGCGCAAACGGCGGGTACATATAGTGGCGCCTATAGCGTGACTGTTGATTACCAATAGGTAAAATTAGGTAACATAATTTAAACAAAAAAGCGCTTCATACATGAGGCGCTTTTTTCTATTTTCCATGTTGTACATTCTGTGGTATGCTCGTTGCGTGAGTATGTTAGTACTCACATTTTTTAAGTCATCCGACTACCTTTCACGTGCGTTCTGCACATCACACCTACCTTAATTCTTGAGGATCACAACATGAAACTAAATAAACTACTTCTTGGCGCTGCCGTGATTGGTCTGTCCATCGCTGCTGCCCCGCAAATCGCAAAAGCCACAACAACAGCGGGAACAGCCAATGCTGTTCTTCGTGCTGCTATTACATTGACTGAAACTACACAGCTTGATTTTGGTGAAGTTACGCCAAGCCCTGCTGGTGATGTTATCACAATTGATTCAGCTGGTGTAACGTCAGCTGTATCTGGTTCAACCTTCGCTGGATCACCTGCCGCGGGTGTTTGGGCATCAACAGGAACGCCGTTGACGGCTGCTACGATTTCGTTCAGTTCTGGCGATTTGCTGACTGGCCCAGGAACAGACATGGCTCTTGGCACATTTACGCATAGTGCCGGCGGTTCACCCGCGTTTGATGGTGGCGGCGCACTCAACTTTAACGTTGGTGCCAGCTTTACAATCGCAGCGGCGCAAACAGCGGGCACATATGCTGGAGCATACTCTGTTACTGTTGATTATCAGTAAGAGACAGTTTTTTATAATTATTTAATAAAGTGGCGCTTGATTATTCGAGCGCCGCTTTATGCTTTCCAAGGCTTAAATCTTTATTGTATATAGATGGACATGCCTTTTATCCTGTTTCTTTGTCTCGCCTTTTTTGTATCTTCGCCTGTTTTGGCGCAGGTCACGGTTGCAGAAACGCAGTCTTTGGGCTTCGGAACACTCATTATGAACCCTGGTGGCGACACGTTGACGCTTACCGCTTCGGGGAATCTTTCAAGCAGTTCCGGATCGGATCTTCAGGGCGGTCATGCGCGCGGGGTGTTTAGATTTGAGGGCACAGAAAATGATCCTGTATTTTATAGCTTCAGCACAGGCGACACGCTCAGCGGTAATGGCGAGGTTTTAGATTTGGAAAACTATACGACTAACCTGCCTAACCCTTTCATTATTCCCGGATCAGGCGTACAAAATATGAATGTCGGTGCGCAGCTTGTTATTCCCCCCGGTCTTAGCGGGGGTAGTTTTTCAGGATCTTTTATGCTCACCATCGACAACCAATAGCGTATCTTAAGGAGATTTATTAATGACTATTCGCTCACTCAAAAATATAACTTTAGGCTTTGTTTTAATCGCCGCATGCTTGTTCCCCCTTAGCAGTGATGCACAAAATCGCGGCTTGCTTGTTTCTCCAAAGCGCATTGTTTTCGTAAAGGGCGAGCGCTTGCAAGAGCTAAGGCTGGTCAATCGCGGTGATGAGACACAAAAATATCGTATCTCTGTTGTGAATCGCGCCATGCAGAAAAATGGCCAACTTGCCCCCGCCGATACGCCGGCGGAGAATGAATTTTTCGCTGATAAAATTTTGCGCTATGGGCCGCGGCAAATTGATTTGGGCCCAAAAGAAGCGCAAACAGTGCGCCTGATGTCGCGTATGACCGGGAATAATCCGGACGGCGAATATCGTTCTCATATTTTGGTACAGGAAATTCCAAAAGCAAAGGATGCCGCGAGCGTTTCTGAGCCCGCACCAGGCGGATTGGGCGTGAATGTTCAGGCTATTTTCGGGATCAGCATCCCGGTCTTTTTCCGCAAGGGTGATTTATCGGCGGAGGTTTCGCTCTCTAATGCGCTCATTACACGTCAAAATAACGAAACTTACGCGACCTTTGATATTAACAGGTCTGGGAATAAGTCTATCTTTGGAACAGCAAAGGTTTTTGCGGGAGAGCAAGAAATTGCTATACTAAAAGGGATCGCCGTATATCTCTCGGCGCCCACCCGTACGATTTCTGTAAAAATTCCTGACGAATATGCTCAAACCATTGCTGGCAAACAATTGCGCATCACTTTTGGTGCGGTTCAAGACGAAGAAGATTCTCCGCCTGCTGAAACCAGCTTTGTGGCTGGGTAGGCTTGCCTGCACGCATTTTGATTTAAGGCACGCCGCGTTGCTTGTGGCGTGCTTTTTTTATGGGGTAGTGTTTGCGGCGGCCGCTACTTATGCACAGGAAATTACGCCAGATGCGCAGGCCTCCCGCACTGCATCGAACAGCTTAATGACATTGATTGAGCGCCCGGATGAAACACTTTTAATTTTTGAGCTTAAGATTGGGAGTATCCTGCTCGGTGATGCTTTGGTCACCTATGAGGATGTCGAGAGCGGGAATTATTACGTGCCGCTCTATGATTTTTTGCAGATCCTGGAAATGCCAATCACCGTGGATAATCAGGCCGGAACGGCGCAAGGCTGGAGCGTTAATGAGGGGGCGACATTTGCGCTGTCCTTACCGCAAGGCACAGTCACACTCCGTGGTAACGAAGAACCGTTGAATAACGGCGACGCTGAGCTTCACGATGATGGTATTTATGTGTCTCTGAAGGCGCTGGAAGGCTGGCTGCCCATCACGATTGATGTGAATTTTTCAGATTTGGCAATTATTGTTAGCTCGCTTCAGCCTCTGCCCGTGGAAAATCGTCTGGAGCGCGATAAGGCGCGCGATAAAGTGGGCTATGGTCAAAATAGTACGCTGAAGAAAAATCATTTAGAACGGCCAGAGGCGCCAAGCTTCACGCTCCCCTTTGTCGATACCAGTATTCAGAACAGCTACACCAACAGCAAGACGGCGAGCAAGTCTCTTAATCTTCAATACAGCGCCACGGCGCGCAGCATTATCGCTGGGCAGGATGCGCTTTACAGCATCAATGACCAAACAGCAGATGATAACAGACCGGATGTTCGTTTGACGCTGGGGCGTAAGGCTTTTGAGGGGGAACAGCTTTTTGCCGGACTTGCTGAATATGCGGCGGGTGATGTTTCTACGCGTGAAATGCCCTTGATCGCAGGCAGTAACGCGGGGCGCGGTCTGTTCTTCACTAATATTTCGCCGCTCACAAACTCGCTTGGTGGATCGGACACCACGACGCTGCGCGGTAATTTGCCGGTGGGATATCAGGTGGATATCAAGCGCAATGGTGAGCTGATTAATTTTATCGAAGAGCCTGATGAAAATGGTGAATATGTGTTCGAAGATCTGTTTGTCTTGCCAGGCTTGAACGTGTTTGAACTTGTTTTCTATGGGCCGCAGGGGCAGGAGATTGTTGAAGAAAAGCGCATTTTTGTACCGCAAAACCCGGTTGAAAAAGGACGGTTTGAATATCGGGTGCATGCCATTCAGGACAACACGAATTTATTTACCAACCGCGATGATAGCGATGAAGATACCGGCGAGCTGCGTGTCACGGCGGAGGCGAGCTATGGCATTAGTGAACTCTCATCCGTCCGCGCCGGCGTGGCCAGTTATTCTATGGAGGGTGATAAAAAGGACTATGCGCTGCTCGGTTTCAGCACCTCATGGAAAGGGCTGCGCTTTAATGTAGATCAGGCGATTGATGATATTGGTAATGCGGCCTCTCTTCGTATTGAAAGCGTGTTTAAGGGATTCCGCTGGCAGGCACAGCATCAATATTTCAACAAGTTTTTATCAGAGGTCAATGATAGCTCAAGCCTGTCTGGTGATCCGGAGCATGAGACAGATATCCGTATTTCCGGCATGTTGCCATTTTTATTCCTGAAAAATATGCCGTTAACGCTACAAATTAATCGTGAGCAAAACACGGCAGGAGACGAACAATATGAATGGAGCTTGCGCGCCACAAAAAATATAGACCGCATTCGTATAACAACGGAGCTGGAACAAACTGTGCCACCAGTGAATGATATTTCGACCGACCTTAACTTCCAAGTGAGCAGCCGGTTTAATGACTTCACATTGCGCGGCACTGCGCGTTATGAGCTGGAGCCCGATGCCGCGCTTCAGTCGATTAATTTAACCTCGGATGTGACGATTGATGAGCGTACAAAATTGCGTCTTGGATTATCGCGTTCCGGCGCGGAGGACCCGCTGCACTCCTTTACTGTCGGGCTAAACCGCGATATCGGCATGGCGAAAATTGGTTTGAACACGACCTATGATGATACGGGGAATTTGACGGCACTGCTCGGCGCCAGTTTTGGCCTCGCATATGATGCAAAGCGCAATGCGCCCTATATATCATCAAAGCCACTATCTGAATCTAGCGGCCTTTTTGCGAAAGTTTACCGGGATTTGGACGCCGATAATATACCGGATGAGGATGAGCCTTATTTGGAAGATGTTGGTTTTATGCTGACAGGTAATAAGCGGGTATTCACAACGGCGCAGGACGGGGCCGTCTTTATACCAGAGCTCGGATCTTTTGAGCGCTCGACTGTTGAGATTTCGAGCAGCACATTCCCCAATCCCTTCATGAAAAGTAATCCAAGCAAAATCGATTATTTAATGCGGCCCAGCCAAATTCACACCCATGAATACCCTGTTGTATTAACGGGGGAGGTCGATGGGAATGTCTCGATTTTAAAAGCCAGTGGCAATGCGCCGGCGTCCTCAATCATATTTGATATTCTGCGGCCTGATGGCTCCGTGATTGTGTCCGGCGCTAGTGAATTTGACGGGTTCTTTCTCGTGCCGGATGTGCCGATCGGTAATCACATTGTTGCGCCAAATGCGCAGCAGCTTGATAAGCTGGGCTATTGCCCTATTGCGCGCCAGCCTGTGATTTTGAGCGCGGAAGAGCCATTCTACACCGTACCTGGCGAGGTTGTGCTCTATCCTCATCCTGATTTAATTGATGAAAACCGCTGGCTTGTTTTGGCAACGGGGCTACCGGTTCCTGCGGCGGAAGCCCTTAAGGCGCAGGACTATGATTTAGGGGCAGGGGACGTTGATGTCGAGTCTGATATTTTAGGAGAGGGCGTAGATAGCGCCGATCTCGATGGTGAAAGTGCAGATGCGCCGCAAGCTGTTGCTGTGAGTGCGGGGCTAAAAACCTTACTGCCGCGCTACCTTTACCGCAACGTTGAAACGCTAAATCTATATAGTGTTTTAAGTGGCCCTTATAAGGATCTCTCTGCCATTCAGACATGCGCGAATTTGAATGAGCGCGGATATGTATGCGAAGAGATTATTCAGCTAGGCTGTGATGATTTTAAAAGGCTACGTAAGACTGAAAGCTTTAATGCCTACTGATAATTAACAGAAACCTCATATGTGCCGGAATATGTGCCCGGCGCTTGATCATCTGCAATCACTAAATCAGCACCGATCGCAAATGAAAATGTACCATCGCCGCCGAAGCTTGGTGTCGCGCCGCCATCATGGGTGAGGTTATTGATGACCATTGGTGCGCCTGTGCCTGTTAGGCTGCCATTGGCGAAAGAAATGGTAACGGCTGCGCTCGCACTGCCTGCTGTGTCAAAGCGCCCAGGAACGGCGCTGCCTGCGCTGATGCTCGCGCCATTTTGCGCGCTTACCGTGCCGGCGGGGGACAGCGTGACGATATCTGCGCCGTTTGCGCTGATTGATCCAAAGCTTAAAGGGGTTGTTTGTGACACGACAACAGGCTGGCGGATCTCTGCACTGGCTGAGCCACTTGCGGCGTTCGCTAAAGCATTTGAGGGACCCGTACATAAAAATAAGCCCACCAAACACACATATAGTATATGGGGGCGTGCCCTCATTGATATACCTGTATTTTGTTTGATAGACTTCATGTACTACCCTAAAATTTGCTGTCTCTCAAGAGGGTAAAATATCCCTCCACACCCTATACTTATAAGTGTAGCAAATTTGGTCTAAACTACTGTTAATTTTAGATAAAATTGATTAAAAGAGCATCATAATACTCTGGTGCAGCGCATTATGTTTTTAAGACATCTTTGACGCACTGCAGCAAGTCATTCATTTTAATCGGTTTTTCAAGGGCGGCGTCAACCTGGTCAGCAATGGATTGCAGGGTGCTTTTCGAAGATATAAACGTTCCGCCGCCGCTGATGGCAATAATTTTGGCCTTGGTTGCTGTTTTTGCAAACTTTATGAGGTCCAGCCCGTCATTACCTGGCATGATAATATCCGTGATAATCAGGTCATATTCAGGATTTTCTTTTAGGTGATTAATGGCCTCAAATCCGTCATATGCAACATGTGTTTCATATCCACTGCGCTCAAACAAATTTTCCAGTAGTTCGGCAAAATCTTTATTATCATCGGCAATGAGAACTTTCGTCATTCTTATCCCTCCTTATAATGAATGAAGAGGAACGACAGCAAAAAGACGCGAATGGCAGAGGACAGGTTCGCACCGTCTTTTTTCCGGCTGTTGATGAAATTGCACAGCTCATGCACTGTGCAGTCCTGCTGATCAGCAACATCATGAAGAATTTCCCAGATAATGGGCTCTAATGTAATGCTGGTTCTGTTGTCTCCAATCACCACATTATATTTTTTCATCGAATTAAGCTTAACGCTCAGTGATGCTTCAACGGTCTGGAGATGTTTCATAAAGTCTTGCATGCGATGCTTCTTCCCCCAAAGATGACGATCTTGCGTTTTATATTGTTACCCTAGAATACACGAGAAATTCAAATAGTACATATCATGATATGCTAATGTATGTTGTTTTTATATCATAATATAAAATACATGATGCTGCCTTGCCTATTTAGCGGGGGGCAGGTGTGGCGATTTTTCTTTCCTTTTTTGCTATAGTCCTATAGGACTGCACGTTGATTTAATGGCTGGGATTTAATGGCTGGGATTTAAACGGCTTAGAAAGCGAAGAACGGAAAAATGGTACAGGAACTTAGAAATATTGCGATTATTGCGCACGTTGATCACGGTAAAACAACGCTGATTGACAGCCTTATGAAACAAAGCGGCATGTTCCGTGAGAATCAAGCGGTTGATGAGTGCGTGATGGATTCCGGGGATCTGGAGAAAGAGCGCGGGATTACGATTTTGGCCAAGCCAACCTCTATTCAGTGGGGCGAAACCCGTATCAATATCATCGACACGCCGGGTCACGCTGATTTTGGCGGGGAGGTGGAGCGCGTTTTGCACATGGCGGATGGCGTTATCCTGCTGACTGATGCGGCCGAAGGGCCAATGCCGCAGACTAAATTCGTTCTGGGTAAGGCGCTGAAACAAGGCCTTAAACCTATCGTGATCATCAATAAAATTGATCGCCATGATGGCCGCCCGGAAGAGGTGGTGGATGAGGTGTTTGATCTGTTCGTGGCGCTGGACGCCAATGATGCACAGCTTGATTTTCCAATTCTGTATGCCTCTGGCCGTGATGGCTGGTGCGTGAAGGAATTGGAGGATGAGCGTAAGGATCTCTCGCCTTTGCTTGATCTGGTGCTGGACCATGTGCCCGCGCCAAGTGGTGATAAAGACGCGCCGTTTGCGATGTTGGCGACCTTGCTTGATGCTGATCCGTTTCTTGGGCGCTGTTTGACTGGGTGTGTGATCCAGGGCAGCGCGAAGGTGAATGACACCGTGAAGGCCATGGATCTAGACGGTAATACGATTGAGACAGGCCGCATGACCAAATTACTGACCTTTGATGGGACAGAGCGCGTTCCGGTGACGCAGGTCAATGTTGGCGACATTATCTGTATTGCGGGTTTGAGCAAGGCCTCTGTGGCTGATACCATCGGCGCGCCTGCGCTGACGCAGCCCATTACCTCTACACCAATTGATCCGCCGACCATGGCGGTGATGATCTCGGTGAATGACAGCCCCTTTGCCGGGCAGGATGGGAAGAAAGTAACCTCCACCGCTATCCGTGAGAGATTATTGTCCGAGGCGGAGGTCAATGTCGCCATTACGTTTGAAGAAAGTGACGGCAGGGACGCTTTTGAAATTGGTGGCCGCGGAGAGCTACAGCTTGGTGTTTTGATCGAAACCATGCGCCGCGAAGGGTTCGAGATGACCGTATCCCGCCCGCGTGTGCTGTTCCACGAAGAAAATGGGCAACGCACTGAACCGATCGAAGAAGTTACCATTGATGTGGATGAGGAATATAGCTCCACTGTGGTGGATAAAATGAACCGCCGCAAGGCCGAGATGCTTGATATGCGCTCTTCCGGTGCGGGTAAGACCCGTTTGACGTTCCTCGCGCCATCGCGCGGCCTTATTGGGTATCAAAGCCAATTCATGACCGATACGCGCGGCACGGGTGTGTTTAACCGCGTCTATCATTCCTATGCGCCGTACAAGGGTGACATTCCGCAGCGCCGTAATGGCGCGCTGATCTCTAATGATCAGGGGCAGGCCGTGGCCTATGCGATTTTCAATTTGCAAGATCGCGGCGTGATGTTTGTCGCGCACCAGGATCCGGTTTATGAGGGCATGATTGTTGGCGAGCATAGCCGTGAGAATGATCTGGAGATCAATGTGCTCAAGGGTAAAAAGCTTTCAAACGTACGGGCATCAGGAACAGATGATGCATCGACTCCCACCGCGCCGCTCGTGATGAGCCTTGAGCAGATGATGGCCTATATCAATGAGGATGAATTGCTCGAAGTCACACCAAACTCTCTACGCTTGCGTAAACGCTATCTTTGTCCGCATGACCGGAAAAAAGCAGGCCGCGCGGCTGGGTGATTTTATATTTCATTCCTCTTTTCGTCATACCCGCGGCGCAGCGAAGCTGCGCTAAAACGGCGGGTATCCAGAATAAAGAGTGCAGCTTTGCTGCACACATCATAGACTCCCGCTGTTTTAGCCCTGCTATGCAGGGCCGCAGGGGTGACGGAGAGAGAAGAGAGAAATAATAAATAAAGTTTGACAGAATCTGAAAACTCTGTCATTAATCCGCCTGCGTTTGTAAAAACGCTTCTCTATAAGAGACGAGCTTACAGAAAAATATCCGTAATTTTTAAGGATATGAGAATGCTTAAACCCTCTCCTTTTTTCCGCAAAGTTCAGATTTATAGTTAGGGCCGCACGAAAACGGACCCAACCCTGCGCAAAATAAGCCTAATGATGGGCCGCGCGGGACTACTGCTTTGTTGGAAACACTTATACGAAAGATAATATAATGAAAAATTTTGAAGGCTTCGGCCTATCCCCTGCGCTGAACCACTCTTTAGCGAAAATGAGCTACACAGCCCCAACCCCTATCCAAGCCAAGGCGATCCCTCTGGCGATGCAGGGGCGCGATATTCTCGGCTCTGCGCAAACCGGAACCGGTAAAACGGCGGCCTTTAGCATCCCGATGGTTGAGGCATTATTGCGCTCGCCGCAAGGCAATGCGCTGATCCTGACCCCCACGCGCGAACTGGCCAAGCAGGTTTTGGATGTTGTGCATCAATTGCTGGGCTTCAAAAGCCCGATCAAAACCGCCTTTATCATTGGTGGGGAACCCATTGGGAAACAGTTTAACCAGCTTCGCCAAAATCCGCGCATTATCGTCGGCACGCCGGGCCGGGTGAATGACCATCTGGAGCGCGGCACGATTATGCTAAACGAGACAAATTTTCTGGTTTTGGATGAAACGGACCGGATGCTGGATATGGGCTTTGGCGTGCAGCTTGATAAAATCGTCAAGTTTTTACCGGCGCGTCGCCAGACATTAATGTTCTCCGCCACCATGCCGGATGAGATCACAAAGCTTTCATCCAAATATCTAAACAATCCGGAGCGTATCTCAATGGGCGCAACGAATGTTGTGGCGACTAACATTACGCAGGAGGTCATTCGTATTAATCAGGAAGATAAATATAAAGAGCTGCAAACGCAGCTTCATGAGCGTAATGGCTCGATCATTATCTTTGCGAAAACGAAGCGCAGTTGTGACAAGTTGGCCAGGAATCTTGGGCGCGATGGCTTCGAAGCCGATGCGCTGCATGGTGATTTGCGTCAGAGTAAACGAACATCTGTGCTGAATAGATATCGTATGAAAAAATTCCGCATTCTTGTGGCCACTGATGTGGCGGCGCGCGGTCTTGATGTGCCGCATATCGAGCACGTGATTAACTATGACCTGCCGCAGGTGGCAGAGGATTATATCCACCGCATGGGCCGCACAGCGCGCGCCGGTGCGACGGGGCAGGCGTTAAGCTTTGTCTCTCCGCAGGACGGCCGTAAATGGCATGCGATTGAGTGCTTGCTTGATCCGTCCAAGGCGGCGGCCTCTGGCGGGCATGGCGGCGGTGATCGCAACCGTAAAGGCGGTCGCGGCGGGTATAAAGGCAAGGGCGGCGGCGCTGGTAACCGCTATGACAGATCATCATCTGGTCCTAAGAAATACGGCAACAAGCCAAGACGCAGCGGTGCTGGTAAGCCCGGTGAGAAAACCTATGCCAAGCCAGGCGAAAGAACCTTTAGCAAACCAGGTGAACGTTCAGGCGAGAAGCGCAGCGCAAATCAATCACCGTCAGGAAAGCCTTATGCTGGCAAAACAGCCCACGGTAAGCCCAGTGGGAAGCCAAGCGGCAAACCATACGCTGGTAAGTCATCAGGCAAGCCGTATGCCGGTAAGTCTGGTGGAAAACCTTATCAGGGGAAAAGCTCTGATCGTCCAGCCCGTAGCGGTGAAGGCGGTGGGCAGCCAGCCAAGCGTAAAGGCGCGAATAATGGCGGACGCCCCGGTGGTCACTTCAAAGGCAAGCCTGCGAAAAGCCATCACAGAGGTCAAGGCCCAAAGGGTAACGGGCACAGCCCGCGCAGAGCAGCATAAAGCTAAGCCTCGATTTTTAATTTAAGATCATTATACTCATCAGCTACATGCTGGTGAGTATTTTTTTGACTGTATAAAAGCTTTGACCATAGATAAACAACAAAGCACAGGGGGGCGCTTAAATGATGAAAAATCAATTCACGTTATTGCGCCAGCGGCGCTTCGCTCCGTTTTTTGCGACCCAGTTTCTCGGCGCCTTTAACGATAATTTTTTCAAAACCATGGTCAGCGTCCTGATCGCCTATGGCGCGCTGGATATTGGCGGGCATGATCCCGGCATGCTGGTCGCGCTGGCGGCGGGGCTGTTTGTTGTCCCTTTTGTCCTTTGCACGCCACTTGCTGGTGATATGGCGGATAAGTACGATAAGAGCCTGATCATGCGCGCGTTAAAAGTTACAGAGCTCGTGATCGTCGCGGTTGGCTTTGCCGCATTATTCCTTCAGTCCATTCCACTTTTGATGATCACGGTTTTAGCGCTGGGCGCGCAATCGGCGTTTTTCAGCCCGGCGAAATTCTCTATCATTCCGCAACACCTTAAACCTGACGAGCTGATTGGCGGCAATGCGCTGGTGAATACCGGCACCTATCTGGCGATTTTGTTCGGTACGATTTTGGGCAGCGTTCTGGTGTTGAGCGCACATGGGGCCTTGATCTCTGGGGCTGTGTTCTTTGTTATTGCGGTACTTGGCCTTTTGAGCAGCCTCATGATCCCGCCCGCACCCGCGCCGTCGCCGACATTAAAGCTCAATTACAACACCCCGCGCGAGGCCTGGCGAATCTTGCGCTATGCCTATGGCCATCCGGGACAGATTTTCAGCGCGATGCTCGCCGTATCATGGTTTTTCTTCGTGGGCGCGCTGTATCTCAGCCAGTTCCCAAATTTTACAAAACAGATTTTGGGCGTGGATCATATCGTTCTCACTTTTTTTATGGCCGTGTTTTCCATTGGTATCGCGCTTGGCGGCTTGCTGAACAACCGGTTGCTGAAATCAGAGGTCAGCGCAAAATTCGTGCCGTTCGCCGCGCTCATGATGGGCGTCTTTTCCTTTGATCTCTATTTCGCCAGCCAGCCTTATGCCGATGTGCCGCCTGCGTTTCGCGGGCGCGACCTCATGGGGCTGGCGGCCTTCCTCTCGCATCTATCAGGCTGGCGCATTGTCGTTGATTTATTGTTCATTGCTGTGGCGGGCGGCCTTTACGCCGTGCCGCTCAAGGCGATTATTCAGCACCGTACGCCCCCCGATCACTGCGCGCGCGTGATGGCGGGCTCCGCGCTCATGGACGCATTATTTGTGCTGGCCTCTGCTGCGCTTGCTATTGCAGCGTTCGCGCTAGGCTACGCGGTGACGGAGCTTTTTGTGCTGGTGGGGGCGGTGAGCATCATATTCGCGCTCTATACATTCAGGCGCGTGGCCCGCTCGTGGTAGCGGAGGGCAGAATTGAACTGCCGACCTTCGGATTATGATTTTTTCTGAAACGCTATGCAAGCTCTTAGAATGCGTTTGATTCTGTTATCCCTATTGCTTGGTGGTAGCGTGTTTTAGGCTCTGGACTCGTGATAATCTGCATTAATCTATGAGAATTAATTAACCGCCGCTGTTACCCCACAGCGCACCCCGGAGAAATTTAACCTAATAGTATGATAACCCAATGATTTTCATGAATAATTGCATAAATATTCACAAAATATTAAAACAAAAAGCATATACTTGGTGGTTTGAGGGTGGGATTGTGAGCAATCGCAAAATAATAGAGGATATAGGGTGCAACAAAATATTGTCAGTGATGTGTTTGGAGGGGCTGTGGAGCCAACTGTTTCGTATACGATAGGTTTAATCAAGCAATTGCATGAAGGGCAAACAGACCAATCTGGAAACCCTTACGCCACTCATCCACAACGAGTTGCTGATAATGTCAGAAGAATTTTCCCAGAGGCCAGTGATGATATAATTATGGCGGCTCTGTTGCATGATACAATTGAGGACTGCGACATTGATGAAGAATATTTAAGACAAAAAGGCTATTCAGAAAATTGTATTGCGATGGTATCTTTGGTTACAAAGCCTTCAAATGACCAGCGTAGCTATGATGACGTTATTGATGATTTAGTGGCCTCTGACAATCACGGCGCAATGATCATAAAAATTGCAGATAACATGGATAACCTTCATCCTGAGCGTATTCGTGAACTCACAGCCCTTGACTCTGCAAAAGCTGCACGTCTGGCTAAGCGTTATCATGGCTCTATAGAGAAGTTGTCAGTAGCCGCAGGTTTAGACAAAGGGCGCATAATGAGTATAATTGAAGGTGCTCCATCATTAAATCAAAGGAATACAAAAATGGAAACAAAAGAGGCAGAATACAAATATTATTTATTGGGATATACGGTGCCTGTTCGCACCACCCTTGGCCCAAGCGGTATTGCAGAAATTGATGCCTTTTATCCTGATAAAAATACAGGAAAACTGGAACGGAATATTGAGCTTGTGAGCCGTATTTTGGATTCTGATGAGGTTGAGGAAATAACAAAGGAAGACTTTGAGGGGCGGTGCGCTCAAATATTTGCAGAAAAAAAAAGTGATTTAGAGCCGCCACCAGAACCGAGCGGCTAATAAAAAGTAGCCTTATGGCTAAAAAATAGAGGTGTGTAATATGAGCGACGGTATAAAAAAGCCGCAGCCTAATTTATCTTTTGATGACTTGCACAAGCAAGCAGTTGCCTCTGTGCCTGTTTTGGAAAGTTCCGCGCAAAATCTTCTTGACCGTTTAAAATCTCAAAACCCAGAACTTTTTAAAGATGTCGTTTTTGAAATGGGGCCGGTTAAGGAGCATGGCCGTGCTTTGTCCAAGGTTAATACGGATTATGGTGGCGACCATCGTCAAATTAAAGACCTTGTGAGGGGGCAGTTTGTTGTTGATACGCCGGAGCAGGTTGTGGCGCTGAAAAAAGCTATTCTCGAAGAAATGGATATTGATTCCATGAAGGATAAGTTTGCTGAGCCAACCCCTCAGGGATACCGTGATATTAACGCAAAAATAGAGCTTGAGAATGGCCATATCGCTGAAATTCAAATTCAGCAACGTGACATACTGCAAGTTAAGAATGGTATCGGCCATGATTTGATGGTGGAAAGGCAAAATATACTCAGAACGGAAAGCGGTGAGCTTAGCCTTGGAGAACGTGAAATTAAGGTTGCAGAAATAGAAGCAAAATCAAAGCATGTATACGGTGCAGCGGCACATGATGGCAAACTTAATCAACTTGTGAAGCTGGAGCTTAGAAACCAGTTTATTTATAAAGGCAAGCTTGATGCTAATGGTAGTGCTCTTGGTGCAATAGCCGATAGTTTCGGCAAGCTTGGCAAGAATGGTGGCTTTGTCGTGGGTGCGGCAATTGGAACACTGGCGGGAGCCTTCACATTGGCGGCTGGCGGCTCAAAAGCCGAGGCCGCAGAAGTCGTTTATGAAAGCGCGGTACCCTTTGGTGAAACACAGATTGATCTTGTAAGGGGCGATACGGGTGCTGCCGCGCGGTCTGCCACAATAGAAACAACCTCAACTTTAGGCTCGTTAGGCGGCGCGGTCGCAGGGGCCGCAGTGGGAGCCGCTATAGGTTCTGTCGTTCCTGTTATCGGCACAGCCATAGGCGGCGTGGTTGGAGGTGTCGCAGGAGCATTAGGCGGGGGCGTTGGGGCCGGATATATCACCGCAAAAGTTTATGATAATTTTGAAAGCATCAAGGGCAGCGTCATTAACGTCTCGCACGATGCCGTGGACGCATTAAGCAGCGCCGCACGCGAAACAGCCAGCTTCTTTGGTGATGCGTGGGATTGGGCCACAGGCAACGATGAACCGCCCATAGATTTAACAGCCGTGTTTAACGGCCTTCCTAATACTGTTACCGATGATATGCCGCCGGAAGTACAGGCACTTATTGAAGTTAAAGCAAGCTCGATCCTGTTTGAAAAACAATATGAAGATTTGAAAGAACAAGGCAGCTTATCAGCCGTTGAAGAATATATGAAAGACAACCCTATAGAGCCCGAAGCCGCTCAAACCTACGAAGATCGCCCCGCCATACAAACTACCTACGCCGCTGGTATGAAATTATAAATATTCTATCGCAATCTATAACAACCTATTAGAACCCCTCACAATGCAACGCTTTGCTCTCCATAAATAGGGTTGAGCAAGATACCTTGTTTATCTTAATTTCTTTGCATGAAGAAAAAACTCACCAGCAAGTTTGTTGAAACCGTAAAGCCTGACGGAAAACGGCAGGAATATTGTGATAGCGTTTTATCAGGCTTTGGGCTGCGCGTAACAGAGAACGGCGTGAAGTCATTTTTTGTGCGCATTCGATTTAGAAACAAAACAAAGCGTATTACATTGGGGAAGTATCCGGTCTTATCTCTTGCTGGTGCTCGTGAGTTAGCACAGGAAAAAATGCGAATGGCGCAGGACGGCTCATTGGCGCTTGAGTCTGCTAAGGCGATAATACTTAAAGAGGCCTATGATCTTTTTATAGAACTCTATGCAAAGAAAAGAAACAAGGACTGGAAAGGATCGGATGCGCGGCTAAAATCATTTATTGCTGAGCATGGCGGTATTGATCTTGCCGATATTCATCGCCGTGACATTATTGCATATCTTGATAAATTGGTTGCAAGAGGCGTTCCCACGCAAGCTAATAGAGCGCATGCCGGAATTAGCCGTTTTATGAATTGGTGCGTGGAGCGCAGCTATATTGAATTTAGTCCATGTCACGGCGTCAAAAAGCCAGCGAAAGAAAACCCGCGTGATCGCGTTTTGCTTGATGATGAGATGTTTAAGGTAAAGTCTGAATTTGAATCTATGCCTTACCCCTTTGGTCCATTGTTTATGCTTTTGATGTTAACCGCACAACGGCGCGGGGAAGTGTCCGGTATGTGCTGGAGCGAACTGGATTTTAAAAATAAAGTTTGGATGATTCCAAAAGAACGCGCAAAAAACGGTAGGGCGCACATGGTTCCATTATCGGATAAAGCTCTTCAAATTTTAGAATCCGTTCCGCGTTTCCTGCATTCTGACTTGGTTTTTACCACCACGGGCAAGACACCGGTTTCCGGGTATGGAAAGATTAAAAAACGTATTGATGACGCTACGGGCGTAAGTGGTTGGAGAATTCATGATCTGCGGCGCACAGCGGCCTCCGGCATGGCGCGATTGGAAGTGCCGCCTTACGTGGTTGAAAAGATCCTCAATCACATCTCTGGAACGTTTTCAGGGGTGCTTGGCGTTTACAATCAATATGGCTATGATCGTGAAAAACGCGAGGCCCTTAATAAATGGGCGGAGCATGTAATAAATTTGAGCGGTAGGCTTGACATCTGCATTAAATTGAATTAAATTAAATCCTATGTCAGACGCAAAAGTAAAACAGGAAGCGCGGAAAATGGTGCGTGAATATCTTGATCCACCCTGCGGTATTACGCCGCTCTTTGCCTTATGCAATGTGTTGCGTGTTCAGGCAAGAGCAGTAGCTAATGGGCTTGGTGTTACACCATCACAGCTTTCACATTACAGGAAAGGGGCTACGCCCGTTCCTGCCGCGAGAATGTCCGTGATAATTAAATTACTGGAACTGGCCATAAAAGAGTTTGAAAAGGAAATTTTAACAAGAAGGGAAAATGGTATGAGCAATATAGAAAAAGAGCTACTTAATGATCTTGAAAGCCGACTGGATACGGCAAAGAAGATTATAAAGAACTATAAGAACTAAAAAAAATTACCCACTAATTAAACTTAATTAAATTTAATCCAGGAGAAAAAGCATGAACGAAAACAGTAGACTGGAACGGATATATCTAACACGTAAGGATCTTTACGACATGGGCATAGATATAAGTAACGGCCACTTGCTGAGACTTGAGACTGACGATTTATTCCCCCGTAGACGCTACATTTCAAAGCAGAAGGTCGTATGGCTAAAAAGCGAGATTTATGAACACATCGAGAAAATAAATCGGAGGGCGTATGTCTAGAGTAATAACTATTAAGTTTCCAACACGTCAAGAAACCATGAAGTCTGAAATCAAATATTACTCGGGCAATGATGTCGCAATGATTTTAACGAGCGGTGTTCGTTGGTGCGATAGAAGGCAAGAATTTATATGCGATTACTGTAACAAGAGGTGTAAAAATATTGGCAAGCATCCTATTTATGACATCTTTCCGAGTGGATCAAAGGACGCGACTACCGACAAAAACATTCTTTATCAAGCCCTGAAGCAATATCCAGAAGCAAATCTGGCTATTGTGATTGATGGTTTTACAGTGATTGATATTGATGGCCCAGAAGGGCTTGATTGGATTAGATCGTTCATGCTTCCAAAAACGAGGATGATCAGAACCGGACGTGGACACCACTATTTTTTTGCCGGAACTCCACCATTTAAAACAAAAGATATTGATGACGTTGAGATAAAAACTAATGGCCTTATTACTGTCCCTCCAAGTAGACATAAAAGCGGAAAATATTACAGGAGAATAGCATGATCAAAAATTTAGCAAAACTTCCAGACGAGCTGCTGGAAGCAATTAGGCCAGTAGAACGCAAGAAGCGTTATAAAAGCAGATCATCTTCAAAGCTTAACGACATTAAAGAGATATTGTCATTTATTGATCCTGATTGTGACTACGAAAAATGGATTAGAGTCGGCATGGCTTTAAAAGCTTCTGGCTATTCTTTTGATGATTGGAATAATTGGTCCTGCAAAGGTAATAAATATGATCCTGATGGGATGGAAGCAAAGTGGGACAGTTTTGATCCTAACGGCTCGGTTCAAATAGGTACGATTATCTACTATGCCAAAAATGGCGGATGGAGTGGGCATTTCTGTGAAGAAGAGGGTGGCTTTAAAAAGCGATCATATCCAGAATTGAAAGCAGATATTCAAAGTTTGAATAAAAGCTCGGCAATAGAGGGGGTAAATAGCATTTTGTTAGAAATAGTTAGAGCGGGGCTTGAGCCTATTCCCAAAGAGGACCTTCTAAAACAAATAGCCAGTAAAACGACTCATAATCTTTCGGTGCTTCGTGAACAATATAATGCATCAAAGAGGAAGCTTTCTAATAGCCACTACACGGGTGATGATTCGTATGATATTGGACGCAAGACCTTACATGATTTTTTCAAAGACGGTGATTGGTTAATATACAATCAAACTGGGTTTTGGGAATACCGACAAACCCATTGGTGTCCTCTAACGCCTGAATTGCTTGGTGGAGTTATATTATCCGTATTAGAAAAATTGTCTGGTGATCGTATTCATTTTAATAGCGTTAAGAATAATGCAATCGATTTACTCAAGTCCAGCCTAGCTGTTGAAGGTGATGTTTTTAGCAGGCACGATCAAAAAAGTTGTATAATTAACTGCCGTAATGGCGAGCTATGGATAGATGAGGCTGGTGATATTGAGCTTAAAGAACATAATCCAGATACTTATCTTAGCTATGTTCTCAATATTGATTATGAACCCGAAGCGAAATGCCCCAAATTTGATGAAGCATTATTAGCTGTTTTTCAAAAAAGCGATGACAACCACGATATGGCGCGTCATATGATGGAAATCATCGGTTATATCATACAATCCAAACGCTTTATTGCATGCTGGTTTATGTTTTATGGGAGGGGTGAGAATGGAAAGACAAAGCTTTTTGAAACTATTGAGCGCTTGCTGCCCATGAAGTTTATATATGCTGATCGCATCGGAAAACTTGAACAAAACCGCTTTGCGATAGGCTCTTTATCTAACAAGTTGCTTCTTGTCGATGATGATGTTGATGTCGGTACAAAATTGCCCGATGGTATGATGAAAAAGCTATCAGAGCAAAAGTTACTGACGGGTGAGAAAAAATTCAAAGATACATTCGAGTTTGTTTCTTGCGTTTCTATTTTGCTGCTCGCGAATAACTATCCATTAAGTGAGGATATTTCACATGGGATGATCAGGCGAGCAAAGATTGTTCCTTTTGCGCATCAATTCACCAACAAGGATCGCGATGATAAGCTTTATCCTTATATTTGGGAGCATGAATTGTCTGGCGTTCTTAATCTAGCCATTGATGGCTTGAAGCGTTTAATTGAGCGCGGTACCTTTGATGAGCCTGCGGAGTGCGTTGACGCTAGAAATGAATGGCTTAGTAATTCAAATCCTTTTTTAGGCTTTCTGACTGAAAAAATTAAAAAGAGCAGAAACTCTAAAAAACGCACTACCCTTGAGCACATAAAGCAAGAGTTTCAGCAATGGCTTGCCTTTAACGGCATAGCGTTTCATTGTACATCGCAGAAGCTGCGCACCCTTTTTGAAGGGCAGGGCTACACAGTCCGTAAGCTGAATGGGCGATTGGTCGTTGATGGGATTGTGATTAAGTAAAAAGTGTAAAGGGTGCGAAAATCCGTCATTCTATTTATATGTAATTGAATTAAATGTTAAAATCATACAATTCGTATCGTTATAAATAGCTAAATTTCGCACCTTTCGCACCCAAGTTATAAATTTACGCTGCTTTTTTCGGTGCGTGCGGTTTGAGGATGTTTAATGCTTCTTCCAGTCCCTTCGACCCGACAGGCCAAATCCATGCCGTGCGGGGCTTGTGATGCTTGGCGAGGCTGGGGTTCTTTTTTTCATCCTTCGCCGCCTCACGCAGCAACATGCGCGAAACGCGCGGGCAGAGCTTATGTTCTTTGCATAGTTCTTGAAGGGTGGTTGTTTTTGTTTGGGTGGTCATAATAATTTCCTTTGTTGCAGTTTCAAACAAGATGGATATTAAGACACCCGCTATGGCATCTCAGGGAAAACCTCCAAGATTTCTTGCCCAGACCGGCACGCTGATAAATGATCATTCTTGAATGTTACGCCGCCGCTTAGCTGGCTTGCCGTTCATATTACTTAACTGGTGTGCGGGTATCATACGGGAATCTATAAGGTTGATTTAGAGCACTTTCATCAATCTATGAAAATTAATTGAGCGGGAATAAACGGCGCAGGCTCTCATGCGTTCTCAAAATGAATAATCCCTCATTAGGTAGCAATACAACGCCGCCTGCGGATCTCAAATTGAAAGTGGCGGCACATTCGTATCAATGAGAGCGTTACATCTTCCAATTTAGGCCAATTCGCTCTATCCTCTTACATGAAGTCGGTACGCAACGGCTTTGGGGCTTTACAACCTCGCTAGCGGTTAGCATCGACCGGAATGATGCATCCTTGACCTATGGTCGGGGAGCTTGTGCTATGCAACAGGCTTCACGGCTAAAATCACAGGGATCGTCTAGCGATTTGTAAACTCCCCGACTACCAGTCAAGAGCGGGGGCGCACCGCGCGGGAGTTTCGCTATTAAAACGCCAGATATTCAATTTTCCGAATGGTATGCATGGGATGATGTAAAAAGCATTCCTCATGGTGAACGCACTGGTCTGTACATTGTTGCACGCTTCGATGAAAAGCCCGAAGGCGCAGCACACCCATATGCGGAAGAGATTTTGTATATCGGCGAGACACACGGCAAGTCGCAGAATATTCATAGACGTTTAACAACGTTTTTCAAAGCGGCTAAGGTCGGTGAAATGAAAAAACCACATAGCGGCGGCAATCGCTTTAATCGCTTGATGGGCAATGATTTGACGAATATGTATGCGGCGGGCTTTGCGCCAGTGCTGGATGATGAACGCTTTACAAGCCCGTTTATATTTTACACCGAGCGTAAGTTGATATGGGATTATATTGTGAAGTGGGGCGCGATCCCACGATGCAACGGCTACTAAAAACATAGGCTTTTAAGCTAAAAAGTTTTGGGTGCGCGTATACATGTAGTTTTTGCGCTAATATTGAACTTACCCATTTATACCAATCCGTTACTATTATTAGCGTTGCGAGAATATTGAGATAAAACGCTAATAATGAATTTGAGTGCCGCAACGTATTGATAAGGTTAGGTTGTTCATGGCTTTGTTTTTTTACTGGCTAAAAACGACGACTTTCAATATCCGGTAACCGGAAGTTTATAAAAACTGCGGTATATTTTTTGTTCAATCACCATCTTAATTAAAGCCGCAATCCCTTAAAGCTTGGCATTGCAGCCAATAAAAGTTAATTTTAAACCCTAATCAATAATCTAACGGAAAATTTATCGCTTTATTGCGAGACAGGGCTGTTTTTTTGAGTACATATTTGGCCATAGCAGAACAAATTTTAGAAGAAGCCGAGCAACCGTTAACGGCGAAGGAGATACTGAGTCTTGCGTACCAAAAAGATTTAGTGCCGAGCAATCTATATGGAAAAACGCAACATAAAACTCTGCAAGCACGGATCAGCGTAGATATAAGAAAACGTGGTGATGAAAGCGCATTTTATCGCACCAGCAGAGGCGTATTTTTTCTGACAAAGCTAAAAAATTCACCATTTTTGAGCGAAAAACAGCAGCAGGGAATTCATGCGCGCCCACGTTTCCGTGAATTGAATAGGCAGCCCGTGCTAAGTGTCGTGTCTGATAATGTTAAAGCCAATTCTGATGAAAACGGTTTTATCAAAAAACGTTGTTTTGAAAAAATCCTATCTTATACGGCTGTAAAATATTCGAAGCTTAAAGAGCTTGAGAAAACAGGAGACTATCCCGTTTGGGCGTTCGTAGTGGTTAAAAAGGATGACACGATACTTACATATCGCCATGGCCGGTATAGAGAAGACCGCGATGGGTTTTTAAATCAGAGAACGATTGGTTTTAAAACGCTTGTGAATGCCAAAGATAAAACTTTCTTGGATAGTGAGGACTTTGGCTTAACAACAGCGGGGCTTATTTCTACCTATGCCGATCTTGGTGTGCCTTTAAAAACAGTCAATGTCGATCAGGAGAAAAGCAAAGCCGAAATCGATTTCTTGGTTGCTTTCGGTCGCGAAAAAGATGAAATGGAACTTGTTTGCATACTTACGTACGATTGCCCTGATTGGCTAGAACCATTTAAACGGCGTCTAGCTATCAATGATTTATCATGGTTGAAAACGTCTCATGCGCCGAATAATTTAGAGGATTTTGATGAGTGGTCACAAAAGATACTCCCGGAGCTTTTTGCAAAATATAATGCAAAGCATAAGGTGGTTTCATGAGCTTAGTTTTTTTTGATCCTAATGGCCAAAAATATACTCTTCATATGCTTCTTCATGGAAGTGATGAGCAAAAAGAAGTGCATTTGGAGAAAATATGCTCCTTAATCAATAAAGGTTTTATCCCTCGAAATAATCAAGGGATTGGAGTGGCAATAACAGGCTTGTTCCAATCTTCTTCAAAGCGCGTTCGGCGCTGGGCTTTTAATGCTATGGCTTTATTAGGGCAAAGGCATGGGCGTCAGTTTGTTTCAGCGGTTGAAAATGCGGTTAAGCAGTCAATGGATGATCCCATATTGCTTGCTTACGCTGTTGCCGCTTTGTTTTCCGTTACAAGCGATGATGTTCAAACATTCAAGTTTTTGAAAGATAATGGAATTCCTGTCGAAGGGGCGTTGCTTGTGGCTTCCGCACGCTTTAGTAGGGAATGTGCCACCGACTTGGTAAAGAAGAAAATAGATATAGATACGGCTGATGAAGCTGTTTTACAAAACGCGGCCATTCTTGTCGGTGTTGAAAAAGTTCCTGAAGGCGTGTTTTCTGACCGACATCCTTATAAGGCAGTGATTGGTAAGCTCAATAATCACGATGACAAGCTTGTACAACAATACTCTGTTTGGGCTATCAGCGAAAACCCGCATTTGGCTGTTTCTGATTTGGGGGTCAAAGTTATTGATATTGAGTCTTTCCGGCCAAACGTGAAGAAATGGATTTATAGACTATTGGCTTCGGATGCAGATAACGCTTCGCGAAACCGTGATATTTTAAGTATGGGAAGCAATGACGATGATATAGATATAAGGCAGAACATTGCATCCGGGTTGGCAGAAAGCTATTTTCCTGAACTTGAAAATATAGTCTTACCGTGGTTTGCGAATGAAAACGAGCAAGAGATTAGGGCGCAACTTTTGGAGCACATGGCTACGTTTTCAGGAAAATGCAATGAATATGAGAACTCAGTAATGTTAGCTTACCAAACAGCTGGGCAAGAGTCTCCTCAAAGAATGCGGCTTGAGGCGGCTGCAAAACAAACAGAAATTTACCCTAAAATGAAAAGGGTCGCTCTGCAGCATGAAGCAACCCTTTTTTCTAATGGAAACACAGGAGGATTATTTATGATCGACAATTCAACTACTAATCAATTCAGCATTAACGGTGATGGAAACCAGGTTTCAGGTATCACTCAAGCCACCAACTTAAAGGATGTGACCATTAAAAACGTCCAGAAAATTGAAGACGCGGAACTCAGAGAGCCGCTAGCGGAGCTTGTACAAATAATAGGAAATTCCGAAGCGGCTGATGACGCTAAAAAACAGGCTCTGGACGAGATCAATGATCTTGCCCAGACTCCGACTCCGGAGAAGGCCAATAAGTTGCTCAAAACGCTAAAAGTGATCGGTATACTCGGTAATGCAGGTATCGTTATTGGCAAGATAGCGGCATGGGCAAATGGGATACCTTTATAAGCGATAGTCGGGTTGCTTAAAGCTAGAGTGGTAGCGGAGGGCAGAATTGAACTGCCGACCTTTGGATTATGATTCCACTGCTCTAACCCCTGAGCTACTCCGCCACATATATAAGGTCTATAAGACCGATTTGTTACCCCAGTGTTACCCCAAACATGGCGCGTCATTTTTATAACTTGTAACGCGTTGGTTTTCAATGTCTTTTCCAAGCCTCTCATTCTAGATACATGGATTATGATTCCGCTGCTCTAACCCCTGAGCTACTCCGCCATACCATTAGGACCGTGATTTATTGCGCGATCTTGGGGGTTTGTCAAGAATTTGCTTGTAGGGATGTTGAAGATTTCCCCGTCCCTGTTATCCAGCCACCACCAATGACGCGTGTCTTATCGTAGCACACCGCCGCTTGTCCCGGCGCGATGCCGTATTGCGCCGTGTCCAGATGAATTTCCGCTGCGCCATTTGCGCCGCCTATCAGGCGCGCGGGCACGGGCTTCATGACTGAGCGGAATTTGAGGTTAATCGCCACGCCGTCTTGCGGAATATTAGGCACGAGCCAGTTGCAGTTATCGACATAGATCACAGTGCGCGCGAGGGATTCCTTCGGCCCCACAATCACCTGATTGGCCGGTGCATCAATGCGGATGACGTAGAACGGGTTATTCGCCCCCTCACGTCCGCCGCCAATGCCAAGACCCCGGCGCTGGCCGATTGTGTAGTGAATAATGCCGGTATGCTGGCCCAGTACGCGGCCATCCTCATGCACGATATCGCCGGGGTTTTCGGCCTGCGGGCGCATCTTTTTGACGATCTTCGCGTAATCACCATCAGGGACGAAGCAGATATCCTGGCTATCTGGCTTATCGGCGGTTAGCAGGCCCAGCCGGGTGGCTTCCTCGCGCGTTTTATCCTTGCTCCACTCGCCGAGGGGGAAGCGCAGGAAATTTAGCTGCTCCTGCGTGGTGGCAAACAGGAAATAGCTCTGATCCTTGCCATGATCATGCGCGCGGTGCAGGGTGGCTTTGCCGCTCTGCGTATCTACGCGCCGCTCAATATAATGCCCGGTCGCCATGCAATCTGCACCCAAATCATGCGCAACCTTCAGCAGGTCACGAAACTTCACCGTTTGATTACATTTCACGCAGGGGATCGGCGTTTCACCGCGCAGATAGCTGTCCGCAAAATCATCAATCACACTCTCGCGGAAATTCGTTTCGTAATTCAGGACGTAATGGGGAAAACCGCGCGCCTCTGCCACCCGGCGTGCATCGTGAATATCCTGCCCGGCGCAGCAGGTCTTGCCGGCTTTCCCGGCTGCCGCTGCGTCATCATAAAGCTGCAGCGTTACCCCAATCACGTCATAGCCTTGCTCATGCAGCAGCGCCGCGCAGACGCTAGAATCCACCCCGCCCGACATCGCAACCACAACGCGCGTGTCTTTCGGGGGCTTGTTAAGGCCGAGGCTATTTGGTGTTTCAGTGCTCATGGCGCGGAATATAGGGGTTTTAGCGTTAAAAGGCAAAAAAATTCACAGTGATGTATGAAAAATTGTATAAAAAGCTTGAATATTAGTATTCTTTGATGCTAGTGCTTTGCCATAAGGAAAAATTAAGAGGGTAAAGTAATAATGAATGTTTCCGCTGATATGCCAACGGTAATGCAAAGATTGAGTTTGGCGTTATTGTACCAAGAGTCTGCAAAGCCAGGTTGGCTAAAGGCTTTTACGTTTCATACAGGGTCAAAAGAAGGAAATGACCCCAAATATAAAGAGCAAGCGGAGGCACTTGGCCCCGCCATTGCTAAGCACACGGATATTCGCTTGGCTGCTTTTGGCGGTGGTTTGGCAGGGAATATGGGGCACGCAGCTGAATCGTGCATAGAGCATGATATTCGCCTTGTTAGTGCGTCACTGGCTTTCTTTCTAGCAGCACAAGGTGAAGATCCTGAGGGCGTGATAGCTTCAGTCGCTGTAGATAATATGCATAAGCGCATGCGGGTGATGCGCAATGGCCGTAGGGCTTTAAAAACTGATCTTGTTAACTTTTTTAAGATGAGGAAGTTTAACGGCACACAGGCGGCGATTTCTCTTCCGGGTGGATTTGGTACGATTGAAGAAACGCTAGAGCAATTGGTTTCACGAAATGGAATTGTAAACCGTCATGTTATGGTTGGTTATGACGGATATTGGGATGGTCTAAAGCATTTTTTACGAGGCTGCTCGGATAATGGTTATCGTGATGGCAGCGATGTTAAGCGAATTCAATACAGGCCGGATGTTGTTGAGATGGCTAAGACGCTTGCTGACTGGAACTCAAAGCCAGCGGTGATGGAGCCGGACGCTAAGCCCGTGAAAAATCAATGGGATGCTTATGTGAAGGAAACGGAAGATGCGCTTATTGTCCGTGCAGGTGCTCCGCTGACGGTTATAAGTGAGCTTTATACGCTGTTAACGTCTTATGATGTCTCTAATATTCCGGGACAGACTCTGTTTAAGAAGTCTAAAATCAAACCCATCATTTTCGATAGTGGTGGTATAGGCTATTATGATGGCCTTGAGCAGCAGACGGATATGGGTTTTAAATCTGGGTTTGTCCACGAGGGTAGAAGAGTATTGTTACATTTTTCTGCCGAATCTAAGGGTGCTAATAGACATGCAAAGCAGGTTAAGGCGTTTCGTCCGGATGAGCTGGGTGTTAAGCATGCCGAGGCGACTGAGCCAAAGGAGCCTTGCCGAGCTTAACTGTATTGTAAACAACCTGGTGTTTTAATACCGTTGTAGAGGCTTGTGCTTACCACCCCGTATCCGTTCCCGGCAAAGCAACAATCAATCCATCGAGCGCATTGGTCAGCTTGACCTGACAGCCCAGGCGGGAGCTGTGTTCAACCTCTGGTATGGTGTCGAGGAGGTCTTCTTCGTCATCGCATTTATCGTTATTTGCTGCGATCACTTTGTCTTCCCAGTCGGGGTGCACATAGACATGGCATGTCGCGCAGGATACGCAGCCACCGCATAGCCCGACAATTCCCGGAATGTCATGCTCTAGTGCTGTTTCCATGATGGATGTATTCTCGGCGACATCAATGTCTTTTTGCTCGCCATTGGGGAGCAGGAAGGTGATTTTGGGCATGGGTGGTTATCCTTTAATGCGGTTATAAATAGTTTCAAAGGCTTCGAGGAAGCGTTGAATATCGTATTCTGTCGTAGCCCAACCCATGGAAATACGCAAGGCACTTGCGGATTCTTCGTCGTTTGCGCCCATAGCTTTAAGCACATGGCTAGGTTGTACGCTGCCGCTGGTGCAGGCGGAGCCGTTGGACAGGGCGATGCCCTCCAGATCGAAATTCATCAGCCACGCTTCAGAGCGGATACCGGGCAGGCTGAGCAGGGTGGTGTTGGTGACGCGCTGGACAGGGCTCGCTGCCTGCTCGCTATCTGTACCACCCTGTATCCCATAAATAATAAGACCATTTCCTTCTTTAGTAATTTCACATAACTCAAATTCGAGAGAGGCACGGAGATGTTCTAATGTTGAGGGAAGAGTGGGGAGCTCGGCCAGCGCCAGCTCCGCCGCTGCGCCAAATCCGGCGATTCCGGCAACGTTTTCTGTGCCGGCGCGGGCCTTTTTCTCTTGTCCGCCGCCCAATAAAAGTGTCGGTGTAATGCCGCATAGGCCGAGCACTAATGCGCCTGCGCCCTGCGGCCCACCAATTTTATGCGCCGATAATGTTAAGAAATCGATTTGTAGCGTATTGATATTGATGGGGGTGCGTCCGGCCGCTTGCACCGCGTCGCAATGAAATAGCGCGCCGTGCTTGTGGGTGAGCGCGGCGGTCTCGGTGACGGGCTGGATAATGCCGGTCTCGTTGTTGGCCAGCATGATGGAGACGAGGGAGGTCTTGCCTGATTTGAGAAGATTCTCCAGCGCACTTAAATCAACGATCCCCTGCGGTGTTACTGGAATATGTTGTGCGTTGGGAATGGCCTCTAAAATCGAAGGGTGTTCGATTGTGGAGACAAGAATTTGCTCATCCAGATAAGTGTGCGCGAAATATTGCAAGACGGTGTTGTTGCCTTCCGTCGCGCCGCTATTGAAAATTACCTGTTCGGCTGGCGCGCCGACCAGTGCGCCGATATGGTCGCGTGCCTGCTCAACCGCCGCGCGCGCCGCGCGACCATAGCTGTGGACGGAGGACGCATTATGCGGGTCGTCCATCAGGGCAAGCATTGCTGCCCGCGCTTCGGCGCGCAGGGGGGCTGTGGCGTTATAATCCAGATAAACGCGCGTCTTATTTTTGCCGTTTTTGTTCATACCACGCTATATAGGCGGTTTTTGGTGCAGAATTCAAATATCTTATGTGCCAATTTTACCGTGCAGGACATCATCGAGCGTGATTTTGTTCAAATGATCTCCTAAAATAACGCCGATATGAGACCATAAGAGCGCTGTTTTTGGGCAATTCTGCGCTGCTAATTTATCGCTTTTGCGCGCAGAGATAGAATCTTCGGCGGCGGTTAAAATGTGAGCGATAGGGATCTGATCGGCGGGACGGCCTAGAATATAGCCACCGCCAGGGCCACGATAGCTTTTGACCAGCTCATTTTTGCGCAGGCCCGAGATGAGTTGTTCGAGATAAGACAGCGAAATATCGCTCTCCTGAGCAATGTCCAAAAGAGGTACGGGGCTATTGTCATTACCACCTTTGGCCAAATTAACCATCGCGATAACCGCATACCGTCCGCGGGAGGTGAGTTTTATCTCACTTTGTTTTTCTTGGTGTTTATTATTCAAGGGCACATCCTTAATCATTCTTATGAACACACTAAATATAGTCTATTCGCATATTAAAGAAAACTAAATGTTTTCATAAGCACACAAGTGAATGTTTTTAAAGGAAAAAATGTGAAATTGTGAATAACTTTAACGTGGCATTATCCACAAGCATATCAATATGTTAGAATAAACATGTAGACATTTCTGCGCTACTTCAATATATCTCAATTCAAATAAAAAATGTCAAATACATAAAGTAAAAGTACCAGAGAGAGCATAACCTTTCTCGCCATATGAAGACAAGTTAATACCGAATGATATTCATCACTAAACACAGCGAAAAGGGGATTTTATGCCTGAAGTGATTTTTACCGGACCGTCGGGGCGTCTCGAAGGTCGATACTCACACTCCAAAATTAAGAATGCGCCGCTCGCGCTTCTTTTGCACCCCAGCCCGGAACATGGCGGGACGATGAATAACAAAATCAACTATATGATGTATCAGGCTTTTGTGGCCCGCGGTTTTTCGACATTGCGCTTTAACTTTCGCGGTGTTGGTCGTTCGCAAGGCGTTTTTGATCGCGGAGAGGGCGAGCTGAGCGATGCCGCTTGCGCGCTGGACTGGATGCAGGATATTAACGCCAATGCTCCTTATGTTTGGGTTGGTGGGTTTTCTTTCGGCGCTTGGATCGGGATGCAGCTTTTGATGCGCCGTCCGGAAATTGAGGGCTTTATCTCTGTTGCCCCGCCGGCCAATACCGAAGATTTCAGCTTCCTCGCCCCATGTCCCACCTCTGGTCTGGTGCTGCATGGTTCGCGCGATGATGTTGTGGATGAGCCATCTGTGCAGGATTTCGTGGAGAAGATACATTTGCAAAAGGGGATAGAGATTGATTACCGCAAGGTCGAGGGTGCTAACCACTTCTTCCACAATCACACTGATACAATTGTCGAGCATATGCATGATCACCTCAACGTCGCCGGCGCTGGTCGCGAAGTGCCGATTGGTCAGCAGAAAATTGCAATGGCTGGCTAGGCCGTTCGCTACAAAAGTTTAGGACTGCGTAAAAATAAAAACCCGCCGTGATGTTGGCGGGTTTTTTGTTGGTTTTATTGTTGTAGGAATTTAGGCAGCCTTTGTTTTTCCTTCAGCGGCATCACGTACAGCTTCAACATGGCCTGGCACCTTAACCTTGCGCCAGATCTGCGCAATTTCCCCATCTTCATCGATCAGGAAGGTGGAGCGCTCAATACCCATAAATTTTTTGCCGTACATATTCTTTTCTTTCCATGTACCGTAACGCTCACACACATCGCTGTGCTCATCACTGGCGAGTGGGAATTTAAGGTTGTATTTGGCTTTAAATTTATCGTGTTTGCTCACTGAACATTTTGATATTCCAATGATCTGCGTGTTTAGTGCATTAAACGCACTTAAATTCTCGTTGAAGCTGCAGGACTGCGTGGTGCAGCCGGGTGTGTCGTCTTTGGGATAGAAATACAGCACAATTTTTTGGCCTTTCAAATATGATAGGGCAATCTCGCCATTACCATCGGTGGGCACGGTGAAATCCGGTGCAGTATCGCCGATTTTCAGGTCCGTCATAAATTTAATCCTCTCTGATACTTGAATTTAGGTGTAGTCCATGGAACAAAATGGGTAGAATAGATGCCAAAGTCAATATCATGCACATGATGTGCATTTTGAGGAGCGCGCGCTACCATTGTCTAAACTCTTTAAGAAATTCTGCGGCCGCTCGGCGCTCGTTGCTGTTGAGGTCTTTGCGGTGATTGTGGTGCTGATCGCACTCGTCGTTGGCGTGGTCGCATGGCGCCTCTCCAGTGGTCCGATCGATATGGGCTTTGCCAAAAACTATATCCAGCAAGCGTTGGTCGATGATGAGCGCGGCATTTACGTGACGATGGAAAAGGTCGTGCTCAGCTGGCCTGATTTGGACGGGCCGCTTTTGCTCGGCCTGAATGATGTGAAATTGATGGGCCGCTCGCAGACCGAAGGTGATGATACGCCGCGCGAAATTCTGGCGGTTAATCAGGCCGCCTTCAGCCTGTCCAAAGCCAAATTATTCATCGGTCAGTTTCAGCCCATCGCACTGATCCTTAATCAGCCTATCTTACGCTTCGCGCGCGATGCGAACGGAGAGTATGATTTTGGCTTTCTGGTTGCGGATGACGCGTTTGAGAGCGCAGAGGAAACCAAAGAGCAGCTCGCGGTGAGTGAAAAGATCATGGCCTATATCTCCCGCCCCGGCGAAAATGCAGATCAGGACTCGCCGCTTTCCTCGCTCAAGGCTTTGCAGATTGAGCATGCGCAGCTCCATTTCGAGGACGAGCAAAATGATGTGTCTTGGTCGCTGCCGGATATGAATTTCCTGATGCAGGCGCAGGGCGATGGTTTGCACACCAATATCTATATTCCATTGGAGGATTATGGGCCGCCGGAAGCTGCGCCGGAGAACGATGAGAGCGAAACCGTTGCGCCGCACTCCCATTTACGGGCCGAGGCGTTATTCAGATGGGATAAGGGTGATGTCTCGCTCAATGCAAAGTTGGAAAATTTTGACGTAACGTTTCTGGCGAGCATAGTGCCGGAGCTAAAGATGCTTTCTCGTCAGGATGCGCAGGTCAGCGCAGAAATCACCGCGCTCATGGATGCTGATTTCACACCGAAAGAAGCCAGTGTCTCAGCGCGCTCAGATGCTGGTACACTTTATGTGGAAGCGCTAGAGCGTGCGGCCGTTCCCTATAAAGACTTTGCGCTGAAAGCTAAATATTCGGCTGCGGAGAAGGTGCTGAATGTCGAGCAGTTCAAAATCACAGCGTCTGATATTTCTTTGAAGGCAGAAGCAAATTTGACGGTGGACGAGCGCCGTATTGTCGGTCCGCTTACCCTCAATATTGGCACGTTCGAGCATCCGCAAATCGCGCCGCTCTGGCCAAAATCTTTAAAGGGTGACAGCAGCGAAAAATGGATTATTAAGCGCGCCTCTGGCGGCACGCTGAGCGACGTTTTCGCTACTGGTGATCTGGTGCTCGAAAAATCTCTACAAGAGAGTGGTGAAGATGAATGGAGTGCTGATATCCAGAACTTGCAAGCCGGGTTTTCGTTTGAAAATATGAGCGTCGATTACCGTGCGCCAATGACGCCCGTGACGGTGGGTAAAGGCAAGGGCACGCTTGATCAAAATGAGGATATTTTGCGCATTGATGTCGAGAGCGGGAAAGTTGGCGCGCTTGATATAACTAGCGCAGAGCTGAAATTCTATGAGGTGATCGCGGTTGGTAAAGGTAGTGCAGAAATTAAAGCCCGGCTTTCCGGTCCGCTAAAATCTGCGATTGAGTACGTCTCAAAAGAGCCAATTGAACTCGAGCATGCGTTTGATATGAACCGTCTCGGCGGGCAAACGGATCTTTCCGTCAACGTTTCCTTCCCTACGCAAGATGACATCAAAATCGCTGATGTAAAGGTTGAGGTTATAGGAACCGTGACTGATACGCTGTTGCCTGGCTTGGTTCAGGGACTCGACATCACCGGTGGACCATTTGCGCTTCATGTTAAGGGCAATGCGCTAAACATCAAGGGCAGCGGTCGTTTGGCCAAGCGTCCGGTAGCGGCGGAATATGATGCGTTCTTCAATAGTGATGGTCAGGCGTTTGTCAGCCGCGCGAAAGCCAGCCTCATTGCTGATCCTAAATTGCGCGAGCATTTTGGCGTGAACCTGGATGACTTTATCGAAGGCTCTGCGCCGGTTGATGTGATCTATACCGAATATGCTGGCGGTCGATCGGAGGTTGATGTGAGCGCTGATCTCACGGCTGTTCGCGCGTTTGTTAAGCCGTTCAAATACGAAAAGCCGATTGGAAAAAAGGGGTCTGCCACGCTCAAGGTGAAGCTGCAAAATGGCAATCCGGTTTCCGTGATCGGGTTAAACGCCATTGCGCCCAATATGAAGCTCGAAAATATGAGCCTCGGTTTTCGGCAAAAGGGCGCGGAATCAGAGCTGTCCGATGGTAAAACGCCGCGCTTTGTCATCGGCGAAACTGTTGGTGATCTGGATTTTAAAATTGCGCCCTCTGGCCAGATGCAAATCGTGATAACAGCGCCGTTTCTCGATGCGCGCCCCTTCCTGAATGACGAGGACGCCAAGAACAAACCCTATGACGCGCCGCCGATGATTATCTCGGTCAATGCGGAGCGGATGCGCACGGCGGATGACCAAATCGTGCAGTTCGCCAAGGCCTATATTGACCTTGATAGTCAGGGCCGCTTTAACCAGTTTGAGGTTGATGCGACCGCCGGGGCGGGGCTTGTTTCCGTTCGATTTAAGCCCGATGAAACCGGGAAGCGCACATTCCGTTTGCAGGCCGAGGATGCGGGGGCGACGCTGCGGGCGTTTGGTGTTTACAAGAATATCCTGGGCGGCCGCATGGTGATTTATGGCGAGCCGATCCGCGGTGTCTATGATCGCAATCTGGTCGGCGTGGCGGAGATTACCGATTTTAAAGTCGTTGATGCGCCGGTGCTGGCCCATTTGATGGGGGCGATGTCTCTGCCTGGCCTGGTTTCCTTGCTGGGGAATGAGGGCGTTACCTTCACCAAGCTGGAGTCCCAGTTTGACTGGCTCTATCGTCCCGGCGGCTCGATGCTGGTGCTGCAAGAGGGACGAACCTCTGGTAATTCTCTCGGCCTTACATTCGACGGTGTGTTCAATAATGCAGAGGGGACAATTGACGCATCCGGTACGCTGGTCCCCGTTTCCGGGATCAATAAATTCATCAGCGATATCCCCCTGATCGGCACAATCCTAAGCGGCGGCTCCGACAGCGTTTTTGCCGCAACCTATACCGTAAAAGGCCAAGCCAAAGACCCGGAAGTCCTCGTAAACCCGCTGGCTGTTTTAACGCCGGGGATTTTACGCCGGATTTTGTTTGAGTAGGCTCCTTTCATTATAGCGCCGTCATTGCACGGCTCGTTCGTGCAATCCATTTGATATTTATGAGCAAAAGAATGGATCACACGCATGAGGCGTGTGATGACGGTCAAATAAAGATTGCAGGATAAAATCCCTAATTTGTCAATGTACAGGGGCGAGCTTGACAATGTACAATGATATGTATAGGAATTTATTGAAACCCTAAGATATGGAGAATGAATATGGAGATGTCAGCTATTTGGTTGGATTCAAAAAGTCGAGTTGCTCATCTGACGCAGGTGTTAGAAAGCGCTATTGATAAATCTGACAAAAACATCAAAGTTATCGAAACTCTTAATTTAGTGTCTATATTTTTAAATTCTGCGTGTGAGGGGGATGTGACGCTCAAGGGCGTTTTGGATATGCATTCGCGTTTGGCAGCGCTTGCTGAACAATTAAAAGATGCAAACTATGGCAATAGCCAAGATGTGGGAGAGAGTATTCTTTCTATCGTTAATGAATTGAACGAAGTTTTTTCAACTGTGCCGGTGAGCCTTCAAACACCCCTATGTAAGCGCGGTCTGTATATTTAACCAACTCTAACTAACGCATGCTTCTTCTTCCCCGCCGACAGCTTGATATAGCCCTCATCGGTTAAATCGGCGCTTGATACGCTCAGCTCCATATCCTCAATTTTCACATCATTGATGCGCGCGCCGCCGCCTTTTATGAGGCGTTTGGCTTCGCCTTTGGAGCTGGCCAGGGCGGTTTCTACGAACAGGTCTAGTACGGAAATGCCGGCCTCTAGGCGGGCAGCTTCAACCGTGATGCTGGGTAGATCATCGCCGACGCTGCCTTGCTCGAAGGTTTTTTGGGCGGTGGTCTGCGCGTCATTTGCGGCGGCCTCGCCGTGGCAGAGTTTGGTCGCTTCGAAGGCTAGCACTTTTTTCGCTTCGTTGATGTCGGCGCCCTCTAGCGCTTCGAGTTTTTTGATTTCGTCCATGGGCAGCAGGGTGAAGACTTTCAGCAATTGCGCCACGTCGGAATCTTCCACATTGCGCCAATATTGGTAATAGTCATAGGGGCTGGTCATGTCGGCGTTGAGCCAGACGGCCCCGCCCTCTGTCTTGCCCATTTTCGCGCCCGATGCGGTGGTGAGCAGCGGGGCGGTCAGCGCATAGAGCTGTACCTGATCCATCTTGCGGCCAAGCTCCAGCCCATTAATAATGTTGCCCCATTGGTCGGAGCCGCCCATTTGCAGGATTGTGCCGTAGCGGCGATTAAGCTCTACAAAGTCATAGCCCTGCAAGATCATATAATTGAACTCAATAAACGTCATCGGTAATTCGCGGTCCAGACGGGACTTTACACTGTCGAAGGTTAGCATGCGGTTTACTGTGAAGTGTACGCCGACATCGCGGAGCATGCCGATATAATCAAGGCCGGAGAGCCAGTCATAATTATTGACCATGATTGCGCCGGTCGCGCTGTCATCATAGGTTATAAAATTTGAGAAGACGGATTTGATGCTCTCGATATTCGCATTGATGTCTTCGGGGCCGAGCAGGGGGCGGGTTTTATCCTTCAGCGTCGGATCAGGGATCAGCGCCGTACCGCCGCCCATCAGGCTGATCGGCCTATGCCCGGCGCGCTGAAACCAATGCAGCATCATGATGGTGTATAAATGCCCGACATGCAGGCTGGGCCCCGTGGGGTCATAGCCGATATAAGCGCTCTGCACGCCCTTGCAGAGCTTTGTGTCAAGCGCATCGAAATCAGAGCACTGGTGAATGAACCCGCGCTCGTCTAATATATTTAAGAAATCTGATTTGTACTTTGTCATAGGGTTATTCATACGCATGAGTGAGAAAAAAGTCTACTCTACAAAATTATATCGCGCTATCGGGCTGATGTCCGGCACGTCGCTGGACGGGGTCGACGCGGCGTTGATTGAGACGGACGGGGTTGATCACGTGCAGGTGCTGGGTTTTGTGAGCGCGCCATATGAAGAGGCGGAGCGGGCGGAAATTCGTCGCGCGTTTGGGTTGTCGGATCGCGCTGATCCGCTGGTACAGCGGGCTGAGGCTCTTGTGACGCAGAAGCATATTGCGGCGCTAGAGCAAGCGGGCTGGCAAGCCGATGTCATCGGCTTTCATGGCCAGACGATTTGCCACGCGCCGGATGAGGGTGTGAGCATCCAGATAGGTGATGCGCGGGCGATGGCGGATGCGCTGGGGATTGATGTTGTGCATGATTTTAGGAGCGCTGATGTGGCGGCCGGGGGGCAAGGCGCGCCGCTTGCGCCGCTGTATCACCGTGCGCGGGTGAAGGCGGCTGGGGCGGCTGTCGCACAGCCATGCGCGGTGTTCAATATCGGCGGCGTGGCGAATGTGACCTATATTGATGGCGAGGATATTTTGGCGTTTGATACCGGGCCGGGTAATGCTCTGATGGATGATTGGGTAAAACTGCGCACCGGCGCGCCCTACGATGAAGGCGGTGCGCTGGCGGCGAGGGGGCAGGTGGTTGAGGCAATGCTAGAGCGCTGGTTGGCGCATCCCTATTTCACTGCGCAGCCTCCAAAATCTCTCGATCGCAATGAGTGGGATATCGCAGATTTTGGACAATTGGCGCAGGGGATGGACGGTGTGAACACCGAAGACGGCGCGGCGACATTGCTTGAATTTACGGTGCGCACCATTGCAGGTGCGACGCGGTTCGTGCCAGCTGAGCCTAAGGCGTGGTATGTCTGCGGCGGCGGGCGGCATAATACGGCGCTGATGCAGGCACTGGCGGAGCGTCTAAGCGGCGATGTGCACGATGTCTCTGCCTTAGGGTGGAACGGCGATGCGACGGAGGCCGAGTGCTTTGCGTATCTTGCGGTGCGCTCATTACTGGGCAAGCCTTTGAGTTTGCCGAGCACGACAGGGGTGAAAGCACCGATGAGCGGCGGAGGGCTGGCGAAGGCGCCCTAGCCATCATCGGATAATAAGAATTTCCTTGGCCGGGCTATCAAATTCATCTTTTATACTTTCAGCATTCTCAACGATTCTTATGGGTTCGTGAGAAGAGGGAGTGAAGGTTCCCCTTAATAGCGACATGCATCCATCCGTTGTTTTGGCGTGGTGGAGCCAGAAGGGTTCCAGAAGTTTTTCTTTACTTACGTTGTGTGCAAACGAACTAAATTCAGCATTAAGTTTGCTGTGTATGGCTTTTAAGTCTTCCAGCCTAAAATTTCCAGTTGCACCGGCGAATGTAATCTTAATTTTCATTTTCATCGCATTTTGTCCTTTTCTTTTGTATGGTGCGGACAGTATCAAAAAGGTATTGTTTATGTCAACAATTAAAGTGGTAAATGACAAAGCCATCACGGAAGCTGCTGAGATCCTCAAATCTGGTGGGATTGTTGGTATGCCGACGGAAACAGTGTACGGCTTGGCGGGCAATGCGCTGGATGGGGCGGCGGTGGCGCGGATTTACGCGGCGAAGGGGCGACCAGCCTTTAACCCGCTGATCGCGCATTTTGCGTCCCTAGACAATATTTTACACAACATAAACTTAGAGGAAAAAACTTTAAATGGGGGCTTTTTAGGGGGGCAGGAACAGATAGAGGGAGAAGGAGAAGGAGAAGGAGAAGGAGAAGGAGAGCGGCGGTCTTTGTTGGAGATTGTGCAAACGCTCGCCCATGCCTTTTGGCCCGGCCCGCTGACGATGGTGTTGCCACGCGCGGAAAGCTCTGAAATTTCTGAACTGGCGACGGCGGGGTTAGAGACGATTGCGGTGCGCATCCCCGATCATCCGGTCGCGCGAGATTTGATCACCGCGTGCGGGTTTCCGCTGGTTGCGCCAAGCGCGAATAAATCGGGCAGCCTGTCGCCCACGACCCCCGCGCATGTGGCGGAGGGGCTTGGTGAGGGCGTGGATATGATTTTGGCGGCGGGCGCGTGTAAGGTCGGGCTGGAATCTACGGTGCTGGATTTATCGGGCGATCGCCCCGTGATCTTGCGGCCCGGTGTGATCACGGCGGAGGATATTGCTGATGTGCTGGGCCTTGATGATCCGCATAGTCTAATCAATGTCGATAGTGGCGACGGCCTGCAAGCGCCAAAAGCGCCCGGCATACTACTGAAACACTACGCGCCCGACACGCCGTTGCGGCTCAGTGCGGTGGATTTGGAGGCGGGGGAGGCGCTGCTGGCCTTTGGCTCTGATAAATTTATGGGCATTAAGAGCGTCCCGTTTTTGTGCAAAAAAAAGGCAAATCGTGACATGACAAGCGGCTTTGCACGTGATTTACCAGAGGAAATGCGGCAAAATTTAAGCGAAGAGGGTGATCTACACGAGGCCGCAGCCAACTTGTTTGCAATGCTTAAAGCGCTGGATAAAGCCGGCGCAAAACGGATCGCAGTGATGGCTGTGCCGGAGGTGGGCCTGGGCGTAGCAATTAATGACCGTTTGAGAAGGGCGGCGGCGTAGAAAAATATTTGACACGGCGTTCAAAGACATGTCAAAAGTTGGTCTTAGGTTTTAATGTGCTGTAAGGATTTTAAGATGAATGACCCAACCATTAATAGAACTGAGGCTTTCAAGAAAGCCGTTACTAATATGAATGACTGGGCCCGTGACGTACAAGATAACGGCGGACTTGGTGCACATGATGTTTTTTACAAAAATCTATGTAGTCTCATGGATTGTTTAACCCCTGACCTTAGAGAAGACTTTACAAAAAGAGCTCAGGCAACAAAACAATATTCGAATTTGATAGATCAAAGAGATACAGTGCCAACCGATGAGAGAAAAGAAAAGGCGCGGGTAGGTTTGGAAGAAAGTCGATTAGATCCAAATAGCCTTGAACACGGCGTAGAGATCACAGAGTCCGAGATTGAATCAATGGCTGAAGTAATTGATGTTTATGATGCTGTGGATGATTTTAAACCAGATGATCCAATAGAAGCAAGTTTATACATGAAATTTCAACTTTGTTGGCTACTTTGCGGATCTCCAAGGCTATCAGCAGGGCCAGAATAAATCTCTGTTTTTTTGGTTCTTTGTGGTTAATGATTGCTTGAAACGACCTGCGCAGACAAGGTAAAACAAACGCATGAAAAAAGTTCTTGTCACCGGCGCTGCCGGGTTTGTTGGGTTTCATTATGCGCGGGCGCTTTGCGCGGCGGGGTATGATGTGCTGGGCATTGATAATCTGAATGATTATTATGATGTGGCGTTGAAGCAGGCGCGGCTGGATGAGCTTGCGCCGCTGGATAATTTTACATTTGAGAAACTAGATCTGGCGGATCGCACAGGGATGGCAGCGTTTTTCGCGGCGCATAGCCCTGATATTGTTGTGAACTTAGCGGCGCAGGCCGGCGTGCGTTATTCTATTGATCATCCGCACGCCTATGTCGACAGCAATCTTCAGGGCTTTGTGAATGTGCTGGAGGGGTGCCGGCACAATGATGTGGAGCATCTGATTTTTGCTTCCAGCTCATCCGTCTATGGCGCGAACACAACGCTGCCCTTTTCCACAGATCAAAATGTAGACCATCCGATCAGCCTGTATGCCGCAACGAAAAAGGCCAATGAGCTGATGGCGCATACCTATGCGCATCTTTATGGGCTGCCGTGTACGGGGCTGCGGTTTTTTACCGTTTATGGGCCGTGGGGGCGCCCGGATATGGCGGCCTATGGGTTTACCAAGGCGCTCTATGATGGCGCGCCGATCAATGTGTTTAACCACGGCGATATGTTGCGCGACTTTACCTATATTGATGATATTGTGGAGGCGATGATGCGTTTGGTTGACCGTGTGCCGGGGGCAGATCCGCTCAGCGCTGCGCCGTATCACCTGTATAATATTGGCAATAACAGCCCGGAAAAGCTGATGGATTTTATTGAGATTTTAGAGCGGGCAACCGGGCGAACGGCGAATAAAAATATGATGGAGATGCAACCCGGCGATGTTTACGCGACCTACGCCGATACCGATGATTTGGCGCGTGATATTGGGTTTAAGCCGTCAACGTCGCTGAAAAATGGTGTTGAAGCATTTGTTGCATGGTATAAGGTCTATCATGGGCTTAATGATGAATAACAAAGCTAAATATATTTTGAGTTACCTTACTTGGCCTGGTCTGTTTGCGGCCTGTATGGGCATTACGGCCTATGGTTTTGTGCATGATATGACGCTGTTGTTTTTTTAATGTAGCGTATATTTTTCTGATGGTTTCGCTGTTTTTTCTAGAGCGCTTTATGCCGCATGAGCGGCAGTGGGACGCGCCGGATGGGCAAACGCTCGCTAGTATTTTGCACACGCTTTCCAGCAAGGGCACGGTGCAGGGCATCTTGATTTTTGGCGGGGTGATTGGGCTTGCGGACTATCTTAAACCTCTCAGTGAAATGCAAAATGCGGGCCAGAATGGCATTTGGCCTATGGATTGGCCGCTCTGGGCGCAGGTTTGTCTGGGCGTTGTGGCGGCAGAATTTGGGCTATATTGGGCGCACCGCGCGGCGTACCGGATCGAGTTTTTCTGGCGCTTTCACACGATCCATCACAGCGTGACGAAGTTGTGCTTTGTGAATACCGGGCGGTTTCATTTTGTGGATAGCCTGGTGAGCATTATTTTGGGCTTGAGCATTCTCATCGCGCTGGGCGCGCCGATGGAAACTGTGCAATGGCTGAGCGCGATTACGGCGTTCATTGGCATGCTTACCCATTGCAATGTCGAAATGCGCTTTGGCGTGCTCTCCTGGATATTTAACACGCCGGAGCTGCATCGCTGGCACCATAGTCAGGATCTGCGCGAGGGCGATAAAAATTACAGCGAGAATGTGATGTTTTGGGATATTTTGTTCCGCACCTATTTCAACGAAGACCGCCGCCCGCCCGCCGACATAGGCATTAAAGAATATATCCCGCCCAAGTTCCGTCACCAAATTATCTGGCCATTCATCAGCAATGTGCAGCGCGGCAAGATCGCACCGGGCTATGAGCCTGTACCGTTTGAGTAGAAACCTCATTGCGCTTCGTGCATAATTCATGCATTTTGCAATCATGACACATACTATTGCAGGCAAAATAGCGTTTATCACTGGCATTACCGGGCAGGATGGCAGGTATTTGGCAGAACTATTGCTCAGCAAGGGATACGTTGTGCATGGCCTCGTGCGCTGGGACGCGGCGCCGGTTGATCCACGGCTAGTGGAGATGGGTGTTGTTTTGCATGATGGCGACATGATTGATGCGCTGAATATCACCGGGATTATCAAGGCTGTGCAGCCGGATGAGATTTATAATCTGGCGGCGCTATCGCACGTGCGGGTCAGCTTTGACACGCCGGGCTCGACCTTTGATATCAATGCCAAAGGCACGCTGAATATTTTGGACGCAGTGCGGGTGCTCGCTATGGAGGAGCGCGTGCGGATTTATCAGGCCTCGTCTTCCGAGATGTTTGGCTCCAGCGCCGCGCCGCAAAATGAGGACACGCCGTTTCACCCCTGTAGCCCCTATGGCGTATCAAAGCTCGCAGGGTACTGGCTCGGGCGTATTTACCGCGATTCCTACAACATGTTTATTGCCAACGGGATCTTGTTTAACCATGAAAGCCCCACGCGGGGCGCTGATTTCGTCACCCGCAAGATCACGCGCGCCGTGGCGGCGATTGAGGCGGGCCAGCAAGAGCGCATGACTCTCGGTAATCTAGATTCCATCCGTGACTGGGGCCATGCGCGCGATTATGTGCGCGGTATGTGGATGATGCTCCAGCAGGATACACCAGATGATTACGTGCTGGCGACCGGGAAGGCGCATAGCGTTCTAGAATTTGTCACGTTGGCCTTCGAGGCGATTGGCGTGGAGCTTGAATGGCGCGGCGAGGGCGTGGACGAGATTGCGGTGAACGCGAAAACTGGCAAAACGGTGATCACGATAGATCCACAACTATTTCGGCCGAAGGAGGTGCATTACCTGCTCGGCGATGCATCAAAGGCGCGGACGAAAATGGGGTGGCAGCCAGAGATCAGGTTTGAGCAATTGATTGAAGAAATGATCAAGGCCGACCGGCGTGAAATTTTAAGTGTGCTGGAAGAGACGAACGATGATGGGGATCTATGGCGCAAGGCTGGATAATTTAGTGAGATATATGAAAGGGTGTTTTCACCACGAAGAAAGAGAAGTTTATAAAAGATCACAAAGTTTTTTCACTATTCGTGTTCTTCTTTAATCTTTTTTACTTCGTGGTGTTTTTTACAGGGTTTTATAAATGACCAATGATTTCAACCATTCTTACGATTTGACCGGTAAACGCATCTGGGTTGCGGGCCATAATGGTATGGTTGGTGCGGCGGTATGCCGGATGCTAAAGGATGAGGGCTGCGAGATTTTGACAGCCGCCCGCGATGCGCTGGATCTGCGGGATCAGGTGGCGGTGCATGCGTGGATGGCGGCGCAAAAGCCTGATGTCGTCGTGCTTGCTGCGGCCAAGGTCGGCGGGATTTTGGCGAATAGTAGCTATCCAGCAGATTTTCTCTACGATAATTTGATGATTGAAGCGAATGTCATTCATGGCGCGCATTTGGCGGGTGTGGAGAAATTGTTGTTCCTCGGCTCATCATGCATTTACCCGAAAGAGGCACAAAACCCGATTAGTGAAGAGGCGCTGCTTACCGGGGCGCTGGAGCCGACGAATGAGGCTTACGCGATTGCAAAAATCGCAGGGATCAAGCTTTGTCAGGCATACCGCGCGCAACATGACTGTGATTTTATCAGCGCGATGCCGTGTAATCTCTATGGTCCCGGTGATATGTTTGACGAAGAAAAATCACATGTCATTCCGGCGCTGATGATGAAGGCGCACGAGGCGAAAGTGAGCGGCGCGGAATTTCTGGAAGTCTGGGGCAGTGGTAAACCGCGGCGAGAATTTCTCTATGTTGATGATCTTGCGCGTGGGTTGGTGATGCTCCTTAAAACATATTCCGCCGATAAGCCGATCAATATTGGCGCGGGCGAGGACTCCTCAATTCGTGAACTGGCAGAAATGATCTGTGATGTGGTTGGTTTTACGGGCACGTTAAAATTCGACGATTCAAAACCAGACGGAACGTATCGAAAATTGATGAATTCTTCGCGACTTTTTGGTGCTGGCTGGTCGCCTGATGTTGGTTTAAAAGGCGGGTTAGAGCGCACATATCAGTGGTTTGTACAAAATGAGCAGCATCGCAATGAAGCCGCAGCCTGACATCACGCCCGTGATTTTGGCCGGTGGGCGCGGGACGAGATTGCGCCCCTTAACGTCTGAGGCTAGGCCGAAGCCTTTTCTGAAATTATTCTCGAGATATTCGCTGTTGCAGGAAACAGTTCTGCGGTTTCATGACAAAAAATCATTCTCGCCGCCGGTGTTAATTTTACATGATTCAAATCTGGAGAGGGCGAAGATTTCTTTGACTGAAATTGCTGTGGAAACTGCGGCGATGATCTGCGAGCCTGAAAACCGTAGCACCGCTGCAGCGATTGCGCTGGCCGCTTTTGCGCTTGAGGGTAGGGAGACGGTGATGGTCGTTATGCCGAGCGATCATTATATTGAGGATGCGGGCGCGCTGCGGTGTGCGGTTATCCAGGCGGCGCAGATGGGCGCGCTGACGAGTATTGGTGTGACGCCCGCGGGGCCGGGCGATCGCTATGGCTATATCGAGGCGGTAGACGGCGCGATCAAACGCTTCATTGAAAAACCGTCGGTAGAGATTGCTAAAACTCTGATTGCACAAGGTAATTGCTATTGGAACACCGGGATTTTTGTGTGCTCACCTGCTGTGTTTCTTAAGGCGCTGAAAACACATGCGCCAGAGATTTATGATGGTGCGAAATGGGCCTATGAGAGTGGTACGCGCGATGGTGGGGTGATAGCGCTGCAGCGGGAAGTCTATCAGAAAATTCCTGCGCTTGCCGTTGATTATGCGGTGATGGAGCGCATGAGCGGCGCGCGGCTGGTGGAGCTGAAAACCACGTGGAGTGATGTGGGTACGTGGCCATCCTTGCTTAGACTATGGGGAAAGCTCTTTATTAAAGTGTCTTGTCGCTTGAAATGCGGTGCTTCTGGCGCATAATGATTTGCAGCTATTTTCATGCTTTAAGGAGTTTTTATGACCGAGCAATCAACGCGCCATATTATGATGATCGAACCGGCGGTGTTTTATGCCAACCCGCAAACCATGACCACGAATATGTATCAGGTGGGAGAAGAGGCGCGCAGCAAGGATGAAATTTACAAAGACGCGCTGGCGGAATTTCGGGCCTATCGGGATTTGTTGGTGGAAAACGGGGTGATTGTGACGACGGCGTTCGGCCACGATGATTGCCCGGATATGATTTTTCCCAACTGGTCATCGACGCATGAGGGTGGGCGGTTGGTGATTTATCCGATGCTGAATGAAAACCGCCGGGCGGAGCGTGTGGCGGAGATTATTGATTTTCTCAAGAAAATGTACCCGGATGTGATTGACCTGACGGCGCATGAGAAAGACGGGCTGTTTCTTGAGGCGCGCGGTAGCATTGTGTCTGATCGGGTGAACAAGATTGGCTATGTGGCGCTTTCAGCCCGCACTAACCGCGAGCTGGCCGAGAAGTGGGGTGAGCTGATGGGCTATGAGATGGTGATTTTTGACACCAAAAGCCATACGGGTGATCCAGTTTATCACACGGATTTGATCATCCATATCGGCACAACCTATGCGGGTGTTTGCGCCCCGGCGATTGTGGAGGCGGATCGGGAGCGGGTGATGGCGCGCTTGCGAGAGTCTCGCGATGTGGTGGAGTTTACGTTGGACCAGCTCTCAACATTTTGCGGTAATGCGCTGGAGGTTTTAGGAGCCAATAACGACCGCATGCTGGCCATGTCTTCGGCGGCCTATAGCTCGCTGAGTGGGGAGCAGCGCAGCGCGATTGAGGTGCATTTCAAGAAAATACTGCATGCGCCCTTGCCGACATTAGAGAAATATGGCGGCGGATCGGCGCGCTGTATGTTGATGGAGCTTTATTAGGTTTTGAAACCGCAGATGAACGCGGATAGGCGCTGATACTTTCTTTGTCGTCATCTCGAACGAGCGTAGCGAGGAGAGATCTTACCACGTTTATACAGGGTTAGATTCCTCACATTCGTTCGGAATGACGAGGTAGAGTGTTTATAATCCGCGCTTATCTGCGTGCATCTGCGGTTCAAAAATCAGGCCGCCTTCTCCACCAATCCCTCACGCCGCAGCAGTGCATCCGGGTCGGCGTTGCGGCCGCGGAAGTTGCGGTATAGGGTGGCGGGTGGCTGGCTTCCGCCTTTGCTCAGGATATTCTCGCGGTAGGATTTCGCGGTGGTTTGGTCGTAGAGCCCCTTCTCTAAGAACGCCTCAAACGTGTCAGCATCCAGAACTTCGGCCCATTTATAGCTGTAATATCCTGCGGAATAGCCTCCTGCGAAAATATGGCTGAAGCTGCTGGAAACCGGTCCGGCGGCGCGTTTGAATAAGCTGGTGTCTTTGGTGGCTTCATCTTCGAAATTGGCGATGTCGGTGATGTTTGACGGATCGGCGTTGTGCCAGGCCATATCGAGCGTGCCGAGCGTGGTTTGGCGCAGGCCTGCCCAGCCAACCATATAATTCATGGCAGAGCGGAGTTTTTCGATCAGCGCGGCCGGGATTTTCTCGCCTGTTTCATAATGTCCGGCAAACATATCGAGCGTTTCTTTTTCAAAGCACCAGTTTTCCTGCACCTGAGAGGGCAGCTCCACAAAATCCCACAGCACGGACGTGCCGCTATGCGAACGATAGGTGACATCCGAAAGTAGGCCGTGGATCGCATGGCCCATTTCGTGGAATAATGTCGTAACCTCGCCATGGGTGAGCAGGGCGGGCTTGTCACCCGTTGGTTTAGTGAAGTTGCAGACGATCGCAATAACGGGGCGTTCAACAGCGCCATTATACAGGCCTTGCCCGCGATAATCGGTCATCCATGCGCCCGGCTTTTTGCCGCTGCGCGGGTGGAAATCGGCATAGAGCGTGCCGACGAAGCTGTTGTCACTTTGGTTGAATAGCTCGAACGCTTGCACGTTTTCGTGCCAGACGGGATAGGCGCTTGAGGGTTTAAAGGTTAGCCCGAACAGCTTCTCGAAATGCGCAAAACACCCGCGTAAAACTTTTTCGAGCGGGAAATATGGTCGCAGATCTTCGGAAGAAAAGTTGAACAGTTTCTGTTTTTGCTTTTCGGCATAATAGCCTATATCCCATTGTTTAAGCTCATCAATATCATGTTCACCTTTGGCAAAGGCTTGAAGCTGCGCCAAGTCTTTTTCGGCTGCGGGTTTATAGCCTTCTTTCATCTTGGTCAGAAAATCCATGACGGTCTCTGGGCTTTCAGCCATGCGGCGTTCCAGCACGTAATGGGCGTGCGTGTCATAGCCAAGCAGTTGTGCACGTTCGTGGCGGAGCTTGACGATGTTTAGGAGGTTCTCGCTGTTATCCCAGTCATCACCGTATGCGCGGTTGGAGAAGGCGCGCCAGATATGCTCGCGTAATTCACGGTTATCGGCATATTGCAGGAAGGGGCCGAAGCTGGGGTAATCCAGCGTGAACAGCCATTTTCCGTCATAGCCTTTTTCGATGGCGGCGTGCGCAGCGCTGTCGATTGCGGTGTCCGGCAGGCCGGCGAGGTCGGCTTTATCCTCGATTACAAGCTCGTAAGCTTCCGCCGATTTGCTGATATTATTCATGAAATTTGGAGCGAGGGTGGAGAGTGTTTCGCTGATCTCGCGCAGGCGGGTTTTCTTTGCCTCATCCAGCAAGGCGCCGCCGCGGACGAAATCCCTATAGGTGTCTTCGAGCAAGGTGGTTTGTTCGGTGTTCAGGCCGAGCGTGTCTTTTTGATCATGCACGGCCTTGATGCGCGCAAACAGCTCTTCATCGAGAATGACATCGCTGGAAAAATTTGAGGACATTGGGCCGATTTTCTCGACGAGGTCTTGCAGATCATCACCGCCAACGGCGGATAGCGCGTTGTAATAGACCCCCGTGACCTGGCCGAGCAGCTCGGAGGCGGTTTCGAGCGCGACAATTGTGTTCTCAAAATCTGGCGCATCTGCGCTTGATTTAATTGCGTCAATATTTGCGCGCGCCTGCTCAATTCCGGCTTCCATAGCGGGCAAGTAATGCTCGGTTTTGATTGCATCGAACGCGGGGGCGTGATTTGGTAGGCTTGAAATTTGTAACAGTGGATTGTTAGACATTAGGGGACCCTTTCATATGTCTGATAAATATAGGGCACGCAATGTTTGGCGCAAGAGCTAAAGACATTTTATCAAATAATGAGCGCGATGGGCCGGCGGGGACGTTCGCGGGCGAGGGCTCATGACCTGCGTGGCGATTATTGGCGGAGGTTTGGCGGGCACGGCTTTGGCCTATTGTCTAAAACGCGCGGGCGCTGCGCCGGTGATTTATGAGGCATCTGACGTGCTGGCCAGCGGCGCATCTGGCAATGAAATCGGCATGGTTAATCCTCGCATTTCAGCGCTGAGAATGCCGGAGAGTGATTATTTTACCGCTGCATTCGAGCTGGCGCTGCGCACATTTCAGACGCTTGGCGATGTTGATTGGGATCAGTGCGGCGCGCTGCATCTGATGACCGATGAGCGCCGGAGGAAACAATATCCGCAGACGGTAAAAAACTGGGGCTGGGACCCGGATCGCATGCGGCTGGTGAGTGCGGTGGAGGCGAGCGAGATTGCGGGCATTGAATTACAATACGATGCGTTGTGGTTGCCTGATGCGGGGGCGGTGTCTCCGCGTAAGCTCTGCGCCGCTTATGCCGATGGGATTGACGTGCGCTTTGGGCGTAAAATTGAGGCGCTGGATGAGCTGGAGGAAGAGATCATCGTGCTGGCCAGCAGCGTGGCGACCGGCGCTTTTGAGCAGACGAAAGACTTGCCGATCAAGGCGGTGCGCGGACAGGTGACGCAGGTCAATGCGACGCATTTATCCAAACATATGAAATGCAATATCCATTATGGCGGCTATGCGGCAAAGCCGCTGGCGGGCGTTCATGTGCTGGGCGCGACGTTTCAGCCATGGCTGGATCACAGCAAAATTTTGCCGGAAGATAATCAGGTGAATATTGATCGGCTTTGTGAATTTATTCCGGCTTTGGCGGGCGAATATGAGGTGGTTGGTCATCGCGCCTCTGTGCGCGCGGCCTCGAAAGACCACTTCCCAATTGTCGGGCACATACCGGGTCATGATCATTTATATTTGTCCACGGCGCATGGCTCACATGGGATTATCAGTGCGCTAAAATCGGCGGAGCTGCTCACTGACATGATCCTGGGGCGCCCATATTGTTTACCATTGGATGTGATAAAGATCCTTTCGGCAGAGCGCTTTTTGTAGTTCTCTCTCTCCGTCTTCCCGGAGGCAAGCCTGAAGGGCTTGCTTAGATATCCGGGATCCACAAGGCGAGCTGCAAAGCAGCTCACATTCCTAGATCCCCGCTGTTTAAGTTCTGCTTTGCAGAGCCGCGGGGATGACGGTGGGGAAAGAGCTGCGGGGATGATAAGGAAGGGAGTTTATTTGAATGGCGCGCTGTGATAAAAATGGCCTATGATTTTAGATTTTTTGCCACCGCAATTTTATGGGTTTTTCGTTGGGTTCGTGATTGTCGCGCTGGTTACACCTGTATTGTCTAAGCTCGCGATTGCGCGCGGCTTTGTTGATCAGCCGGATGATGATAAAGGCGGGCGTAAAAATCATGACGCGCCCGTGCCGCCAATCGGCGGGCTGATTATCTTTGGGGTGTTTATGACGCTCAGCCTGATTAAGGGCGCGCATATTGAAACGACATGGCCGCTTTTTGTGGCGCTTTCGCTGCTGCTCGTAACAGGCGCGGTGGATGATTATCGCGGGATTAATGCCTGGATCAAATTTTCTGTGCAGTTTATTGCGGCGGCGCTGATCGTTATTCCTGGTGGGGCGGCGCTTGTGCATCTGGATAATATTTTTGGCATGGGCACGTTGTGGCTGGGGGTCATGTCGGTGCCGTTTTCGATTATTTCTGTCGTGCTGTTTATTAATGCGATTAATTTGATGGACGGGCTGGACGGCCTCGCGGGCGGGGTGAGTTTTGTGGCGCTGCTATGGCTATTGATCGCCGCAACGCTGGCCGGTGTGACCTTTGTCGGCTATCCGATCCTTCTTCTGATGGGCGTGCTGGCAGGGTTTTTGTTTCACAATATGCGCTCGCCTTTTAATGCGCGCGCGAAACTATTTTTGGGGGATGCAGGTTCGATGAGCCTTGGCCTTATTCTCGCATGGTTTTGCATTTATCTCAGTAAAGAGCCGATCAACGCCATGCCGCCGATCTCTGTGGCATGGATTATCGCGCTGCCGATTATTGATATTTGCGCGCAGTTTTACCGCCGGGTACGGGCGGGGCGCCATCCATTTTCCCCTGATCGCGGGCATTTCCACCATTGTTTTCTGGATGCGGGCTACAGTGTTGGGCGGGCAACGGTGATGATTGTGCTGATCAGCTTTATTCTGGGTGGCGTTGGTTATCTGGCTGTGATGATCGGCGTGCCGCAAGCGGTGCTGACGGGGCTATGGATCGCGATGATTGTGAGCCATATCGTGATCGCGCGAAAGCCGGAGCGCTATGTTCGTGTGCTTAAAAGCACTCTATGTCGCCGCGCGCCGCCGGTGATGATTGTTGCCTGTGCCTTGATGCTCGGCAGTTGTCAGGTGCAGAGTTTAAGCATCGCGCAGCCGGTCGGTAGTAAGGCCGAGGATGCGCAGGTTTCACGCACTGTGCGCGCATCAAAAGGCGCATCACCGTTGGAGGCGCATATGCGCGCGCGTCGTCAGGTCGACCCGAAGGACACGCGGCGGACGCATAAATATACGCGGCTGGTGAGCTTTGCTGGTGAGAACCCACCAAAGCCCGCGAGAAAACCGGGTAGTGAGAAGCCATCTGTGTTTGCAAAGGTTTATAGCGCCGCATCACAGATACAGGAGAGTGTCAGCGATCTTGCCGCCGTAGAGAAAGAGCAAACGCCGCGCCCGGTTGAAAAGCCAGCGCCTAAAGATGCGGTGAAGCCAGCCGCAAAGCCGCACGTTAAAAAGCCAAAATTTGCGCCGCCCAAGACGATGATTACGCAGCGTACGCAAGACGGGCGTGCGGACGCTGCGGCTGAAAACAGGGAGCAGGTCGAGGGTTTCCGTTTGGGTCGTCACCCGGATAAAACGCGCTTTGTCTTTGATCTTAGCGACAAGACGCAGATTGAGTCTCATCGTTTATCCACAGATGGGCGGACTTTAACACTTAAATTGCCGAAGACTGTGTGGGGGGAAATCGCGCGCAAGAAAAGCTTTAAAACAGACCCTTTGATTGAGTCTTATAGCGTGAGTGAATTTTTTGGCTCTGTGAGCGTGGTTATCACCTTTAAGCAGCCTGCAAAATTCTTGAATTGGGCCTATTTGCCGCCCAATCAAATGCGCGGACATCGCTTGTATTTTGATGTGGCGACGCGGTAAGGTCAGGGGCGTAAATTTTCTGAGTATGACTGCGAAGGGTTTAGTGCGCGGCAGCGTATTATTAAGGTAAACTAACTTACAAGAGAGGAAAATATCATGAAAAAACTTATACTTATGAGCGCTGTTGCGCTTAGCTTTACGGCTCCGGCTTTTGCGGATTCTGATGCATTGTCGGCGGCTGCGCCTGAACGCGCGGCGAAGAAGCAGATGATGAAGGATGCGATGGACAAGCGCGGTGCACGCGGCGGACATGGCGGTGATCAAGGCGGTGAGCATAAAGGTAACGGCTTGTTCAAAAAACATGATTTGAACGGTGATGGCGTTGTGTCGAAGAAAGAATTTATCAGGGCCCACGAAGAGCGCTTTGATAAGCTGGATAAAGATGGCAATGGCGAAATCTCAAGAGACGAAGCCAAAGCGGCTCGCAAAGCTCGTAACGGCGCTAAAGGCGGAGAAGACGGCGTCGAAGGAGATCGTGAAGGCAAAATGAAAATGCACCGTACGAAAATGAAAGCCAAGAAAGAGGCTCTCAGCCGCTCTGCTGAATAACAAACGAGCAGACGTAAAAACCACATAATAGTATTTGTATGACGCGCGATGAGATCACGGATGAGGAGTTATTGTCGCGCGTCCAGCAGGCGGGTGATCGTGATGCATTTTCAGTGCTCGTGGCGCGTCATACAGATCGATTTTATGCGTGTGCGTTTCGGCTTTGCGGGTCCATGGATATGGCAGAGGATGTTGTGCAGGATTGTTTTTTGAAGCTTTGGGCCCGGCCTGGAATTTGGAAGGGTGACCGTGCGCAAAAGAGCGGCGCAAAATTTACCACCTGGTTTTATCGTGTTGTTAGCAACCGCACATTGGATGTCATGCGCAAGAAAAATCCGGTTGCGGCGAGCGATGTTTTGGACATGATGCCCGATGATCGACCGGGCGCAGATGAACAGATGATTGTTAGCGAAGAGCAAAAGGCGCTTGAGACTGTGATTGCGGCTTTGCCGGATCGTCAAAAACTGGCGCTCAATTTATGTTTTTACGAGGCGTTGAGCAATAAAGAGGCGGCGGAAATTCTGGGTGTTGGTGTGAAAGCGCTGGAATCGCTTCTGATGCGGGCCAAGGCCAGCGTGAAAAAAGAGTTGAGCGCGCAGGGGCTGGTTGAGGGCGCAGGCAAAGGGACGGAGAAAGAAAGCTATGGTTGATGATTTGGATAAAATATTGGCGCGGCGCGCTGTGCCACAGGCGCGGAGCAATTTGGCGGCGCGGATTATTGAGGCCTCTAAGGCGGCGGAGCAGAGCAAAGGTGGGCTGCGTGGATGGTTTGATATCTCTGGCTGGGTGGCTGGCATTGCCGTTTGGGTTGATGTCTTGCGGGAGAGCTTGATATTGCCGCGCCCGGCGCTTGCCATGGCGACGCTGCTCTTGTTTGGTCTAATGCTTGGGCTGTATTTTGGGAATGGGCTGCAGGGGACGGAAGACCCGTTTCAGAGCACCTATGTAGAAGATGGATTTGAAACAGGGAATTGGTTATGAGCCGGAAATTTAAAATCATTCTGACGATCTCCGTGGTGCTCAATGTGCTGCTGCTGGGACTTAGCGGCGGGATGATCTATCAAAAAAACCAATGGAAGCGTCCAACGATGGAGGCCGCCGGTCTGTCCCCTGAAGCGCGCAATATTGTCGCGCGGAATTTTCAAGGTGCGCGCAAGGATATGAAGAGCAATTTCGCACGCTCCAAAAAAGCACGGCGTGATGTGATCGCGTTGCTGAAGAAAGACAAGCTTGATGAGAAACGCTATGACCGCGCGGTTGCGGCGCTGAAGAAAACGCAAGGGCAGATGATTGAGCGCAAAATGGAGATGCTCAAGCAGCTCTCTCGCGATCTGCCCCCCGAAGAGCGCAGCAAGATCTCAGAAGGCTTTATTCGCCCGCATGGTCCGCATAAAGGTGGAGAGCGTAAGTCAAAAACCCCCTGATCTGTATTTTTCTGCCTTGAGGGTATGGTTAGACTTGTTCGCCATATCTTTGCGCATAATGCTCTTGCCTTTGACGGCGCGCGGCGAGCTTGTCGTCATCAAGATCGCCATGGCAGTGGTGGCAGGAGACTCCTTGCTCAAACTCTGAGCGGGTTTTATCTTCAGCGCTCAAGGGCTCGCGGCAGCCATGGCAAACGACCCATGCGTCAGATTCCTCTAACCCATGCCCAACCGCAACGCGCTGGTCAAAGACGAAGCAATCGCCCTCCCATGTGCTCTCTTCCTTTGGCACCTCTTCCAGATATTGCAAAATGCCGCCCTTCAAATGGTAGACATTCTCAAACCCGTGGGCGAGCATGTACGCGCTGGCCTTTTCACAGCGAATACCGCCGGTACAAAACATCGCGACTTTTTTGTGTTTGGCGGGGTCGAGATTGTCTTCGACCCAGTCTGGGAATTCGGTAAAGATTTTTATATCCGGATCAACGGCGCCCTTGAATATGCCGACTTTCGTCTCATAATCATTGCGTGTATCAACCAAAATGACGTCCGGGTCGTTGATCAGATCATTCCAGTCTTTCGGCTCCACATATTCACCAACCAGCTTGTTTGGGTCAGCCTCTGGCTTACGCATCGTGATCAGCTCCTTCTTCGGGCGGACCTTAAAGCGGTTAAAGGGCGTGACAGAGGCATGTGAAAATTTGAACTCACAGGCGCGATCCCCTTCATTCTGAACGTCGAATTTCTCGTCCAGAAAGCTCACCATTTTATCCATTTCATCCGGATAGGCGGCGATTGTGCCGTTAATGCCTTCTGGCGCGAGCAGCAACGTGCCGCACATGCTCGGCGCTTCTTTATCCGCGAAATCATAGATTTCCTGCCGCGTAGCCGGGATATCGGCAATCGGGATGAACTTATATAAGGCGGCAATTTTGTATGTCATGAAAGGATATATAGCCAAACTTTTAAAAATTTGCAAATACCTCTTGAGTTTATTAAGGTTCACGCTAGTTTTAGCCACAGATATATAACATTTTAAGGAGACTACTTATGCTAGGCATTGGCGATCAACTACCAGAATTCACAATCACAGGCGTAAAGCCTGGCTTTAATACGCATGAAGAAAACGGTGAGAGTGCGTTTGAGGACATCACAGAAAAAAGCTTTGAGGGGAAATGGAAGGTGCTTTTTTTCTATCCTAAAGATTTCACATTCATCTGCCCAACAGAAATCATTGAATTTGCAAATCTGAATGACGACTTTAAAAAGCGTGGGGCGATTGTTCTTGGCGGCTCTACGGATAATGAGTTTTGTAAGCTGGCCTGGAGACGCGAACATCCCGGCCTTGATAAGCTTGATCAGTGGAGCTTTGCCGATACGAATGGCAGCCTGACGGATGGTCTTGGCGTGCGTGATATTGAGGCAGGCGTTGCCCTGCGCGCGACCTATATCGTTGACCCGGAAGGCGTGATCCAGCATGTGGCGGTTAATGGTCTGAATGTTGGGCGCAACCCGACCGAAACGCTGCGGATTTTGGATGCGCTGCAATCCGAAGGCCTGTGTGCCTGTAATCGTCCCACCGGCGGTGATACGATTGATGTGAGCGGCGAAGCGGACAAGCAAAAAGCTGCGTAAATAAATCACTCAATTTTCAGCTTTGAATAGATTTAGAATGTAAGGCGCTCTTTACCGGGCGCCTTATTTTTTGGGCTTTACCTCATGCACAAACACTTCTCTATGTGGATAGGGGATCTCGATATTGTTTTCCTTAAACGCATCCCACAGGGCGAGCATGACGTTGCCCTGAACATTTGTGACGCCTTCTTCGGCGTCCTTGATCCAGAAGCGCAGAGTGAAGTTGAGGGAGCTATCGCCAAATTCCAGCAGCCAGCACACGGGCTCCGGCGTTTCAACGACGCGCTCGGGGCGTTTGGCGGCTTCGATGGCGATGGTGATGACCTCATGCGGGTCAGAGTCATAATGTACACCGAAATCAACCTGAATGCGGATCAGCTTGTCACCATGCGACCAATTGACCACGCGCTGTGTCACAAAATCCTCGTTCGGGATCAGGTATGATTTATTGTCGCGGGTGATGATCTCGGTATAGCGCGCGCCCATATGTTTGACCCAGCCAAAGGTGCCGCTATCCTCTAGCTCAATCACATCGCCGGGGGTGATGGATTTATCAACCAGCAGCAACAGGCCGCTAAAGAGGTTGGAGACGACTTTTTGAAGACCAAAACCCACACCAAGACCAACAGCGCCAGAGAACACGGCGAAGATGGATAGGTCAATCCCGGCGCTGGTGATTCCGATTAGAAACGCAAAGGTGATCAGCGTGATGCGGATTAGTTTGGCGACCAACACTTGAGAAGAGCGGGTGAGGTTTTTACTTTTCAGCACGCGGCGCTCGGCAAAGGTCGAGACAAATGTTGCGAGATAGAGCAGCACAAAGATTGATAATGTGCCCTTGATCAGTGCCAGAGCGGAGAGTCGGAAGGTCCCGAGATTAAACCCGAACGCATCGAGCATTATTGTAGTTTCATCCAGGATGCCAAAGATACTGAGCGCCGCGATCATGAGCGTGGAGAGCGAGAAGAAGTTGCGCACCAGCGTGTTGCCGATGAACTGCACAGACATACGAATAACAATCCACGCGACCAAAACCTTGATCACGCCAATGGCCAATGTGGTCTCCACATCCATGATGCCGAGTTTGGCCACAAACGTGATGGGGAGCATGACCAAAATGGTGACGATGGGGATGATCAGGCGCTTTATATTGTTAAAGACGCGTTTAATGCGAAAGGGTAATTCTGCCTTGTCGATCGCATCAGAGACGCGCGCGCGCGTAAAGCGGTAAAACAGTGAGCCAAGCACGAGTGAAATAAGAATAATGATGCTCTGATACAATGTATCGGTCGTCCAGAAATAGTTGCTACACCATGTGACAACGCCATTCCAGAGTTCTTGCGGATTAATCGTATCGAACATAGTCAATAGCTTAAGGTATTATTTTATGTATTGAAACGAAAAATCCCCGCCGAAGCAGGGATTTCAAGAACTTTCTTTAATCTATGATCGATGCGACTAAGCGCTGATCAAATTCACAGCTTCGCGCGGATAGTTCGCTTGGAACATCTCGTTAAAGTCGGATGGGTGCGCCATCAGACGGAAGAAGATCGGGCCACAGAGGATATCAACAGCCATTTGTGTGTCGATATCTGCGCGGAACTCACCATCCGTCTTGCCAGCTTCGATGCTGAACGCAATCGCATCAAGAAGCGGGCCGAGGAAGTTATTTTCGAAAATCTTTTGTGATTCTACGCTGGCTTGCGCTTCGCTGAAGAGCTGTGCAATCGTCTCACCATTTTTGGAATGGAGGAGACGGATCAGCTTATCCAGCTGCATTGTTACCGCATCTGTGTTGTTTTTTGCGGTTGGCAATGGTGTTTGCATGCCGGGCTGGCTGACGAGGGCATCCATCACAACGGCGGTTTTATTCGGCCACCAGCGATAGATTGTTGTCTTGCCAACCTTGGCTTTTTTCGCAATGGCTTCGATGCTTAGATCCTGTACGGATGTATGTAATAGCAACTTGTTCGTTGCGTTTAGGATCGCCTTGCGTGACTTTTCGCTACGGGGCCGCCCCTTGCGCGCGCCAGCATTTTCTGTCGCCATACGTGCATCGTTATCTTGGATAATCAGACCTTCTTGATACGCTAATTCAGCCATTTAGGACCTCTTTTCTAAAGTGATACGGGGTGAATCGTTTTATGATAAAACTGTTCGTAGCGTATCGCGGTTATGATTTTGCAGAGAGGCGATCATGCCGTGGATGAAATTAAAAAGCAAGAAAGAAAACATGAAAATATACACAGGTGTATTTCCCCGGATACTTTCCTAAGAAAATATTAAGATGTTATGTGATAGACTGTAAGTGTGAGATTGGGTTCTCGCTTGGGGAAACCCAAACGTAAGATCGCAAAAGGCATTGCCCGATAAAGAAAATGCGTCAAAGAGACTTTGTGTCTCCGTGGCGCATTTTTTTGTTTGCTCTTCGTGGGTGACGATAGAGGAGTGTTAGAAACGGTAAACCCAGCCTCCTGTGATCGCGAAGTCTCGTTTAAGCTGTGGCCCGTTGAGGTCTTGATAAACCGGCGCGCTGGCCTCGAACCCGATCTGATGACCGGTGAGCACGCCGCTGGTGGGCACGATGTTAAAGCCTGCGCCAATCTCTACGATCTCGCCGCCATAATTATCGGGATCAGCCGTTTGCACGGGCGCGGCGATGAGCGGGTCGGCGCCATCAATCTCATCCATTGTTTCGGCGGATACTCTCATATTCCCTTGCCAGATGGGGGTGAATTGATAGCTGCTCCAGGCCGTCATCTCATGCTTATTTCCCCAGCTATAGCCCTCGTCATTTTCATCATCAAGGCGTATCGTGGCCTTATACTGACCGCCCCAGCCCCATAGGCCGGACGCGCCGGTATAGGTCAGGCCGGGGAGAAGATCATAAGTGCCAGAGCCGAGCTGCATCGCATAGGGCAGGCGCAGCGTTGGCGTTGTGCCATTGGGCGCGAGCACGTCATCTTCTTTATCAATGTCACCAGTCGGAAGGCTCAGGGCTGCATTCAAATGAAAATGATGCGTATCGTTTTCATACAGCTTGATCAGTCCGCCGATGATTGTATCACCCCAACCGCTGGAGCGTGTATTGAAGTTTCCAATTTGGTTGCCGCCGCCATTAAAGGTGACGTGGTCCATGTCTTTCTCCGTATACATGCCCATGACCATCAGTGTCAGCCAATCGGCCGCCCCATACATGCCGCTGATCATGTGCATATTCATGCTCATCTGCGTTGGCACCACACGCAGATTTGCGGGCGGTGTGTTGACGTTGGATAGAGCAATCACATCGGCAATAGACAAATCGCTCGTGCCGTTGCGATTATCCTTCATAGTCATATGCTTGAAGCGATAGTACATCATCCAGTCGCCTTTTTTATGCATATGATCACCCATCACGCTGATGGGGGCGGGGCTGGTGTGGATGTGGCCGTTATGTTCGCTATGGATAGAGGCGGCCATATTGTGGTTTGAATGGTCTTGCGCAAATGCCGGAATGCTTAAGGCGCAAGATGTGAGTATTGTGCCAGCCAGCAGGCCAGCGTGTTTTATCTGATTCATTTTTGAATCTCCTAAAAAATTGAGTTTGTAAATTTGGTTATTCTCAGGAGAATGCGGGCGGCGCACGTGGCAGATGTGCGGGGTTGCGATGCATTTTAGCAAAAACAGTATCGTGAGCGCTCTTATATAAGCCGTCTTTAGGCTGCTCTGGTGTGATCAGCGGTGCAAGTGCTGGAGCATTGAGTGATAGTGTCGTTTGCGCCAGACAGAACGGGCAGTCGTGCTTTGGCGCATTTGAATTTTCAATCGGCACACCATTTTTGTCGAGCGTGATGGTCTCGATGCCCTGCGATGAACAGATCTGGATCGTTTGGCCACCGCCGCTTAAAACCGGCATCCAAAGCGGCGCGACCTGAACCATAAGATGCATTAGGACGGCAAGGGTGAGAAGAATGCTGAAACGGTTTTGTGCCATGTCAATGAAAGGGATAGCATAGCGGATTATCTATGCAACTATTTTGTAAAAAAAGGACCCTGCGCATGTGTAAAAAACATGGCTAGAGTGTGTCTTTACCGAGCTGAAAATAAAGCAAATTTGTAAATATTAAGAATTTTGCTTTAAAGTCAGGTCGAAAAGTGAAATAACAATGCGTCTTAAAAATGCGAGGAGAAAAACGCAATGGAAGTATGGATTTTATTTAACGAAGAAATTGAAGCCGCAACGGGTGAAGCGCTAGAGATACGCCGTTTTTTGGCCGAAGGCCGTGATATGGGCATCAATGTTAAAGTTTTCCATCCTGAGCAGTTTGACTTGCTTGTGACCGCTGATGATAAAGAGTCTATCTTGATTGATGGCAAATTGATGCCATTGCCGGACTTTGTTTTGCCGCGTATGGGGTCCGTGGATGCAGGATATTTCTCGCTTGCGGTTGTGCGCCAGTTTGAGCGCTTGGGCGTGCATGTTTATAATGATTCGGCCTGCATTGAATTGGTGGCGGACAAGCTGCATACGCATCAGGCCTTAATTCAGGCTGACTTGCCTACGCCAACAACGATGCTTGCGAAGTTTCCGATTAATGTTGATTTGGTTGAAGAAAAGCTGGGCTTTCCTGTCGTGGTTAAAACGCTGCTCGGGGTGAATGGTACGGGCGTTTTCTTGATGGATAATCGTCAGGCATTTGAGGATTTGATGGGGCTGATTGCTGAGACTAATCCGAATATTCAGCTGATCTTCCAGAAATTTATTTCCATGAGTAAGGGACGTGATCTTCGTCTGTTTGTTTTGAATGGCCGCGTGATTGCCTGTATGGAACGTCGCGCGCGTGAGGGCGGGTTTAAGGCGAATTATTCACAAGGCGGCAGTGTGCTCGAGATTGATCCGGGGCAAGACGCCAGGGATTTGGCGATCAAGACAGCGGAAATTCTCAACATCCAGCTTGCCGGCATTGATTTGCTCTATGATAAAGATGGCGGCTTTACAGTCTGTGAGGCCAATACATTCCCCGGATTTAAGGGGCTGGAGCAAGCATGTGAAGGCCTAAACGTGCCGCGCGAAGTGTTTGGCGACATGCAAAAGCAGCTCGAGGCCAGAAAGAACGGTCATGCTGCGCCGGTTGCTAAGCTAGAAGATATCCGCGCCGCGAAATCGGCGGAGTAGTTTCTCTCTCTACCCGTCATCCCGGAGGCGAGGCATCGCCTCGCTTAAACATCTGAGATCCACAAAGGCAGCGGCATGGCCGCTGACACCACTATATCCCCGCTGTTTTAGCCTGCTACGCAGGCCGCTTGGATGACGATGGGAGGAGGATAATGGGGAGAAATGGTCTAAAACTGATCAAGCGCCTGAAACGTTTTGGGCGCATCTTCTTTTACGATAATCTGTCCGCGCTGATATTCCAAAATCGCCAGGCCACGTTCGGCGGTGCCGTTTGCGCGGAATCTGAATATACCATCAATACCGGAAAAGCCGTTCGGGTTTGAAATCGCGCGGCGGTCAAAGGCCGGGCGGCCATTCTCGATCAGGCCGCGCTGCGCTAGAACGGCGGCCAGCGCGGTGGCGTCGTAGGCGAGGCTGGCCAGACGCGGCGCGTTGGCGCTGTAGGTCTCGGTATAGCGGTGTTCAAATGTTTCGCGCGGTCCTGGTGAGGGCGCGGCGAACCATGCGCCGTCGAGGCCCCGCTCACGCGCGAGCTTTTTATCATCAAACAGGCCGGTGCCCAGACGGCGGACGCTGCCCGGCGGCATGTCGTGATAGCTGAGCAAGTTGGCGATGGAGAGTGCGGTATCTCCGCCCGCGCTCATGAACACAGCGTCATAGGGCAGCGGGGCATAGGCACCAGAGGCAGAAGCTTCGGCCTGCGCTTTGCGCTCTTCATGGCGGGTGAATTTTTGGATGATGGGCGAGAGGTTCCCACTGCGCGGATCATAATATTCGATCATTGCTGGTGGCAGGCCATAGCGCGTTGTTGCGGCTTGGTAGGCTTGGCTGACGATGCGGCCATAATTGTCGGAGGCGGCGAGCACGCCGATGCGGCGGATGTTCTTTGATGCAGCGTAGCCGACCACGCGATCAATTTGATCAAAAGGCATAAAGCCCATCAAATAGGTGTTGCCGCCCGCAACCTGCCAATCGGTGGAAAAGGCGATGATGTTGATGTTGGCGCGGCTGGCCACCGGTTTTGCGCCGCGCACGGCATTGGCGAAGATGGGGCCCAGGATCAGCTCTGCGCCCTGATTAAGCGCGTCCGTTGCGGCGTCTTTACCGCCCTGCCGCGTGCCCTTGCTGTCGACGGGGATAAGCTGGAAACTGTCATGGCCAATATCGAACAGCGCGATTTGCGCGGCATTCAGCATAGCCTGAGCAAGCTGTGCGTGCGGGCCGCTTAAGGGCAAGAGAAGGCCAACCTTGACGGCGGGCAGGTTTGGTTTTTTTGGCGCAGTATTTTGCTCTGCTGTTTGTGGCTGCGTGGGGCCGGGCAGCGCGCCGGGCGCTTCTTGCGCAGGGGGTTGCGGCTGATTAAAATCCCAGAGTGGACCAGAATAACCGCCGCCGGTATCACAGGCGCTGAGGAATAGCGCAAGGCAGGACAGCAGGATAAAAGAAATCTGTGATAATCTGATCATGGTTTCAAAATTGTATTTTTCATTGTAGGTAAGAGGGTATGAACAACATCACCACAAAAAGCGATGACAGGCAATGGGCTTTACCGCCGCGTAAGGGGGGCAAGCTTAAAGCTGGGCTTTATCTGGTTGCCACGCCGATTGGCAATTTGGGCGATATGAGCTTGCGCGCGCTGGATATTCTGGCGGCGGCGGATTTTGTGGCGTGCGAGGATACGCGGGTGAGCGGAAAATTGATGAACGCCTTTGGGTTGAAGAAGGCGCTGATCAAATATAATGACCATACGAGCGCGGCGCAGCGCGCAGGGGTTCTTGATAAAATTAAAGCGGGCGGGGTGGTGGCGCTGATCAGTGATGCGGGCATGCCGCTGGTGTCTGATCCGGGCTATAAATTGGTGCAAGCTTGTGCGCAGGATGGCCTGTACGTGACCAGCGCGCCGGGCGCGAATGCGCCGCTGATGGCGCTGCAGCTCTCTGGCTTGCCGAGTGATCAGTTTAGTTTTTTGGGCTTTTTGCCGCCAAAAAGTGCGGCGCGGCAAAAGGCGTTCAGCGCATGGAAAGATTCGCCGGGCAGCTTGATCGTGTTTGAAACCGCGCCGCGGTTGCTGGCGATGCTTAAGGATGTACGCAGTATTTTGGGTGAGCGCAATGTCGCGGTCACGCGCGAGCTAACGAAAATGTACGAACAGGTTTTGCGCGGCTCTGTTGTGGAGGTGATTAAAGCGCTTGAGGCGCGCGGCGGGGTGAAGGGTGAGATTGTGGTTGTGATCGGGCCGGGTGAGCCTGCTGCGCTATCAGATGATGATGTGAAGACGCATGTGAAAGAGGCACTTAAGACGATGAGCACGAAAGAGGCGGCGGCGCATGTGGCGGTGATCAGCGGTCGTCCGCGGAAAGAGCTTTATGCGCTGGCGCTTGAGGTGTCGAAGGGCTGAGATATTCCCTCCCCCTGAGGGGGAGGGCTAGGGTGGGGGTGTTGAATGTTTGCTTTAAAGATAGATCTTAACCCCTCCCCCTAACCCCCTCCCTCAGGGAGGGGGAACTGTAGAGAAAAGATAGCAATGAATAAACGTCAAAAATCGTACAAACAAGGCTTGCGGGCGGAACGTAAGGCGGCGCTTTACCTTCGCGCAAAGGGCTATCGTATTATCGGCGAGCGCTACAAAACGCCTGTTGGTGAGATTGATCTAATCGCCGTGAAGAAAGACGCGCTGGTGATCATTGAGGTGAAGGCGCGTAAGGATATTGGCGAGGCGCTGCACGCCATTCCGCAGCGCGCGCAAAGCCGCATTGAAAAAGCCGCCTTGCACTTTCTAAGCTCCTATCCGCATTACGCATCATACGCGCTGCGCTTTGATGTTATTGCTTTTGGCGCGGGGCTGTGGCCTACTCATGTGCAGAATGCCTGGCATTCACAATCGTAGTTTTTTATCATTATTTAAGGCTGGTATCATGAAGCCCTCTGTTATTTTATTTGTTGGATTAATCGCGCTTTCACTTGGCGGCTGCTCGCTTGCGGGCGTTGCAACAGGTGCGGGCGCGACTGTCGGCGTTGCGGCCTCGCAAGAAGGCGGATTGTCTAAGGCTGCAACAGATGCGCGGATACAGCTGCAGATCAATGAGCTGTGGTTTAGCCACGATATTGAGATGTTCAGGAAAATTGATATGACGGTTAATCAGAGCCGCGTGCTGCTGACCGGTGTGGTGCAAAACCCGGAGCATCGGGTGGAGGCTGTGCGTCTGGCATGGCAGCCCAAGGGTGTGGCGCAGGTGATCAATGAAATTCGTATTGCCGAGAGTGCGGGCATTGTCGGCTTTGCGCGCGATGCCTGGATTACCGGGCGCTTAAGAACGGCGCTGACCTTTGATAAAGACGTGCTGTCGATTAATTACAGCATTGATACGGTGCAGGGCTCGGTCTATCTGATGGGGTTTGCGCAAAATCGGCTGGAGCTGAACCGCGTGATCGAAACCGCGCGCACGATCCCCAATGTGGTGGCGGTGGTGAGCTACGTTAAGCTGGTGGGGCAAGGGCCGGACGGCGAAAGTGCGAGCAACGGTGCGCCGCTGGATAATGCAGGCTATGGCAGCGCCTATGGCGATGCGGATTACAGCGCGGGCGCGGTAGAAAGCGCGCCGCTGGATTCCGGCCCGGTAGAGCTTGCGCCGGTGGATTCGGAAATGCTCGAAGCGCCGTCATGGCGGCCGCTATCGCAATCTGACACCTCTGCTCAGCCGCCAAGTTCTGAGCAGTTGCTCTCGCCATAAATGATAGGCTTTAATCCGCAAACTTATCTGGAGACACTGGGCGATTTCCCCGATGAGCAGATTGACTTGGCGCGTGCGGCGCTTTGTCTTGCGCAAATGAACCAGCCTGATTTATCGCTTGATCGCTATGGGAACCACCTTAAAAAAATGGCGGAGGAGACCGCCGCACGCCATGCCACGTTGCTGGATGCCGGCGCAGATGATGATGTGGATACGCAGCTTGCGGCGCTGAAATATGTGCTCGCCGAGCAGTATGGCTATAAAGGCGATGAGCAAAAGCAGCTTGATGTGTTTGAGAATGCGAGCCTGATGCGCGTGATTGATCGTGGTTTGGGTATGCCGGTTACGCTTTCAATCCTTTACATCCATGCCGCGCGCGCGCAGGGCTGGGATATTGCCGGGCTGAATATGCCGGGGCATTTTATTTGTCGTCTGCAAAAGGATGGCGCGCGCGTGATGTTTGATCCGTTTGGTTGCTGCGTTAAATTGGATGCGCCAGATTTGCGCGCGCTGATCAAAAAGACCAAAGGGCCAGATGCGGAACTCATCACGGAGTATTACGAACCGGCCAGCAATCGCCAGACGCTCACTCGTTTGCAAAACCATATCAAACTGCGCCAGATTGAGATGGAGGATTATGAGGCTGCGCTGAAAACTGTAGAGGTGATGCGTCAGATAGATCCATCAGAGTATCGATTATTGCTGGATGCTGGCGTGCTTTACGCGCGCACTGAAGATCCGATTGCGGCAATTGCGGCGTTGGAGCGTTATATAGACAGCGCGCCGGATGCGCATGATCGGCAGGATGCTGCGGCGCTGCTAAGCGATATTCGCGATGCGATGATGATTGATGGCAGCATCGAAGGGTTATGAAATTTCCGCCGTATAAGTTATGCCTAGAATAAGAAGAAACCTTGCAACAATATTTGTAACCTTTACACTGGGTCCACGAAGAATCACTATAGAGATTCAGGCAAGATCAAGATTAATTCAGGAGATTTAAAAAATGTTTGCGCGCTATTTTATGATTTTTGCGGCTGTCCTTGTTGTGGCGGCCTGTTCATCGACAGATGATGAGAGCCTTATGGACGATCAGATGATTGTTACAGATGACGGCGTCAGTGACGCACCGCTTTCGACCATTTATGGTGAGGACTTACAGGGGCCGAGCGCTGGAACGCAGGCCGATCTGGTGACCAATGTGGGTGACCGCATTTACTTTGGCACAGATCGCTTTGATCTTTCTGCCGAAGCGCGCAGCGTTTTAGAAGCGCAAGCAACATGGCTTGCGCAATTCCCGAATTTGGCCATCACCATCGAGGGGCATGCGGATGAGCGCGGCACACGCGAGTATAACCTCGCGCTGGGTGATCGCCGTGCAAATTCTGTGAAAAGCTATCTTGTGGCGCTGGGTGTTTCCCCGAGCCAGATCAATGCGATCAGCTTTGGTAAAGAGCGTCCGGCTGTGCCTGGCGCGGGTGAAAGCGCATGGGCGCAAAACCGTCGCTCTGTCACGCGTGTCGATTAATACCGGAATAAGGTGGATGATTTGATCATGCGTAGAATTTCACATTCTATATCGCTGGCTTTGTGTGTTGCCGTGATGGCTGCTGGGTTTATTGCTCCAGCCGCGGCGCAATCAACCAATGATTTGGTTAATCGCCTGAACCGTATGGAGAATGAGCTGCAAACGCTCAACCGTGCGGTCTATAAGGGCGAGGCCCCACCGCGCGGATCGCTATCCTTTGGTGATGGTCCTGCCGCGTCCGCCGATGCGCAAGTGCGGTTGCAGCAATTAGAGATCGAACTGCGCGATATGCGCGGCAAGATGGAGCAGCAGGATCATGAAATTCGCCAGATGAAGTCGCAGCTCGAGCGCACGCTATCTGATCTTGAAGTGCGCTTGGATGATGCGGGGAATGGCGGCGCTGCGCCGTCGGGCTCAGCCTCACGTTATACGGCGAGCCCCTCTCCATCACCTGCGCCAGTCTCTGCTGATGGCGGTGATGATTTTACGTGGAGCTCTGGCACGGCGCGTCAGGGATCGCTTGGTCAGCTTGGGCGCAATGGCACGGCCACGCGCGCAGATGCGGGCGCGCAATCCGCCGCTGCGGCGTATGAGAACGCCTTTGCGCTCATCAAAAATGGACAATATAAATCAGCGGAGAAGGCGTTTCAGAAATTCCTGAATGAAAATCCCAGTCATGCGCTGAGCGGGAATGCGAAATACTGGCTGGGTGAGAGCTATTACGTGCGCGGTGATTACGCGCAATCGGCCCGCGTGTTTGCCGAGGGGTACAAGCAATATCCGAAGGGTGCGAAGGCGCCGGATAATCTCCTGAAACTCGGCCTGTCTCTGGCGGGTATGGGCAATAAGGACGATGCGTGCGTGGCGCTGGGGCAGCTCACCAAAGAATACGCCGCAGGTTCGCTCCCTGTTTTGCGCCGGGCCGAGCAGGAAATGAAGAAGTTAAGCTGCGTTTAGTATGCGTTTAATTGTAGCACTAGATAAAACTTTCAAAATATTTTTACCACGAAGAACACTAAGCTTTTTGTAACAAGCTATTATTCCGAGGCAAGGCCGAGGAATCTAGGCAGTGTCGACAATCATCATCTTTTCAGCCTGCAAACAGCCTTTTTCTGCGCTTCCGATACTCACGTACAAAATGTACGCTGCGTTCCGGTTCTCGAAAACCGCAGTTTTCGCCATAAAATATTTTGATTGTCGACACTGCCTAATCCAGTTCCATGTGGGTAAGATCTCTCCGCTAAAGCGTTTGAGATGACGTAAAAGAGAAAGCTCAGTGTTCTTAGTGGTTTTAAAAACTTTTCTGCGCTAAAACTATTTTATGACTGATCCCATTTCTCCAGAAGAATTCTCTGACATCCTTGCAGTGCGCTTTGGCGATATTTTACGCGGTATAACTGATGTCGCGGTTGGTGTGTCGGGCGGGCCGGATAGTGTCGCGCTGCTCAAACTGCTGAGCGACTGGGCTGTGCGCAATGATGGGCCGCAGATTCACGGTCTGATTGTCGATCACGGCTTGCGCGCGCAATCTGCGCAGGAGGCTGATCAGGTGCTCAAATCTCTATCAGCCTCTCTCTCGCAGGCTAAGCCTCCGTCACATTCCACCCCCCAGCTTAACGCCCCATCATTTCCTGTTTCAAAAACCTTGCATTATGTAAAATTAAATATACTTAAATGGGAGGGGAAGAGGCCGGAAACAGGGGTGCAGGAACGTGCGCGGCGGGCGCGTTATGCGCTTATGCAAGATTATTGTGCGGCGCATAATATTGCGCATCTTTTCCTCGGTCATCATCAAGATGATCAGGCCGAGACATTTTTGTTCCGTCTGGCGAAGGGGAGCGGTCTGGACGGGCTCTCGGGAATGCGCGCGGTGCAGGATTATGAAGGGCTTATATTCTTGAGGCCCTTGCTCGATATTCCAAAGATGCGTTTGATTGCGATCTGTGAGGCCTATGATTTAGCCTATATCAAAGACCCGTTGAATGAGTCTACCGCCTTCGCGCGGGTGCGGCTGCGGCAATCGATGAATATTTTGGAAGGTGAGGGGCTTAGTGTAAAACGCCTGAGCGTGACGGCCGCGCGGCTGGCGCGGGCGCGACTGGCATTGGAGAAAATCGCAGAAGATGCACTCGAAGATACGATTTTAGAAAAAAATACGCAACAAATCGTATTGAATTATGAGTTGTTAAAAAAACATCCTGAAGAGATTGTGTTGCGCGTGTTGCTTCAGTGTTTCGATGCGTTTCGGCCCGATTCCGATTACGCGCCGCGGATGGAAAAACTTGAGGCGCTTGTTGTCGATTTAATGGCACCGAAGGCCTTTCGTAAACGTACGCTTGGGGGCGTGATTATTGCGCGGAATGATGATGAGGGGCGGCTTGTAATGTCGCGTGAAACCTAGTTTTCCCTTGCTTCCTGAACGGAATGATATAAATATCTTAGAGTAATAATTTTGTACAAATGATAAGGATTTGTTCGCATGAATAATATGGGACGTAATGTAGTATTTTGGATCGCCATCGGGGTGCTGATGTTGTTTCTGTTTAATATTTTTCAGGGCGCGCAGAATGTCGGTCAGGGCGGTGATACGATTGCTTATAGCGATTTTATGAGCCAGGCGAGATCCGGCCAGATTTCCAACGTTGTTATTCGTGGCGATCAGGTGAGCGGGAGCTACGCCAGCACGGGCGAACCGTTTAAAACCATGGTTCCCCCTAATGAAAATGTCGTGGACCGCCTGACCGATACCGGTGTGCAGATTTTTGCAGAAGATGAGGAAGAGGGCGGCATAACGCTGGGCGCGCTGTTGCTTAATTTGCTCCCCGTTTTGCTGCTGATCGGGTTTTGGTTTTTCATGATGCGCCAGATGAATGGCAAGGGCGGCGGCGGCGCGATGGGCTTTGGTAAGAGCCGTGCGAAGCTGCTGACGGAGCGCTCGGACAAGGTGACGTTCGAGGACGTTGCCGGGATTGATGAGGCCAGAGAAGAGCTGGAGGAGATCGTTGATTTTCTGAAGGACCCGCATAAGTTTCAACGTTTGGGCGGTAAAATTCCCAAAGGCGCGTTGCTGGTTGGTGCGCCCGGTACGGGTAAAACGCTGATCGCGCGGGCGGTTGCGGGCGAGGCGGAAGTGCCGTTTTTTACAATCTCCGGCTCGGACTTTGTTGAAATGTTTGTTGGTGTTGGCGCGAGCCGTGTGCGCGATATGTTTGAGCAGGGCAAGAAAAATGCGCCCTGCATTATCTTTATTGACGAGATCGATGCCGTTGGCCGTCACCGCGGTGCGGGCCATGGCGGCGGGAATGACGAGCGCGAACAGACTCTGAACCAGTTGCTGGTTGAGATGGATGGGTTTGAGGGCACGGAAGGCGTGATTATTCTGGCCGCGACGAACCGGCCGGATGTGCTGGACCCGGCGCTGCTGCGGCCCGGTCGTTTTGACCGCCAGGTTTCTGTGCCGCTGCCTGATGTGAAGGGGCGCGAGAAAATTCTTGATGTGCATATGAAAAAAGTGCCGCTGGCTAACAATGTGAATACGTCTGTTTTGGCCAAGGGCACGCCCGGTTTTTCCGGGGCGGAGCTGGCGAATTTGATTAATGAGGCGGCGCTGGCCGCAGCGCGCAAGAATAAGCGCGTGGTCTCGATGGATGATTTTGAGAACGCCAAAGACAAGGTCATGATGGGCGCGGAGCGGCGCTCTATGGCGATGAGCGAGGACGAAAAAAAGCTGACCGCCTATCATGAGGCCGGGCACGCGATTGTGACCATTCATGAACCGGAATCTGATCCGATCCACAAGGCGACGATTGTGCCGCGCGGCCGGTCGTTGGGCATGGTGATGCGCCTGCCGGAGGGCGATCGCTATACCACGCCGCTGGATAAGCTGAAGGCGAATTTGTCGGTTGCCATGGGCGGGCGCGTTGCTGAAGAGATTATCTTTGGTGAAGAAAAGGTCACGACCGGCGCGTCCGGCGATATTCAGCAAGCCACCAGCATGGCCCGCAAGATGGTGAAGGAATGGGGGATGAGCGAGGCGGTCGGCATGGTTGATTATGCTGATGACCAGGAATCCTATCGCCCGACAAATATCTCAACCGAGACATCGAGCCAGATTGAACAAGAGGTGCGTAAGCTGATCGACGAGGGCTATGATAAGGCCAAAAAAGTGCTGACGGAAAATATTGATGATCTGCACAAATTGGCCAAGGCGCTCTTGGAATATGAGCTGCTGAGCGGCGATGAGATCAAAGATCTGCTGGCCGGCAAAACCATCCTGCGTGATGATGATGACGAGCCAAGCGGCGCTGCGCCGAAATCTTCCGTGCCAAGCAGTGTTGGCAAGGTCAGCGATGAAGGGCCGCAGGAGGCTTGATAAAGGTTCACATAGTACTTGGTGTTGAGGTATAAACACTTCTTAATATTGTAATGTAATGTTTTTGGGGCTGTCGTAGATAAGTTATAAATTTGTCCATTTTTTGAGCGTTTTTAACTGCTCTTTATGCGACCCATAATTAAACCTAAATTCCGTTTCTTTTAAGAACCAATAAAATTGCTTTTCAGGAATGCCGTTGTA
>JAJRYK010000046.1 GCA_024275825.1 Alphaproteobacteria bacterium
ATATTACGAACAACCTTGTCCGCCTCGTTTTTATGATCTTGTTTTTGTCTCATCTTCGTTCCTTCCAGTCACTTCGATAAGCCAAAAACATCACCTTAACAATGGGCCGTCATCTGTCCAACTTGTGCTGACGGGGTACATATCGAGTCCTGCATCTGAAAATTCTCAAAGAAACCGTATCAAAAATAATATGTTGCAGTATTACAAAGATTTCATAGATTTGATGAATGCACAGAAGCGTGACTTTGAAGGGGATTTGGCGTCATTTAAGAAAAAACGGCGATATTGGGATTTCACATTTCGTGATAACCCAGATCGTACAACTGCTGGTTATCAGCTAGCGGGCCAGCTTGTTAGTAAGCTTGGCGATCGAATTGATATTCTAAAACCACGAAGATGGCAGCATGCACAAATGCAAATGCTAAGAATCTGTATAGATGCAAAGGCGAAAGGTATTCAATCAACTAAAATGCCTTCGTTTATAAAATCGCATGACATCAAAGATCGCTTTACAGGCAAAAACTTCTTTTGGAACCAACAGCGCAACGGTATTTACAACGTGCAATACGATAATCCAAACTTTGCCAACGAGATTGTCTGTCAATAAGTTTTGGTGGGCCCGGCGAGACTTGAACTCGCACATCCTTACGGACAAGGGACTTTAGGTCAGTTACTGTCTTTTTGTATAAGTTGGTGCCTCCGGAGAGACTCGAACTCTCACTCCCAAAGGGAACGGGATTTTGAATCCCGCGCGTCTACCGGTTCCGCCACAGAGGCACGGCCACAGATATAAACATTGTGCCGTTATTCCGCAAGAGGTAAATGACCCATCCCACTGTAAAAGCTGAAACTTGGCTGGATTTACTCGCCCTAATCTATCGAGCCACTCGTGGCGCACTGCAGTTTTTAATGTTTGTCTTAAAGCAACAATTTCTTGATGAAGAGTACTTCTAGCCGGTGGTTTGCCGTATTTCTCCAAAGCCTGTTCGTGACGATGAATCCGATACTCCTGCACCTTACCAGCGGTGATTTCAGATAAACACATTTCTCCAAAGAACGGAATGACATGCACCTCTAGACGCAGGCGTTGCATGTCTACGTATTTCTGATTGCGCTGACCTTGCGTGATAATCTCATACTCACGCAAGAACTGTACGGCTGCCACCTTAAAGGACTTGCCGTAGCGAAGCTCACCGCGCTTATGCTTACCCATTAACTCCAAATACCAATCCTCAGCTACATCCTTAGCTTTGGATAAGCTTTCCTCTTTCGAGCTTACCCGGTGATTTTTACCCCCAAAAAACGCGGCACACTGCCAGTAGTTAGATCTCTTTCTTTTATAGAGGCTTAATTTTCCACCCATTAATGTATGGTTACACATATATCTTCTCCCTTGTGCGGCAGAGCTTTGCTCTTACCTATTCGCACTTACACATCCCTCAAACTGGCTTTAGCCACGGCGGACAGTGAATCCCTCAAGACTAACTTCGTATGTGCAAAAGTGTGTAAGCACTGTGTTAGTATATATGTAAATTGATTTCAGGTCAAAAACTTGCCTAAAGCACTGCTTTTAAAAGAAACATAATTTACAGGAGAGAGTGTATAACAGGATTTTGAATCCGGCGCGTCTACCATTCCGCCACAGAGGCCCTGTGCTTTGCTTCCGCACATGTTTAGGGGGAAATGGCAGGGAATTCAAGATGAATTTGCGAAGGGGCTTTTGCGGATAAATAAAAAGCCCCGTTGTGGGGGCTTTTATGGTGGTTATGAAGTGGATAGTTTAGTAATCTAGTGTAGGCAGGTTTGATACAGTTTGTGTTGCTGTTTCTTGGACTATCTCTTCAGTTACGCCTGCTCCGGCTTCTATGCCAATTTCTGCTGCGGATTCCCCTGCTGCGGGTAATAAATCTGCAGCCCATTGCACACCTTCGGATACGCCTTCCAAGCCACTAACAACCATTTGCCCGCCATCTACAAACGCTAAAGCAGGGTTTGTAGCTATCCCGATAACCATAACAGCGACAAGTAAAGGGGAGGCACTTTTTGCACCATTCCAAGCTTTGCCCACTAAGCCTAGCCCACTTTTAGCCATATTTTCTGCTGCTTCTGTTACCATTTTATTTCTCCATTACGTCGTTGTTCAGTTCAGTTTTTTATGATTGTTTATAATATTACCATATTTGTAAGTTTTAATGCAAGTTTTTCTATTTTTTATTCTGCTGCAAGTTCAAATTTTATTGTTTCCAATACACTCATATCGTCACCTTTTGGTTTTCCTGGATCTTGAATGAGGTCAAGGGATGCTAGGTTGCCTTCTGTGTCTTTGACGGTTTTGAAGACGTAGGTAATATTCTTTATGTCCTCGTTATTATATTGAGAGTTAGGATCGCTTTCTATGTCCTTTAGGCAGATTTGAACGGCTTCTATTCCGGCAGGGCTTTGCAGCAAAGTTTCATCCGGAAAATATAGAATGCGGCCGTTAATATTATTAACATCTGTACCCCAAGCTACATATTCCGATAAAACAGGCCCCGCCGTTACTTTAGCGATATTTTCAAGAGCAATTGCTCTTCCTCCTTCGGATTTACCCAAAATATACTCGGCAGGGGCGGTTGATTTTTCGCCGTTGATGATGATGACCTCACGTTGTGCGTTATATGGTGCGGCGCTGGCGCTGGCTTTGGAAACGGCATTTTCCATCTCCGTGCGCAATGTATCCATTTTTATTTTATGTGCGCTGTCTCTGTTTGTTAATGCTGTAGTTTTATCACTTTCTGCTTCATTTAAGGATCCTTCAAGCTTGTTGATATCAAAGTGGCCTTTGATGCTAAAAAAGCTTGTGGTCAAAAGTCCGGCTACAAGTATGCCATGAGATGTCCATCCCATCCATCCTGGACGATCCATTTTTTCAAGTTCTTTGCTCCAGATTTTATCCTGTTTTTCCTGGACTTTATCTTCAACTTTTTTGGCAATTTCTTGTACTTTGCCAGTGATTTTTTGTTCAGCTTGGTTGCTCATAAAACTCTCTCTGTTACCTTTTTAAAATCAACGTCTCTAATAGTTTAGGTTTATGTGTTTAACATAAAAATCTAAACTATGCAAATTATTTATGATGGGGGCGGTGATTTAGATTTTTTTATCTAAAAGGGCGGTTAGCATTTTTGCTTAACCTTTATGGACACACTCCATACCGCTCATCATTTTATTGCCGTACAAGAATATTAACACAAAATTAACATGTGCTACAAACTTTAGGCAGCCTTTGAGGGTTTAGTCTTTGATTTTGTTGATAGATTTTAGCGGGGACACATTAGTTTAATGTGTCCCCATTATTGTAATTATGCGGCTTTTTTGGTTTTCTTGCGTGACAGGAGCGGCTTTAGGAATTCGCCGGTGAAGCTTTTCTTTACCTTGCAGATTTCCTCCGGCGTGCCTTGCGCGACTATTTCCCCGCCCTTATGGCCGCCTTCGGGGCCGATATCTATGATGTGGTCGGCGGTTTTTATGACGTCTAGATTATGTTCTATGACGATAACGCTATTGCCTTGATCGACCAGTGTGTGCAGCACCTCTAGCAGCTTGCGGACATCTTCGAAATGCAGGCCGGTTGTGGGCTCATCCAGAATATAGAGCGTTTTGCCGGTGGAGCGTTTGGCTAGCTCTTTAGACAGCTTTACGCGCTGGGCTTCGCCGCCGCTCAAGGTGTTGGCTTGCTGGCCGACATGAATATAGCCTAGACCAACGGATTTTAGCGTCTCCATCTTATCGCGGATGGATGGGACGGCTTTGAAGAAATCGGCGGCTTCCTCCACCGTCATGTCGAGGATGTCTGCGATGGATTTGCCCTTATATTTAATCTCCAGCGTTTCACGGTTATAGCGCTTTCCGTTGCAGCTTTCGCAGGTGACATAGACATCGGGCAGGAAATGCATCTCGATCTTGATCAGCCCATCGCCCTTGCACGCTTCGCAGCGCCCGCCCTTTACATTAAAGCTAAACCGGCCGGGTTTATAGCCGCGCACCTTGGATTCAGGTAGGCCAGTGAACCATTCGCGGATTGGGCCAAACGCACCGGTATAGGTGGCGGGGTTTGATCGCGGCGTGCGGCCAATGGGGCTTTGGTCGATATCGATGACTTTATCAACGAATTCCAGCCCCTTGATTTCGGTGTAGGGCAGGGGGGTGGCCTTTGATTTCATCAGCGTTTTGCTGGCCGCGCGGTAGAGCGTGTCGATGGTGAAGGTTGATTTACCGCTGCCCGACACCCCGGTGATGCAGGTGAAGGTGCCTAGCGGGATGGACGCGCTTACATTTTGCAGATTGTTACCAGTCGCGCCGATGATTTCTATGTGCTGGCCTTTTTTGCTTCCGCCCTTCGCTGTGCGGCGCTTTGCCGGAACCGGGATTTCGCGCCGGCCCGTGAGGTAATCGGCGGTGATGGAGTTTTTGGCCTTCATCACATGTTCGGGCGTGCCTTGCGCGACAACCCTGCCGCCATGAATGCCCGCGCCGGGGCCCATATCGACCAGATGATCGGCCGCGCGGATGGCATCCTCGTCATGCTCAACCACAATCACCGTATTGCCCAGATCGCGCAGGCGTTTGAGCGTGCCGAGCAGGCGGTTATTATCGCGCTGGTGCAGGCCGATTGAGGGCTCATCCAGCACATAAAGCACGCCGGTCAGGCCGGAGCCGATCTGGCTGGCCAGGCGAATGCGCTGGCTCTCCCCGCCCGAAAGCGTACCGGATGCGCGGGATAGATTGAGGTAGTCGAGGCCAACATTCATGAGGAAGCTGAGGCGTTCGTTGATTTCCTTGAGAATTTTATCGGCGATTTGGGCTTGTTGTTTGGTTAAAACAGGTGTCATCCCGAGCGAAGTCGAGGGATCTGACCCACGATTAATTTGATCAGGTCCCTCCAGTCGCTTCGCTCCGTCGGGATGACAGAGAAGAGTGAACCATTCATGCGCGTCTTCGATTCCCAATGTTCCAATTTCGCTGATATCTTTTCCGCCAATCCTTACCGCCAGTGCTTCGGGCTTTAATCGTTTCCCCTCGCATGCTTCGCAGTGGCTGCTGGTTTGGTATTTGGCTAAATTCTCACGCGCGGCGTTGCTGTCGGTTTCGATCATGCGCCGGGATAGATTGTTGATCACGCCCTCGAACGGCTTTTTGCTGTTCCATCTGCTCTCGTTTTTGCTCTCATAGGTAATGGGAACAATTTCGTCGCCGGAGCCAAACAGGATGATGTCGCGATCCGCGGGTTTCATATCCGCCCACGGGATGTTGGTTTTGAAGTCGTAGAATTTGGCCACAGCTTGTAGCGCTTGCATATAAAAGGGCGCGAAGTTTTTTGACCATGGCTCAACCGTGCCTTGATCAATGGATTTGGCCGGGTTGGGGATGACTAGCGATTCATCAAAGATCAGCTTCTCCCCCAGCCCGTCACAAGTCGGGCAAGCGCCGTGGGGGGAGTTAAAGGAGAACAGGCGCGGCTCGATCTCTGGAATGGTGAAGCCGGAGACGGGGCAGGCGAATTTGGCGGAGAAAAGCGTTTGCTCGCCGCTATCAGCATTTTCGGCAATCACTAGCCCGTCTGCGAGGTTAAGCGCGGTTTCGACAGAATCCGCAAGGCGCTGCGTGATAGAGCCGTCAGGATCATCGCGCAGGACGAGGCGGTCTATGACAGCCTCTATATCGTGTTTGAGCTTTTTATCCAGCGCCGGGATGTCGTCAATTTCATAGAGCGTGCCATCAATTTTAACACGCTGGAATCCCTTGGCCTGCAGCTCTTTAAATTCTTTGCGGTACTCGCCCTTACGCCCGCGCACGATGGGTGCAAGGAGGTAGAGCTTTGTGCCATCATCCATCGCCGCAATGCGGTCAACGATCTCGCTGACGCTTTGGCTGGTGATGGGCTTGCCGGTGGTGGGAGAATGCGGAACGCCAACGCGCGCCCAAAGCAGGCGCATATAATCGTAAATCTCTGTCACTGTCCCAACGGTGGAGCGCGGATTGCGGCTGGTGGTTTTTTGCTCGATCGAAATGGCGGGGGACAGGCCCTCGATGCTATCCACATCCGGCTTTTGCATCAGCTCCAGAAATTGGCGGGCATAGGCGGACAGGCTCTCTACATAGCGCCGCTGCCCTTCCGCATAAATCGTATCAAAGGCCAGCGATGATTTCCCGGAGCCAGACAACCCCGTTATCACCACCAGCGCATCGCGCGGCAGGTCGATATCAATATCCTTCAAATTATGTTCCCGCGCCCCGCGGATGGAGATTTTAGTCAGCATGCCACTACCTTTACCAGAACTGCATTCCCTGCGAAAGCAGGGACCTTTTAAATTTATGTCTCTAATATAGATCCCCGCTTCCGCGGGGAAAGCAAGGCATAGAAAGAAAAGCAAAAAATAAACCACACTCTGTTTTTTAAAGCGCGGTTTGTTATATGGGGTAATTGAGGGCATGAGGCAAATTTTTTATTGCATTTTTGTGGTAAGGGTAGTATTTAATCTGCATAAAATTAACATAATGATTTACTTTAAAGGGAGTTGTGCGATGTTATTAAAAGATGTTTTTGAGCGTTATTCAGGTGAGTGGTCAGAGGAGATTTGTGAAAGCTCTATTCTTTGTAGACAGGATAGGTCACGTTTGACTTATTTAACAGGGGTGTATATTGCGCTTTTTGAAGATGAAGAGGTTTTGGAGAGTGAAAAAATAGAGATTCTTGATGAGGTGAAGCTGTGTATTGAAAAGGAAATAGGCGGTAGAATTGACAATGATATACACAGTAAATATTGTGCGTTAATTAGCGATAGTAATAGTTATTCTTCAGCTTTTAATATTAATAATGAATTAGAAGAAAAAGAGCTTTTGTCTTCACAGGATCAGCTTCTATTAGGATTGGTCAGGGTTATTATTGCCAATGCGTGCGCGCAGAAGGTTGATGAAGTTTCCTTTGATCCGCAAGAATTTGGATGATTTTTGTACGAAGCGCGGGCTATTTATTATCGTATAACTATAAATAATTTCTTTTGAATTACTCTAGGGCTGTCTATATTTGAATTCTTACATTTACATTTAGAGGAGTACATATTGTGGCTGGCGTAAATAAGGTTATTTTGATTGGGAATTTGGGGAAAGATCCGGAGGTGCGTTCGATGCAGTCCGGGGATCGGGTTTGTAATTTGACGATTGCGACGTCTGAAAATTGGAAGGACAAGGCCACGGGTGAGCGCCGGGAGAAAACGGAATGGCACCGCGTTGTGATTTTCAATCAAGGGCTGATTGGCGTTTGTGAGAGCTATCTGAAAAAGGGCGCTAAGGTTTATATCGAAGGCCAGCTTGAGACGCGTTCATGGGAACAAAATGGTGAGAAGAAATATACGACAGAAATCGTGCTGCGTCCCTATCGCGGAGAGCTGAATATGCTTGATAGCCGTGGCGGCGGTGCTGGCGCTGGTGATTTTGGTGGCGGTAGTTCGTTCCAGGATAATCAAGCGGGCGGCGGCTTTGATTCCGGCTCTGCGCCACAGCAGCAACAGCCTGCGGCGTCTAACGCGGCGGTGGATCAGTTCGAGGACGAGATTCCGTTTTAGGCACAAAAAGAATGTCCTCCCCCTGAGGGGGGAGGATTAAGGTGGGGGTTTACGGTGTTTGATTTGTTTGCAGTTCCTAAACTCCCCCCCCAGCCCTCCCCCTCAGGGAGGAGACGGCTTTATCTCTTCGCATTATTTGCGGCGCTTTTGTTTCCGTTTTCAGCCCATGCAGACGATATGGCGCGCAGGCTCGAGCTTGCCGGGCAGCTCCAAGGCGTGCGGCCCGTTAAGGTGCAGATCGATCGGGCGATTGATCGCTATGTTGAGCGCCAGTCCGAGGCAACGCGCGCGGTGGATCGGATGGCGCTGCAAAAGACGCTCAATTATAAGGCGATTGAAAAGATCTCGGTCGATGCCTATGCGCAGGTGTTCACGGACGCGGAATTAGAGGCGATGATTGCCTATTATTCCACCCCCGAATCCCATGCGGCGGAGGCTAAAATTCTCGATTATCGCGCGCTGGTCGGGCCGGAAATTATCCGCCTGATGGATCAGGCTTTAATTCGCGCGAAAATCGGTGGAACGCGTTAGTTTTTCTGTGCTTTCAGCCTTGTTTACCCCCTCAAATCCTGCTAGAAATTCTTATCAACAATAAGAAGTAAAAATCATGACTGATTCCACTGTATCTGAAGAAACATTCCCAACGATTGCTCTTGAAGAAGAGATGAAGCAATCATATCTCGATTACGCGATGAGCGTGATTGTTAGTCGGGCTTTGCCGGATGTGCGGGATGGCTTGAAGCCTGTGCATCGCCGCATTTTATTTGCGATGCGTGAGGGTGGTTACAGCTCGGACAAGGCATATAAGAAATCTGCTCGCGTGGTCGGGGATGTGATGGGTAAATATCACCCGCATGGCGATCAGGCAATTTATGATGCGATGGTGCGTATGGCCCAGCCTTGGTCGCTCCGCCTGCCGTTGATTGACGGGCAGGGGAACTTTGGCTCTATGGATGGCGATAGCCCTGCGGCGATGCGTTATACTGAGGCCCGCTTGGCTAAATCTGCGGAAGCTGTACTGGAGGATATCGATAAGGATACGGTCGATTTTCACCCGAACTATGATGAGAGCATGAAGGAGCCAGATGTGCTGCCGTCACGTGTGCCTAACCTGTTGGTTAATGGTGCGGGCGGGATCGCGGTCGGGATGGCAACGAATATTCCGCCGCATAACTTGGGTGAGGTTGTTGATGCGTGTCTGGCGATGGTTGATAACCCGGAGATCACGACCGACGAGATTATGGAAATCATTCCCGGACCAGATTTCCCCACGGGCGGCGAAATTCTCGGGCGGATGGGCATTCATTCAGCCTATCACACCGGCAATGGCTCGGTGAAGATGCGCGCCAAGACCTCATTCGAGGAGGCCGGGAAGCGCACGGCGATTATTATTCATGAAGTTCCCTATCAGGTGAATAAGGGCAAGTTGCTGGAGCGTTTGGGCGAAGTGGCGCGCGAGAAAATTGTGGAAGATATCCATGAAGTGCGCGATGAATCTGACCGCGATGGCGTGCGCGTTGTGATCGAGCTGAAGATCAGCGCGAATGAAGAGGTTGTGCTAAACCAGCTGTTTAAGCACACGGCGCTGCAGAGCAATTTTGCGTGTAACATGGTTGCGCTGCATAATGGCAAGCCGCAAACGATGCTGATCCGCGATATGATTAAGGCGTTCGTGAAATTCCGTGAAGAGGTGATCACCCGCCGCACTATTTTTGAGTTGGGCAAAGCTAGAGACCGCGCGCATGTCTTGGCTGGTCTGGCTGTGGCTGTGGCGAATATTGATGACGTCATCTCGCTGATCCGTAATGCCGCGAACCCGGCTGAGGCCCGCGAGGGCTTGCTGGCGAAGAAATGGCCGGCGAAGGATATTGCGCCGCTGATCGCGCTGATCGATGATCCTGAACATTCTGTGGAAGATGATGGCACCTATCAGATGAGCGACGTGCAAGCCAAAGCGATTCTTGAGCTGCGCTTGCACCGTTTGACCGGGCTGGAGCGTGGTAAGATTGGTGATGAGCTGAAAGAGATTACTGACAAGATCGCCGGGTATTTAGCGATTCTCGGCAGCCGGGAAAAGATGTTAGAGGTTCTCGTTGCTGAGCTGCAGGAGATCAAAGATAAATTCGACACGCCGCGCCGCAGTCAAATCATCGAGGGCGATTTTGATGTGGATATGGAAGATTTGATCCAGCGCGAGGATATGGTTGTGACGATCACCCATGGCGGATACGTCAAGCGCGTGCCGCTGGATACCTATCGCGCGCAGCGCCGCGGTGGTAAGGGTCGTAGCGGGATGAGCACGAAGGACGACGATTTTGTCGCTGATCTGTTTGTCGCCAGCACCCACACGCCAATCTTGTTCTTCACATCCCGCGGGATTGTGCATAAGATGAAGGTCTATCAATTGCCGCTCGGCACGCCGCAAGCGCGCGGTAAGGCGATGGTAAATATGCTGCCGCTGGAAGATGGCGAGAATGTATCCGTCTATATGCGCATGCCGGAAGACGCGGATGTGATTGACCGTCTGGATATTATGTTTGCGACATCTCATGGATCGGTGCGGCGAAATAAATTGTCTGATTTTGCGAATATTCGTTCTAACGGCCTGATCGCGATGAAGCTGGATGAGGATGAGAGTCTCGTTTCTGTCGCGATTTGCGCGCCGAACGAGGATGTTTTGCTGGCTACCAAAATGGGTAAAGCGATCCGCTTTCCGGTTGAGGCTATTCGCGTGTTTGCCGGGCGTAATTCCACGGGCGTTCGCGGGATTAAGCTTAAGGACAAGAAGGATGACGTCATTTCCATGTACATCCTGAAACATATGGAGGTCACGCCGGATGAGCGTGCGGCCTATATGAAGGCCGCCAATCAGGTGGTGGATGGTGATGAAGATGGCGGCGGCGGCGAAATCGATGCCGAGGCCGCCACCGCGGATATTGAGCTTTCGCCCGAGCGGTTCCAGGAATTGCTCGCCGCAGAGCAGATCTTGCTGACCGTGACCAATGGCGGCTATGGTAAGCGCACCTCGTCATACGAGTACCGGACCGCCGGGCGCGGCGGGCAGGGCGTGGCGAATATAAATTTGACCGCCAGAAACGGCAGCGAAGTCGTGGCCACCTTCCCGGTCACGGACAGCCACCAAATTATGTTGGTCAGCGACCAAGGCCAACTGATCCGCACCCCCGTCGAAAACATCCGTATCACCGGCCGTACATCACAGGGCGTAACGGTATTCAAGGTGCGCGATGGTGAAAGCGTGGTTTCCGTGGCATGGCTGGTCGAAGAAGACAGTGATGACGAACCGGAAGGCTTGGAAGAGGGCGCGGAAGGTGCTGCGTCAGAGGTTGCGCCGTCTGCTGAAGCTGAAGTTTCTGAAGAAGTCGCCTTACAAGCTGATACTGAAGATCAGGACGATGACACAGAATAACGGAAAATATCTCATCGGCGTCTATCCTGGCACCTTCGATCCCGTCACCAAGGGGCATTTGCATTTGATTCAGCGTGCCAGTGTGATGGTGGATCGGTTGATCATCGGCATTGCGGATAGCCAGCGTAAGGGGCCGCTTTTTTCGATTGAGGAGCGCGTGGCGATGCTGCAATCCGATATTGAGAATTTGCACGCCAAGGGCTGCGAGATTGAGGTGATGCCGTTTAAGAACTTGCTGATTCACTTTGCTAAGGATGTGGAGGCTACCTGTATTTTCAGGGGCTTGCGCGCTGTTTCTGATTTTGAATATGAATTTCAAATGACCGGCATGAATGCCAAGCTAGACCCGGATATTGAGACGGTGTTCCTGATGGCCTCCGATAAGTGGCAATTCGTCTCGGCCTCATTTGTGAAGGAAATAGGCTCGATGGGCGGGGATATCGACCAATTCGTCACCCCGCAGGTGGCGGAAAAGCTCAAACAGAAATTTAGCTCATAAAATGCCTTAAAAGCTTGACGGCCCGCCCTTAAATCCATAAGGTGCCCCAGTCTTTTGGTAAGATCGCTTAGCTCAGCTGGTAGAGCAACTGACTTTTAATCAGTAGGTCCAGGGTTCGAATCCCTGAGCGGTCACCATCTTCCTTACATTCTATTTCTCCGTCGTTACTCGATCGCTTGTGTATTAGCATACGTGGCGCTCCTCGTGCCTAGTATAAATAGAATGTAAGGAAGATGGTGCTTTAACGCTGGGGTTTTAGGGTGTTCCAGAGATAGGGGGGGGAGACAATTCTCAGGTCTTCGCTTTGGTGGTTGTCGCAGTTCGGATAGTGTTCCAGAGTGCTGATTTTCTCTAAATCTGTGTTGTTTAGGTAGTCTGGCCGCGTGTCTTTGGGTAGGCGGTTTATGGCTTGATTTAAGTCTATAGAGCGCAACTCTGAGGTGGAGGCGGCTTGGGCGTAAAGTTTAGCCGCGCGATGTTCGTAATAATGGCGCTGGCGGGTGCTATGCCAGTGTTTGAATATATTCAGGGCGGCTTCAGACTCTCGTGTGCCGGATTTGAGGTCTGCGGCGTAGCATTTGGCGAGGCCGCGCCAATCAAAGGATAGTAGCGCGCCGGTCCATGCAGCGGGGTGGCCGGCTTGTTTGAGGCGGTAGGAGGAGCGGATGGCTTCGGTTTCGGCTAAGGCTTCGCAGAGGAGCGTCAACCCAATATAGCTGCGTTGATCTAGCGCACTTATCGGCGTGAACAGCAGGCCGTGCATATCCTGATGGAAATGCATCAGCTCGTGCAGAAAATAATGGGCGTTCATGGCAAAGCCATAGCGGGTGGAGAACTGGAACTTGGCGGGCATTTCGCCAGCGCGCCATTGCGCCATAAAGGCTGTTGCGAACGTTTCTTCGCTGGTGTCCTCCGGCACCTGAACGGCGTATGGCGTATAGCTGCCGCTGCGGCCCCAATATTTGTGGGTGATCTCAAAGCCAAACTTTTCCAGATCATCGATGATCGGCGCGAACAGGGGATCGAGGCGCGCGAGCTTAAGCAGGCGGCGCGTTTTTTCTTCCGGTGATGAGAGCAAATAAGCGATATCCATGCGTTTACTCTAGCATTGCTTTTTCCCAAAGCCCAAGCCATGATGCGGGTATGAGCGAAGAGAACAAAACTGAAGATATTCTAGATGGCCACACTAAAGCGTCGAATGTGAGTGCTGTGGCGCGTTTACGCGGCTATTTGATTGCCGGGATTTTGGTGACTGCACCGATCAGTATTACGGTGTATCTGACGTGGGGGTTTTTGAATTTTATTGATTCGCGTGTGACCAAGATTATCCCGGAAACACTGTATCAGGATGTGTATGGCGTGACAACCTTGCCGGGGCTTGGTTTAATCGTTGCGCTGGCGTTTTTTATTGTTATTGGCTTTGTTGCGACGAATTTTATGGGGCGCTTTTTTATCCGCATGGCCGAATATGTGGTTAATCGGGTGCCCGTTATTCGCACGATTTATAGCGCGATCAAGCAGATTTTTGAAACGATCATGGCCTCAAAATCACAGGCCTTTCGCGAGGTTGTGATGCTGGAATATCCGCGTAAGGGCACGTGGTCGATCGGCTTTGTCACCGGTAAAACCGAAGGCGAAGTGCAGCGCGTGACGAAGGCCGATACAATTAATGTGTTCGTGCCAACAACGCCTAACCCCACATCGGGCTATTTACTGTTCGTGCCAAAGACGGAGTTGATCTATCTGGATATGACGGTGGAGGAGGGCGTGAAACTGGTGGTTTCTGCCGGAATCATCACGCCGCCGGATCGTGGCGTGGAGAAGAAATCAACTTAGGCTTTTTAAATTATTAAATTTACTTATTATTTCAAGTGTGTAATATGTATTTTTTAAATTAATGGAATGAATTGATGTTGTTAGTAGCGCCGCAATTAAGCTGTGATAGGCAAATTTTTAGGTTAGTAGCGCGGTGGGGTGTGGCTTCTGCTGACCGTAAAAATATTGTGGAGGATAAGATTGTACATTTGGATGTTTCTGAAAATATTAAGTCGGAAGCTCTGCGTGTTATCGAGTCCATTAAGAATAAAAAAGTTACGTTTGAATAAGATTTTTTAAGTTATTGAGAGCACTAAGCGCTTAGTAATCCCTCCCCTGTCATCCCGGCGAAGGCCGGGATACATAGTGCGCTAATTTGAGTAACAATAGATCCCGGCCTTCGCCGGGATGACGGAGGGTGTATCAACCACTCCGTAAATTCTTAATCGCCTGATCTCTTTCAAACAAATACAGCAGCGTTTTCAGCGCCTTCCCGCGTTCACTTTCCAGCTCTGGGTCGCGTTCCAGGATCAAATTTGTGTCTTGTCTTGCGGCGGCTAGGAGGTCGGCGTGTTCGGCTAGATTGGCGAGGCGGAAATCTACCATGCCGCTTTGTTTAACGCCCAGGATATCGCCGCTGCCGCGTAGCTCCAGGTCTTTTTCAGCGATCAGGAAGCCGTCTTCGGTTTCGCGCATGATTGACAGGCGCTCCTTCGCGGTTTCGCCTAACGGGCCGGTGTAAAGCAGAAAGCAATATGACTTATCACCGCCGCGCCCAACGCGCCCACGGAGCTGGTGAAGCTGTGACAGGCCGAAGCGCTCCGCATGTTCAATGACCATGATGGTGGCTTCGGGGACATTTACCCCAACCTCGATCACGGTGGTGGCGACGAGGATGTTGAGATCTCCGGCGGCGAATTTTTCCATTGCTGCGTCCTTTTCCAGCGGCTTCATGCGGCCATGGATAAGCCCGACCCGGCTTGTTCCATCTTTTGTGGCAAAGAAATGTTTCAGCACGTCATAGCGCTCTTCGGCGGCGGCGAGATCCATAAATTCTGATTCCTCCACCAGCGGGCAAACCCAGTATGCGCGCGCGCCGGTAGCGATTTGGCGCTTTAGCCATTCGATCATATCGTCCAGTTTTTCAATCCCGATCAGGCGGGTGTCGATCGGCTTGCGCCCCGGCGGTTTTTCATCAATCTGGCTGACTTCCATATCGCCATATGCCGTGAGTGCCAATGTGCGCGGGATGGGCGTTGCGGTCATGACCAAAACGTCCGTACCTTTACCTTTGGAGGAAAGCGAGAGACGCTGATGCACGCCGAAGCGGTGCTGTTCATCAATGACGGCAAGGCCGAGAGCGGCATATTGGACGCTGTCCTGAAAGATGGCATGTGTGCCGATGATGATGTGCGCGCCGTTATTTTCTGGTGCGCTGCTGATTTGTTCCAGCAGCGCTTCGCGGGTTTTGCCCTTATCCCGTCCGGTCATGACGATGGCGCGAAGTCCCGCCGCCTCCAGCCATGGCTTTAGGCTCTCATAATGCTGGCGCGCCAGGATTTCGGTTGGTGCCATGAGGGCGGCCTGCGCGCCGCTTTCAATGGCGTTCATCATGGCCAGCGCGGCCACGACGGTTTTCCCGCTGCCGACATCGCCCTGTAGCAGGCGCAGCATGCGGGAGGGCGCAGCCATATCCTGGTTGATTTCAGTGAGAACGCGATTTTGCGCATTGGTGAGCGTAAAGGGCAGGGCGGCCAGGATTTTATCACGCAGAGCAGCGCTGGTTTTAAAGGCGCGCCCACCGCGCTTTTTTTGCTGCTGACGAACGAGTGCCAGCGTGAGCTGGTTGGAGAGTAGCTCATCATAGGCCAATCGCGCGCGCGCGGGGTGGTTTGGGTCTAGTGATTTGGCATCAGATGAATCCCCTCTCCCCTCGGGGAGAGGGTTAGGGTGAGGGGGTGTTTCTTTAGCGGTAAGGGTTGCTCCCTCACCCCGGCCCTCTCCCCGCGAAGCACGACCAGAGGCCGTGTTCGCTTCTAAAGATTCGCAAACGGAGTTTGTGGGGGGAGAGGGGGTATCATTATAAAAATGCACCAACCTCACCGCCTCATTCCAATCGGGCCAGCCATTGCGCTTTTTATATTCTGGCTCCAACCATTCAGGTAGGGGCTGTACGAAACTGAGCGCGCCAGCCATCGCCTTGCGGATGGTTTTGTTGGTGATGCCGGCGGTGAGGGGATAGATAGGCTCGACGGTTTCAATCGCCGCGCGCTCCTCAATTGTGCCGATTGCATCGGGGTGGGTCATTTGTGGATTGCCCTGATAATATTCAACGCGGCCGCTGATGATGCGTTTTTCACCCTCAGGCAGCTGTTTTTCTATCCAGGCTTTGTTGGCGTGGAAGAAGGTTAGATTGATCGTGCCGGTCGCATCGGTGCACCAGACTTTATAAGGCAGGCCCTTGCGCGCGTTTGGGAAATGCTTGCCGACTGTGACCTCTATGGTTGCGATCTTGCCGTTGGGCGCTTCTGCAATTTTTGGGGAAAAGCGGCGATCGATGAAATCCACCGGTAAGTGCCACAGCAGATCGAGCACCTTCGGCCCACCAATCAGCTTTTCCAGCAATGTTCCATTGCGCGACCCTACACCAGGCAGAGTGGTGAGCGTGCGGAATAGCGGATCTAGGTCGAATGGTCGGGACATGAAATGATTTTAACCACTAAGGCACTAAGACACACTAAGTTTTTACAATCATCGTCATTGCACGCTTTATACCTTAAAGGGTAGAAGTGCGTGTAATCTATTTGTGGTATGGATCACACGGACAGGCCGTGTGATGACGGTATATAATTTCTTAGTGAAACTTAGTGTCTTAGTGGTAAAAAGAAAAATGAATGAAATAGAAAAGAAAAGAAAACGGTTAATTCTTCGCTCTGGCTATCGCGGGATGAAGGAGATGGATTTGATTATGGGGTCTTTTGCGGGGGCGCATGTGTCGGGCTTTAGTGATGCGCAGCTTGATGTGTATGACGCGCTTTTGACGCAGAATGATCCGGATCTTTATGGCTGGATTACGGGCAAGGAAGAGCCTCCGGAGGATGTTAAGAGTGATATCTTTGACTTGCTCTCCAAACATGTCATTCCGACCGGAGCGTAGCGGCGTGGAGGAATCTGAATATTGAGATAATGGATTAGATCCCTCGACTTCGCTCGGGATGACATGTATATGATTTTGCCTATGGAAGCAGCAGAACTTCAACATAATAGTGGCAATATGATATACGGCGCACCCGAAGGGCAGGATGCGCGGGTTTTGGCGCAGCGCGCGCGTAGCCTCATGCCTGCGGATAAAGTGTTGATGCATGTGGCGCTGGATGATGCGCGCTGCATGACGCTGCAGGAGTTGCTGGCCTTTTTTGCGCCAGATGTGCGGGTGGCCGTGCTGCCGGCGTGGGATTGTTTGCCCTATGATCGCGTTTCGCCCAATACGGATATTGTGGCACAGCGCGTGGCGGCGCTGGTGGAGCTGATGCGCTGGGAGGCGGAGCAGGAGCGCTATCCGCGGATTTTGCTCACTACGGTGAATGCCGCTATGCAGCTTGTGATGCCGAAGGATGTTTTGGCGGCCGCCAGCCTGTCTACGCGCGCTGGCGGGCGGCTGGATGTAACGCAGCTACAGGTTTATTTGGCGAATAATGGTTATGTGCGCACCGAAACAGTGCGTGAGGGCGGCGAGTTTTCTATTCGCGGCGGGATTATTGATATCTTTCCAGCCGGGCATGCTGAGCCGATCCGCATGGATTTGTTTGGTGATGAGGTGGAGAGCATTCGGCGCTTTGATCCGCTCTCGCAGCGCTCTGGCGAAAAAGTCTCAGAGTTTTGCCTGCAGCCCGCGACGGAATTTTTTCTGGATGATGATTCGATTGCGCGATTCCGCGCGGGCTATCGCGAAGCGTTTGGCGTGGTGAATAGCGATGATCCGCTCTATGCGGCGGTGTCTGAGGGGCGGCGCTATAACGGGATGGATCACTGGTTGCCGCTGTTTCATGAGCATATGGGCACGGTATTTGATTATGTGCCGGGCGGCGGTGTGACGTTTGACCATCATGCGGCGGAGGCGCAAATTGAGCGCGCAGCGCAGGTGCGAGATTTTTATGAGGCACGCAAGACGCTGGAGGACGCTGCGGCGAAGCGGGATAAAAAGGTGCAGGATGTCAGCCTGTCGGGCTCAGTTTATCATCCATTATTACCAGCGCAGCTCTATGTGGAGAATGCGGCGTGGAACGCTCTGGTGGAGGGTGCGGAGACGCTCTCGCCTTTTAGTGATCCGTCGGATGAGGCGGCCCAGAACAGCGCCCGCAAGGGACGTGATTTTGCCGATATTCGTGCATTGCCAGAGGGCGATGTGTTTGCGGAATTGAAGACACATGTGGCGGCGCTTAGCCAAAAAGCATTAATCGCCTGTTATTCGGAAGGGTCGCGGGAGCGGCTTAAGGGGCTTTTGGAGCAGGCGGGGTTTGATCAGTTGGCGGCGCTGGATAACCTCAAAGAGGTGAAGGCGTTATCGACGGGAGCCATTGGGCTGGTGATTCTGCATCTGGAGCGCGGCTTTGTTGCGGATGATCTGGTTGTGATTACCGAGCAGGATATTCTGGGCGATCGCTTGGCGCGCCGGGCACAGAAAAAGCGCAAGGCGGATAACTTCCTCACCGAGGTCTTGAGCCTTAGCGAGGGCGATCTGGTCGTGCATGTCGATCACGGGATCGGGAAGTTTGTGGAGCTGGAGACCGTGCAGGTTGGCCGGACGTTTCATGACTGCCTAAAGGTTGAATATGCGGGCGGGGATCGCTTGTTTGTGCCGGTGGAGAATATGGAGGTGCTCTCGCGCTTTGGCGCTGATGAGGGCACGGCGCAGCTTGATAAGCTGGGCGGTGCCGGTTGGCAGGCGCGCAAAAGCCGCGTGAAGAAAGATTTGATGGCGATGGCGGATGGCTTGCTGAAGATCGCTGCGGCGCGCTTGCTCAAAAAAGCGGACAAGCTGGATGTGAGCGAGGGGATATATAACGAGTTCGTCGCGCGCTTTCCCTATGCGGAGACAGAGGATCAGCAGCGCGCGATTGATGATGTGATTGCGGACCTCTCGACGGGGCATCCGATGGATCGCCTTGTCTGCGGTGATGTTGGCTTTGGCAAAACGGAAGTGGCAATGCGCGCTGCCTATGTTGCGGCGATGGAGGGCGTGCAGGTTGCTGTCGTGGTGCCGACCACATTGCTTGCGCGCCAGCATTACCAGAATTTCGTGGCGCGCTTTAGCGGGACGGGCCTGCACGTGGCGCAGCTCTCTCGCCTTGTCGCGGCGAAGGATGCGAGCCTGGTGAAGGACGGCCTGCGCGATCGCAGTGTGAATATCGTGATTGGCACGCATGCGCTGTTCTCCAAGGAGATCAAATTCTCCAATCTCGGCCTGTTGGTGGTGGATGAGGAGCAACGTTTTGGCGTGAAGCAGAAGGAGCGTTTGAAAGAGCTGAAGAATAACGTTCATGTGCTGACCCTGACCGCCACGCCCATTCCGCGCACGCTGCAAATGTCGCTGACCGGCGTGCGGGAGATGAGCCTGATCACCACCCCGCCGGTGGACCGGATGGCGATCCGCACCTTCGTGATGCCGGTCGATACGATGGTGATTCGCGAGGCGCTGCTGCGCGAGCATTACCGTGGCGGCCAGAGCTTCTATGTTTGTCCGAGGGTGACGGATATGAAAGATCTGAAGGAGATGCTGGCTGAGCTGGTGCCCGAAATTAAGGTGATCGATGCGCATGGCCAGATGACCCCAACGGAACTCGAAGACCGCATGAATGCCTTTTATGACGGGCAATATGATGTGCTGCTGGCCACCAATATTATCGAGAGCGGGATTGATATTCCGACGGCCAACACGATGATTATCCATCGCGCTGACATGTTCGGCTTGGCGCAACTCTATCAGATCCGCGGGCGGATTGGGCGCTCGAAGGTGCGGGCTTACGCATATCTGACGTACCAGCCGGGGCTGAAGCTGAATGATAAGGCGATGAAGCGCCTCGAAATCATGGAAACACTCGATACGCTGGGCAGCGGGTTTCAGCTCGCCAGCCATGACATGGACATCCGCGGCGGCGGGAACTTGCTAGGTGATCAGCAGAGCGGGCATGTGCGCGAGGTCGGCGTTGAGCTGTATCAGCAAATGCTGGAGGAGGCGGTTGCTATGGCGCGTCAGGGCGTAGATCTGGATGATATGCCAGAGGAAAAATGGTCGCCGAATATTAATGTGGGAACGTCGGTCCTGATCCCTGAAACTTATGTCGAGGATCTGGGTGTGCGGATGAGTTTGTATCGCAGAATTGCGGATTTAGGATCTATAGACTCCCTCTCCCCCCGGGGAGAGAGTAGGGGTGAGGGGAAAAACTCTGAGCGTAAAGAAGCGCCCCCTCACCCTAACCCTCTCCCCGGGGGGAGAGGGTATTCGTTCAGTGATGAAATTGAATCCTTCGCCGCCGAGATGATTGATCGCTTCGGCAAGCTGCCGGAAGAGCTCGAAAATCTGCTGGATATCGTGGCGATTAAGCAAATGTGTAAGCGCGCGGGCGTTGCATCCGTCGAAGCCGGGCCAAAGGGCGCGGTGATTGGCTTCCACAAAGACAGCCCGCCCAATGTCGCGGGCATTATGGGCTGGATCACCGAGCAACGCGGGAGTGTGAAGCTGCGCCCAGACCAGAAAATTGTCGCCGTTCGTCACTGGGACACACCGGCCAAGCGGGTTAAGGGGGTGCAGCGGTTGATGAGGGAATTGGTTACGATTGCATAGTAATTACCTCGGTGTTGTTCCGACCGACCGCAGGGAGCTGAGGAATCTGGCTCTGTATTACTTTAATCAGATCCCTCGACTACGCTCGGGATGACAATGTGAAAAAATTATGCCATCCTTAAAAATAAGAGGAATCGCAGATGTCATTAAAATACGCAGAAGAAAAGATTGAGGAAGCGCTGAAATTGGCGAAGGGCAATCCTATGCGGGCGCGGCAGCAGGTTATGAGCTGGGCGTTTGGAGATCCTAAATTGCTTTATGCGCTCACGAAAAATCACCTGACGGGGATTGTGGCGTATCATGTTGATCGTGTGGCTTCGGGCCGTGCGGCGAAGCAGGCGGAAACGCCGCAGCCTAAGAAGGCTGTAGCGCCTGCGCATAAGGCAACATCGAAAGAAGAAGAATTTGGGCTGCAGCTATTGAAGGCTGTGGCAAATTCAAGCGCTGAGGTTTTTGGGCTTGAAGATACAGGAAAGCCGCGCACAAAAGGCCAGGTCTCACAGAGCCATGTCGATGCGCTTAAGGCATTGGCGTCGAAATCTACTCTCCCAAAAAAACGTGACTAATCTGGCTGTTTCTAACGGTTGGCAATTTGTTGAGCCGGTCGCGGAAGATGGCTCTGCGCGGCGGTATGATCGCTATGAAAAATCCGGGAAAAGCGCGATTTTGATGAGTGTCTATGGCGATACGCCCGGGCATCGGTTGGCTGATTTTGTGCGTATTGGCGGGTGGCTGCGTGATGTGGGTTTGAGCGCGCCAGAGATTTATGAAGCGGATGAGGCGGCGGGCGAGCTGTTGCTCGAAGACTTCGGACCTGTGTCATTTAAGGATCAGCCCAATTATCAACTGGCTGGTGATGTGCTGGCGCATTTGAGTGCGCAGGGCTGTACGCTGGAATTGCCGCACTATGACGATAGTCATGTGCATGCGGGACGGGGTTTGATAATGCGCTGGTTTGTGCCTGCGCTGCGTGGTGAGGTAAACCCCGATGGATTGATTGAGGCGTATCTGGCGGTGTGGGATGAGATTGAGGTAGGCTTACCACCCTGTCCGCAGGGCTTTACCCATATAGATTTTCATGCGGAGAATTTGATGTGGCTGCCCGGTAGAGAAGGGCTGCAGCGTTGCGGAATTCTGGATTTTCAGGGCGCGATGATCGGGCCTTCGCCGTATGATCTGGTGAATTTGCTGGAGGATATGCGCGCTGATGTGCCTGCGGATATTCAGAATAAATTACTAGCGGGGCGCAGTGAAGAATTTTTGGCGTGGTATCGTGTGCTTGGCACGCAGCTTCATTGCCGCCTGATCGGGCAGTGCGTGCGCTGGGCGGTGCGGGATGGTAAACCTGCATATATGCATTATATGCCGCGCTTGTTCGGGTATATGGACAGGGCGTTAGAAGATCCGATATTGTCGCCGCTTAGGCAGTTTTTTGAAGATCAGGGGCTGCGGTTTGATCAGGTACCTGCGCTGTCGCTAGATGGTCTGCGCGCGCGAGTCCAAGAATAAACCACATAAAGCGCGCCGCAGGGCAGGGCCCTGAGATATTTTTACATGATCTCTTGTAATGATAACAATGGGCTATTAAAACAAAATATGGGTTTTTACACGTTTTATAGATAACATGCGTTAATTAAATTAAGGAGCATACCCGAATGTCACTCGTTGCTGATCGTCTTAGCCGTATTAAGCCCTCTCCCACGTTAGCTGTCACGGCGAAGGTGAATGAGCTCAAAGCTGCCGGGCGCGATATCATCGGCCTTGGTGCGGGCGAGCCGGATTTTGATACGCCGGACTTTGTCAAAGACGGCGCGATTGCCGCGATCAAGGCTGGGCAGACCAAATACACGAACGTCGATGGTACGAACGAACTGAAGGATGCGATTATCGCGAAGTTCAAGCGTGATAATGATCTGGACTATGCGCGCGATCAGATTAGTGTGGGCACGGGCGGGAAACAGGTGCTGTATAATGCGCTGATGGCTTCGGTTAATCCGGGGGACGAGGTGATTATTCCTGCGCCCTATTGGGTGTCCTATCCCGATATGGTCTTGCTGGCGGAAGGCACGCCGGTGGTTGTGGAATGCACGAAAGAGCATGGCTTTAAATTACAGCCCGAGGCGCTGGCGGCGGCGATTACGCCCAAGACCAAATGGATTATCCTGAATTCTCCGTCCAACCCCACCGGCGCGGCCTATACACGCGCCGAGATGAAAGCGATCACCGATGTGCTGATGAAGCATCCGCATGTCTATGTGATGAGCGATGATATTTATGAGCCAATCACATATGACGGGTTTGAGTTTTGCACCCCTGCGCAGGTGGAGCCGGGGCTTTATGAGCGGACGCTGACCTGTAATGGTGTGTCCAAGGCCTATGCGATGACGGGCTGGCGTATTGGCTATGCGGGCGGGCCCAAAGCGCTGATTAAGGCGATGGCGAAAATTCAGAGCCAAAGCACATCCAACCCTAGCTCAATCTCTCAAGCGGCCGCTGTCGCTGCGCTTAATGGTGATCAGTCGTTTTTGATCGAGCGCAATGCCGCATTTAAGGGCCGCCGTGATTTGGTGGTGGAGATGCTCAATGAGGCTGATGGGCTTGAGTGCCTGATGCCGGAGGGCGCGTTCTATGTGTATCCGTCCTGCGCCGGCACAATCGGCAAGATAGCGCCCGACGGTAAAGTGATCGACAGCGATGAAGATTTCGTGACCTATTTGCTAGAGAGCGAAGGCGTAGCCTGCGTGCAGGGCGCAGCGTTTGGCCTGTCTCCATATTTCCGCATTTCCTACGCCACGTCTGAAGAGGCGCTAACAGAAGCCTGTGGGCGGATTCAGAAGGCCTGCGCGGCGCTGAGTGGAGCGGCAAAGGCGGCTTAATTTCTTTAATCTAGATCATGATCGACGCCCGCGGTGGGTATTACGCCCTTCATGAACATGATTTGCATTTTTTTATCAGTTACACCGATTGCTTTTTGTATTTCCTTAGATGTTGTATTTGCATATGCAATAGATAGTGCAGCGGCTTTTACAACGTCAGAAATATCTGCATCATTGGCAAGTGCGAATTTCGCACTGTGGCCGGGGGAAATGTCTTTCATGTTGATAATGCCGCAGCCATGATCATCCAAACCCAATTCCCCTATCGGAAGATCTTTAATTGCATCCCATTCAGGGTCGACTAATTCCCAAGTGCATGAATGGCTGTTTTCTTCTACAATTGTCACTTTGTAATGCGGGTCAGGAAACGTAATGGTTTTTTTATCTTCAGAGATCTGTGCTATTTTCATCAGCTCTTTGGCTTGTTTGTCGATGCGTTCTTTAATGGAAGCACTTCCAAATGCGATTGTTATATTCGCTACAAACCAAGGTTCTTTATCGGGATCATTAAACATATCTAAACGCAGCTTTCTTTTTTACAATGTTTTTTGACTTTATGTTAACAATATGTTGGATGTCAAGTTTTTTCCCGATACGTCTCCATAAACAAAAATCTACGCATGGATTTTTTGTTTATGCGTCTGTTCTTGCGCTCTTTCTTATCGCGGTTTGCCGCGAGTTTGTGGCAGATATCGTCGAACCCCGATCTGTTTTCTTCCAGAGTTTCTTCGAAGAACTGTTCTAGCTTTTTGAGGTTTTCGGGGCTGGCATCGTCGATTTCTGTGCTGGGGAATGTGCCGGTATCTGCACCATCGATCAGAGACTTGTTGAACAGGTGGAAATCATCGCCCAGCTCTTGCTTAAAGCTTTCCATCAGGGCGGATTCGGGGGCGTGGAACAGGATGTTGATCAGCGGCAGATCATTGACCGGATCAACAACGCCCAAGCCGCCAAAATTATTCCAGTCATCTTTTTTGTAAGACCGGTGCGTGTGGCCGGTGCCAAAGGCGATCATGGTGAGGTTTGTATCATCGGGCAGATGTTGACGGATCGCGCCGTGATAGCTGATGCAGGGATTGTCAAAAATGCAGCCATCAATGCCGGCGTAGCTGCGCTGTCCACGCTGATCATTGTAATTCACATCAAGATGATGACAGGGGAAATAGGTTGGTGCGGCGGTGCTGGCGAGCACGGCGTCATAAAGCGAGACATCGGGGGTCTTTAGGCGGTTCTTGCGAAAGTGGATGTTTTTCAGCCACACGGCATAGCCGCCGCGATCGGTGATATTATTTTGTGTGTGCACGGGCGCATCATCGTCTTCGCCGCTTTCTTGCGCTGGCGTGAGGTGATCACCATCGAGATTATAGACAGGGATGATCAGGCTGCTGAGCGAATCAGAGAGTTTGCTTTCGCCAAAGAGTGCACGCATGCAATAGGCCATATGATTGGTGTCATAATGGCCGTGACGGAAGAGGGCCTTGAGCTTGCTGATCTTCATCGTGCGGTTGTTGAAATCGTGGATCAGACCGCGGAAATCACGAAAGCGATCAGGTGGGAAAATCTTGATGCCTTCGCGTTCATAAAATCTCACCATGTGCCGTGCGCGATATTTGGGCCGGCTTGGGTCATCCGGGTGCGGCACATTGAGCGCGGCGTTAAGGATGGAGCCTGTTGACGGGCCGGTGAAGATGTCGACCATTTCAGCCATACGCAGGCCTGTTGTGTCCTCGATCCGCGCCATGAAATGCGCCGGGATCAAACCGCGCATGCCGCCGCCGTAATTATGTATGGCTATGATGTTCTTACTCATTCGAGCATTATAGTAAGCATTACATAGTTTTAATAGCCGTCATTACACGGCTTGTCCGTGTAATTTACGTTTAACACGGATTTGCACGAATAAATCGTGAAATGATGGATGAGCTGCAGGTAAAAAAATCGGGACACCGCCATCTAAAAGACAGCGGGCCCGGCGAGTTGAACAGGGAGGTTTCACGTCTGGGAGACGTAGGATTCTTGCGAACCCTCATCAACGCTTTCGCGCCGATAGGGGGTGTTATATCCACATCTTTCGGTATCGTCAATTTTAAAAACGAGGGTTTTTGCGATTAATTTTTTTATTGCGTATTTATGGGGTCAAAATGCCAAAAATTGCAGAATTTGGGGCGGATGAATCGCATGGTATGCAGGCGGGCTGCATACCATATAGTGCAGCGTATATTTTTATGCTGCGGCTTCGGCACTCTCGTCAGAATTCTGTGCGGCCAGAAAGCGATCAGCCTCCAGCGCAGACATACATCCCATGCCAGCCGCGGTCACGGCCTGACGGTAGACGTGATCACTGACATCACCTGCGGCGAACACGCCGGGGATTGATGTGGCAGTGGAGTCTGGAGCCTTAAGGATGTAGCCATTTTCATCCATATCGAGATGGTCTTTGAATAGCTCTGTTGCCGGATCGTGACCGATGGCGACGAACATGCCCTGGGCCTCGAAAGTTGTTTCTTCGCCGGTTTTTGTGTTTTTCAGGCGCAGGGCGTTCATGCCTTTTTCATCCCCTAAAACTTCCTCAACAGTCGTGTCCCAGAGGAGCTCAACTTTTTCATTTTGCATCAGGCGGTCCTGCAGAATTTTTTCAGCGCGCAAAGAATCGCGGCGGTGAATAAGCGTTACTTTTGAACAGAAATTCGTCAGGAAGAGCGCTTCTTCCACCGCGCTGTTGCCGCCGCCAACAATGGCGACGTCCTGATCTTTGAAGAAAAACCCGTCGCAGGTGGCACAAGCGGAGACGCCGCGCCCCTGATATTTCTTTTCAGAGTCCAGACCGATCCAGCGCGCTTTTGCACCAGTCGCAATCACAACGGTGTCGCCAGTATATTCCGCGCCTGACTCGCCCCAGGCCTTAAACGGACGAGCGGAGAAATCGACTTTGTTGATGTAATCGCTGATCATCTTTGTGCCGACATTTTCGGCTTGTCCGCGCATTTGTTCCATCAGCCACGGGCCTTGGATGACATCGGCAAAGCCGGGGTAATTCTCAACCTCGGTGGTGATCATTAATTGCCCGCCAGGCTCCAAACCTGTGACCAGCACAGGCTCAAGATTTGCGCGTGCGGCATAGATGGCGGCTGTGTATCCAGCCGGGCCAGAGCCAATAATTAGAACTTTAGAGTGAACTGTCTCAGACATATCAAAACCTTTAAAAATAAATGTTGAGCTTCTATATAGTGCGGATAGGCAGGAGAATCTAGTCCTGTGCGTTTAGGCGCTGTTTAATTTCTGTGGCTATGGCTTGGGCGTCGTTGAGCGGGCGGTAGCTCCAGCTCTCTAATGCACCTTCAAACATCCGTGCGACATGCGCATTGACCAAGTTTTGATGGAGCGCGTTGATGCGTTTGCCGCCACCCTCTAGCGGAATGATATAAACGGGCTTACCGGTCGTTCCAGCATCGGAGAGCATAGAGGCACTATCCGCTGTGACCAAAATTGTATCGGCCCAGGCGAGCAGGCTAAGATAGGGGTTCTCGCCTTCTCCATCCCAAATGTAGGCATTGGCGTCCTTTAGGCCCTCGCGTAGAATTTGTTCATTCCCTTCTCCTGTACGGCGAGAGGCGGTGATCATCAGGCTGCCATCAATTGATTTAAGCTGGGCGCAGAGATTGCGCATGGTGTTTGCGCTCATGTCATAGGCTTTGCTTTTACCGCCAATTAAAACAGCAATGCGCGGTCCAGGCAGGTCGCCGAATTGTGGGAAGGCGGCGCGGGCCTGCTCCAACTTTTCTGGCGTAATGCGGTTTGGCGCAGCGGTGGTGACAATCACATTATCGCCGCGCAGGCGATCGTGCTGCGCCGCGGCGATGAGATCAAAGTCTTTTGCTGATGTTTTGGGGTCTTGAATATGGACGGAGAAAGTTTTTCCACCACTGGTTTTTTTGATGAAGCGCGCCGCGGCGATGCTCTTACGGCCACAAGTCAGGAGGAGGTCTGGCCAAGGTCCTTCAAGCTTCGGGGCGTAGCTCCAACTCTGCTCAAAACCAAGATGTGGAGAAAAACTTTTCCATGGCTCTTTCAGTTGCACATCAATGATGCTTGGGGCAATATCCAGCGCGTTGGCCACGCCGATACACTGATTACGCGTACCGGCCAGGTTTTCGGTCAGTACCCAGCAGGAAAAGTCTTTTTTATTCAATGTAATAGGTGGGGCCATGGTGGATTGTATCGCTTTTCTTTTTAAAAGGGCTTGCAACTTCTCTTGCGCAACTTTATACCAACATTCACTGCTTTGAAGAAATATATTTTAAATTATTACACGCAAACAAGGTTGAAAACATATGCGCCGTCACAAGCTCGATAAGATAGATAAGAAGATTTTAAAGGAATTGCAAGCCGATGGTCGCATGACCAATGTTGAGCTGGCGCGGCGGGTTGGCATTTCGGCGCCGCCATGTCTGCGCCGTGTGCGTGCGCTCGAAGATGCCGGGCATATCCGCAGCTATCACGCCGACATCAATCCGGCGGTAATGGGCTATAGCGTGATTGTCTTCGCGACCGTGAAGTTGAATTCTCAGGCTGATGGTGTTTTGGAGGGGTTTGAAAAACTTATGGAGAGCTTCCCGCGCGTGCGTGAGTGTCATTTGATGACGGGCGATTCGGATTTTATTTTGAAGATCGTTGCTAAAGACTGGGATGATTATCAGGAACTCCATAAAAACCACCTGACCAAGGCGCCAAATGTAGTTGAGGTGAAGTCTTCGCTGACCATTCGCACTGGTAAGAACGAGCCTGGCGTGCCTGTTTCAGAAGATTAAGCTTTATACTTAACCTCTAAAATTTCATACATACGCTCACCTTTGGGGCTACGCACTTTGACGCTATCGCCCTGGGTCTTGCCGATCAGGGCGCGGGCCATGGGCGCGGTGAGGGAGATTTTTCCCGCTTCCATATCGCTTTCATACTCGCCAACGATCTGCAGCATTTGCTCCTCATCCGTATCTTCATCAACAATCTTGATCTGCGCGCCGAATTTGACGATTTCATGGCCGTGGAACCCGGCGGGATCAATGATTTGCGCCTTGGAAATCACAGCCTCCAGCTCTTGAATACGCCCCTCGATAAAGCTTTGCTGTTCCCGCGCCGCATGATATTCCGCATTTTCTTTCAAATCGCCATGCTCGCGCGCCGTCGCAATAGAATCAATCACAGCCGGACGCTCCACAGTTTTCAGCGTGTGCAGCTCTTTTTCCAGTACGGCAAAACCTTCTTTAGTAATCGGAAACTGATCCATTCTCGTCCTCTATTCTCAAAAAACAACAACCCGCCGAGTGGGGCGGGCTTATGCGAAGAAAATACGTGGTTTTTGGGGGCGCGTCAAGAAATTAGGTGCGGGGAGCAGGGGGGATTTTGAAATGATCATGATGTTAATGTTTCATAACTCCTTCACAAAATAGGAATTTTATCCTATAGCGTTTCTTTTATCGTTATAGTAATTCCAATTAATAATTGCGCATGCTATGCTGCATGATGACTTATTCAATAGACCTTCGTAAAAGAGTTGTTTCCTTTGTAGAATTTGGTGGTAGTAAAGTGGAAGCTTCGCATCGCTTTAGTGTATCTCGCC
>JAJRYK010000047.1 GCA_024275825.1 Alphaproteobacteria bacterium
CATCAAATCAGCCGCTGTGCGTGCCGTGACTTCGGCCACGAAAAACTCCAGCAACTTCCGCTGAACTCTATCCCTTAATCTGCAACGCTTTAAACCCATAAACTATCCTAAATAATTTTACTTATCTACGACAGCCCCAATTTTTAACAGTTAAATTGGCACAGCCTCTAAAAATATATAGGCTTAAGGCCACTTCACTTCCGGCGGCATGGACATCAAGATAGCTTCTGTATTCCCGCCGGTCTTTAGGCCGAATTGGGTGCCGCGGTCGTGAATGAGGTTGAACTCGACGTAGCGGCCGCGCTTGATGAGCTGGTGCTCGCGTTGCTCTTCGGTCCAGTCTTTTTTCATGGATTTGCGGACCAGAGCGGGGTAGATCGTATTAAAGGTCTTGCCGACATCCTGAGTGAAGGCAAAATCGGCATCCCAGCCGTGGCCACGATCAACGCCATCCATGTAATCATAGAAAATACCGCCAATACCGCGGGGTTCATTCCGGTGGGGGAGGAAGAAATAGCGGTCGCACCAGGCTTTGAATTCTTCGTGATAGGCTGGATCATGACGGTCGCAGCACTCCTTAAAGGCGGCGTGGAAGGCCGCGGTGTCTGAATCGTCAGGATACATGGGCGTTAAATCCGCGCCGCCGCCGAACCAGCCCTTTGAGGTTACGATCATACGGGTATTCATGTGCACCGCCGGGACGAGCGGGGAGTGCATGTGGGCGACCAGAGAGATTCCGCACGCCCAAAATGCGCCATCGCTTTCCTCCGCGCCGGGGATCTGTTTAGCGAAATCGGGCGAGAAGGTGCCGTGGACTTCAGAGAAATTGACGCCGACCTTTTCAAAAACGCGGCCCTTCATCAGAGAAATCTCGCCGCCGCCTTGAAGTACGGAGCCAGATTCGTTTGGCTCTCCGGCATTTTGGCGCTCCCACGGTTTGCAGCTGAAGCGCCCGGCCTTCATATTGGCTTTGGGGCTGCTGGAAAGCTCGTCTTCGATAGCCTCAAATTCGGCGCAGGTTTGGTTGCGGATGTCCTTGAACCAGGTCGCGGCTTGCACCTTGCGATCGTCCCAATTTACGGTGTTTTCTTGTTGTGCAGCGTTGCTCATGGTGTTTTAGCCTTTCCTTTTAGGGTCTTTATATACAGTAAACCCATTTGTTTGTCGCAATGCCTCACCCAAAATCATACTTGTGGCATTGACGATATTCAAGGAGCGGCCCCCGCCATGCATTGGAATGGTGATGCGCGCGGCGGCGGCATTGTGAATGTCTTCAGGCACGCCGGTACTCTCTGACCCTGCGAGCAGGATATCGTTTGGCTCAAATGTGAAGTCGATATAAGGCTGTGTGGTTTTTGTTGTCATTAATATAATGCGTCGTTTTTTGTTTATCTCGGTAAACCTATTCCACGAACTGTGGCGCGTATATTTGATTTGCGTTAAGTAATCCATACCGGATTGTTTAATTTTCTTTTCGCTGAAGGGAAAACTGCAGGGCTCTATGATGTTTAACCCCACACCGGTGCATGCACACAGGCGGATCATGGCGCCTAGATTTTGCGGGATGTCTGGTTGATAGAGGGCAATTGAGAGCATGGCGGAGTGAAGGCGTCAGCGTTTTTCTGTTAGAAAGTTAAATTTATTTGTATTGCTGGATAGATATCAGGTCTGTGATCGTTTATAAAGGGTGAGAATATAAAACCTTCACCTTAAAGATTTCGAATATATGTCAGCAAAAAAGCATTCTTCTCAAGATGGCTAAACACGCAGAGATTTTCTGCAACTAACCGCGGCGGCGTTTGGCGCTGTTGGTGTAGGGACGGTAGCGTGGCCGCTTATTAATTCTATGAACCCAGCCAAAGATACACTGGCGATGTCGACCACAGAGGTTGATTTGGCGCCGGTGCAAACTGGCCAGTCCATCACCGTGATGTGGCGTGGTAAGCCGGTCTTTATTCGTAAACGTACAGCCGCAGAGATTGAGGACGCCGCTAGCGTTGATATGTCCGTTTTGGTTGATAAAGAGGCTGATGAGGCGCGCGTGCAAAAGCCGGAATGGCTTGTTCTTGTTGGGATTTGCACGCATTTAGGTTGTGTGCCTGTCGGGCAAAAGCCGACAGATGTGAAGGGTGAGTATAATGGCTGGTTCTGTCCGTGTCATGGATCGCACTATGATACATCTGGCCGAATTCGTAAGGGTCCTGCGCCGAAAAACTTAGCGGTGCCGCCGTATGAATTCATCAGTGATACTTCGATTAAGATAGGGTAGGGGACAATAGGATATGGCTTCAGGCGAACGCACAGCATTTGAAAATCCGGTGGTTGAATGGATTGATTCGCGTCTTCCGATCTTTACGATGATGCAAAAGGAATATGGCGTATTTCCAACGCCGAAAAATTTCAATTATTTCTGGAATTTTGGCGCGATCGCGATGGTCATGCTGATGATCATGCTGGTCACCGGGATCTTTCTCGCGATGCATTATACCGCGCATACCAGCATGGCGTTTGACAGTGTCGAGCGGATTATGCGTGATGTGAATTCCGGGTGGCTTATTCGCTATATTCATATGAATGGCGCGTCATTCTTCTTTATCGCGGTCTATATTCATATGTTCCGAGGCATGTATTACGGATCATTCAAGAAGCCGCGCGAGCTGCTATGGATCTTGGGTGTACTGATTTTTGTGCTGATGATGGCGACGGCCTTTATGGGCTATGTGCTGCCTTGGGGGCAGATGAGCTATTGGGGCGCGACGGTGATTACGAACCTGTTTTCAGCCATTCCGTTTGTGGGTGATTCTATTGTGACGCTGCTCTGGGGCGGGTTTTCGGTTGATAATCCGACGCTGAACCGCTTCTTTGCGCTGCATTATCTGATGCCGTTTGTGATCTTTGCTGTGGTGTTCTTGCATGTCTGGGCGCTGCACGTGACGGGCTCTAACAACCCGCTGGGGATTGAGCCGAAGGGCAAGCAGGATACGCTTCCGTTCCATCCTTATTACACGATGAAGGATACGTTCGGGACGATTGTATTTTTGTTTATTTACGCGTTTTTCGTGTTTTATGCGCCTGATTATATGGGGCATCCGGATAATTATATTCCGGCAGATCCGTTGGTCACGCCAGCCTTTATCGTGCCGGAATGGTATTTCTTACCATTTTACGCGATGCTGCGTTCGATCACATTCGGGGTGAATATTTATATTGGCGCGGGGGCAGTTCTGGCTGTTTTGGCGATGATTCCGGTTTATTCGAAAAAGACCAATAAAGAGCTTAATATTGGCGCGATGGTTGGAATGTTTGCTGTGGCCGGGGCGCTGTTCATGCTGGGTTATTTCGCGCAACTTAAGAATGGCGCGGGCGAAATTATGTTGAACTTACCGCTGGCTGATTTCTTTTTTGTCAGCGCGAAGCTTGGCGGGGTGGCTGTGATGTTTGGCTCGCTCTTGCTGGTGGCGCTTATGCCGTGGCTTGATACGCATGGTATTCGCAGCGCGCGGTTTAGACCGCTTTATAAAACTGCGCTGTTGGTGTTTGTGGCTCTGACATTCGTACTTGGCATTGCGGGCGGTAAACCGGCGGAGGGGCTGTGGGTTTATATTGGCCAATTGGCGACGCTTTATTATCTGGCATTCTTCCTGGTGATTTTGCCGCTGCTCTCTCGATTCGAAAAGGGGCGCGATTTACCGCCAAGTATTCACGAAGCTGTTTTGCAGGGGGCTAAATAAGAATGACCACGATAAAAATTAAAGTACTGGCCGTTTTTGTCTCTTTGGTGATGTCTTTTAGCTTCGGGTTTTCGCCTGCTTATGCTGCGGGCGGGGGCGTTAAAGCGCCTGCTCAGCAATGGCATTTTGACGGGATGACCGGGCAGTTTGATCTGGCCGCGATGCAGCGCGGGCTCAAGGTTTACCGCGAGGTTTGTGCGGCCTGTCATGGATTGAAACGCGTGCGTTACGGCAATCTTGAGGCGCTGGGTTATAGCGAGGCGCAAATCAAAAATATTGCCGTTGATTATACAGTGACGGATGGGCCGAATGATGAGGGCGAAATGTTTGACCGCCCGGCGCGCCCGAGCGATTCGTTCGTCTCGCCTTATCCAAATGACAAGGCTGCGAAGGCCGTTAATGATGGTGCGTTGCCGACGGATCTGTCGCTGATTATCAAGGCGCGTGCGTATGGACCAGATTATCTCTATGCGCTGCTGATGGGCTATGAAGAAGGCGGCCATGGGCATGATGTGCCGGAAGGCAAACACTGGAATAAATATTTCCCAGGATATGTGATTTCGATGGCCCCGCCGCTATCGGACGGCATTGTCGGGTATGAAGATGGCAGTCCGGAAACGGCTGAGCAATATGCACATGACGTGGTTAATTTCCTGACCTGGGCGGCTGACCCGTATCTGGAAGAGCGTAAGCGTATGGGGATTGCGGTGTTGATCTTCTTGGCTGCGTTTGCTGCCGTGATGTATGGGGTCAAGAAACGCATCTGGGCCGACGTCCACTAGGACTTCCTGATTTCTCCGTGACGTCGCTAGCTCTCAGCTTACGTGTTTTTCGCACACTACGCTTCAGCCGCCTAGCCACGAATAAAATCAGTTTGCCCTGGCGCTTTCAATTCATTAAGCTTTCGGTATCGATATTTGAAGGTAGGAATTAATGCGCGACACAAAACATGAAATTATCCATTTTTGGTTTGATGAATTAGAGCCGCAGCTCTGGTTTCAATCAACGCCGCAGATCGATGCGGAGATTGCGGAGCGCTTTAGCGTGAGCCATGAAATGGCGGGCGATGGGCTGTGCGATGATTGGTCGATTGATTCCGACGGGTGTTTGGCGTTGGTGATTTTGCTTGATCAATTCCCGCGCCATATGTACCGCGCCAGCCCAAAGGCCTTTGCTACAGATGCGCGCGCGCTGTTGATTGCCAAGCAAGCGATTAGCAAGGGCTTTGATCAGATTTTAGATCCGGTCAAGCGCGGGTTTTTGTATCTGCCCTTTCAACATAGTGAAGAATTTTCGGATCAAGAACGCTCGGTTGCGCTGTTTGGATCAATGAAGGATGTGAACTCGACAGGCTTTATGTATGCGGAGCGGCATTATGAGCCGATAAGGCTGTTCGGCCGCTTTCCGCACCGGAATGATGTTTTAGGGCGGGAGAGTACAGCGGAAGAAATTGAATTTCTGAAGACGCATGGTGGGTTTTTGTAGGAGGTTTTTTACCGCAGATGAACGCAGATATTATTTTTCAAACCACAGATGAACACGGATGAACGCAGATTTTATTCTTTGATGAAAACGTCATTCCGAATGAATATGAGGAATCTTACCAGGGTTCAACGGGATAAGATTCCTCGTCGCGCAGCCTGCCCCCGAGAAGGCGGGGGCTCTGTCGGAATGACGAGTAAAAAATAAATCCGCGTTCATCCGTGTTCATCTGTGGTAAAAAAAACAAAAAGGAAAGATCATGACCAACTATCAAGACATTTTAAATGCACTAGATGTTGATGCAGCCAAGGGTGATTTGGATGTTTTTTCGCCTATTGATGGAACAAAAATCGGGGCGGTGAAGCAGGATAAACCCGGCGATATTGCGATGATTGCTGATGGCGCGCAAGAAGCTTTCGCGGTGTGGCGCGCTGTGCCTGCGCCGGTGCGCGGAGAGTTTGTGCGCTTGCTGGGCGAAGAACTGCGCGCGGCGAAGGCTGAGCTGGGCAAGCTGGTCACGCTTGAGTGCGGGAAGATTTATGCTGAGGGGCTTGGTGAAGTGCAGGAGATGATTGATATCTGTGACTTTGCGGTTGGGCTTTCGCGCCAGCTTTACGGGCTGACGATTGCTTCGGAGCGGCCGGAGCATCATATGCGCGAGATGTGGCAGCCGCTCGGCCCTGTTGGGGTTATTAGTGCGTTTAATTTTCCGGTGGCTGTGTGGTGCTGGAATGCGGCGCTGGCGTTTGTGTGCGGAAATCCGGTCGTGTGGAAGCCCTCGGAAAAAACGCCGTTAACGGCGCTGGCGTGTCAGACTTTATTTCAGCGCGCGGCGGAGAAATTTCGCGCGGCGGGGCATGAGATCCCGGACCATCTTTCGCAAGTCTTTATTGGCGGGGCCGATGTGGGGCAGGCGATGGTGGATCATCCGGCCTTTCCGCTGATCAGCGCAACGGGCAGCGTGCCCATGGGCCGCGCCGTGGGGGAGCGCGTGGCGGCGCGGATGGGGCGCAGCTTGCTGGAGTTGGGCGGGAATAATGCGATGATTATTGCGCCCTCGGCCGATCTGGATCTGGCTGTGCGCGCGACGTTGTTTGGCGCAGTTGGCACGTGCGGGCAGCGCTGCACCTCGACGCGGCGCTTGATTGTGCATGAGGATGTTTATGATGGGCTGATCTCCGCGCTGGTGAAGGGATACAAGCAGGTGCGTATTGGTGATCCGCTGGCCGATGGTACGCTGGTTGGGCCGTTGATTGATGAGGATGCGTTTAGCGCGATGCAGGCAAGCTTGACCCAGGCGATGGATGAGGGCGGTGATGTTTTGGTGGGCGGTGATCGTGCGGTGGCCAGTGATTTGGCTGGCGGGTTTTATGTGGAGCCAGCGATTGTGGCGATGAAGGGCCAGAGCGATGCCGTGCGGCATGAGACCTTTGCGCCGATCCTTTATGTGATGAAATATAAGAGTTTGGACCAAGCCATTGCGATGAATAATGCCGTGCCGCAGGGCTTGTCCTCAGCCATTTTTACCACTGATGTGCGAGAAGCAGAGCGCTTTTTAAGCGCCACGGGCAGCGATTGTGGGATTGCGAATGTGAATATCGGCACGAGCGGCGCAGAGATCGGCGGGGCCTTCGGCGGAGAAAAAGAAACGGGCGGCGGACGTGAGAGTGGTTCGGATGCTTGGAAGATTTACATGCGCAGGCAGACACAGACGGTGAATTATTCATCAGAGTTGCCATTGGCGCAGGGCGTGAAATTCAATATTTAGAGAAAATGAATCGGTCGTGTTCGTGAAATGAAAAGCTATTGATGGCAGTGCTTCAAAATACTGTACTTTAACACTTCATTCTAAAACCTTCAGTTAAATGATGGAATCTGTCGCCATATACATTTCTTGCGACACTATTTTGCGCGGGCAGTATTTAAATGCTATGCTTTAGGCATTCATTACTAAAAAATAGATACGAACAGGAGATCTGCCTATGAGCGCACAAACGATGTCGTCGGCCTATCTGAGCCGTCTTGAAGCCCTTAAAAACAAACATGCCATTATTGATACACGTATTGATGATGCACAAAAACCGCCGGGGCGGGAGGATTTCTATCTGAAGCAGCTCAAAAAACAGAGATTGTTGATCAAGGAGGAAATTGAAACCATGCGTGAGAAAACGTCTGCGGCGAGCGTTGCAGCGTAAAGGCCTAAGGCTTTAAGAGCGTGGGGGAAGAGTGGCCGGTGCATTTGTGTGTCCGGCCATTTTCTTATTGAGGAGGCTAATCTCCTCTCCCCTGAGGGGGAGGATTAAGGTGGGGGGTGACGGTGTTGGCTTAACGTAAAGGTTTTTTACCCCTCCCCCTAACCCCCTCCCTCAGGGAGGGGGAAGACATATGCGAAGAAGATTTAACCCTAATCGCCAGTATTACTGCCAGTGTCTGGCATGAAGTTTGAGAAGTCGAACCCGCCGGTTGAACCGGTATCCATGTTGTCTTCTTTACTTTCCTGGAAGGCTTGCTGTTCGGCGGCGAGACGTTCGGCGCGCACGGCTTCAGGGTCTTTACCAGCGGCTTTTAGGCCTTTGTCGATGGCCTTATCATATTCCGCGAAGGTACATAGGCCAAGATCGGCCGGGTGGCGCGGCTTAATGGCACTCGCGTTTGCGTGTGTGCGGTCGCGCACGGCGGCGATGGTGGGCTTGGTTGTGCCGACCAGCTTGCAAATTTGCGCTTCGCTGATTTCAGGGTTTTGTTTGAGGATGTATGAAATAGCGTCCGGCTTGTCGCCGCGTTTGGATACGGGGGTGTAGCGCGGGCCCTTGGCACGAATTTTAACGGGCGGCAGGTCCTTTTTGGATAGCACAAGGTCAGCGGCCGGATCAGCGGCGCAGCGATCAAGCTCGTCTTGCGTCAGCTCACCATTTTCAATGGGGTGGCGGCCAACAATGCCCTGCCATATATCCCCATCGGCGGCGGCTTCGATCTCGATCTCGGTGAATCCTGTGAATTCAGCGATTTGTTTAAAGGTCAAAATGGTGTTGTCCATGAGCCACGTGGCTGAGGCCTTTGGCATGAGCAGGTTTCCGCTGTGGTTTAGGGCTGCTGACATATCTTATAATCTCCTGTTTAAAACCCCCAATATATAGAGGGTTTGCCGATCCGGTCCCGGGGCAGATCAGTATTTTAACGTTAAATTGTCATGGGAACAGTGGCTTTATAGGGGAGAATTGAAGAAAAAGCTAGGAAAACTTTTGATTACAGAAGGGCTGATTTTTTAAATTTTGAAACGCAAAGTTAGACAAAGTAAAACAAGGTTCCTTCATATAAAAATTTTGTCTAACTTCGTTTTACTTTGCGTTTCAAAATCTTGGAGATTATTTCTGTTTATTTATGCCTGTTTGTGGTTTTATTTTAGAAATTTTTGTTTATTGCGATGAGGTTTACGCTATGTTTGATGAAGAAGGTCGAAAGATTAAAATCCAGGAATTTCCGCGGAAATTTGAGGATATGTCGATTGAGGAGATTGAAGCCTATATCGTTGATCTGAAGGCTGAAATTCTGCGGGCTGAAGGCGAAATAGCAAAGAAAAAGGCGAGCATGGACGCGGCAGCTTCTGTATTTAAAATTTAAATTTATAGGAATAATGAATGCGCATTGAACAAGATACAAAACTTGATTTTAAAGATGTTCTGATTCGGCCGAAGCGTTCGACGCTGCGCAGCCGGAAGGATGTTGATGTCTCGCGGGACTTTACGTTTAAGTGGAGCGGGAAAAGCTTTTCCGGCGTGCCGATTATTGCGGCGAATATGGACGGGGTGGGCACATTGGCGATGGCCGAGGCATTTGTTCAGGACGGCAATGGGCTAAGCGTGGCGCTGCATAAGCATTATCCGCTTAAGGACGTGCAGAGTTTTTACAAAAAAAATGGCAGTGATTCCGTATGGTATAGCATCGGCATGGTCGAGGCGGATTGGGATAAGCTGCAGGAGTTTATCGCCGCTGGGCAGATGCCGGACAAGGTCTGCATTGATGTCGCCAATGGCTATAGCGAGCATTTTGTTGATTTTGTGAAGCGCGCGCGGGAGAGGATGCCCGAAACCACTATCATGGCCGGGAATGTTGTGACCGGGGAGATGGTGGAACAGCTGATCTTGGGCGGTGTGGATGTGGTTAAGGTCGGGATCGGGCCGGGCAGTGTGTGCACAACGCGCAAGATGACCGGCGTTGGATATCCGCAGCTTTCGGCGATTATTGAGTGCGCGGATGCGGCGCATGGGCTGGGCGGGCTGATTTGCGGCGATGGTGGCTGCACGGTGCCGGGCGATATCGCCAAGGCCTTTGCAGCGGGCGCGGATTTTGTAATGCTGGGCGGTATGCTGGCCGGGCATGATCAGGCCGAGCAGAAGATTGTGAAGGATGGCGGGGAGAAGTTCCTGCAATTCTATGGCATGAGCAGCGATACGGCCATGAAAAAGCATAAAGGCGGCGTGGCGGAATATCGCGCGAGCGAGGGAAAGACGGTGAAGATCCCCTATCGCGGAGATGTATCAGGGAGCCTGCAGGACATTTTGGGCGGCATTCGCTCAACCTGTACCTATGTGGGCGCGCAGCGGTTAAAGGATCTGTCCAAATGCACGACGTTTGTGCGGGTCACGCAGCAGATTAACAATATCTTCTCATAGGCGCCTTAAACTATTTGAACTCCTTCTTGCTGTTTTGAGAAGGGCTGGGTAGAGTGGCGTTTAATTGAGTTTTAAAAGCGGGAGAACAACACCATGGATGAAATCGAAAAACGTTTGGCGGGCACATCGGAGCATTGCTTTAATTGTTATGAGGCATGGCAGAAGGATAAGAAGGATGTTTCTGCGCGCGAGGCGTTGGTTGAATCTGTTCATGAAATGCGCAAGGTGGCCTCCGCCATTGAGATTGAGCTTGCCGTGAGTGAACGCGCAGAGGCTGTGAAAAAGCCGCTGCCGATCCCGCCGCACCGTGATGCGCAGCGCCGTCCACGCGATGACGATAATCGGGGGAACACTAATCGCGATGTGCACCCCTCTGGTCCAAAGCCTATGCGTAAGCGTCGCCCTCATAAGCCTAAAGCAGAAGGTTAAGACTGATCTCTTAACGCTCTTATTTCTTTATATTTTTCAGCAGAGCCAGCGCGTATAAACGTGTTGGTTTTCTTCTCTAATCCTATGGTAGAGGGGATGGTTGGCGCGTTTGCTGCGCGTAAGGTGCGGGCATTGTTCATACGGGTGATCAGGTCTTTGTTATCTGGCTCTTGTGTTAAGCAGAATTTTCCATTCGATAGCGTGTATTCGTGACCGCAATAGACGGCCGTATCGTCGGGCAGGGCCATGAGCTTTTCGAGGCTGCTCCACATTTGCGTCGGCGTGCCTTCGAACAAGCGGCCGGTGCTCATGCAAAATAACGTGTCGCCGGTGAAAACGGCCTTGCTGGCCTGAAAATAGAAACAGATATGGTCAAGCGTGTGACCGGGCGTTTCTATGATCTGGATGGGCTCTCCGCCAAAGGTGAACTCATCACCTTCGTGCAGCGGATGCGTGAGGCCCGGGGTCTTTGGCGAGTTGGGACCGTAAACGGGGCAGTTGTATTTCTCTTTAAGCTCTAAATTTCCATCGGTGTGATCCCAGTGATAATGGGTGTTGATGATCATGTCTAGATTGAGGCTTTGGCGCTCTAGCTCTGTGATCACGGGCGCGGCGAGGCCGGGGTCTATGATGGCAGTTTGGCCGTTTTCGCCGCGCAGGAGGTAGGTGTAGTTATCCTCGAGGACCGGAATGATGTTGATGTTGATCATTGGTTTGCAGGCTCTCCGGTTTTGATTTCTTTTGTTTTTAGTGCGTCGGCGAGGCGGGTTTTTGCGCTGCCGGGTTTTAGGGGTTTTTGCTGGCTGTCATGCGGGGACCAGCCGATCAGGAAGATGATCTCGAAACTGGCGCGGATGCGACCATCGGGGTCGGCGTGGTGCTGGGCGTAATGTTGTGCGGCGTCTATGAAGAAGGCTTTACCGGGATTGAGGCGGGAGCGCTCGCGGATGATGTTGCTCTCACCCATGCCGCGCAGCTCGTGCATCAGGGCGAACATGTTGTCGTAGGTCACGGTGAGGGTTTCGGAATCGACGACCGGCAGGGCGAATCCTGCACGTTGGAGCAGGGCGCCCATTTGCTGTTTATCGGCGAAGGGGAATACGCGCGGTGAGAGGCCGCCTTTGAGCTTGAGTTCAGTTTGGGTGAGGCTGTCGCGCAGCTCGTGCAGTGTCTCACCGCCAAACATTGCGGCGAGGAACAGGCCGTCGGGTTTTAATGCGCGGCAGGTTTGTGTGAGCAGGCCGGGCAGGTCATTGATGCTGTGCATGTTGAGGGTGGAGGTGATGAGGTCGAGGTTGCTTGGCTCGCAATCTAAATATTCATCACTTAAGAGGGGTAAATCGAGGGTGTCTTTGAATTCACGTTTGATGTCTTGGAGGCGGTCTTTGATTTGGTTTTCGGCCCAGTGGTGGAGGAAGTCGTGATTGGTGAAATTCTTGGCGCTGCGGCGCTTGCGTTGGTGGAGTGCGTCGCGGTCGAAGATCAGAATGTTTTTCAGGGCATCATCCATAAGGATTTTGTAGTCTATGTAATGCTGTAAAGGAAGGACGGAAACCGCAAAAGTAAGATTATTCTGCTGTTGGCTCACACACTGTACTGTCAGAGGGGAAAGAGGGAAATTCTTTTCTCGTAAGCTCAATAGTATTTATTTCTGCTAAAGCAATAGCTGTCTGCGCGAATATATAGGCATTATTATGCATGTGTTCATCCTCTGCCGCATATCTATGAATTAGTGCATCGATATTTGGCTGAGGGTCTTCTTCGCCTGAGAAAAAAATAGCGTTAATGAGCTCTTGTCTGTGTTCTTTATCCAGAGGCCCTAGTGTGTCTGTATCAAGTTTAGCTTCTACAAGACGCTGAATCTCTTCAGCCATTTCTTTATGTTCAGGGGTGTAAGTCATAATCATTATGTAGCAATTTAAAATGAAGCATGCAAGAATTTTTTCTATAAAATCTTTGTGTGGGAATGCAGGCCTGAATTACCACTTTTCCGGTTTTGGTTCGGCGGCGCGTTCGTGCTCTTGGAGGGTGTCGAGGAACTCGTTCATTTCTTGCTCTAGCTCTTCCACCATTTTTTCGCTGAGCTCTTCATCTTTGTAGAGCGGGGCGGGTTTGGCTGGCGCTTGCTCTGGGATGGGCGCGGCACTTGGTGTTTGCCCGTGGAAAGGATGCTGCTGTGGTTTTGGCAGGGGTGTGTTATTTTGCACGGGCGCCTTGGGTGCGCTTTTTGTGCGCTGCGTGGTCAGCGGTGAGGGTTCGAAACGGGTGGGCAGAACCCAGTCTTTCTTGACCTGATCAAAGCGCTCTTTCACGATGGCATTAAGGCGGTTTTCGAAATCGAGCGATATATCAGCATGAAGATAGCGATAGGCGCGCGCGATGATGACCATCAAATTTGTGTCTTTGCTTAAGTTCTTTCGTAGGACTTTTAGCTGGTAAAAGGGCAAAAATTCTATTTCCGGGTCTTTATCATAATGCGACGGCACAACAACGGCATAGGGGTGAATGCGCTGGGGCGTGAGGCCGATGTGATTGAAATAGCTCTCGCCCATTTTGATGACCATAGAGGGCAGCACGCCGAAATGTTCAGCAATAAACTTTTTGGCCATCTTGGTGTTGGTGATCTCTGGCGGCAGGTTAAAGCTGGGCGCGGCGATGGTGTTTGCATTGCCCTCGTGCCGCTGCGGAATGGGCAGGTGCTTTAGGTGAAACCCTGCATGCACGTCTTCTTTCAGCCCTCTGGTAAGAGGGAGAACGACAGCGGTGTTGATGGTTTGGTCATCACGCACGACGAAGTCGACTTCTTGGGATGTCAGGCCGCTGATCGCGCCTCTGGTTTGGCCTTGCTCAACGAAGATCGAGTGGACGGGGCGGACTTGGCCGGCGGTGCCTTTGACGTCCTTAAAGCGCTCTTTATCAAGGTTATATTGCTCCATCAGCTTTTTGAGCTTGGTTTTTTGTTTGATTTTGCCGCTGCGGAAGGCAATGTCCTTGGAGGTCCAGTTCTCGGCCTTGATGTCCAAATGTTCGAACAGCATGAGGATTTGTATCTCGAGCTGTGCATTGGGGATCATGCCGACGGAGATCGCGTTGAGGACTTGCTGGGCGTCGAATTCGCGGACTTCACCTTTGGCTTGATATTTGTGGTCATAGGCGCCGTGGCTTTTGGGCGTGATGCGCTTGGCCGTGCGCTCGACATTCAGAAAATAGGTGTAGATACGGTCATCGATATAATCGGGCGCGGGGTAAAAATCAGGCCCCTGCATCAAGATCGCGCTGTCTTTGGGCTTCAGGCCAAGATAGTCGCGGGCGAACAGCGCGCTGTATTTGGGGTTGTAGTCTTCCATGCTGGCCATGGCGGTTTGATCAACGGAGATCGGCTCAACCATATGACCGGACCAGCGGCGGCCGTCGAAATTCACGCCGTTACGGGCGACCGCGTTTGTAACACTGCGGGTGATGCCGTCATGGAGATAAACTTTCAGCTGGCCTTCTTCGTCGACATGGTAGGGAATAATCTCGCTGATGATCACGTCACGGCTGACAATATCGACGATCTCGCCGGTGGTGGTATCGCGCATGGCGGAGATTTTGATGGGGCTGTTTTCTTCGTTAGGTGTGGAAGGGCGGCGTTCTTCTATATGCAGGCTTTTACGCTCCGCCATTTTATGGGCGACTGCGATATAGGATGTGGGTGGGTGACCGAGCGGCGTACCGTCGGGCTGGAACAGGCGGAAGCGACCTTCGAATTTGTCTTCGATGAAGTCTTCATCCCAATGCATGCCGGAATATTGCACGCGCGCGCCCATAGATCGTAGCGTGCGGCGGAAGTCACGCGGGGTGAAGAAGGTGTATTCGATGGGAAGCTCTTTTTCCCACATTGCGCGGTCATCCTTGCGCATGATGAATTCATAGGCCCATTTATAGGGCAGGTGGAACAGGCGCGTTTTGGGGAAGCGGCTGGGGAGTTCCTCCAGGAAAAAGCCGCCGCAGCCAGGATCTTGCTTTGGGCGGGCATGTTCGGAGTACCAAACCAGAAGATCGGCTTCGGAGAGTTTGGAGAGCTGACCGCCTATGCTGGGCGCGTCCGGCATTTCCATCAGCACGAATTCTTCTGGCGGCGGACGGGAATAATCGCGGATAAACATCACGCCGCCTTTTTTCAGCATACTGAAATGCGCATCGAGGCAGTCGGTCACGGTTTTTTCGTTATAGCGTGATCCGGAGAAGACTTCGTGCAGTGTATAGGAATTGATGATGGAATCGAGGCTTTCAGGTTCGAACATCGCCCCCGCAATATCGCCGGATTCGAAGCTGAGATTGTGAAGCTCGTATTGTGTTTTGGCTTTGTTGATTGCGCGTTTGTCTTTATCGATACCGATGAATTTCAGCTTGGGCGCGAGCACGGCCATGGCGTAGGTCATATCGCCCTCGCCGCAGCCCATATCGACGATTTTCGCACCATCCTCGAGCAGCAGATGCGACAGGGTGAACCAGGCCTTGCGGATCACGTCTTGGGGCGTATCTTTGAGCAACAGATTGCGTTTTTCCACGCGTGAGCGCAGATCGGTTTCCCCAGCAATGTTTGGGGCGATCTGTGTGTCTTCTGCTATTCCAACGGCGTTGCTCATTTCATCTCTCTTTATCGTCATTCCGGCGAAGGCCGGGATCCATTGTGCTTTTATTTTCGTCACAATGGATCCCGGATCGCGCAAGGCCGATACGGGGTATCAGCCTTACTTGTCCGGGATGACGATTAGGGTATAATGCCTATCATCCTTAATCGCAGGGATCATACAGGAAAGACGCCTTTAGATGCAAACATTTCCAGAACATGCGCGTATGCAGGCGCAGCGTTATTTGAGCTTTGCGCTGGATATGATCCTGCCGCCGCGCTGTGTGGTTAGTGGAAATATTGTTGAAACGCAGGGGATGATCTCGCCCAAAGCGTGGGCTGAGCTTGATTTTATTGCTACGCCTTTGTGTGAATGCTGCGGCTTTCCGTTTGATTTTGAGGTGGATGGAGAGGCGCTGTGCACGGCGTGTCTGGCCTATCCGCCGCGCTTTGAGAGCGCCCGCGCCGCGCTGAAATATAATGATGCGAGCCGGCATATCATTCTGGGCTTTAAACATGCCGATAAAACGCATCTGGTGAAGACCTTTGTGCCCTGGCTGATGCGGGTGGGGGAGGAGATGGTCGCGGAGGGTGATGTGATCGTGCCGGTGCCGCTGCATCGCTGGCGACTGATTGGCCGGCGCTATAACCAGGCCGCGCTGATTGGGCAGGCCTTGGCGCAGGAGACCGGGGTTGCGCATATTCCTGATGCGATGACGCGCGTGCGGGCCACGGCCTCACAAGGGCATTTGAGCGCGAAAGAACGGCATAAGAATGTGAAGAGCGCCTTTGCGGTGCATGAACGGCATGTGGTGGCGATTAAGGGCAAAACGGTGATTTTGGTCGATGATGTGTACACGACCGGCGCAACGGCGAAGGAATGCACGAAAGTGCTGCTGAAGGCAGGCGCGGCGAAGGTACATGTTTTGGCACTGGCGCGGGTGGTGCATAACCAGTTCTAGAGCGCTTCACCCTTTGCCAGCCGGCTTTTATCGATCGGTGGGGCGAGGGCTTGTTCCATGGCGAAGCGTTTGAGGGGCGGCAGGGCGCTCAACGTTTTGAGGCCTGCGCGGGGCAGGCCCTTTATGGCCGGAACGTTATTGCTGACCATTTTATTCATGCCATCAACGCCGAAAACGCGCGTACCAATATCTAGACGGCGGCGCTTTTCGTATTGTTTGAGCGTGGTCGCGCTGCCGTGATCGAGGCCGAGGCGCATCGCATCGACGATGGTTTCTGCGAGCGCGGCGACATCCCGCAGGCTGAGGTTGAGGCCCTGTGCGGTGATCGGCGACATGACGTGGGCGGCCTCGGCGATTAGAGCAGCGCGCGGCGCGATGAGCGCTTCAGCCTTGATGGAGCTGAGGGGCCACATGTCTGGTCCGGCCTCAAGCGTGATACCGCCTAGATGATCGTTCATGGCGCTTTGCAGGGCGCGTTCAAATTCAGTTTTCTTGAGCTTGAGGAGGGCTCCCGCTCGCTTGGGCTGTTCCACCCACACAATGCTGGATTGATTGCCCGGTAGGGGAACGAGCGCCAGCGGTCCGGCGGGATGGTGAAACTCGGTTGAGATATTCTCATGCGATTTGGAATGATTGATGAGACACGTGATGGCGTTTTGGTCGTATTTTTGAGCTTTGGTTTGGATACCCAGTAATTCGCGGACTTTGGAGCTGCGACCATCCGCGCCGATGAGGAGGGGGCTTTTGATCTCTGCACCATTGTCTAATATTAAATCCACATGATTAGGCGCGTTATTCAGGGAAGAAAGCTTGCTCTCGTGAAGAGTAACGCTTTTCAGTGCTTTTACACGCTGCCATAGCGTTGTGCGCAGCAGGGCGTTGGGGATGTTGTGCCCGAATTGATCCTGGTCGATATCGCTAGCGGGGAAGTCAGTTTGTAGGATCTCTCGTGTTTTGGAAGCGGGATCGATGACGCGCATCATTTTGATGGGGGCGCATTGATCTTTGATATCGTTCCATATGTCTGTGGTTTTGATGATATTGAGAGAATTTTCCATGAGCGCCACGGTGCGCCCGCTGGGTTTGAGGTCTTTGATGGGTGGGGGCGGGAAAGGCTCTACCAGGTGGACATTGATGTCCATATCGCCCAGCAGGGCCGCGAGGGTCAGGCCCGCTATGCCGCCGCCGATGATGGTTATATCTGCGCTGTGTGCTTTTTGGCTCATGGTCTTTTTACCGTTGGAAACTATATCACTTTATGGACTATAGTATCTCTAATGAAAGGAAGCGAGAACAATGGCAAAAGTAGAGGTTTATAGCACACAGACATGTCCCTATTGCGTGAGGGCAAAAAGCTTGTTGAGCGCGAAGGGCGTAGAATTTACAGAGATTGATATCACGGGCGATAATGAGGCGCGGATCGCATTGATGGAAAAAACAGGCGGTATGCGCACGATCCCGCAGATATTTATTAATGATCAGCATATTGGCGGGTTTGATCGATTGAGCGAGCTTGATAAAGAGGGCGAGCTTGATGCTTTGCTTGCGGCCTAAGAGGGTTTGCGCGTATGAGCATTATTAAGGCGGCCTGTGTTCAGCTGAATAGTGGACCGGAGATTGCCGGTAGCCTCGCCGCAGCCGAAGCGTTCATTCGTGAAGCAGCGGCGAGCGGGGCGCAATTTATTGCAACACCGGAAAATACGTGCCATGTGCGCTGGCCGCTTGAGCTGAATCTGGAGAGTGCGCCATCGCAAGATGAGCATCCGGGCGTGGCGCTGTTTTCTGATTTGGCGGCGGAGCTTGGTGTGTGGTTGCTGATTGGCTCACTGGTCGTGAAGCTGTCTGATGGTCGGCTGGCTAACCGGAGCTTTTTGTTCTCCGATAACGGCGCGTTGGTTGCGACTTACGATAAAATCCATATGTTTGATGTGCAGGTGTCCTCTGGTGAAGTTTATGAGGAAAGTGCGACTGTGCGGCCGGGTGGAAAAGCTGTGGTGGCGGATGCGGGGTTTGCAAAGCTGGGTTTGAGCATTTGTTACGATGTGCGTTTCCCCCATTTATATCGTGATTTGGCCAAAGCGGGCGCGGAAATGCTGATGGTGCCTGCTGCGTTTACGGTTGCGACGGGTAAGGCGCATTGGGAAACTCTGCTGCGCGCACGGGCAATTGAGACAGGCAGTTTCGTTGTTGCACCGGGGCAGGTGGGCGAGCATGAAAATGGCCGCAAGACCTGGGGGCACTCGATGATCGTTAATCCGTGGGGTGAAGTGATTGCGCAAGCAAGCGATAAATCGGGTGTTATTTTAGCAGATTTGAATTTAAGCTTGGTGAGTAGGGCGCGCAAAACCATTCCTGCGCTGGACCATGATCGGGAGTATAATATTAGTTATGGCGGATAAGAAAAAATATAAGGATGATACGAAATTGATGCATGTTGGTATCGATCCGGATTCTTATCACGGTCTTATGAACCCGCCGATTAGTCGCGGCTCAACCTATAAATACCCGTCGCTGGCGGCCTATGAAGATCCTGACCATAAATATCGTTATGGGCGTTATACATCACCGATGGCAGAGCATTTTGGCGAGGCGCTTGCGCTGCTGGAAGGTGGATATAAGGCCCTGCCAACGCCTTCTGGCATGTCCGCAATTACGGTGGCATTTTTGTCATTTTTAAATGCAGGTGATCATGTATTGGTCAGTGATGCGCTTTATCCGCCAGCGCGTGATTTTTGTGACCGGACGTTGCCGCGTATGGGGGTGGAGGTGACGTATTTTGACCCGCTGATTGATGAGGCTGGGCTCAAAGCCTTGTTGAAGGAGAACACGAAAGTCATTCATTTTGAAGTGGCGGGCTCTGCGACCTATGAGATTCCAGATTTTGATATGTTGGTGAAGGTGGCTAAGGCGCATGATATTGTGACCATCTGTGACAATAGCTGGGCGAGCGGGATATTGTTTAAGCCTTTGGAGCATGGGTTTGATGTCTCTGTTTTATCATGTACCAAATATATTGGCGGCCATGCGGATATTATGCTGGGCGCGATTATTGCGCGCGATGAGGCGCTGTATAGGCCGATGAAGACAACGCATAAGGATCTTGGTATCTGTGTTGCGCCGGAAGATATGGCGCTGGCGTTGCGGGGGGTGCGGACATTGAATCTGCGGATGAAAGCGACGGCACGTAGCGCGTTGACCGTTGCGCAGTGGCTCGAGGGTCGCGAAGAGGTGGCGCGGGTGTTTTATCCTGGGTTGGAGGCTGATGCGAATTACGCGACGATGAAGCAGTATTTTAAGGGCTGTAATGGGATTTTGTCGATTGAGTTGGTGCCTGTGAATAAGGAGGCTGTTCGTGTTTTTGTAGAAGGGCTAGACTTATTTCCGATTGGTAGCTCCTGGGGTGGGTTTGAGAGCCTGCTTCAGCCGCAACATATGAATGAAACCCGCACAGCTGTACCGTGGACGGGTGAGGGGTTTGTGATGCGGTTGCAGATTGGGCTTGAAGACCCTGATGATCTGATTGCGGATCTGGAGCAGGGCTTTGCGATATTTAACGCGGCGCGGTGAAGCGCGTCATTGCACGGTTCATCCGTGCAATCCATGGATCACACGCACGGGGGCGTGTGATGACGGAAAGCGGCTTAAGTCAAATTCCCAACATGAACGCCGAGCACTTCGGCTAAAGCCTTAATCGCGCGGATGGAACCGTCTTTTTTGCCAGTCTCGATCTCGGTCAGATAGGGGCGGGAGATCTTGGCGCGGCGGGCCAGTTCAGCCTGCGTAAAGCCGCGATGCTTGCGCAAAATACGCACCGGGCTTTCTTGCGCGGCGGCCAGCGCGTCCAGAACATCATCGGGCAGCGCGTTGTCGTTATCGCCACTGACCATTGCGCGGTAATCGTGAAGCGGGACAAGAACGTAGGGTTTGCCCTGAATATGGAGGAGATCATATTTCATGAATCATATGATACAGGCTATGGGCGACATTGTCATGTCTGTATCATTTTTGCCCCACCATCATTGCTCCTCGCAATGATGGTGGGCTTTAAGGGTAAGGGTAGGCAGGGCGGACATTCCATGCTAGATCAATGGGCATGAACGCTGAGATTGCAAATTTTTACGAACAAGGACCCATGTCCGGCGGCGCGCCGCAGCAGGTGGTTATTCTGCTCCATGGTGTGGGGTCGAACGGGCAGGATTTGATTTCGCTGGCGCCGGTTTGGGCGAAGGATTTACCGGATGCGGTTTTCGTCTCGCCGGACGCGCCCTTTGCGTGCGATATGGTGCCGGCAGGCTATCCGAACAGCTATCAATGGTTTTCGCTTCAAAATCGTGACCCTCATGTAATGGGTGAAGGTGTGAAGGCCGCGCAGCCGCTTTTGGATAAATTTATAAACGATACGTATCGTAAATATAATTTGAGCGCAAAAGACACTGCGCTGGTTGGGTTTTCGCAGGGCACAATGATGAGTCTGTACTGCGCGCCGCGTTATGACGAGGCGCTGGCCGGAGTGCTGGGCTATTCCGGGGCGTTGATCGGCGGTGAGGGATTGAGCGAAGATGCTGAAAATATTCACAAAATCCCGCTACATTTGGTGCATGGTGAGGCTGATGATGTCGTCCCGATTGAGGCCTATAGGCAGGCAATAACAGAGCTTGAGGCTGCTGGGTTTGATGTTTCAGGACATTCCACGCCGGGCCTAACCCATAGTATAGATCAAGCCGGGCTGGATAGTGGTGGCGCATTTTTGAAAACGCTTTTTGGGTAATCGCGTGCTTTGTTTTATCAGTGTAAAAGAGACAAAAAACCCGATCAAATTGTGCGCTGCAGCACAATATTTCCGTAAGTTTTTTTGTTGCGGTGTTTATAGAGCTAAACCCCCTAATAACATGAATAAATTAGCTTTTTTACAATTATTGCAGCGCGAAGCTGTTCGCCTGCGCAGCATAGAAAACCCGCGCTCAGCTTAGAGTTCGGGGGTATTTGTGGTATACTGGGATTGTAGGGATTCGGCGAGGTCTTCTTAACATTCCTGCTTTTGATGCTCTTCTTATAAAGGCCTCCAATGCCGTTGCAATGACGGATATATGAAAGGAGCGTGCGCACGATGAGCACACTTGCACCGCTGGAGAGATGCCCAGCCTTGATATTGAATGCCGATTATAGGCCCTTGAGTTACTTTCCGCTCTCTGTATGGCCTTGGCAGGAAGCTGTGAAGGCCATTTTTCGAGATAGTGTAAGTGTTATATCAGAATATGATCGTACGGTGCGCTCTCCGAGTTTTGAGATTAAACTGCCGAGTGTATTGGCGCTGAAAGAATATGTACCCATAGCGCGCCGCCCGGCCTTTACGAGATTTAATGTGTTCTTGCGGGATCAGTGGGCGTGCCAATATTGTACCAAAGATTATAAAACGCACGAACTGACTTTTGATCATGTGATCCCCAGATCACGCGGCGGACGAACGAATTGGGAGAATATTGTCGCGGCGTGTCGACCGTGCAATACGAAGAAGGGGCACAAAATGCCCCACGAGGCGAGTATGTATCCGGCCAGAGAGCCAAGAGCTCCAGGGATACACCAGTTGCAGGAGCATGGGAGGAAATTCCCGCCAAACTTTCTGCATAAAAGTTGGGATGACTTTTTATACTGGGATACAGAATTAGTTGACGCTTAAATAAAAGCGTTGGAGGACAGCAAAATTTATCAGTTTTAGCAATGTCGACGGAGAACGGTTTAGAAATTTTCTCCAGATGCATCGCTAAGAAAGCCCAGGGACTTCTATGGTGGAGGTCTGTGTTACGGGCAAACAACGTGCAACTAAAGGAGGATATTATGTTTAATCATATCACAAATCTTGCACATACGCGGTCTATTACCGGAGCGTTAGGGTTCTTTCTTTTCCACACGGTTCTGCTCGTAGGCCTTTCTACCTTCCTTGGACATTACCTGATTACGCTGGGCGTAGTTGATGGTGTTATCACAGGGTTCTTTGATGGCGGTTCATTGAATACGCTAATTGGCACAGGATGGGTATTGATCCTGTCTTCAATGGTTCTATCAGGGAAGAAGCTGACCAACGACCTCATGTCAGTAATCATTGCACTTGTCGGTATATACCTTGCCTACACGGTGAATGTGATGCTGGGTATGGTTGTTGTCGGTTATCTGACGACACTTGGTAAGTAAAATATTTAAAATTTGGGAAGCCCTTTAATGGGGATACTTTTGGGAAAAGCCGGGCTAGCGATAGCTCGGCTTTTTGCTATGCGGGTTTCGAGTGTGCGCCGTTTTTCTCGTCTACGAGCTTAATTGCGAGGATGCATAACCCTGCGACCATAAAGAGTAGTCCTAGCCACCAGCTTTGCCAGAAACCGTATCCTGTTGCTGCAACGGAGAGGCAGGCGATAAAGGTTGGAAGAGCGATGCGTTGCTGCTCTAAATTTAATTTTTTGATGAGCAACAGGAGGTAGCCGGTTAGACCACTGATGATTGCTGCGCCCAGGATGCCGAATTCGATCCACAGCTGTACAGCGACATTATGAGGATGTAGGACGTGCGTGGCTTCGTGGTAAAGTTTTTCTGTTTCAAAGTCTTTTATGACTTTTGTTGCCTCTATGCCATGGCCGATGAGGGGGCTTTGGAGTGCGCGTGTGCTGACAAAGTGCCAAATTTCAATCCGTCCGCCAGCATAGCCATCTCCATTTCCAAAGAATGGTAAATTATCGAGGGTGGAGGAAAAGTGGTCGTATAGAAAGATTGTTGAAAACGGCGCAGTTAAAAACAGAAGGCTAATCACGGCGATAAGTCCGTACCATGCGTATTTGTGTTGATAGGGGAATACCCAATAAGCCAAAAGACCGATAATAATAGCGAGTTGAGCAGACTGGCTTTCAATAACGTACAGCATAGATAGCATTGTTACAGTTAAAGCGATGAGCACACGCTTTCTATGAATTGTATTTTTCAGCATGAAGAACACAGGAATGAGGCAGAGCGTGATCGCAATGCTGCCGCGGTTATATGCGGCTTTGCGAAAATGCTCTACTTCGGTAAGGCTTCGTGTGATTTTATAGAGTGGGCTGTCGGACAATAATTCGAGGCTCGTGAAAAGCGCGCCTAACGCTAGCCCCAGGGCTAAGAGCGGTAAGTATCGCTTTATGTGTTTGATATTTATGGTTTGGATATAGGTGAGCAGCGCAATGCCGGGGATGAAGACGATGAGCAGTTTTTGTGTGCGTTCAAAAGATACATCAGGGTCAATAGACCAGCCAATGCTGATGGCGCTGAGCAACCATAGAGTAGCGGGGAACAGGATAATGTTACAGTTAAGCACAGGTTTTTTATCTGATTGCTTTAACCACAATAGGCTAAGCGACACTACACCAATTAGGCCTGGCCCAACCGCGTAAAAGCGCGGAAACAGCACGCCGATAATGGGCATGAGCGCGAGTGTGCCAATGAAGAAAAGTGGTGCGTATGATTTTAGATATGTGTTCAATAATCTTCCCTCTCTTGCATAGAACACAATTACCGGGTAGATGAAAAGTCATGGACAAAGAGTTGCCCCCAATTTTTGTAATTAATTTACCAAGAGACACACAGCGCCGTGCAGAAATGACCGCGCGCCTTGACCGGCTGGGCTTGCCCTATCATTTTGTTGAGGCGATTGATGGAAAGGCGATGCCCGAAGCGTATGAACGTTTGTATGACCGGACGAAGCGGCTGCGCTATTTCGGGCGTGATTTAAAGCTGGGGGAGCTGGGCTGTACATTTTCGCATTACAAAATTTATCAGCACATGATGGAAAAGAGCATCCCGCATGCTGTGATCCTGGAGGATGACGTTATTTTTGAGGATGATTTTGAGGATGTGCTGCGTGCGTTAATGAATACGAAAACGCGCTGGGATGTGATCCGGTTTCTGGGCAGTGAGAAGATTTACAAGCGTGGCTGCCGGATTATTAAGCCGCTGGTTGGCCGGTATGCTCTGGCGCGCCTTCCCACCACGCCGGGCGGCGCGCATGGGTATGTGCTCTCAAGAGAGGCTGCGCGCGCGATGATTGGCTATATGCAGCGTACCTGGATGCCGATCGATGCGCTGCAGGGCCGGATGTGGAATACGGGGCTGGAGACGCTGGTGGTGCACCCCGCGCCGCTTTATCCAGAGCCGGATAATGTCTCCACCATCGGAGATGAGCGCATGGATAAGAGCTTGGAGATTGATGGCTTGTCTCGTAAGCTCTTCCCGCTTTTTAGGGGCTGGCATAAAATTACCGAACAGATTGGCAAGAAATATATCTACTGGAGCGCATATTTGCGCGATAAAATGGCCGGGTAGCCTCTGAAGTCCGCAGAAACCCTTGACTTTAGCATGTTCTATGTCTTACATACTCGTATTCACCTAAACCTTTTTATTTATGAGTATGATTTATGTTTGATGATTTATTTGATTTTGCCAAAAAACGCACCCTGAGACAGTCTGTCGGATTCTTTGTTTTCCATTCAGCTTTGGTGCTTGGCGCGTTAGCGCTTATGAATGCGATGGGCGTTGCTTAAGCAGGATAAAGCTGAGCGCACACAGGGCAAATAACCCGAAACACCATGCGACATTATAATTGGCCATCGACAGGTTCAAGATGGGGTCCGCCCATGGGATTTCATCACAGCGGCTTGTCGGCGCGCTGAGGATATTTTCGAGCAGGCTTTGCGGTTTATCCCCAAAGCTGGGCACGGCGCACCCCTCCACGGCGGAGCGCCACCATTTTAGCTCCACACCAGAATGATAGAGCGCAATAATGCTGTTGATCAGGAACGCGATGGCGTTTATGGCGATAATCCATGGCGCGATGGTTTTACCGCTATCCTTGTTGATCTTGAGCATGATCAGGCCGAGCAGGGACAGCAAGAGCGCAACCACGAACGGGATGCGCTGGTAAATGCACAAAATGCAGGGTTCCAGCCCAAACATAATCTCGGCGGTGAGCGCAGCGGCAAGAGAGAACGCGGAGATGCCTGCGATGCCCATCAATACGGTAAAAGGGCAGGCGAGATATTTTTTTATAAAATGGGCCATGCGTAAACAACTCCAGATTTTGAAAGGTTTTAACCGAAAAGTTAGACAAAGCAAAGTGTTTCTAACGCTTATAAAAAACTTTGTCTAACTTTGTTTTACTTTGCGGTTCATATTTAAAATATATGTATATACGATTTTATACAATTGATTTGATTGTTTCTTTAATCAAATCAAGCCCCTCAATCCCTAAAAATACAAATGTCCCAACCACCAAAATAATCCAGAGCGTGCCTAAAACTGCGCCGCCCAAAACGGCCAGCCCGTCTTTCATGATAACGCCCAGCGCCATAATCGCGATGCCCATGCTTGGCACCGTATTCGTCAGGGGCAGCGGAATGGTGACACACAGCGCCATGATGAATCCGAGCAGACCGATGACGGGACCGGCCCCTGCGCCGGTTAGAATGTGCAGGCGTGGTTTTGATATGTGTTCGGCGCGCATGATCCAGGGCATCGCGGTGGTGGTAAGGCTGCGCACGCGCGCGGTTGTGATGCGTTTATCCATCATCCAGCGCGGCAGCCAGATATGTTGTTTGAGCGTCATTTGCTGCACTGTAAACAGTAGCAGCGGCGCAGCGATGATCAGATTAATCCCCAAACCGGGCAGCGGAATAGCCGCAGGCAGGGCAAAGAGGAAAAGAAAAAACGCGATGGAGCGATCCTGGAAATGATGCGCGATATCTCCTACTGTGATGTGATCCCGGCTAAGGCTTTGGGAAAAGCTCTTGAGGCTGTGAGACAGGGTGTTGGAGCGCATATCGTCTTCCCAAGAAAAATGGCGTAAGCCACCCGAAGCCCGTAAGGGCGAAGGGTGGTGCCTCCGGAGAGACTCGAACTCTCACTCCCGTAAGGGAACCGGATTTTGAAGCCAAAACCTGCTGTATCTGCGACACGGCTCCTTATACTAAGCCCAGTATAGATATTTTATAAATTTTGGGAAGGGCATAAAATCGTTTTTCTTAATTTCTCAATTTTTATGATCAGAAGTCAAAGACTCTATATCCTCAGGGTATTTTTCAATCCAAGCTTTTTTGACCGCACTCGCCAAAAGGCCCAATGCATCAGTTTCTTTTGTGCTAATTCTCATTTGATCAAAGATACTATTTTCGTCATACAAATATTTGGCATGCTCATGTTCGTGAAATCTTGAGAAAAACATCAAAACGCGATGATAAATAGGCCTTGCATTGTACGTCGTCAGAGTATATTGGACAAAGTTGCTTCAGACGTTAGGTGGTGTTTTGGCTCCTTAGTTTGATTTAAGCTGCCTTCGCTGCGAAGTACAACCTCTTTCTTAAATTGAGTGTTTTTTCTTTTGTTTTGCGCC
>JAJRYK010000048.1 GCA_024275825.1 Alphaproteobacteria bacterium
ACACTAAAGCGATGCGAAGCTTCCACTTTACTACCACCAAATTCTACAAAGGAAACAACTCTTTTACGAAGGTCTATTGAATAAGTCATCATGCAGCATAGCATGCGCAATTATTAATTGGAATTACTATAGTTGCGTGAGAGAAAGTCTTTGCGCTGGCTGCGTGTAAAAAATCTTAAAACCTTGATTTTGCAGGATTTTTTCTAGTTCTTCTTCATTAAATTGTTCAAGAATTTTAAAAATGGATGTCTGGTCACCTTCGTAATGATATGAGAGGGTAGTAAGCGCCATGGGCGTTTTAAATATTTCCAATTGTTGTTCTTTTGTGCATTTATCTTTGATATAGGCAAAGGTTTCGTTGGCCAACCCTTCTTCACATATCCAGGTCAGAGTGCCACCCTGCCTGAATAAAGTGTAGACTAGGCCCTCAAACCCATCTCCACAAAAAGCACCAGTAGCAGCCAAAAGCATCCTGACGTCAATATCAATGCTTGCTCTGCGATGGGCTTTTTGCGTGTCTGAAGGTTGAGAATGTTTCATTTTATTATTCACCGTATTTTTGAAAAGATCATTGCTTTTAACATAACCTAAAGCTTATGTCAATAATGTATTTTTTAGCATTTATGACGTAACACTGTGAAACAATAAATCACTTGTTTTGCGCTGTCGTTTGACGACAATGAGGGCGTCAGAAATTAATGAATGAGTATATTAGAATGAGCAAAAAACCTCTCGCCTGTGTTGTTCTTGCTGCCGGTAAGGGCAGTCGGATGAAGTCGGACACGGATAAGGTTCTGCACATGCTGGCCGGCAAGCCGATGATCAAGTGGTTGCTGGGGACGCTTGCGCAGCTCTCGCCAGAAAAGATCATTGTGGTCACTGCGCCGGATATGGAAGAGGTGCAGGCGGCGTGTGCGCCCCATACGATTGCGATTCAGCAGGAGGCCAATGGTACGGGCGGCGCTGTAAAGGCTGCGCTTTCTGTGCTTGACGGATTTGATGGTGACGTGCTGATTGCGCTGGGGGATTGTCCGCTGGTCTCGCTGCAAACCTTTAGTGATCTGATCGACAGTCGCGGTGATGCGGGGTTTAGCGTTCTGGGCACTGTTATGAATGATCCCACCGGCTATGGTCGCCTCGTGCTTGATGAACAGGGCATTGTACAAAAAATTGTCGAAGAAAAAGATGCGAGCGATGAAGAGCGCCAAATTCAAATTATCAATACGGGCGTGTTTTGCGTGGATGGTAAATATCTCGCTGATTGGCTGGGCAAGATCGAGCCGAGCAATGCGCAAGGTGAATATTATCTTACGGACTTGCCAAAAATTGCCGCGTGTGATGGGAAAATTTGTAGCGCGATCGCAACCCTTGATCCATCTGAAGTGATGGGCTGTAACACCAAGGCTGATTTGGCCGTGCTTGAGTCTGTGTTACAAAATCGTTTGCGCCATGAGGCATTGCTGGACGGGGTGCAGATGGTTGATCCGGCGACGGTTTATTTCAATTTTGATACTAAAATTGCCCCGGGCGTGATGATTGAGCCCAATGTCTTTTTCGGCTCCGATGTCAGTGTCGAGGCGGGCGTGCACATCAAAGCGTTCTCCCATATCGAGGGCGCATATATAAAATCAGGGGCTATTATCGGCCCCTTCGCTCGCCTGCGCCCTGGTGCGGATATTGGTGAGGATGTGAAGGTCGGTAACTTCGTCGAGGTCAAAAAATCAACGATTGGCAAGGGCAGTAAGATTAACCATCTCGCTTATGTTGGCGATTGTGAGATGGGTGAGAATGTTAATTTCTCCGCCGGCGCGATTACGGTGAATTATGATGGTTACGATAAGCACAAAACGATAATCGGCGCGGGCGCGATGGTGGGATCAAATGTAAATTTGGTTGCGCCTATTACAGTGGGCGAAAGTGCATTCTTAGCCGCCGGCTCAACGCTGAGCAAAGATGTGCCTGCCGATGCGCTGGCCGTTGCGCGTGAGCCTGTAAAAATCCATAAAGGTTGGGCGGCGAAATATCGTGCGGGGAAAGAGAAGAAGGGGCTGTCGTAGATAAGTAAAATTATTTAGGATAGTTTATGGGTTTAAAGCGTTGCAGATTAAGGGATAGAGTTCAGCGGAAGTTGCTGGAGTTTTTCGTGGCCGAAGTCACGGCACGCACAGCGGCTGATTTGATGG
>JAJRYK010000049.1 GCA_024275825.1 Alphaproteobacteria bacterium
CCATCAAATCAGCCGCTGTGCGTGCCGTGACTTCGGCCACGAAAAACTCCAGCAACTTCCGCTGAACTCTATCCCTTAATCTGCAACGCTTTAAACCCATAAACTATCCTAAATAATTTTACTTATCTACGACAGCCCCTAAAACAATCATAAAATTTTATCTAATTTAAATCCTTTTTTTATATATATTTGATATTATAGAAAATATAGGGTTAAGTGTAGAAGGGTTTTCAGATGGGTGTTAGGAATAGGGTGCAGCAGGCTCTCGAGGGAGAAGTGCAAGTCGGGGTTGATATTCTCGTGGGAGATGAATCGCAAGGCGCGCTTGAAAAGCTGCGTTTGGACGTGGCGCTTCAGGATATTGGCTTTGATGAGGAGTGTTAGATCGCTTTTATGCAGGAGTGGCCAGTGTATATGTTGTGGCATTAGCTCTATAAAATGTAACTTTTCTTAAGGTATAGCGCTTTCCTTTTTTTAAATCGGGCTCGTTTCCGGAGCAAAACCCTACCTGTAGGCGCTCTCCACTTTTTGTAGAAAAGCGGGCATGTACAAAAGAAATTATTGGATGCTCTGTTTTTTCTAAGCCAACAAAAGTGGCTGTTATATTTTCTATTGTTCTATCTGGTAGCGGTTTCATCTTATCTCTCACTTGCTTGAATGAGAGATATGCTTACAGAAAACTTAAGTTTATGTCAATAAAAGTAACGGTTACGCATATGGCGGCTTCGTATAACCCTTTGGCGAGTGCGTGAAAATTTCAAACCCATCATCGGTCACGGCTAGCGTATGCTCAAATTGTGCAGAGAGGCCGCGATCACGCGTGACGGCTGTCCAGCCATCTGCCAGTACTTTTGTGCTGGCTTTTCCTGTATTAATCATTGGCTCGATCGTGAAGAACATACCGGCCTCAAGTACCGTGCCTTCGCCGGGATTGCCGACATGCATGACAGAGGGCGGGGCGTGGAATACGCGGCCCAAGCCGTGCCCGCAGAAATCTGTGACCACGCCGTAGCGATGGCTCTCGGCCAGACTCTGGATCGCATAGCCAACATCGCCGAGCGTCGCGCCGGGTTTGACGACGTCTATCCCGGCCATCAGACAATCATAGGTAATGTCGACGAGGCGCTTGGCCTTCACGGAAATTTTATCGCCCACCATATACATGCGCGATGTATCACCGTGCCAGCCATCAAGGATAACGGTCACATCGATATTGAGGATATCGCCCTCGCGCAGCTTGCGGTCTTCTGGAATGCCGTGACAGACCACGTGATTGATCGAGGTGCAGATGGATTTTGGGAATCCGGGCCGCCCCGGCGCTTCGCCGTAATTGAGTGGGGCCGGAATAGCGCCATTTTTTGTGATGAAATCAAAGCAGAGCTTATCCAGCGCTTCGGTCGTTACGCCCGGCACAACGTGCGGTGTGATCATATCCAGTGTTTCCGCCGCGAGGCGCCCAGCCTTGCGCATGCCCTTGAAGCTCTCTGGCGGGTGAAGTTCTATGCCCTCGGCAGTAAATTTTGATTTTGCGCTCATAGTTTTGCTTCTTGTTTAAATGGTGGGCCTGGCGAGACTTGAACTCGCACGTCCGTAAGGACAACGGATTTTAAGTCCGCAGCGTCTACCATTCCGCCACAGGCCCTTGGTCATCGATCCTTGTTGCTTGGCGTCGTTGCTCTTCGCTTGCGTAGTTAAACTTACGCGGCGTTCATCGCGTTTAGCCAAGCGACAAATCTCTTTGACCAACGCGCTTATGTGTAGCGCGTTAACACCGCTGAAGATAAGCATAGAAAAAACCCTTATGCAATCCTCTGCGTTATGAGGCGTGTAAAATTACCCGGACAGTTTGTGTGGGTTGTTTTTTAGGCGCTTATTGTCTCCGGCCGTTAAAAAGCGATTGAGGTGAGACATGAGCCGTCCATAATCATAGGGCATATGGCCGTGAAAAGTGCGATCTTTCATCATAATAATCGGCTTTTTACTGATGCCCTTAACCACTACAGGGGGGCGTGACATACGTGTTTCCTGACCGTGCGCGTTAAGGAACAGGCATTGCTTCATAGCGCGCACATGGCTGAAATCAAGACTGAAGCACGAGAGCGTTGAAAACTCCGAGAAGGAGATGTTCGCCCCGGTGATATCTGTCGCGCCAAATGATGCTCCCTTAAAGTCACAGGCTTGAATTTCCGAGTATGCAAAGCACGTATTATAGAGCACCGCATCCTTGAATAGTGCGCCATTGAGCATGCTTTCTGATAAATTGGCACCGCTCAAATTGCTGCCGGTAAAATCGGCATACGGCATGATGGCGTTGTCGAGATTGATGTTGCTGAGATTGGAGTATTGTAGATCGGCATAGGCCAAGCTTACGTTGTTTTGTACAGCATTTTCTATGCAGTCATTGGTGTTTTCAAAGGTGCCTTCATACAGTAGGCTATAGTCTTTATACGAGTGTATTTTGATGTTATTCATCGATTAGCTCCCACACTTAGTTTACTCTAGTCATTTTTAGTCAGATTAATTTTCCCGGTTTAATCTGTTTGGTTATGTGCAAGTAGTAGTTGCATTTTGAAAATATTGTCAAGTACATTATGAATATCTAAAGTATAGGATTTGCGTGAAAACACGCTTTAATTGGTTGATAAACTTGCTAGAAGTGAAGGGTAGCCTTAGGTTTTTGTAATGATTGAGCAGGTGCAGCAAACGTCTTTAAAAAAAGGCTGTCATACAATTGCAACCTATGTAAAAAGGTTGAAGAACACCCCTGGCGTGTATCGAATGCTGTCTGAGCGGGGCGATGTTTTATATGTGGGTAAGGCAAAGGCGCTTAAAAAACGTGTGAACTCCTATACCAATCCAAACCGCCTGACGATCCGGTTGCAGCGCATGGTGGCGCTGACACATGCAATGGAGTTTGTGGAGACGCATACGTAGGCGGAAGCGCTTTTGCTCGAGTCTAATCTGATCAAAAAGCTTAAGCCCCGCTATAATATCTTGCTGCGCGATGATAAATCTTTTCCTTATATTTTGATTACGGGCAATCACGACTTTCCGCTGGTCACCAAGCATCGCGGTGCGAAAAAGCCGAAGGGGCAGTATTTTGGGCCGTTCGCCGGGGCGGGCGATGTGAACCGGACGATTGCGATCCTGCAGCGTGTGTTCTTGCTCCGTAATTGCAGCGACAATGTTTTCGCCAATCGCAGCCGTCCGTGCTTGCAATATCACATCAAGCGCTGCACCGCGCCGTGCGTGGGGAAGGTGACGCAGGGCGAATATGCTGCGCAGGTGGCAGAGGCTCAGGATTACCTGGAGGGTAAAAGCAAGGCCGTTCAAACGCGTATGTCAAAGGCGATGCAAAAGGCGAGCGATGATCAAGATTACGAGCGCGCGGCGCATTTTCGCGACCGTATCCGCGCGCTGACTTCCATTCAGGCGCGGCAGGATATTAATATCGAGGGGCTCGGTAATGCCGATGTGATCGCGCTGGTGCAAAAGGGCGGGCGCAGTTGCGTGCAAGTATTTTTCTTCCGCGCAGGTCGGAATTACGGCAACCGCGCCTATTTCCCGCGCCATGATCAGGAGGACGCGCCAGAGGCTATTCTTTCCGCCTTTATTGCGCAGTTCTATGAGAATAAGCCGGTGCCGCAGGAGGTTGTGAGCTCGCATGTGCCGGAGGAGCGCGCACTGCTCGAAGAGGCGTTCTTGGATAAAATGAAGTATAAGGTGAACATCACAACGCCATCGCGCGGCAAGCGTAAGCGCTTGGTTGAATTTGTGCTGAAGAATGCGCAGGGCGCGCTGGCGCGTGATATGACGGAGCGGGCGAGCGAGGCGGTTCTTCTGCAAGGTGTCGCTGATTTGTTTGGTCTGGACGAGCCGCCGCGGCGTATTGAGGTCTATGATAATTCCCACATTTCCGGCACGAATATGGTGGGCGGGATGATCGTGGCGGGGCCGGAAGGGCTCATGAAAAATGCCTACCGCAAACTCAATATCAAGCGCGCCGAGGCCGCCGATGATTACGGCATGATGCGCGAGGTTTTGGGGCGGCGCTTTAAGAAGGCGCTAGAGGGCGATGCGCATATCGGCGGAGAAGACTGGCCAGACATTGTACTGATTGATGGTGGTAAGGGGCAGCTGAGCGCTGTGACAGAGGTGCTGGAGGAGTACGGTATTTTGGATACGCTCACGCTAGTTGCGATTGCGAAGGGCGAGGATCGTGATGCAGGGCGCGAGACGTTTTTTATGAATGGAAGGGCGCCGTTTCAGCGTCCGGTCAGCGACCCTGTGCTGTATTACCTGCAACGTCTGCGTGATGAAGCGCACCGCTTTGCTATCGGTACGCACCGCGCGCGGCGTACAAAACAAATCACCAGTTCGCCGCTCGATGAAATCGCCGGGATCGGCCCAAAACGCAAAAAAGCGCTGCTGCATCATTTTGGCTCCGCCAAAGCCATTGCGCAGGCGGGGGTGGAGGATATGGAGAAGGTTGAGGGAATCTCACGCGCGGTCGCGCAGAAAATTTATGATCATTTTCATTGAATATAAAGCACACAAAACCACTTTCGATACGCCGCCTGTGTGTAACCGCATTTTTAAAAACAAAAACAATTCACTATCATTTTTCTTTAAAAAAATGGTGACTCTGCACTTGCGAGAGGGGGGTGGTCATGATACCGTCCGTATCAATTCAGATATATTTAAATTCAAAACGAGACGTTTTCTTATTGCGCTGTATTGCGTTGTCAGTGGGCGTTTCACAAGAAGGGGATAGACACCATGTTTCACCGCGTGACACCAGAACATAAGCCCAAAGAGGCACAAAAAGAGACTGAAGAGCAGGCCGTTCCAGCGAGCGAAAAGGCCACTGAAACGACAAGTGAAAAAACCACCGATTCAACTGACCTGAGCACTGAGGACAATACAACAGATGAGCAAACATCTGATCTGCGTAAAACTGCTGACCATAAACCATCAAACACAGAAAACACACAAGAGGACACACCAACAATGAACCAATTTACGCAAGGCACGCCAGCAGATACAAATACAAATGAGCAGGCGCAAACAGGCACGTTTGAAAAAGTGACAAGCTCTTACCAGCGTCCAGGTCAAGCGCCAGTTGCACAGCAGGCAGCACCTTACGCATCTACATATGCGGCACCAACCGCGCCGGTAACACATGAAACCGCACAAACAGGCGAGCGTATGCTGACCATTGGTCGCGGTATCACAATGTCTGGTGAGATCGATTCTTGTGACTATTTGTTGGTTGAAGGAACTGTTGAAGCTGCCCTTAAGGGCGCCAGCGTTCTGGATATCTCAGAAAGCGGAACATTTTACGGCACTGTTGAAATCGATGAAGCCACTGTTGCTGGTCGTTTCGAAGGCGACATCACAGTGAATGGTCGTTTGACGATCCGTGCTGGCGGTATCGTGACGGGGTCAATTGCTTATAAAGAGCTTGAAGTTGAATCTGGCGCGGTGATTGATGGTCGTTTGACACCAGTTTCTGTCGCTAAGCCAGTGCAAGTGGCTAAGCCGATGAGCAAGCCTGCTGCTAAGGTTGACCAGACACCAGCCAAGGTTGATGTCGCACCAGCCAACACTGACGGAGGGCTATTCTCCAATAAGGCGACCTCTTAATTAGATTTAATTGGACCTTCATCCATAAATAAAGTATACATATTAACCCAAGCTATAAATTATACATAATGGCTTGGGTTAATTTTATGTGAGATAGAAGAAAAAGAGAATAAAATGCTGCGTAATAATAGCTTGAGTGTCCTGATCGCCCTGTTTGTAGGGCTTAGTGTCTTTGGCGCGAAAGAGCTTCTAAAAACTGATGAAACTGGTCGTGCGCAAGCGGCGGCAGCCAATATCGCAGCGGAATCTGGTAAAATTCATAACGCGCTGCAGGCTGATATTTTACGCGAAATCTCTTATAATCCGAATGCTGTGCTGCGCCTGAAGGGACGTGATATTGTCGAGGCCCTCAAAGCCCCGGGCCTGATCCGCAAAGATCTGCCGACAGTGATTTGGCAATATCGTTCTGATCAATGTGTGCTTGATGTGTTCTTCAAAACGTCATCTGGCGAGGTCGAAAGCGCAAGGCCTGCGCATTACGAGCTGCGGATGCGCGATGGCCGCGAAGACCAGGAAAGCGTCGCAGCGTGTATGAAAAATATCGCCCGTCACAAAACTGGCTTGCGTATGGTTGATTTGAAATCTGTCTATAAGGCGCTTTAGGCCGTTTTATCCTTAAACCCACATAAATCAGACACAATACAGGCCGCGCAATCCGGCGTGCGGGCCTTGCACACATAACGCCCATGCAGGATTAGCCAGTGATGTGCGTCGCGCAGGAAGTCCTCCGGCACGCGGTTCATCAGCGCCGCTTCTACCTGTTCAACATTTTTGCCGAGTGCCAGACCTGTGCGGTTTGACACACGGAAGATATGCGTATCCACCGCCATCGTCAGCTCGCCAAATGCCGTGTTGAGCACAACATTGGCCGTCTTGCGCCCCACGCCGGGCAAGCGCATCAGCGCCGCGCGCGTGTTTGGCACTTCACCGCCAAACTCATTCACCAAAATCTCCGCCGCCGCGATCACGTTTTTGGCCTTGGTGTTGTAAAGCCCGATGGTTTTTATATGCGCCCGCAAACCCTCAAGCCCCAAATCCAACATCTCCTGTGGCGCTTGGACAATCTCGAACAACGCGGTCGTCGCCTTATTCACCCCTACATCCGTCGCTTGCGCCGACAGCGCCACGGCAACCAGCAGCGTGTACGGGTTCGTCCAGTTCAGCTCTGTCTCCGGCTGCGGATTGGCAGCGCGTAGGCGGGTGAAGAAGTCTTGAATTTGGGGTTTATTCATTAATTTTGACATGCTTCGTCATTAATATTAAAAAGGATGTATGAATATAAAGCTAGAGTATTGTATACGTCATGCCAAGTGAGTTTGGAAAAGCTGTAAGGCTATCCGATTTTAACGAACAGCAGGCCACGCAAGAAACGCGGCAGCGGCAGCTTGTTATTCAGACCAAGGAAATGCTGCGTAAATTCGATTTGTCTGCAAAAGAGATAGCAGACGATCTTTGTGTTCCTTATTCCAAGTTGTTACAATACTTTAAAGATGATGTCGGATGCTCATTTTCTCAATATCGTGCAGATCACAAACTGTCTCGCATTAAGCGTTATTTAAGAAGAACAAATGAAACCGTTTCAGATATAAGGCGCAATCTAGGTTATACGTCATCTGATAGTTTTAGTAAATTTTTTGCAAAACATGCTGGAATATCTATTGTTCAATATAGAAAGAAAGTGCGTGTTGAGCGTGCGAAACAACTTCTTTCTGCAAATTTTAAGATAAGTGACATTGCAAAAATGGTTGGGCTTAGTTCGGAAGCGCTGCTGCAAAATTTTAAACGATCTACAGGAATGTCACCGAGAGAGTGGCGGACAATACACAAATCTGGCGGTTTTAAATGTGAAAGTTTCGACATATAATTAATAACCCCAAAAATCGGATTGGCTTTGTGTGGGTTTGTCCGGTATGACCTAATCTATGACTCATCAAAAGCAAATTATCGCAGGCACCATTGATTACCTTGTCGCGCATTATCAGGAGCAGCCGGATTTGAATGTGCTGGCGGCGCGTGCGGGCTATGAGGCGACGCATTTTCAGAAATTATTTAAAGATCATGTGGGGATCAGCCCGAAACGGTTGGTGCAATATATGAATATGCGTTATGCGCGGGAGTTGCTGGTTGGCGGGCATTCTGCGCTCGATACGGCGCTGGAGACAGGACTGTCCGGTACGGGGCGGCTGCACGATCTGTTTGTCGCGTGTGAGGGTGTTACGCCCGGCGCAGTGAAGGGGCGCGGCAAAGGGCTGCGTATTATCTATGGCTTTCACCCCACGCCGCTGGGTGAAGTGATGGTCGCCAAGACCGAGAAAGGCGTGTGCTATCTCGGTTTTTTGATGGAACAGGAGCGCGCTTTTCCGATAGAGAAAATGCAAGCGCATTGGCCGCTTGCGATGTTTGTGCATGATGATGCGGCGCTGTCCGGCGAGGCGGCGCAGATCATAGATATTTGGAGCGGGCAGGAGGCAAACGAAAAGCTGAAGCTTGACCTCTACGGCACGAACTTCCAGATACAGGTTTGGCAAGCGCTCTTGAAAATCCCGGTTGGCGAGATGGCGACCTATAAGGATATCGCTGAGGGGGTCTGCAGCGCCAAAGCCTCGCGCGCCGTTGGCAGCGCCGTGGGTGCAAACCCCATTTCGCTGCTCATCCCCTGCCACCGCGTGATCCGCGGCACAGGCATCATCGATAATTACATGTGGGGTAGCCCGCGGAAGAAGCTTATTCTAGCGATGGAATCTAATGTTGGCCTAGAGCCCTAAAACATCGCGCATAGAATACAAGCCCGGCTTTTGCTTTGCTGCCCAGAGGGCAGCGCGCAGGGCGCCGCGGGCGTATAGGGCGCGGTTGGTGGCTTGTTGTTTTAGCTCTAGGCGTTCGCCTTCGCCGAGGAAATATACGGTGTGCTCGCCCACCACATCTGCGCCGCGGATGGTGGAAAAGCCGATTTCACCGTCTGTGCGGGGGCCGGTTATGCCCTCGCGGGATAATGTGGAGACGTCGTCAAAATTTTGCCCGCGCGCGGCGGCGGCGGCGCGGCCCAGCATGATGGCGGTGCCGGATGGCGCGTCGATTTTGTGCTTGTGATGGGCCTCGATGATTTCGATATCAAAATCTGTGCCGAGGCTGGCGGCGGTTTTTTCGACCAAGGCTTCGAGCATATTGACTGCGATGCTGAAATTGGCGGAATGAATGATTGTGGTTTCTTTAGCGGCGGCGGCGATGCTGGCTTCATCATCTGCCGTAAAGCCGGTGGTGGCCAGGACGAGGATTTTCTTGTGTTTGGCCGCCAGCGCGATATGCGTGCGGCTGGCCTCGGGGATGGTGAAATCAATCACGGCATCGGCGCGACTGAACAGCTCATCCGCATCGCTGGTGATGAAAAACTGGCTGTCTTCCGGGATGTCTGCGGGCAGGGCCGTACCGCCCGCCAGCGCCACGCCCTTTATCGCGCCAGAGAGAATTTCCTGTGTGAGCAAAGAGCCAACTCGGCCCATGCAGCCTACGATTCCGATTTTCATGGTTTTTTCCTTTTTGTTTTTACCGCAGATGAACGCTGATTTATCCTCTGTCGTCATCGCGACAGAGCGAAGCGACGAGAGATCCATTGTGACCTCTACTTGGTCAGATTCCTCGCATACGCTCGGAATGACGTTTCTGTATAGAATAAATCCGCGTTTATCTGCGGTTTATTAATCCTTCAAATCATCCCAGAATTCTTTGACTTTGTTAAAAAAGCCGCTGGATTCCGGGGAGTGTTTTCCGCCTTCTTTGATATCGCTGATCATGTCGTCGAGGTTTTTCATTACGCCCTGTTGTTTCTTATTTAGATTAACCGGGGTTTCGACGAAAATTTCAATATATAAATCACCTTTGGCTTCGCTGCGCAGCATGCTCATGCCTTTGCCTTTTAGGCGGAACTGTTGGCCAGTCTGCGTGCCGGCGGGGATTTTGACATTGCTGGTAGCCCCCTCGATGGTTGGCACTTCGACTTCGCCGCCTAGCGCGGCTTTGGTCATTGGGATAGGCACGCGGCAATATAAATTTGCACCGTCGCGCTTGAATAATTTGTGAGGCTTGACCGATATCAGAGCATAAAGGTCACCATGTGGCCCGCCGCGCAGGCCTGCCTCGCCTTCGCCAGAGAGGCGAATGCGGCGACCATGGTCAACGCCCGCAGGAACCTTAATCTTCAGCGTTTTGTCTTTTTGAATACGCCCCTGTCCACGACATTTTTTACAGGGATTTTTGATGGTTTTTCCCGCGCCGCCGCAGGTCGAGCAGGTACGTTCGATCGTGAAGAATCCTTGCTGTTGACGCACGCGGCCCTGTCCATCACAGCTGGGACATTTTATGGCGTTTGTGCCTTCCTCTGCGCCGGAGCCCTTACAGCCATCGCAAGTTTCATTGACCGGGATTTTGATTTTAACCTCTTTACCGCGATAGGCGTCATCAAGGTTGATCTCTAGTGTGTATTGCAGATCTGATCCGCGCTGCGGCGCGTTGGGGTTGCGTCCGCCGCCGCCTCTGCCGCCCATAACATCGCCGAACATATCTTCGAAAATGTCAGAGAATGCACCAGCGCCAAAACCGCCCGCACCGCCTTGTCCGCCGCCGCCCATCGATCCATCAAACGCGGCCGCGCCATATTGATCATAGGCTGCGCGTTTTTGATCGTCTTTCAAAACCTCATAGGCCTGGCCTGCGGCTTTGAATTTTTCTTCGGCTTCCGGGTTATCTTTATTTTGGTCGGGGTGATGTTTCATGGCCTTCTTGCGATAGGCTTTTTTAATCTCATCCGCGCTGGCGCTTTTATCAACGTCCAGAATTTTGTAATAGTCAGTCTCGCTCACGGTTTAAATCTTTCTCGAAGAGGTTTTAGGCGTGGAAAACATTTTGGTGATATTAGAAAACCAAGAGCTGGATTGCGGCGCCGCTCCGCTCTGGTTATCATTGCGCGCCAGCGTGCGTCTGCGCAGCATAGTGTTATAACGCGCGCGTTTTTCGTGCGATGAAATATGCGTATAGGCATCGTTGATCAGTTTAAAGCGCAGCTCGGCGATGCGTGTGTTCTGTGGGTTGTTATCTGGGTGATAGCGCTTGGCCATTGACCTGAATGCACATTTAATTTCTTGATCATCAGCGGTGGGGCTGACATTCAGAACCTCGTAATATGAGATCAGGCTTTTCGTTTTTTGGTCTTTAATGGCCATTATTCTTTTTCTGCGTTTAGTATATGGAGCGCGATATTTATCGCGCTCCATATAGCCTAATATGTGATTTAAGCAGATTTTTCGTCGCTGCCGTCTTCGTCATCTTCGATCTCAAGATCAATGACATCGGCATCAACGGTTTCCGGTTCACTATCGGTATCAGAGTCAGCCATTTCCGCATCAGGAATATCGCTATCTGATTCGCCGGCCTCTTCTTCTTGCGCCTTACGATAGGCCAGCTCGCCTAGCTTCATGCTGGCTTGTGATAGGGTTTCGGTCTTTTCTTTTATTTCTGCAAGGTCATCGCTTTCCATCGCGGTTTTAAGCTCATCAATCGCAGCCGCCACGTTGTCACGCTCTTCTTCCGGCAGCTCATCGCTCAGATCTTCAAGAGATTTTTCGGAGGCATGGAGCAGCGCTTCGGCCTGGTTTTTAGTCTCAACCAGCTCACGTTTTTCCTTGTCGCTATCGGCGTTGGCTTCGGCGTCTTTGACCATTTGATCGATATCATCATCGGATAGGCCGCCAGAGGCTTGGATGCGAATTTGCTGCTCTTTGTTTGTCGCCTTATCCTTGGCAGACACCTGAACAATACCGTTTGCATCAATGTCGAATGTGACTTCGACCTGCGGCACGCCGCGCGGGGCGGGGGGGATTCCGACCAAATCAAACTGGCCGAGGGTTTTATTATCCGCCGCCATTTCACGTTCACCTTGCGCAACGCGGATTGTCACGGCGTTTTGGCTGTCTTCGGCGGTGGAGAAGATCTGCGATTTTTTGGTCGGGATTGTCGTGTTGCGCTCAATCAGGCGCGTAAACACGCCGCCCAAAGTCTCAATCCCGAGGGACAGAGGCGTTACATCAAGCAGCAGAACATCCTTCACATCGCCCTGCAGAACGCCGCCCTGAATGGCTGCGCCATCGGCAACGACTTCGTCCGGGTTTACGCCCTTATGCGGCTCTTTGCCAAAGTAATTTTCAACAGTTTTGATCACGTGCGGCATGCGAGTCATTCCGCCGACCAGCACCACATTATCGATGTCGGATGGCTTCAGGCCAGCATCTTTCAGCGCGGCCTTGCATGGGTCAATCGTACGTTTGACCAGATCACCAACAAGGCTTTCCAGCTTCGCGCGCGTGAGCGAGATTTGCAAATGTTTCGGGCCAGAGGCATCGGCCGTCACGAACGGCAAATTCACTTCGGTTTGCGTGGTGGAGGACAGCTCAATCTTCGCTTTCTCTGCCGCTTCTTTTAAACGTTGCAGCGCGAGTTTATCTTCGCGCAGATCAATGCCCTGTTCCTTTTTAAACTCATCAGCCAGAAATTCGATGATGCGTGTATCAAAATCTTCTCCGCCCAAAAACGTGTCGCCATTGGTGGATTTAACTTCAAACACACCGTCGCCGATTTCAAGGATAGACACATCAAATGTACCGCCGCCAAGGTCATAAACGGCAATTGTGCCTGTGGCGTCCTTGTCCAGACCATAGGCCAGCGCGGCCGCCGTTGGTTCGTTAATAATACGCTCAACTTCAAGCCCGGCAATTCTACCGGCGTCTTTTGTTGCTTGGCGCTGTGCATCGTTGAAATAGGCTGGCACCGTGATCACGGCTTTGGTTACTTTCTCGCCCAAAAATGCCTCGGCTGTTTCTTTCATTTTCTGTAGCAGCATGGCGGAGATTTGTGCTGGTGCGAATTTCTCGCCATCAACCTCAACCCACGCATCGCCATTCTCACCTTCAACAATGTTGAACGGGGCGTGCTTGGCCATTTCTTGTACGTTCTTATCCTTAAACGGACGACCGATCAGGCGCTTAATACCGTACAGCGTGTTTTCCGGGTTCGTCACGGCCTGACGTTTCGCGGGCTGGCCCACCAAACGCTCATCATCCTTGCCGAATGCAATCATCGACGGCGTTGTGCGCGCGCCTTCTGCGTTCTCAATAACGCGCGGCTCTTGCCCATCCATTACTGCGACACACGAATTCGTCGTCCCTAAATCAATACCAATAATCTTGCTCATTTTTTAACTCCTTATTTTTAAGGCAAATTTCCCGATGGCCCAACATTAGGCACCATCACAATTTCCTAAGGTTTCTACGTATAGTTCATATTAGGCCAAGGAATATAGCATAAAAGTACCTTGGCACAAGGGTTAGAAAACAGAATCTTCAGTGATGAACGATTCTGTTTTTCTTATTGTTTGTACGGTGGTTATAAGATTTTAGATTGAAGCCTAATCGAAATATTTAAGGCTCTGGATTATCGCTTTTCTTGAAAAACCCACAGCCAACCATACCTACCAATAAGCCAAGTCCTCCAAATAATTTGTCACCGTCTTTATCCAGTTTTTTTGCGTCTTTCAGGTCAATGCTTGGGTATGCTTCTTGAATTTTATCAGTTCGGTCGTATAGTCTTGCAGCGCCATAACTGGCGTAACCTGCAGAAGCGCACAATGTAAATGCGAGAGCGGCTTTTATTAAAGGTGTCCGTGTCATGTTGAAGAATATAGACAGCCTTTAATCATATGTCAACAATCAAGCCTCAATATCCAAATCACCACCAGCTTCCGGCGTAGCGCTACCGCCGCTACCATCATCTTTCGCCACACCAACGCGGGCGGGGCGGAGCAGGCGGCCATTTAGGGTGTAGCCGGTTTCGATGACTTGGATCACGGTGCCGGCGACTTTGCCCGGCACTGGGCTTTCGAACATGACTTCGTGGAAATTGGGGTCGAAGGGCTGATCGACGGGTTCGAGTTTTTGAATGTTGTTTTTCTCGAAAGACCGCAGCAGGGTGCGCTCGGTTGCTTCAATGCCGTCCAGAACGCCCTTGATACGGTCATCAACAGCCAGTAAATCTTCCGGCACAGAATCTAGCGCGCGGCGCAGATTATCGGCCACATCCAATAAATCCCGCGCAAAGCCTGAAATAGCAAAGCGAGAAGCATCTTCGCGGTCCTTCTGGGCGCGTTTGCGCGCATTCTCAGCCTCGGCTAGGGCGCGCATCATTTGGTCTTTGGCTTTTGCGAGTTCGTCTTGCAGCGCCTCTACGCTTGAGTCCTCCTCCTCTGGGATTTCTGTTGGGGCCAGAGGATCTTGTTGTGCATTATATTCTTGCTGCGCATCATATAGCGCATCGGCTTCGGCCTCCATGCGGGCAGAGCGCTCTTCCAGGCTCTCAACGTTATTCTCGTTTGGGTCGTTTGTATTGTCTGCAGGCATGATGACTCGTTTGTTTTTGGTTATGTGCCCCATTATTTAGCGCATTCCTTTTACGCAGGCAAGGGTCGGCTGGATGTAATAAATTGACAATTATACTCAGTACCCTAAAGTGCGCCTCACATATTTAACGAACAGGAGCATTCATGACCAGACCATCCGGCCGCGCGGTAGATCAAATCAGAGATGTGGAGATCATTCCCAATTTCTCAAAACATGCTGAAGGCTCATGCCTGATTAAGTTCGGCGACACGCATGTATTGTGCACAGCGACGGCGGAGGAAAAAGTGCCCGGCTGGATGAAAAATACCGGCAAAGGCTGGGTGACAGCAGAATATGGCATGCTGCCGCGCTCGACCAATTACCGTATGGATCGTGAAGCCGCGCGCGGAAAACAATCGGGCCGGACGCAGGAAATTCAGCGCCTGATTGGGCGGGCCTTGCGCGCCGTGGTTGATTTTGAGGCGATGGGCGAGCGTCAAATACGCATTGACTGTGATGTGATCCAGGCCGATGGCGGCACAAGAACAGCGGCGATCACGGGTGGCTATGTCGCTATGTATCTGGCGTTCCAGCATTTGGTGAATATTGGCGCGCTGGAAAGCATTCCGTTGACGGACAGTGTCGCGGCGATTTCTTGCGGTATTTATAAGGGCACGCCTGTGACTGATCTGGATTACGTAGAAGATTCAGATGCTGACACAGATGCAAATTTCGTGATCACTGGCAAAGGCGGCATTGTCGAAATTCAAGGCACAGCGGAGAAAGAGCCGTTTAGCGAGGCTGAGTTTTTGGAATTATTGGCGCTGGCGAAAGCGGCATGTGGAACGCTAGATAATCTTCAAAAAGACGTTGCTGCGTAAATGGTCAAGATCACCGACCTTGTTATCGCCACGCACAATCCCGGGAAAGTCACGGAAATTTCCGCGCTGCTCGGTCCCTATGTTGAACAATTTTATAGTGCGGGAGCGTTGGATCTGCCGGAGCCTGTTGAGGATGCTTTAACGTTCCAAGAAAATGCTCTTATAAAGGCCCGCGCCGCGGCGCAAGGCTCTGGCAAGATCGCGCTGGCGGATGATAGCGGTCTTGCGGTTAATGCTTTAAACGGTGATCCCGGGATTTATTCCGCGCGCTGGGCCGGGCCGGGTAAGGACTTCAACGTCGCGATGGAAAAGGTTCATGAGGCGCTGGGCGATGCGCCAGATCGCTCTGCTTATTTCGTCTGCGCACTTGCCATCGTCTGGCCGGATGGACGGGAAGAGGTGTTCGAGGGGCGGGTCAATGGCCAGCTCGTTTGGCCGATACGCGGCGAGAGTGGTTTTGGGTATGACCCCATGTTTCAGCCGGATGGCTATGATATTACCTTCGGCGAGATGGATGCGGCGGAGAAGCATCTAATATCTCATCGCGCGAAAGCGTTCGAAAAGCTGGTAAAAGCGTGTTTTAGCGCGTAAGTCAGCTAAGCCATTTTATACAAAGGGCTTTTCGCTGTTTTAAGCTCAAAAGTTTGACAAAACTCCCCTGAAACGCTACAACACAGCCCATGATTAAGCATGTAAACAACACAGTGTTGATGGTCCAATGTGCGCTTATCACTGGTTTGGTGATTAAGCCTGCGCAGGCACAGGTTGCCTATGGTGGAGCCAGAGAAAATGATTTTGGCAGCATCGCACGCAATATCACGCATTCGATCGAAGAGCTTCCGGGATTATTGACGGGCGTTGCATATTTGATGGGGATCACGCTGGGCGTTCTCGGGATCATGAAGATTAAAGACCATGTCGAAACGCCGGCAAACACGCCACTGAAAGATGGCGCGATCAGGATCGGCACGGGCGGCGCGCTGTTCGCTCTGCCGCTTGTTTATGAATCAATGCTCAATACGATGGGCGTCACTAATGTTGGCGTCGCCCCCGCGACATTAAGCCGCGCCGAATTTAATCTCCGCTAAACAACTCAATCAGGTTAAAGTTTTTGTCACATCCTCAAGGCCAAATCGGTATCTATATCCATTGGCCTTTTTGTTTGGCCAAATGTCCGTATTGTGACTTTAATTCTCATATTCGTGAGGGGGTTGATGATCAGGCGTGGCAAGAGGGTTATATCAAGACGCTGGATCATTACGCAGCGCAAATGCCGGGACGCACTGTGCGCTCTGTATTTTTCGGTGGCGGCACGCCATCGCTGATGAAACCGAGTGTGGTCGAGAGCATTTTAGAGCGCATCCAAAAAAACTGGCGCATTGCCAATGATATAGAGATCACATTGGAGGCTAATCCGACCTCGGTAGAGGCGGATAAATTTGTGGCGTTTCGCGCTGCCGGAGTAAACCGCGTGTCGCTCGGTGTGCAGTCTCTCAATGACGATGATCTCAAGTTTTTGGGGCGCGAGCATAATGCGGCTGAGGCGCTGAAAGCCATCGACATTGCCCGAGAGAATTTTGAGCGCTACAGCTTTGACCTGATTTACGCACGCCCAGACCAAACTCTGGCGCAGTGGGAGGCCGAGCTGCGCAGCGCGCTTCCTCATATAAACGGTCACATGTCGCTCTACCAGCTAACGATTGAGCGACGCACGCCGTTTTATATGGCCCATGCGCGCGGAGAGTTTGCTATTCCCAAAGATGACTTGGCGGCAGATTTCTATACGCTAACGCAGGAGATCATGAGCGCTGAAGGCCTGCCGGCCTATGAAGTCTCAAACCACGTCGCGCCGAACCAAGAATCTGCGCATAACATGATCTATTGGCGCTATGGTGATTATATCGGCGCAGGGCCGGGCGCGCATGGACGGCTGACGATTAATGGTCAAAAGCATGCGACGCGCGAACATAGCGCACCAGAGATCTGGCTGGAAAAGGCGGGTGCAAACGGCCAGGCTGCGCATGAATATGAGCCCTTGAGTGCTGATGAGCGATTCATGGAGGCCTTGATGATGGGGCTACGCCTTGCTGAGGGCGTGTCGAAAGCCGCGCTGGAACGTGAGGGTGAGTGCATGCTGGAGGATAAAACAGACCGTGCAAAACTGGATGAACTTAAGGCCCAAGGCTGGCTCACCGAAACGGACACACACATAAAGCTGGAGGTTGAAGGCCTGCTGCGCCTAAACGCGATTGTGCCTCATATCCTAAAATAGCCAGAGAACCCTCCCTCCTTGAGGGAGGGGGCTAGGGGGAGGGGTGACGAACGTCGCATCAATCAAATACCGTAATCCTTCACTTCATTTCCTCCCCCTAAAGGGGAGGAAATGAAGTGAAGGAGCGGAAATTCCTTGGCGCATGCCCTGTTTTCCGCTATACACAGGTGAAATTTGAAGATGGATTTGTAAATGTTAAGCGCACCACCAACACAGTTTAAACTCAGCGATGCGGGCGAAGTTTTATATCAGCCTGTGCCCAACAACCCCGTGCCCGGCGCGCCGGTGGCGCAAGTGGTGAAGGGCGCTGGCCCGCTGCAGCCGGCGATAGAGGTGCCTGAGGGCTCTCCGCCAGAAACGAAAGCCTTCCTCGAAAACTGGCTGAAGGGTCATATTGTACAAGTGCTTGAGCCGCTAATCGCGCTGCTGGATGAGCCAGAAGGCGAGGAGATTAAGCCGTATGTCAAAGAACTCATCGCGCGCGTGTTTAAGGCGATGGGCATTATTCCGCGTGAAGAGCTCGAAGATTTAATCGCGCAGCTCGATACTGATGATCGCCGCGTCTTACGGTCCAAGAAAATCCGTCTCGGCCCGATCTTGGTGTTCATTCCAGATTTGAACAAACCCGCTGCTGTGCGCATGCGCGCGCTGCTTTGGTCGCTATATAATGACAAGAAAGAGCCCGGGAAAATCCCGCCCGATGGCGTGGTGTCGATGAAAGTCGAGCCTGAGGCGGTCGATAAAACTTTTTACCAATCCATTGGCTATCCTGTATATGGCAGCCGGGCGATCCGCATCGATATGCTCGATCGTGTGATTAATGCGATTTACGACAGCGCCGAGGGCGGAAAGTTTCAGGCGCAGCACCAAATGGCTGAATGGCTCGGTTGTGGGATTGAGGATCTATACGGCATTTTAAGCGCAATGGGCCATAAAAAGGGCCATGATCCGGCGGATGATGTGAAGGTGGAAGAGGAGGCGACGAAAGAACCTGCAGCAGAAGACGCAAAAGCTGAAGTTTCTGAGATAAAAGCTGAAGATGCGCCAAAAGAAGAGCCGCAGAAAAAGCCAGAACTCGCGACGTTCTTCCTGAAAAAGGGCAAAGCCTTTGAGAAGAAAGAGCCGCGCGCATCAAAACCAGCTTACAAGAAAGCAGATAAGCCTCAAGGCAAGTCCGATAAGAAATTCGATAAGAAAAAAGGCAAGCGCAACAAGAGCGCCAGCCGCGAGCCTAAGGTTATGAGCTTTGAAGCTGAGAAAAAGCCGGAAGATAATCCGTTCGCTGTTCTTGCTCAGTTGAAAGATGGCGGCAATGCGAGCTAGTGGCCTTTTGGCACTCGCGGCGTTACTGCTCACGCTCTATCCACACATTTCAAACGCAGCCCAGTTTTCGGGCGACTATCTTCTGAGCGTTTGCGGTCGTGATAAGGATGGCGGGGAGCGCGTTTCTGGCGGTCACATTGCGTGCCAGAGTTACATCGCCTGCGTGCTTGATTATCACACGATCATTCGCGCTCTTGGCACGGCGCCCAGCGTTGATTTCTGTGTGCCGCAGGATAAAACGCTGAATGACCTGCAGGATGATGTGTTTGAATATCTGCTCCACAACAAAAATGAGCATGGTGGCTTTATTGCTTCGCCGGGCGTTGCGCTTGGGCTGTTCGATAAATATCCGTGTGAGTGATGGCGGTTAAATTATCCTGCGATATTCATCAAATACCCAATCAGCACAATTTGCGGCACAGTGATCAGCGGCAGGGATAGCGCGATTGCCCATGATTTTGTGGCTTCTCGCACGATCATGATCTCGGTATAATCTGTTGATGCGCCGGCCATCAAGAATGTAAAGCCATTGCCCGGCGCGTTTGCCTGGTGCAGCAGTTCAGAGGCAATGGGCGCGGAGCCTTCGGAGCAGACCTCAATAATCGTGCTGGCGACTAATGTCAGGAATAGCCCGAACAGGGTCGGCCCGAACCAGTCGGCAAAGATATCCGGCGGAACAAAGGCCCGGATTGCCGCAGCAATAATAACGCCCAGCAGCAGCCAGCGCAGCAGCATTTTCGCATCACCCCAGCCATTCTTGGTCACATCGACAAAGAACTTAGTGCTGGGTTTAAAGTCTTTCAGACGCTGTCTTGCATCATCAATAATCGAGAAATCCTGCGGCAAATCAACTTTGTTCGGATTGTCAGGCAGCACGCCAAATTTTATGAGCTGTAGGTAGACAAACCCCGTGATGATGGCAATTACAGCAGAGCCAACAACAAAAACAAGCGTCCATTTCAGGCCAATCAGCGCGACTAGGATAATGGTCAGAGAAAGCGAGTTCCACGGGCTGGCGATCAGAAAGGCCATGACCTGCGCAATGCTGGCCCCGCGCTCATACAATTTTGCGCCGATCAGCAAGATTCCGTGATTGCATAAATCCAGCAGCAGCCCCGCCGCCGTTGCACGTAAAACCCCGCCCATCGTATCGCCGCGCCCCAGCAGCGCATTGAAATATTCCTTGGGAATAACGCCCATAAAGCCCACGACAATAATCCCCAGCGCAATCCCCCACCACATTGCGCCCAGCACCTCGATCACAGTATCGGCAAAAACCGGCAGATATGGCAGATCTATACCCGCAAAATAAAGCGCAAGCGTACCCGCAATAATGCCGCTGCTGCCATAAAGAATGTAATCAAATTTGGCTTTGTGGGTATGTTCATCGGTGCTGCAACAATTGCTCATAGGTAATAATCTAGTTCGTTCTGTGGATAGAATAAGTGACCAGCTCATTTAAAATCGCCCGGCATTCATGATCTGGCGCTTCGGCCAGCGCGAGGCGGGCTTTTTCGCCGTATTGTTCGGCTAGCCTAAGGGACTCTTCAATGGCGTTATGTTTGGCCAGAATATTTTGCGCGGTTTGAAAATCGCTATCGCGCTGATCCTTCTCCTGAATAACGCGGCTCCAGAATATTTTTTCCGTCTCGTCCGCTTTCGCCAGCGCTAAAATCACCGGCGCGGTCATTTTGCTCTCGCGGAAATCATCGCCGATATCCTTGCCCAGTTTCGTGCGATCCGCATCGTAATCCAGCGCATCATCGGCAATCTGGAACGCGATCCCCATATTCAAGCCGTACTCCGCCATCGCCTGCGCTGCGCTTACATCCGCCTCCGCAATAATCGGCCCAACCTCGCACGCTGCGGCAAATAGGGCTGCGGTTTTGGCTGTAATAATCTCAATATACTCCTTCATGCTGGTGGCCAGATTGCCGGCATTGGCCAGCTGCATTACCTCGCCCTGCGCGATAATCGCTGAAGCGCTGGAAAGAATGCGCAGCACGTCCAGTGAGCCATCATCGGTCATAATCTGAAAAGCGCGGGAGAACAGAAAATCGCCGACCAGAACGCTGGCCTGATTGCCAAATACCAAATTCGCTGCCGGTTGGCCGCGTCGCTCCGCACTTTCATCCACCACATCGTCATGCAACAGCGTGGCGGTGTGGATGAACTCCACCGCGCTGGCCAGGCCATGTGCGCGGGTCATGGCGCCGCCATAAATCTGCGTTGCCGCAAGGGTCAGCAGGGGGCGAATGCGCTTGCCGCCTGCCGCGATCAAATAGCTGGCCAGCTGCGGGATCATCGCCACGGGCGAATCCATGCGCTTTATGATCTCGTCATTTACCGCGGCCATATCACCCTCCAGCAACGCTGAGAGCTGTGCGAGCGGGTTGGCGCTCTCGTCTAAACTCTGGCATGTGGTTTTGTTGGCAGGCATACTGGGATTTAAATCAGGTTTTAACCCGCGCGGCAAGCCCTATGAAAGAACTCCACCGTACAAATAATCTGCCAGAGATTTCATGGCTGCAATCCGTTTTGGCGACGGCCGGGATTGAATCGGTGGTGCTGGATGGTGATACAGCGCAAGCTTACGGCAGCGCGCTCGTTGCGCGGCGTGTTATGGTGCTGAATGAGGATTTTGACGCCGCTGAGGCTGTGTTTGCGAAGGCCAAAGCGCTGCTTTAGTTGTTAAGCCCGTCAATATGTGGCTTTTTTGGTGCCCTTGGCCGTGGCACTTCGATGGTGTTCATCTGGCTTTGTTGCGCTTTGTTCTGCTGATACTTCTGGAGAATAGCCGCGAATCCGGTGGCTTGTGGCGCGGGTTTTTCTTCTGCTGGCGCAGCCTCTGGAACAGCTTTAGGTATAGATTCTACAGGTTTTTCTTCCGCTGTGCCTGCCGCCAGTGCTTTATATTTCGTCCACACCTTGCTGGCTAACGGTTCTTCTTCCTCTTTATCCAGCGCTGAGTGCTCAATGGTTCTCAGCTTTAGATGCCCCTGCGCTGTGTTTTTCGCCGGCGCATTTTGACCTGCGCCCACGGTTGTATAACTCATCCCGCCCTTATATGGGCTGTCCTCAGCCCAGGCGTGTGAAAGCCCCAAAACACAAAGAGCAAATAAAATGATGTGAAAGCGCGTCATAATTTGTATCCTATGAGCATGGCGGTAGAATCACAAACACAAAGCGCTGAGATCCATGAATTGAGCAGGGATGATATCCCGCGCCTTGATGCGATCGCCGCGCGTATGAGAACGCCAAAAGATGCCGAATATTTCCCTCGAAACTTCGATTTCGTAGAAGCCGGCGAGCGTTTAGCGCTTGTGATCAGTCATGAAGACCAAGATGCCGGTTATTGTGTCCTCAATTGGAGCCCTAAATATGCGCTATTTAAAAAGCTCGATATCCCCGAAATTCAGGACCTCAGTATTATTCCCGCTATGCGTCGCAAGGGAATTGCCACCGCTCTGATCACCTATTGCGAGAATTTAGCGCGCGAAAAAGGTTGCGCACACATGGGAATCGGCGTTGCCGTCAACGCTAGTTCTGGTCCAGCTCAAATCCTTTATGCTCAGCACGGCTACATTCCCGATGGCAATGGCGTGTCCTATGACCGCAAACTGGTCGCCGCGGGAGAGTTTAAACCGCTGGATGACCAGCTTTGCATGATGATGGTAAAGGCGCTAAAGTTTTGACTTTCGTGAGAAATATGCTAACAAATGGCGTCTATATTAAAGGAGAGCAAAAGCCGTGACACAATGGGTATATAGTTTTGGGCCAGATAACACTGATGGCGATGCCAGCCTTCGCGATCTTTTGGGTGGAAAGGGCGCGAATTTGGCGGAGATGGCGAGCCTTTGGCTGCCTGTCCCGCCGGGCTTTACCATCACGACAGAGGTTTGCACGGCTTATTACGATAAGGATAAAAATTACCCCGCTGATTTGAGCGCGCAGGTGCAGAGCGCTTTGGCAGTCGTTGAGGCTTCCATGGATATGCGTTTCGGCGATGCGAAAAATCCGCTTTTGGTTTCTGTGCGCTCCGGCGCGCGGGTGTCTATGCCGGGCATGATGGATACCGTTTTGAATTTGGGCCTGAATGATGAGACTGTTCAGGGCTTGGCGGAGCAATCGGGAGACGAGCGTTTCGCATGGGATTCTTATCGCCGTTTCGTGCAGATGTATGGTGATGTGGTTCTGGGCGTTGAGCATCATGAATTTGAAGATGTGATTGATACTTATAAGCGCGATAATGATTGCGCCAAAGATACCGATATCACCGCCGAAGGCTGGAAAGAGATTGTCGTGGAATTTAAGGATGTCGTGGAGCGTGAGATAGGCAAGCCGTTCCCGCATGATCCAGCGGAGCAGCTCTGGGGCGCGATCAGCGCGGTGTTTGATAGCTGGATGGTGCCGCGCGCGATCACCTATCGCCGGATTAACGAGATCTCTGAAAAATGGGGCACGGCGGTGAATGTGCAATCGATGGTGTTTGGGAATATGGGCGATGATTGCTCCACCGGCGTGGCGTTCACGCGCGATCCTTCAACGGGTGAAAATTATTTCTACGGCGAATATCTAATTAATGCGCAGGGCGAGGATGTCGTCGCCGGTATCCGCACGCCGCAATCCCTCACAAAATATGGACGTGAGAAAGAAGGCTGCGATTTACCCTCTATGGAAGAGGCAATGCCGGAGGTGTTTGGCCAGCTTGATGAGCTGCGTCATAAGCTGGAGACGCATTTCCGCGATGTGCAGGATATCGAATTTACGGTGCAAAAGGGGGCACTTTATTTGCTCCAAACGCGTAGCGGGAAACGTACCGCTGGCGCAGCGCTGAAGATCGCCGCTGATATGGTCGCCGAAGGCCTGATCACAGAAGATGAAGCGATCCTGCGCATCGATCCGCAAAGTCTCGATCAGCTCCTCCACCCCACGCTTGATCCGGATGGAGAGAAGAATATTATCACCAAAGGCTTGCCGGCTTCACCAGGCGCAGCAGCCGGAACGATTGTGTTTACCTCTGAAGAGGCTGAAGAGAAATCTGCGGCTGGTCAGAGCGTTATTCTTTGCCGCCAGGAAACTAGTCCGGAAGATATTTCCGGTATGCACGCAGCAGCCGGAATTTTAACCTCGCGCGGCGGTATGACATCGCACGCCGCCGTGGTTGCGCGCGGTATGGGGAAACCGTGTGTTGCTGGCGCTGGCGAGCTGCATATTGATGTGGCAGAGCGCGTTATCCGTGTTGGCGAGCATGTGCTCAAAGACGGTGATACGCTGACGATAGACGGCTCAACTGGCGAAGTAATGCTCGGTGAAGTCGCGACGATTAAGCCAGAGCTTTCTGGGGATTTCTCAACCATCATGTCTTGGGCTGATGATCGCCGCCGGATGACCGTTCGCACAAACGCCGAAACGCCGCTCGATGCGCAAACCGCGCTTGATTTTGGCGCGGAAGGCATTGGCTTGTGCCGTACAGAGCATATGTTCTTCGAAGCCGACCGCATTCAAAATGTGCGTGAAATGATTTTCGCGACGACCGAAAAAGCGCGCCGCGAAGCGCTGGCGAAACTTTTGCCGGAGCAGCGCAGTGATTTTGCCGAGCTGTTTAAGATTATGGATGGTTTGCCGGTGACTGTGCGCTTGCTCGATCCACCGCTACATGAGTTTTTACCGCATAGTGCAGAAGACGTTGAACACTTCGCGAGCGTCGCCGGAATTGATCACGATACGGTAAAGCGCCGTTTGAGTGAGCTTCACGAGACTAACCCAATGCTTGGTCATCGTGGTTGTCGTTTGGGTATTACCTATCCGGAAATCTACGAGATGCAAGCACGTGCGATTTTTGAAGGCGCACTGGAATCTGGCGGCGATATCGTGCCGGAGATTATGATCCCGCTTGTGGGAACACGCAAGGAACTCGCGATGATGCGTAGCGTTGTGGAGCAAACGGCTGATGCTGTGTTCCAGGAGAAGGGCAAGAGCCTTGAGTATCTGGTTGGCACGATGATCGAGCTGCCGCGCGCTGCATTGACGGCTGATGAGATTGCGCACTCGGCGGATTTCTTTAGCTTTGGGACTAATGATTTGACGCAGACAACATTGGGAATGAGCCGCGATGATGCTGCGAACTTCCTGCCCGAATATGTGTTCAAAGGGATTTACGAACGCGATCCGTTTGTGAGTATAGATATTGATGGTGTTGGCCGTTTGGTTGAGCTGGCTTGCGCAAGCGGACGATCTGTACGCGCTGATATCAAACTTGGTATTTGCGGTGAACATGGTGGAGATCCAGCATCTATCGCGTTTTGTGAGAGCGTTGGTTTGGATTACGTTTCGTGCTCACCTTATCGCGTGCCGATTGCGCGTTTGGCTGCAGCGCAAGCGACGATCAAGGAGAATATTCGCCTGGGAAAGTCTGAATCTCAAGCGGAATCGAGTGCGCAAAAAGCCGCTTGAATCGCCGCGCGTAAAAGCGCATGCTTAAGCCATGAGCAATGATAAAAAACCAAAAAAAAGTGATGTCAATTTTGACATGTATCGCCTGTTTAGTCGCTGGGATATGATCTTGTTGATCGCGTTTGTCATCGCATTTCTGATTTTCGCGAGTGCAATTTTTCTTTATCCATCAGTGGCTTAGCCGGGAGCTGTCCCGCCCTCCATGTCAAGAAATGTGCCTTCGACAAGGAAGTCAGCATTTAATCCCAGTGCAAGCATGCCCAATGCTGCAAAGCCCCATACCAGGGTTGCTGGCCCGCCTGCCACAACTGCAAAAGCGTAGCCTAATGCGCCGCCTGCGGCCCCTACCGTTATTTCATTTGCGCCTAAATGCATTCTAGGTTTGCTCCTTTAAGTTAGACAGAACCTTATAGCCCACCCTTTCAATTAGTGCAATCTCACTATTTTTCAAGAGCGCCAACCCAACATTACCGCTAGATGAGCGCATCTCGCCGATGGTTTTGCTTTCGGCCTCTATCGCCGTGCCGGGCGCGGGCAGGGCGTTTCCCTCTATTGTATAAAGATGCTTTTTCCCCAATCCGCGATAATGCATGCGCGCGGTGAGTTCCTGGCCGATATAGCAGCCCTTGTCGTAGTCGATGGCGCTCAGTGTATCCATACGGCTTTCATCCATAGTCGATTTTTCAGGAATGAGATCACGGCTGCCGTCGGGGATATGTAGGCGGATGCGGCGCTGGTCCCAAACCTCGAATGGCTTTTCGCTTATTCCCTCAGGCTTTTCAAAACTGCGATAGCCCATATCGGGATGACGGGGGTCGGGGTAGCCCGGCGCTGGCGCCTTGCCGAACACAGCATAGACGGGTACATTATCCTCCACCGAAATTTGTACATCGGCGCGCAAGCGGTACATGTTCAGGCGCTTATACAAATCTTGCGCTCTCTGGTCGCCTTCACATTCCAGCAAAATCGCCCCGTTAATCTCGCTCATGAAAAAATCATGCAAAAATTTTCCTTGCGCGGTGAGGAGGCACGCATAGACGGCGCTGCCGGGCGAAATGGCGCGTACGTCATTGGTGACAAGGCTTTGCAGGAAATCATGCCGGTCTGGTCCTTCGATGTGGATCAGGCCGCGATCTGGCAGTTTTGTGTGAAAAATATCATTCATCCTTATGGCCTGTAGCACATTGATTTTGCTGGATAAACCTCTGTTCTTCTTTTCGTTTGACGATTTCAGGGCGGTGGGGGGATATCATATTGATTTTAAACCTTTTTCTTTGTTTTTTTGTCCAAACACCAATATAGGATAAAATTCCTATATTGGGAAGAGTTTTTATTTTCAAAAAAATCCGTGTCTATCTGTGTTGATCTATGGTTAAAAAATCCTATGAAGATTTTATTTATCACGGCTAGTCGTATCGGCGACGGTGTTTTATCAATGGGCCTGCTTGATCATATAGTGCGAACGTACCCCGATGCCAAGGTTACGATTGCGTGCGGGCCGCTGGCGATGAGTTTGTTTGAGGGCTACCCGTTGCTGGAGCGCATTATCCCGCTGCAAAAACAGAAACGCCATAAGCATTGGGCTAAGTTGTGGACCCAGATTGTCGGGACGCGCTGGGACATGGTGGTGGATTTGCGCAATTCTGCTGTGTCACGTCTGATTTTGGCTGGGCAGCGCCATGTCTTTGGCAATCATATAAATAAGAGCGCACATAAAATAGAGCAGAATGCAGCCGTGATGGAGCTAGCGAACGTGCCTGCGCCAAAATTGTGGTTTACCGCCGCGCAAGAAGAGGCGGCGAAGGTTTTGATCTCCGAAGGCGCGCCAGTTTTGGCTGTTGGCCCAACGGCGAATTGGCTCGCCAAAACGTGGCCGGCGGGGCGCTTTATTGAGGTTGTGGAGTGGATGCGATCAGATTCTGGCCCGATACCGGGCGCGCGGGTTGCGGTGTTCGGCGCGCCGGGCGAGGAGGCCGCGGCGCGGGAAGTGCTTTTAAGCGTACCAGAAGGATTTGGAATTGATGTGATTGCGCGGTGTGATCCGGGAACGGCGGCGGCAGTGATTGCGCGCTGCGGCTTTTATTTTGGCAATGATTCCGGCTTGATGCATTGCGCTGCGGCGGCGGGTGTGAAGACGCTGGGGCTGTTTGGGCCGAGCTATCCGGGGGTTTATCGGCCTTGGGGTGACATGGCTGCGTATGTGGCGACGCCGGAGAGCTTTGATGAGCTGATTGATTATGAGGGATATAGTGCGGGGAGTGCGCCGTGTTTGATGGAGGGGTTGAGTGTAGAGATGGTGATTGAGGGGCTTGATGAGTTACATAACAAAAAACCTTGACAGATGGTAAATAGAGGGTAAGCTAGTTTTATTACACAATTATACTTGAATTTAACCTTTTAGGGAGAGCTGCGTTATGCTGAGTCGTCAAGAAGTTAAAGATTTTTATTCAAAAATTTCGCGCATTTTTTTGTTTAATAACATAGGCATGGTTAATTCTAATAATGCTCTATCAAGTGTTTTTGATGAGGACAGGCTCGATTTTAGTATCAATACTGATCCTGCTCAATTTCCTGAAATTGGCAATGATGTAACAGGTCGATATCCTGCTGACTATGAAAAAGAGGCATTTGTATCAGAGGTTGATCATCTAAGCATAGAATCGTGCGACCCTGAGGTTTAAGTATTTTAAAGTATTTAACTACTCTTTATTCATTCACATTCCCAAAATCACCGCTATAGCCCGGCGTTTCGGCGCTCATTTTCTCGTGGCGCGCACCGGCGCGGCTTTCATAGGCGTAGTCGATATGGGCCTTGCGGTAGGTGCGGTATGAATCTTCCGCCACGTCATAGGGTACGTGCATCACGCGCTCCCATCCCTTGGCCTGCATACAGCCTTCGAAATCGTGGTAATCGCTGTGCTCGGCATAGAGGTGTTTATCGCGCTCGGGCGTGTCCCAATCGGTGAGCTGGGTTTCGTCGATATTCATACGCTTTAGGCGCGGCGGGATCGCGTTTTTCACCGCGCCCAGCCTCTCCAGCTCGCGCAGTTCGGTCACGCAGCGAGAAATATCACGGTTTAACATTTGCTGCGCCTTTGGCCCGCGCTGGTAAACAGATTGCGAAACGCTGGCACGCTGCCAGTAATTACTGTCTTTCATAACCGATTTATTCGGGCTGCTACAGGCGGAAAGGGTGAGCAGGGCGGCGGTGCCAATTAAAAAGAGTGAGCGAGAAAAAGCCATGAGCGCTTATCCAATAGTTAAATGATCTAAATGTGAATCGGTTGCATGTTGCCCCGAGTCTATCAAGGCTACGCTGGCGGCTCAATGGAGATTTATGGTGCGGCGTTATTTGATCCCCATATGGCTTTGTCTTCACATTTTCGTCATTACCCGCTTTATGTGGGTAATCCATTGCACAATTTATAGATGGATTGCACGGACGGAGCCGTGCAATGACGGTGTGGGAGAGCAGGAGTCTTATTGTTTGCCCTGATCCATCCACCAGCTTTCCAGCACTATGCCATAGATTGGCGTGGCGCTAGGGCGGTTTATGGGGTGCCAATATGATACGTAATCCTCGCCGCTATAGTAAAGCGGGATCATGTATTTTCCGGCCATAAGCTTTTCATCCAGGCGCTGGGTTTGGCGCACTAGCGCTTTGCGGGTCTTGGCCCTCGCTATGCTGGCGGCGAGCGCGTCGATTTCCGGGTCGCAGATGCCGGGGAAATTCCAGCGGGCGGGCGCATTGGCGGCCTCGCACGTCCAGTAGAGCATTTGCTCGGTGCCGGGGGAGAGCGAGTTGCTCCAATGATAAAGCGTCATGTCGAAATCGTAATCATTCATCCGTCCGCGATAGGCGGCGCTGTCTAGCACGCGGATGAGGACATTGATCCCCATTTTCTCCAAGCTGCGTTTAAAATGGAGCGCAATTTTTTCATGCGCGGGGGCATCAAGTAGGATTTCGAACTTGAGCGCCGCGCCGTCCTTCACGCGTTTGCCGTTTTCAACGCTCCAGCCTGCGGCTTTGAGCAGAGCGTCCGCGTCGCGCATTTTCTGGCGGGTGGTTTGCGGAGCCATCTGAATTGCTTCGTATGGCGCGGCAAGTTCGGAGTTGGGGAAATAGCTGTTGATGCGGCGATATTGCCCGTGGAACAAATTCTTATTCGCCCAGTCGAAATCAAACAGAAAATCAAAAGCGCGCCGCACGCGGATATCATCAAAGGGCGCGCGGCGGGTGTTGAAGATAAAGCCGCGCGCTTTTTCGGGGCGGCTATGCTTGATGTTTTCCTTTACCGCGCGGCCGTCATTAAGCGCTGGGAAGTCATAAGCGCTCGCCCATTTGCCCGCATCAAATTCACGGCGCAGATCAATATCACCGGACTTAAACGCCTCAAACGCTACGCCGTCATCGCGGTAATAATCGTACGTCACACGATCGAAATTATAGAGACCTTTGTTGGGGAGGAGATCCGCGGCCCAATAATCCGCCACGCGTTCATAGGTAATGCGGCGGCCGGGATCAATTTTCGCGATACGGTACGGACCGTTTAGAATTGGCGGGGAAAGCGTTGTAGAGTCAAAGCTGCGGCCCTCCCAATATGTTTTGGACAGAACGGGCATCATCGCCAAAATCATCACCGTTTCCTGATCAAAGCCCGGACCAAGCGCAAAATGTACGGTGAGCGGGGCGGTTTTCTCGGCGTTGCTGACCAGCTTGTAAATGCGGCGCATATTCGGGCGGCCACTGGTTTTTAAAGTCTCGAACGAAAACAGCACATCATCGGCGGTGATGGGCGATCCGTCATGAAAGCGTGCCTTGGGGTTGATGTGAAACGTAATGGCGGAGCGATCATCGGCCACCTCCACGCGCTGCGCAATCAGCGGATACATCGTAAAAGGCTCGTCCCAAACCCGCGCCATCAGGCGGTCATAAACCAGATTAAGCCCCTGCGCCGCCTTGCCCTTAATGGCATAGGGATTAACCGTATCAAACGTACCAATCGCGCCATGAGTAATCGCCCCGCCCTTCGGCGCATCGGGATTGACGTAGGATAAATGGGTATCGGCAGCGGTGTATTTAGGCGCGCCGTGCATGGCTAAGCCGTATGGGGTGTCGGCGTGGGCTTGAGGGGTGAGAAGGAAGAGGTTCACGCAAAGGGCGCAAAGGAAGGTGCGCAAAGGGCGCGAAAGAGTTTGAGCTGAAATATAATTAAGTAATTGGCTAATTAAATTTTTAGAAGAGATGAAGCTTTTATAAATCTTTTTTTCTTTTTTTCTTTGCGTTTCTTTGCGTAAAAGCTTTGCGGTCTTTGCGTGAACCTGTTTAGGCTCTAAAAAAAGGTTCACGCAAAGGAAGGTGCGCAAAGGGCGCGAAGGGTTTTTACTATTCATAGGGATTCCCCTTCCTTGCCATTGACGAAACGGTGTATTCCATTTTTAACGTAAGTTTCACCAAAATTTATTAAGAGTGCTAGGGGTTTTTGAGACATTTTTAGATATGTCAGTGTTTGTGCTTTGTGGACAGGTAGTAACTTCTCGACGGATTTAATTTCTATGATTATCTTATCGTCAATAATTAAATCTGCTTTGAAGCCAGTTTTAATATTTAAACTGTCATATCGGACAGGAATAACCACTTCGCTTTCATGAGTAATGTTGGTTTTTTTAAGCTCATGTATAAAGCATGCGTGATAAACACTTTCGAGTAATCCGGGGCCAAGTTCCTTGTGGATTTTGATGGCTAATCCGATGACAATTTGCGAAAGTTTTTTATTATGCATCTTTGCGGCCTTTGCGGTTTACCTTTGCGTTCTTTGCGTGAACTCCTTTAAGCCGCATCCTTCAATAATACTGCCAGCTCTATTTCTGGTCTTGGGCCTATGTGGCTGATGACTTCGGCGGCGGCTAGGGCGCCTAGTTTTCCGCATTCGGCCATGCTTTTGCCTTCGGTGAAGCCGTAGAGGAAACCGGCGGCGAATTGGTCGCCGGCGCCGGTGGTGTCTACGACTTTGTCGACGGGCTGGGCGGTGATTTTGGTGGTTTGGCCGTCTTTGATAATGACAGCGCCGTTTGGCCCGCTTGTAATGGCGGCGATTTCTACGTGCTCGCCAATCGCGCTTACCGCATCGTCGAGATTTTCCTGCATGAACAGGGATTTAATCTCGTCTTCATTGGCAAACAGGATGTCGATATGGTTTTGCACGAGGTTGATAAAATCGCTGCGGTGACGGTCGACGCAAAACGGGTCGGACAAGGTGAGCGCAACGCGGTGTCCGGCTTCGTGCGCATATTCGGCGGCGCGGATGAAGGCTTGTTTGGCTTGCTCGCGGTCGAAGAGGTAGCCTTCCAGATATGTGACCTGCGCGGAGGCGATGAGGCCTTGGTCGACATCTTCGGCAGTGAGCTCGACGCTTGCGCCCAGAAAAGTGTTCATTGTGCGCTGGGCATCTGGCGTGATGAGAATCATGCAGCGGCCGGTGGCAGCGCCGATCACGAGGGGCTGGGTTGTGAATTCGAGGCCTTGTGCGCGGATATCGTGCTGGAAAATCTCGCCGAGTTGGTCTTGCGCGATCTTGCCGATGAAGCCGCCGGTGCCACCGAAGGAGGCGAAGCCGGCCATGGTGTTTGCTGCGGAGCCGCCGGAGGTTTCCACGCCGGGGCCCATTTTGCTGTAAAGCTCCATCGCGCGCGCCTCGTCGATGAGGGTCATCGCGCCCTTTTCCATGCCGTTTGATTCGTGCTGAGCAGCGATGAAGTCGTCAGTGGTGTGGGCAATAACATCGACAAGAGCGTTTCCGACGGCGACAACGCCATATTTAGGTGAGGACATGTGTGAGGGCTTTCTTTGTTATCGGTTATTGTTTTAAAAACGTTAATTCTGCTATATCTGTATCGGAAAGAAAGGGCGAGGCCAAGGCTGTGACAACAAAAAATGTAAAACCATCCAAGGAAGATATTGTCGTGCTCACGCTTGAATTGGCTGCGGCGCGCGGGTGGCGCGGGGTGCGGCTTGAGGATATTGCGCAGGAGGCAGGGATAAGCATGGCCGCGCTGCGGGGGATGTTTGAGGATAAGGGGGATATTTTGGATGCGCTGGGGCGGATGATTGATCGTCAGGTGCTGGAGAATCTCGGTGAGATGGAACCGATGGAAAGCCCGCGCGACCGGTTGTTTGATTTGTTGATGGAGCGCTATGACGCGCTGAATGAGTATCGTCCCGGCGTGATCGCGGTGCTGGAATCGTTTAAATGTGACCCTAAAAATGCGCTGATTAGTCTGCCGCATGTTTGTCGCTCGATGAGTTTGATGATGGAGGCGGCGGGGCTGCATACGCCAGAATGCGCTGGCGGCGCGCTGGACGCGATTAGGCTGGCGGGGATTAGCGGGGTTTATATGAAGGGTTTGTGGCGCTGGAAAGAGGATGAAAGCCCTGATCTGGCTAAACTTATGGCCTCGCTGGATAAGGATTTGGGGCGGGCGGAACAGCTGGCTAATCTGTTCGCGCTGTAGCATTTTTGTGGAGATGCGGGCGTATTTTATTGGGATTGATTAAGGTCAAGGCGATAAAAGGCGTGATTTAGTAGCGTTGGAAGCGTATCGTTAGGGATAAATTTATATTGCGCTCGTGTAGGAAACACATAAGGACAGAAGGCTTTTATGGCTATAAATTACAATGAACATTTCGGTGAGTGCGTGCAGCGCGTAAGAGAAGAGGGGCGTTACCGCACTTTTGCCACGCTGGCGCGTAAGGCGGGGGCGTTTCCCAAGGCCATGTATCATGCGGAGGATGGCTCTTCCAGAGAAGTCACGATTTGGTGCTCCAATGATTATTTAGGCATGGGGCAAAACCCGAAAGTTCTTCAAGCCGCGAAAGAGGCGCTGGATAATGTTGGCGCAGGCGCTGGCGGAACGCGCAATATCTCCGGCACAACGATTTACCACAAAATGCTGGAAGAAAGCGTTGCCGACCTTCACCAGAAGGAAGCCGGGCTGGTGTTTTCCTCCGGCTATGTCGCCAATGAAGGCGCGCTGAGCACGCTGGGTAAATTAATGCCGGGCTGCGCTGTATTTTCTGATTCGATGAATCACGCCTCGATGATCCACGGGATTAAGGGCGCGAAATGCGAGAAATTTATCTTCCGCCATAATGATATTGAGTATCTGGAAAGCCAGCTTAGAAGCATTGATATCAAGCGCCCGAAGATCATCGCGTTTGAATCTGTTTACTCAATGGATGGCGATATCGCGCCGATTAAAGAGATTTGTGATCTGGCCGAAAAATATAACGCCATGACCTATCTGGATGAAGTGCACGCCGTTGGTCTTTATGGCCCGCGCGGTGGCGGCATTGCGGAGCAGCGCGGTTTGCTGGACCGGGTTGATATTCTGGAGGGCACATTTGGTAAGGGTTATGGCTGTATGGGCGGGTTTATCACGGGCAGCCGTTCGATGATTGATGCGATCCGCTGTTATGCGGCCGGGTTTATTTTCACCACCAGCCTGCCGCCGAGCGTTTTAGCTTCTGCGCACGCGGCTGTTGAGCATTTGAAAGTCTCGCAAATTGAGCGCAAGCAGCTGCAGGAGAATGCGGCAATGTTTAAGAACATGCTGCGTAATGCGGACCTACCCTTTATGGATGCCCAGAGCCATATTGTACCATTGATCGTGGGGGAGCCGAATTGTTGCCGCGAGGTGACGAGCATTTTGCTGGAAGAGTATGATCTGTATGTTCAGCCAATCAATTACCCGACCGTGCCAAAGGGCACGGAGCGTTTGCGCATGACGGCAACGGCAGTGCATACGCAGGCCGATATGGAGATCATGGCCGGCGCGCTGGAACATCTGTGGAATACACATCACGGCCTGATCGCGCTGGCGATGCAAAGCAAGGAATGTCCGGCCAATCTGGCTGGCGCGCAGGCATAAAAAAACTCCGTTTTCACGAAGCTTTGTCGGCTATATCTTCAAGAATAGTTAGGCTGATGTATTTATATTTGTCCCGAGAGCGCCGCTAACAGGTGCGCTGCGGGCCGTGTCATTAATAATTTTTGCCAAAGCTTGCCCCTGTTCAGCGCTCTGCTTAATCACGGATAGTGCGATATTTTGACGGGTCAGAGCCATTTCAGCGGCGATGGTTGGTGGTACTGATGTCATTTGATTCGAATCCCCTTATTCTTCTATTATCTTACATGTTTGTTAATAAAGTCTAAAGGCCTTTATTCTTCTTTATATTTCTCGAAATAGCGCGTGCAGGCTTTGTGAAGCTCGTTTACGAGCGCATCGCCAGCTTTGCCCCCATCGCCCTGCATCTTGTTGCTGATGATGGCTTGAATGGTGTTTTCGTGGGCTTGGAGTACATCATAGGCATCTTCGTTAATGTCTTCTATAGCTTCGATGAATTGTAGAGCGATATCAGCCACGTCGCTGAGGAGCTGATAGTGAAACATGCCGCCATTCGCCTTGATTTGCATGACAGGTCCGATGATGTTCTCTTTGGATTCTGTGCGGTTTTTTGTTGCGTCTAGAGCGGTTTTTGCATGGGTTGAAAATTCTGTGAGAAAATCTTTTGCGTAAGGGAGAAAATCAAGCTTAACGCTATCAATGGCCTGCTGACTTTTTTTCAAAAGTGCGTCACTGATCCCGCCGCTACCAACTTTCATTTTAAAATGGTTGGGCGGTGTAACGAATTTTGGGTTAAGTGGTGTTGCATCGGTCATGATTTAAAAAAATGTACTTTAAAATATCCTTGTCAGTAATTGTCTTGCCTTATATTTTTCTTGCATCTTCGCGTAGTTTATTAAGAATGCCTGAGAATTTTTCTTCGTCTACGGGGCTTTCTGTTTTGTTTTCCTGTTCTCTATCTCTGCGGCGAGGGCCTTCATAGTCATCGTCACTGCGGCGGCGGCGATCGGGTCCAAAAAACTTGCCAGTATCGACAAACTGTCTTGGGTTTTCAATGATTTGCGCGACGCGGCGATAAAGGTCTTTGGAATTGAAGGGCTTGACGAGGAATTCTGTGATCCCGCTATCGCGTGCATTCTCAACACGCAGGCGCGAGCTAAAGCCAGTCATCATTAAAATGGGAACATAGGGGTTGGGCGTCATGGGGTTGCGGCGAACCATGTCGGCCAGTTTTAGTCCGTCAACCGGGCTCATCATCCAATCAGTGATGACCAAATCGGGGTCGTGCTTGCAAATTGCTTGAAAGCCGTCTTCGCCATTGGTGGCGATATAAATTTCATTGAACCCGTATATGGTGAGCACGGATTTAACAAGGTCCAGCATGGGTTGCATGTCATCAATGACAACGATGCGCACTTTATCAAATTTATAGGCCATGAAATTCAGAAAAATAATAGTTTAAAGGAATGCTAAGACTTGCGCGCTCATTGTAACGGTTTTACTATTTTTATTCTATAGGCGTTGGTTATTTTTACAGGAAAAATTGATATGGCATCTGGTGGTCAAGTTTTGGTGAAAACGTTGCATGATTTAGGCGTGGAGCGTATTTTTTGTGTGGCGGGGGAGAGCTATCTTCCGGTGCTGGATGCGCTGCTTGATTATCCAGATATTGAGGTTGTGACGTGCCGGCATGAATCGGGCGCGACATTTATGGCGGATGCGTATGCGAATTTGACGGGCAAGCCGGGCGTGGCGTTTGTGACGCGCGGGCCGGGCGCGTGTAATGGTGCGATTGGGTTGCACGCGGCGAAGCAGGCCTCCAGCCCTGTGATTTTGTTTGTTGGGCTGATCCACACCGACGATGTGGGGAAGGAAGCGTTTCAGGAATTTGATTTGCCGCAAATGTTTGGCTCGCTGTCCAAGCGCGCCGCAGTGATTGAGCGCGCAGGCGATATCGCGGGCGCGGTGGTTGATGGGTTTTCGCTGGCGCTATCCGGGCGGTGCGGGCCGGTGGTGTTTGGGCTGCCGGAGGATGTTTTGGTGGCGCAGGTGGCGCAGGGTGAGGCGGTTTCAGTGCAGATTAGTAGCCCTGTGGTGCAAGCGCAGGATGTGAGCGCTTTGGCTGAATTACTTTCCGCCGCGGAGAATCCCTTGCTGATTGTTGGTGGTTATGGGTGGAGCGATGAAGATTGCCGCGCGCTGGAGAAATTTGCGAGCGAGTCTGGGCTGCCCGTTGCCGCGTCGTTCCGGCGGCAGGATTTGTTTGATCATGGGCATGACTGTTATGTGGGGGAGCTGGGGTTTGGCTCCAATCCGGCGCTGCTTGTGTATGTGAAGGAGGCAGATTTGGTGATCGCGTTGGGCGCAAGGGTCTCAGACGTGATGAGCCAAGGCTATACGTTGTTCGAGGCGGGGCAGAAGCTGGTGCATATTTATCCGGATGCGGAGGTGTTTGGGAAGGGCTATAAGACTGATTTGGGGATTGAGGCCTATCCGTGGGATGTGGTCCAAGCGCTTTCCGGCAGGATTGAGCCACGCTGGGATAATTGGCGTATGCGCGTGCGTGCGGCCTTTGAAAGCTGGACGAGCGATCAAGCGCCGCAAAACTGGCAAGGCGCGGATATGACGCAGGTGTTTATGCAGCTACGCGGGCTGTTGCCGGAGGATGCGATTGTTATCGGCGATGCGGGGAATTTTAGTGGCTGGTGCAGCCGGTATTTGCGCTATGGCAGACCGGGCAGGCAACTTGCGCCGCATAGTGGGTCGATGGGCTATGCCGTGCCCTCAGCTGTGAGCGCGGCGATTACGTGTCCGGACCGGTTGGTGATCGGGATCTGCGGTGATGGCGGGTTTATGATGGGCGCGCAAGAGATCGCCACTGCGATGCATCATGGCGCTAAACCGATTATTCTGGTGTGTAATAACAATATGTACGGTACGATCCGCATGTATCAGGAGAAGGACTTCCCGGGACGGCAAAGCGCGACGGGGCTGACGAACCCAGATTTTATGAAGCTGGCGGAAAGTTATGGCGCGTTTGGCGCGCGGGTGCAGCGCGCGGAGGAATTTGAGACGGCGTGGCAGGGCGCGCTGGATTCGGGGCGCGCGGCGTTGATTGAGATTGTCATGGACCCGGCGCAAGTTTCGACGGTGTCTGAGGTATGAATACAAAATCGTCATTCCGGCGAAGGCCGGAATCTATTGTGCGTGTATTAAATTTACCATGGGCCCCGGCGTTCGCCGGGGTGACGAAGATGAAGGAGCCTAGCCCGCCACATACTCTTCAATCGCGGTCGCCATTTTCACGTCGCGTTCCGACAATCCGCCGGCATCGTGGGTGCTCAGCGTGATTTCGACGCGGTTATAGACGTTGAACCATTCGGGGTGATGATCCATTTTTTCGGCGAGCAGCGCGATGCGGCTCATGAAGCTCCAGGCCTCGTTAAAGTCGCTGAACTGGAATGTTTTCTCAATCGCGTCACGGCCGTCAACGGCGCTCCAGCCCTCCATCTGTTCCAGGAATTGTGCACGGTTTTCGGCGCTTAATTTTTCAACCATTGTATGAACCTCTAATTCGTTTTACATTTAAAGCTGATTCCAAAATATAAAAAATCGTGACGGAACCAACAGGGACTTAGCGTAATGAGTTATATGACCGAAGGCAAAAACATTATCATGAATTTTACAACCGCGCCGGGGCTGAATGATCTTGAGGAAATGGCTGAGGAATTGCTCGAGGCCATGCCCGATGAGCTGGTTGAATATTGCGAGGATCTGGCCATCGAGGTTGAAGATTTTCCAGGCGAGGCGATTGAGCAAGAGCAGGAGCTTGATGATCCTTATGAGCTGCTCGCGCTGTATAAAGGCGGCAATGAAATTTCGCCGGGTGTGGAGAAAAAAAGCGGCAAAAATGATGATATTCTGGTGCTGTACCGCCGCCCGATTTTGGATATGTGGTGCGAGACGGGTGAGAATATTTTGAACCTGATGCGTCAGGTGATGATTGAAGAGGTTTCCCGCCAGTATGATTTCACCGATGATGAGATCGCCGAGATGGTACAAAATCACAATGTAGATCTTGCGCAGGCGGTTTAGAGTTTCTCTTAATGTCTTTCCTCCCCTTGAGGGGGAGAATTGAGGTGAGAGGTGACTGTGCTTGATGTATTTACCATTCTCACCCCTCCCCCTCCCCAAGGGAGGGGGAATGTTTTTTGCAATGACGTTAAGGGAAAAGAGATATTCGCCAAATCCCGTTTTTTCATGGTAAAGTATTGATATGAGGGTTTTATTGCTCATTTCTGCGGTGTTTGTGCTGATTTTTGGCGGAATTACGCCTGCGTTGGCGGGGCCGCCCGCCGCTGCGCCAGAGGTTCCGGCGACCTGTGACGGCGATTTTTACAACGTCATGAGCAACCGGGCATGGATGGAAAGCGAGCGCGAGATGGAGGTGGCGCAGCGCTTGATTTTAAAGCCCGATAGCGTGCTGGAATATTCGTGCTTTGATCAGATTTTAGAGGCGAATGCGCAAAATACGAATTTCGCACCAACCGGCAGTATGATTGCGGATCTGATTTCCGCGCCTCTGGATACGTATCTCAGTAATAATTTTGGCAATAGCGTTGCCGGCCCGTCTTCCGCCAGCACGTGTGATGTGATGTTCCAAGTTTGGGATTTCATGAAATGTCAGAATATGGGCGTGGATGAATTCGCGATGTTTGCTGAGTTTGCCGCGGCCGATGGGCGCGCGCTGCCTGAAATGTGCGCCGCGCCAAATCGTGACAACAATTGGGAAACGGCGCAGGAAACTGTGGGCGCTTATGAGGTTGATGTGGTGGAGTAGCTAAGCTCTCTGCGTCACTCCGGCGAATGCCGGGGTCTATGGTGAATTAAACGAAAGCACAATGGATCCCGGATCAAGTCCGGGATGACGGTGGGGGTTGGAGTAAAAAAGCTCTACCCTAACCCCTTCAACATAAAATCACTCATTCGTTTTGCGAATCCGGCCGGGTCTTTGAGATTCTGGCCTTGAATGATCTTGGCTTGGTCGAGCAGGAGGTGCGCAGCGCTTTCGAGCTCGGTGTGATCAGCGAGCTTTTCGATTAGTGGATGCTTGTCGTTGATCTCTAGTACCGGTTTGCTTTGGCCTGCGTAGTTTTGGTGGATCTTTAAAACCTGCTCCATATGCATGTCGGCGCTATTTTCTGACGCGACGAGGCAGACGGGGGAGTCTGTCAGGCGTTTGGAGATGCGGACGTCTTCGACTTCATCTTTTAAAATATCTTTTAATTTATCTATTAATCTTACATAATTCAAATTAGTGGGGGTGGAATTACTTTTGTTCTCGTTTTCGTCGTTGCTGGAGCTGGAGGAGGCATCGTCGGCGTCATTATCGGTGGAGGCGCTCTTGTCTCCGCTTAGATTATCCAGATCAATATCACCCTTGGTCACGGACTTAAAATTATGGCCTTGGAAGTCGCTGACTTGTTGGAGCCAGAAATCATCGATCGTGTCGGTGAAAAACAGGACTTCGATGCCGCGGGCTTTGAAGCCTTCGATCTGCGGGGAGTTCTTGAGGCTCTGTATGTCTTCGCCGCTGATGTAATAGATGTCCTTTTGATCGTCTTTCATGCGCTCTACATAGTCGCTCATGCTGACCAGCTTATCGCCATTATCATGCGTGGAGTAGAAGCGGCAGACTTTGAATAAATCTTCGCGGTGCTCGTGCGCATCGTACAGCCCTTCTTTTAGCGCTGCGCCGAACTGGCCCCAGAAGGCGACGAAGCCGGGCCAGTCATCGCGGGAGAGTTTATCGAGATCGCCCAAGATGCGGCGCGTTACGCCCGCACGGATTTGGCGATCAGGGGGTTATATTGCAGGGACTCGCGGCTGATATTGAGCGGCAGATCCTGGCTGTCGATCACCCCGCGCACAAAGCGTAGCCACGGATACATCAGGCCATCGAGGCTGTCGGAAATAAAGACGCGGCGCACATACAGGCGCACGGCGCTTTTGCGGCTTGGGTCATACAGATCCCACGGGCGCATGGTGGGGATGAATAGCAGGGCGTTATATTCAAACTTGCCTTCTGCGCGCCAGTGACTGGTCAATATGGGCTCATCAAAGCCGTGGGTGATGTGTTTGTAAAAGGCGGTGTATTCGTCTTTTGTGATCTCGTTTTTAGAGCGCGCCCAGATGGCGGAGGCATCATTGATCGGCGCGCCTTCACCGCTGTCGGTCTCTTCCGGTTTGTTCAGGAATATTTTAACGTCTACGTGGTCGGAATATTGCTGGACGGTTTGTTTGATTTTCTCATCGAGCAGGAATTCTGCGCCCTCGTCTTTTATATTGAGGATAATCGCGGTGCCGCGATCGCCGTCTAGGGCGCTTTCCTCATCGTTGGTTGGCTTGCGCACAGTAAATCCGGTGCGCCCGTCGGACTCCCACGCCCAGACGGATTTTGATCCGGCCTTGCGAGAGATGACGGTGACATCGCCCGCCACCATGTAGGAGGCGTAGAAGCCAACGCCGAATTGTCCAATTAATTTAAGAGGATCATCGCCTTCACCGCCCTTGGCCTTCATCTTCTCCATCAACTTTGCAGTGCCGGATTTTGCAATAGTGCCCAATTGATCGGCCAGCTCGGTCTTGCTCATCCCCACGCCGTTATCCGTGATGGTCAGGGTGCGCGCATCGCTGTTCTTATAGATATGGATGCGGAAATTGGGGTTGTCTTCGCTCAGCTCCAGCTTTTGGATTGCATCATAGCGCAGACGATCGCAGGCATCTGCGGCATTCGAGATCAGCTCACGCAGGAAGACATCATGATTGGTGTAGAGTGCATTGGCAACGATATCAAGCAGGCGCGAGACGTCGGTGTTGAAATTTTGCTTTTCGGGTTTTGTATTTGTTTTTGTCATGGGAGTTATATGGCGTGTTTTGTTAAGGTTTTCAAGGTTTTTTAAGGCTCACCACAAAGGCTCGAAGGACTCAAAGAATCACAAAGAAAATATATGGGGCTGTCGTAGATAAGTTATAAATTTGTCCATTTTTTGAGCGTTTTTAACTGCTCTTTATGCGACCCATAATTAAACCTAAATTCCGTTTCTTTTAAGAACCAATAAAATTGCTTTTCAGGAATGCCGTTGTATTTTC
>JAJRYK010000050.1 GCA_024275825.1 Alphaproteobacteria bacterium
GCTGCCAGAAGGCACAGAAATGATCATGCCCGGCGATAACATCAACAACATGGAAGTCACCCTCATCGCGCCAATTGCGATGAGTGAAGGTTTGCGTTTCGCTATCCGTGAGGGTGGCCGGACGGTTGGTGCTGGCGTTGTGAGCAAGATTGTTGAGTAATTTTAGACAGATATAAGGAAACATGACTATGGATGCACAAAGCATACGTATAACACTAAAGGCTTTTGATCACCGTATCTTAGATACGGCGACAGCTGAGATCATCAATACCGCCAAACGTACTGGCGCGATTGTTTGTGGTCCGGTGCCTTTGCCAAACCGTAAGAAAATGTTTTCTGTTATCAGAAGCCCGCACGTGAACAAAAACTCGCAAGAGCAGTTTGAAATGCGGACTCACAAGCGCCTGATGGACATTAAAGAGCCAACACCGCAGACGATTGATGCGTTGATGAAGCTTGATTTGCCTGCTGGCGTTGATGTTGAAATCAAGATCGGGCAAACGCAGGCGGCGTAGCCGGTCTGCGTACCGATCGCAGTCCCCGCGAAAGCGGGGATCTGGCGAAGATTAAAATAACTAAGTTGGCGGATTTAATCGTCAACCTCTAGAAAGGAAGAAGAAAAAATGAGAACTGGATTAATAGCACGTAAGGAAGGCATGACACGGATCTTCGATGAAGATGGTCGTCATGTGCCTGTAACTGTACTCAAAATTGATGAGTGTCAGGTGGTTGCGGTGCGCAGTGAAGAAATAGACGGTTATGTTGCTGTTCAGCTGGGCGCGGGCAAGGCCAAGGTCAAGCGCACAAGCAAGGCCAATCGTGGCCACTTTGCCAAAGCCAAGGTTGAGCCGAAAAAGAAAATGGCGGAATTTCGCGTATCAAACGAAAATATTCTGGAAGTTGGTGCAGAGCTTAGCGCGAAGCACTTTATTCCGGGGCAGTTCGTTGATGTTGCGGGCACGTCGATTGGTAAGGGTTTCGCCGGTGCGATGAAGCGTCACAATTTTAGCGGTATGCGCGCCACGCACGGTGTGTCGGTTTCTCACCGTGCACACGGATCAACGGGTCAGTGTCAAGATCCGGGCCGTGTTTTCAAAGGTAAGAAAATGGCGGGTCATATGGGTGCAGAGCGCGTGACAACGCAAAATCTGGAAGTTGTTGCAATTGATGAAGAAGAAAACTTGGTTTTGGTAAAGGGCGCAGTGCCCGGCGCAAAATCCGGTTGGGTGTTCATTACTGATGCAATGAAAAAGCCCTTCCCGGAAGGCGCTCCTCTGCCAGCTGGTTTGAAAGAATCTGCTGCCTCGGCAGCCCCTGCGAAAGATGAAGCGCCTGCGGAAGATACTGCGGTTGCTGAAGAGACTCCGGCAGAAGCACAAGAGAAGAAGGACAATTAATCATGAAACTCGCAGTAAAGACATTAGAGAATAAGGACGCTGGTGAAATTACGCTGGATAAGGCGATTTTTGGCGTGGAAGTGCGTGAAGATATCTTGCACCGTATGGTCAAGTATCAACGTGACAAGGCCAGAGCCGGCACCGGCCAAGCGCAAACGCGCGCACATGTAACGGGTACAGGTAAAAAGCCTTGGGCGCAAAAGGGGACTGGCCGTGCACGTGCGGGCGATCTGAAGCGTCCACAGGATAGAGGCGGGGGCGTTGCTCACGGGCCGCTTGCGCGCGATCATTCCACGACTTTGCCAAAGAAAGTGCGCCAGATGGCGATGAAATCTGCGCTGTCATCCAAGGTTAAAGCCGGTAAGCTGATTATTATCGATGATGCAAAAGCCAAAGATCACAAGACAAAGCCGATGGCCGCCGCGCTTGCGAAATTTGGATTTAAGTCAGCCTTGATCGTTAGCGGAAGCGAAGTGGATGCAAACTTTGCGCGTGCAACATCGAACATTCCGTTGATTGATGTTTTGCCAAGCGTTGGTGCAAATGTGTATGACATTTTACGTCGCGACACGCTTGTCCTGACCAAGGCTGCGGTGAATGACATTACTGAGAAATTGAAGGGATAAAAACTCACCACAAAGAACACTAAGGTGCTCAAAGTTTTTAAATATTTACTTTGTGATTCTTTGAGCCTTTTGAGGCTTTGTGGTAAGAGAAAGGAATAGAAAAATGGCTAAAGCAAAGAAAATAGAAGCGACCGAATGGATGTATGAGATTATTTCGCACCCTCACGTGACGGAGAAATCCACGATGGGATCAGAGCACGGTCAGATTACGTTCCAGGTGCCAACAAGCGCAACCAAGCCACGCATAAAGCTGGCGGTCGAGACGTTGTTCGGCGTTAAGGTTAAGGGCGTGAACACCATGATCCAAAAGGGCAAGACCAAGCGCTTTAAGGGCGTAATGGGCAAGCGTAGCGACTTTAAAAAGGCGATTATTACGCTCGAAGCCGGTGAAACTATTGATGTAGGTAGTGGGGTTTAAGTGATGGCTGACGTCGCTCCTAAATTTGATGTGTATTTGTTGGATGCTGCTAGGTATTTTAAAGGATATATGCGCAGAATGGGTGCTGATAACCCTAATAAATGTGCTGTAACCTTAGTTAAGGTATATAAGGCTGTTATGGATGCAGGTGAGCCTGTTGATTTTGTTATTAGAGATACAAGTAAAGAAGGTAAAATTGATTATTCAGAAGTTGATGACACCGTTATTTACAATGTTTTAGAGGCGTTTAATCATATGGTGGTGAATGTTTATGATAAGCATAATGATCGTATCAAAAATTTTGATTTACACGGTCAGCTTTCACGAGAGCTATATGCAGGGCTTTGTTTGGACGATTAAGAATTTTAACTATGGCGGCCCGCCGATAAGGGGTGAAGTAGAAGGAAGACGAAAATGGCACTAAAGAAATTTAAACCTAGATCACCCGGTCAGCGCCAGTTGGTGCAGATTGATCGTAGTGATTTGTATAAGGGTAAGCCGGAAAAGGCATTGACCGAGGGTCTGAATAAGACTGGCGGGCGGAACAATACGGGCCGCATTACGACGCGTCACATTGGTGGCGGGCACAAGCGCCGCTATCGTATGATTGACTGGAAGCGTACGAAGTTTGACATGGTCGCGACGGTTGAGCGTATTGAATATGACCCAAACCGCACGGCCTTTATCGCGTTGATTAAATATGAGGATGGTGAAAAAACATATATCATCGCGCCGCAGCGTTTGCAGGTTGGTGACAAGGTGGTTGCATCTGAAAAGGCTGATGTGAAGCCCGGCAATGCGATGCCGCTTAGAAGCATGCCGGTTGGTACAATCATCCATAATATTGAGATGAAGCCCGGCAAGGGCGCGCAGATGGTGCGCAGTGCCGGTACATTTGGTCAATTGGTTGGTCGTGATCGCGGCTTTGCGCAAATTAAGCTGGCCTCTGGTGAGCTTCGCGTTGTGCCGTCTGAGTGCATGGCGACTGTTGGCGCGGTATCAAACCCGGATCACATGAACACAAATATGGGTAAAGCTGGCCGTAATCGCTGGAAGGGCCGCAGGCCTACTGTGCGCGGCGTGGTGATGAACCCGGTTGACCACCCGCATGGCGGCGGCGAAGGTAAATCATCCGGTGGTCGTCATCCGGTAACGCCATGGGGCGTACCGACCAAGGGTTATAAGACACGTAAAAAGGGCAAAGCGAGTGATAAATACATCATCCGCCGCCGTAAGAAGAAATAATTTAAGGAGAAGATGAATAATGGCACGTAGTGTATGGAAAGGCCCGTTTGTAGAGAAAAGCTTGCTTAAAAAAGTAGAAGCAGCGCGCGCAAGCGGTAAGAATATGGTGATCAAGACATGGTCACGCCGGTCAACAGTTTTGCCGCATTTTGTTGGCTTGACCTTTGGTGTGCATAACGGTAACAAATTTATTCCCGTGATTATTTCTGATCAGATGATCGGTCATAAGCTGGGTGAATTCGCTCCGACACGTAGATATGCGGGTCATGGTGCGGATAAGAAGACGAAATAATAAGGCACTTAAAGAAGGACTAAGATAATGGGAAAAGCAGCAAAACCTAGGGCACTGAAAGATAATGAGTGCAAGGCCTATGGCAAGTATTTCAGAACATCGCCGCAAAAGCTTAATTTGTTGGCGCAGACGATTCGTGGTAAGAATGCGGGTCGTGCGATGATTGATCTTGAGTTTTCGAAGCGCCGCGCGGCGCAAGATGTGCGTAAATTGCTGCAATCCGCAATTGCGAATGCGGAGAATAATCACGGCCTGGATGTTGACCGTTTGGTTGTATCCGAAGCCACAGTGGGAAAGACTTTGGTCATGAAGCGCTTCCGCGCTCGTGCAAGAGGCCGCGCCGCGAAAATTGAAAAGAAAATGAGCAACATGACGATTATTGTTAAAGAGACTGAGGAATAACCCATGGGTAATGAAAAGCTAACTGTAACTTTTACAAACATTTACGGAAATGAAGTCAGTATTAATGTTTTAAATTTTAACAACGCTTCTGACCATACGGAGCACATGAAGAGCGTTATTGATTACAGTGACTACGACCCAAAGTATGCAGGAGATTTTCGAGAGTATGTAAAAAAAGGCGGCTTGTGTACTTACATCTCGCAGGGTAAAGGGGATTGTGTGATTGTTAGAGCCTCACGTGAAGAAGTTGATAAACAAGTGCAGGAACCCCTGCGTAAATCTGTAGAATTAAGAGCTGGATAAAAGTTTAAAGAAGGAAATAAAATGGGACAAAAAGTAAATCCAATTGGTTTGAGAGTAGGCATTAACCGTACATGGGACAGCCGCTGGTATGCGGGTAAGGACTATGGCGAAAAGCTGATTGAGGATCTCAAGCTACGTGAATATGTGCAGGAGCGTTTGAAGCCTGCGGGCGTATCAAAGGTTATTATTGAGCGCGCGGCGAAAAACACGAAGGTTAATGTGTATGCGGCGCGCCCTGGCGTTATTATCGGTAAGAAGGGCGCGGATATTGAAAAGCTGCGTCAGGATCTTTCAAAGCGTGCGGGCGGTGATGTGTCGCTTAACATTATCGAGATCCGCAAGCCTGAGCTGGATGCAAAATTGGTTGCAGAAGGTGTGGCGCAACAGCTTGAGCGCCGCGTAAGTTTCCGCCGCGCGATGAAGCGCGCAGTGCAAAGCGCGCTGCGTTTTGGATCAGAAGGTATTCGTTTGAACGTGTCTGGCCGTCTTGGTGGGGCGGATATCGCGCGGACAGAATGGTATCGCGAAGGCCGTGTGCCGCTGCACACGCTGCGCGCCGATATTGATTACGGCACAGCGGAAGCGCTGACGACATACGGGATTATCGGGATTAAGGTATGGCTGTATAAGGGTGATGTCATGGGGCACGACCCAATGGCGCAAGATAAGCGCCGTGCTGAAAATCAAGGCGGAGCGCCAAGGGATCAGCGGAAATAAAATAGTTCTTGGCTTTTTGTCGTATATGCGATATAAAGCCGCGACAATTAAGGTAAAACTCGGCGAATTCGCCATATGGGGACTCTCTTTCAAAGAAAGAAAAGTCCATGTGAACGAGATTTTTTTGTGCCTGTTATGGGCGAGTAGATAGACAAGAATAAAAGGGCAGATAAGCAATGTTAGCGCCAAAAAAGTTTAAGCACCGGAAGCAACATAAGGGCCGCATTCATGGCAATGCCAAGGGCGGCACGGAGGTTTCTTTTGGAACATATGGTTTGAAGGCTCTGCAGCCTGACCGTATTACATCGCGCCAGATTGAAGCGGCGCGCCGGGCGATTACCCGTCACATGAAAAGACAGGGTAAGGTTTGGATCCGTATTTTCCCGGATGTGCCAGTGACAAAAAAGCCGTTGGAAGTGCGTCAGGGTAAGGGCAAGGGTTCAGTTGAGTTTTGGGCCGCGCGCGTGAAGCCTGGTCGTGTTATGTTCGAACTGGATGGTGTGTCCGAAGAATTGGCGCGCGAAGCGTTTGATCTGGCAGCCATGAAGTTGCCGATCAAGACGAAGTTTGTGAAGCGTATTGGAAGTTAAGGATATTAAGTGATGAAAGCCGAAGATTTAAAAGGAAAAACGGAAGATGAGCTAACAAAGTTGTTGCTCGACGCCCGTAAGGATCAGTTCAATATGCGTTTTCAAAGAGTACAAGGGTCTTTGGAAAACACAGCGGAAATGCGTAAGAAGCGCCGCAACATTGCACGGATTAAGACATTTTTGACGATGACAAGGAATGGAGCTGCGGCGCCGGTTAAGGCAACAAAGGCGCCAGCCAAAAAGAAAACCGCTAAAGCAGCGGCGAAAGCATAAGGAAACGATAGAATGCCAAAACGTATATTAGAAGGCGAAGTTGTAAGCGACAAGACTGATAAGACGATCACCGTAAAGGTTGAGCGTAAGTTTATGCACCCGATCTACAAGAAATACCTAAAGAAAACTAGCAAGTTCGCGGCGCATGACCCGAAAAATGCTCATAAGGTTGGTGAACGCGTTCAGATTATTGAGTGCCGTCCGATTTCAAAAAGTAAACGTTTTGTTGTTTTGGGTGAAGAGCAATCTGTAGGCGCAGCGGCGAAGGCCGCGGTGCCGAAGGCAGAAAAGGCCGAGAAGAAGGCACCTGCGAAGAAGCCAACAGCAAAGAAAACAACCGCCAAGAAAAAGGACGCATAAGTCATGATTCAGATGCAAAGCAGAATGGAAGTGGCAGATAATAGCGGTGCGCGTGAAGTGCAGTGCATTAAGGTTCTGGGTGGCTCCAAAAGACGCACCGGTAATGTTGGTGACGTTGTGATTGTGTCCGTGAAGGAAGCTATTCCACGCGGTCGCGTTCAAAAGGGTACAATTCACCGCGCCGTGATCGTGCGCACAAAGTTTGGTTTTCAGCGCGAGCATGGTGAAAAAATTCGTTTCGACACTAATGCGTGCGTGTTGATCAGCCCGAATGGTGAGCCGATTGGTACACGTATTTTTGGCCCAGTGACGCGTGAGCTTCGCGGCAAGGGTTACATGAAAATTATTTCGCTAGCCGGAGAGGTTTTATAGTCATGGCAAAAGCAAAGATGAAAATTAAAAAAGGCGACCAGGTTGTTGTTCTTACCGGTAAGGATAAGGGCACGAAGGGCGAGGTTCTTGGTGTTTTAACTGAAGAGCGGCGCGTGCTTGTCCAGGGCGTGAACAAAGTTAAAAAGCACAACAAGCCTACCCAGTTTTCCGCGGGCGGGATTGAAGAAAAAGAGCTTTCTATTCACGTATCAAATGTGGCGATTGCTGACCCTAAATCGGGCAAGCCAAGCCGTGTTGGATATCAGATTTTAAAAGACGGTAAAAAGGTTCGTGTGGCTAAGAAGTCCGGCGAGACTATCGGTTAAAAGAAGCGAGATTAGAAAAATGGCAAAAGCAAATACGCGCTATAAAGAGCTATACGAGAAAGAAATCATCCCTGCGATGGACAAGCAGTTTGGGTATAAAAACCCGCATGAGCGTCCGAAGCTGGATAAAATTGTGCTTAACATGGGTGTTGGCGAAGCCACCACAGACCGTAAGCACATTGAAAATGCGGCCAATGACATGGCGCTGATCGCTGGTCAGAAGCCTGTGATTACAAAGGCCCGTCAGTCAAATGCATCGTTCAAGATCCGTGATGATCAGGCGATTGGCTGTAAGGTGACATTGCGCCGCGAGCAAATGTATGAATTTCTCGATCGTCTGGTGACGATTGCTATGCCTCGTGTTCGCGACTTTCGTGGCATTAGCGGCAAGAGTTTTGATGGTCGCGGTAACTATGCGATGGGCATTACCGAGCACATTATTTTCCCGGAAATTGACTATGACAGGGTCGATAAAATCCGCGGGATGGACATTGTAATTTGTACAACGGCGAAAAGTGATGAGGAAGCCAAGGCGCTTCTTAAAGGTTTTAAACTGCCGTTCAAAAACTAAAGATCAGGCTTAAAGAAGGAAAATATAATGGCAAAAGTTTGTATGATTGAGAGAAACAAGAAGCGCGAGAAGTTGGTGAAGAAATTCGCGAGCAAGCGTGCAGCTCTCAAAGCAACAATCATGGATAAGGCCCTGCCGGCTGAAGAGCGCTTTCAGGCGACTTTGGCGCTGGCGAAATTGCCGCGTAATAGCAGCAAGGTGCGCGTGCGTAACCGTTGTTCGCTAACCGGTCGCCCGCGTGGGTACTTTAGAAAAGTTAAACTTTCTCGCATTGCGTTGCGGGATCTGGCCTCTCGTGGTGAGCTGCCGGGTGTTACAAAATCAAGCTGGTAAGAAGAAAAGGAACACAGAACGATGTCAATGAGTGATCCTCTTGGAGATATGTTGAGCCGCATCCGTAATGGACAAATGGCACAAAAGAGCGTTATTGAATGCCCGCATTCAAAGCTGCGCGAAAATGTGTGCGCTGTTTTAAAGGATGAGGGCTTTATTCGTAGCTATACGAAAGTGGCGGGCGAGAGCAATAAGAATGTTCTTAGCATTGAGTTGAAATATGCAGAAGGTCGCGGCGTTATCCGCAAGATTGATCGTGTATCAAAGCCGGGCCGCCGTGTATATACGAATGTTAAAGAAATGCCGCGTTTTTATAACGGCTTGGGCATAATGATTTTATCAACCCCGCAGGGTGTGATTGCAGACAGCAAAGCACGCGCCGCGAATGTTGGTGGAGAGGTGCTTTGCCAGGTCTTCTAGACCGTTCTTTATACGGGTCTTCTAGGTCGGGTGGATGCAAAGCAAATAGGATAAGGACGAAAAACATGTCACGTATTGGACAAAAACCGGTAGAAATTCCACAAGGCGTTGAGATTAGCGTTGATGGGCAGAATTTGGAAGCCAAAGGCAAGCTTGGTGAGCTGTCGCTGAGTGTGCATGAGAATGTATCAGTGGCGCTGGACGAGATTGCGAATGACGATGGCGAGAAAAGCAAAGTTGTTGTGCTGGGCCCGAAGACGGAAGACCGTTTCTCGCGCCAGATCTGGCCGACGATGCGCACGCTGGTGAATAACATGGTTGTAGGCGTCAGCGAAGGCTACAGCAAAAAGCTTGAGATCCACGGCGTTGGTCTGCGTGCGAATTTGCAGGGCAAAACTTTGGTGATGTCTCTGGGTTTCTCTCACGAGGTGCGTTTTGATGTGCCAGATAGCGTGACCGTCAAGGTTGATGGCCAAACAAAGATCGAAGTGACCGGCATTGATAAGCAAATTGTTGGTCAGGTTGCTGCTAAAATCAGAGCCTTTAAACCGCCCGAGCCGTATAAGGGTAAAGGTATCCGCTACGCTGATGAGTTCGTTGTGCGTAAAGAAGGGAAGAAGAAATAATGTCTAAAGCTAAGCAAAAAACCACAGCGCCGCAGCGCAGAAGCTTTCGCACACGGAATAAAATCCGCCGCGTAAATATTGATCAAAATGCGGTGCGCGACGTGCGCCCACGTTTGAGCGTATTCCGCTCTGGCAAACAGATGTATGCGCAGGTGATTGATGATGTGAAGGGCGTGACAATCGCTTCCGCCTCAACGATGGAGCCTGAGCTGAAAGAAAAGCTGAAAAGTGGTGCAAATAAAGATGCGGCGATGGAAGTTGGTAAATTGGTCGCGGCGCGCGCAAAAAAAGCGGGCGTGAGCAAAGTTGTATATGACCGTGGTCGTTACCTTTATCATGGCCGCGTTAAGGCTTTGGCTGAAGGCGCACGCGACGGCGGGTTAGAATTTTAAATTAAAGGATAAATGGTAATGTCAAGAGAACAGCATAAACATAGAGACCGCGACGAAGGCCCCGAACTTATCGAGCGCTTGGTTGGCATTAACCGTGTGGCCAAGGTGGTCAAGGGTGGTCGCCGGTTTGGGTTTGCGGCCCTCGTGGTTGTTGGCGATGGTAAGGGCCGCGTTGGTCATGGCCATGCTAAATCTAAAGAAGTGCCCGAAGCGATTAAAAAGGCGACAGAAAAAGCCAAGCGCAAGATGATCCGCGTGCCGCTGCGTGAAGGCCGCACCATTCATCACGATATTAAAGGCCGTCATGGCGCGGGTAAGGTTTTGCTGCGCTCTGCCCCGGCCGGTACGGGAATTATTGCGGGCGGGCCAATGCGCGCTGTGTTTGAAGCGGTTGGCATTCAGGATATTGTGGCCAAGGCGATTGGGTCGAACAACCCATACAGCATGATTAACGCAACGTTCGAAGCGCTGGCCGACATGCAAAGCCCGCGTCACGTGGCTGCGCGCCGTAACAAAAAAGTGAGTGATATCGTTTCAAACCGTGAAGCGAATATGATGAGCGCCGGCGAAGGTTCAGAAGAGTAAATGCGGTTGGGACACAATCTGGATTGTGTCCCATGTGAAAAAGGATAGAGATATGGTTGACGATAAGAAAACAGAAGAGAAGAAAAAGCCAGCGCCTAAAAAAGCTGTAGCCAAAAAGCCAGCCGCTGCCAAAAAACCAGCTGCTGCGAAGAAGGCTGCTGCGCCTGCCAAGGCTGAGGCCGCTAAAAACCCGCCTGCTAAGGCTAAAGCGGCTGCGCCTAAGAAAGCGCCGGCAAAGAAAAAGCTGTCTGGCAAGACTGTAATTGTGACACAAACAGGCTCGCCCATTGGTCGCCAGGGCTATCAGCGCGCGACGCTTATTGGTTTGGGTCTGAATAAAATGCACAAAACGCGTGAACTAGAAGACACACCGTGCGTGCGCGGTATGATTAGAAAAGTCGCTCACCTTATAAAAGTTGAAGATGCGGCGTAGTTTTTAACCTGCCATCCCTGCGCAGGCAGGGACCGGGTAAAGGCGAGTAAAGAATAACCAGAGTCCAGCCCCGCGCAGGAATGACAAATGAGGATGCTATGAAACTGAATGAACTAAGCCCGAAAGATGGCTCAAATAAATCAAGAACGCGCGTTGGCCGCGGGATTGGCTCTGGTAAGGGTAAAACCTCCGGTGTTGGCCAAAAGGGTCAAAAATCACGCTCCGGCGTGGCGATCAAGGGTTTTGAAGGTGGCCAGATGCCGCTCTATCAACGCTTGCCGAAAATGGGTTTTACCAATGAAGCGTTTACTACAAAGCTGGCTGAGCTGACGCTGGGTAAGTTGCAGGCCGCTATTGATGCAAAGCAGATTGATCCCAAGAAAGTGATCGATGAGGGTGTGCTGGTCGCTGCGAAAATTGTACGCCGTAAGAAAGATGGCGTGAAGCTTTTGGGCAGCGGTGAGCTGAAGACTAAAGTTGAGCTGAAGATCACAAAAGTAACTAAAAGCGCCGCCGAAGCTGTTGAAAAAGCTGGCGGTAAGATCGAACTTATCGTGAATGACGTAGCGCCAGTGAAAAAACGCGGCGAGAAGACGGCTGAAAAGCCAGTGAAGAACGCGACCAAGAAAGCACGCGCGGCGAAGAAAGCGAAAGCGGCGAAGAAATAAGCGCTTTCCAGCTATAGAATTTTAAAAAGCCTCCCATTATGCGGAGGCTTTTTTTGTGACTTAAGGCGCTCTGCCCTCTTGCCCCGGCGGTCCCTTTTCTTTATGTATCTAGGGTCTACATATCTTATTTACTGAAGAAAGATTATCTGATGGTTTCTGCTGCAGAACAACTTGCGAAAAATGCCAATTGGGGCGCGCTGGCTAAGGCGACGGAGCTAAAGAAGCGCTTGCTGTTTGTTATGGGCGCTTTGCTGGTTTATCGTTTGGGGACATATATCCCTGTGCCGGGGATCGATCCGCATGTCTGGAATGATATTTTCAGCCAAAAGGGCGGCGGTATTTTGGACATGTTTAATATGTTCTCTGGCGGCGCACTTTCGCGGATGACGATTTTTGCGCTCAATATCATGCCCTATATTTCGGCCTCGATTATTATGCAGATTGCGACATCCATGTCGCCCAGTCTTGAGGCGATGAAGAAAGAGGGCGAGGCCGGACGCCAGCGGATTAATCAATATACGCGCTATTTCACCGTGCTTTTGGCCACGGTGCAGGCTTATGGGCTTGCGGTTGGTTTGGAGAGCATGAGCGGGCCGTCTGGCTCCGCTGTGATTGATCCGGGCATGTTCTTCCGCATTTCAACCGTGGTGACGATTGTTGGCGGCGTGGTGTTTCTGATGTGGCTGGGCGAGCAGATTACTGCACGTGGGATTGGGAACGGGATCTCGCTAATTATCTTTGCCGGGATTGTGGCGGAGTTGCCGCGGGCGATTGCCAGCACGCTTGAGCTGGGTCGTCAGGGGCAGTTTAATTTCCTGGAGCTATTATTGCTGTTTGGTCTTGTGACGGGCGTGGTGGTGCTGATTGTCTTTGTGGAGCGCGCACAACGGCGCGTGGTGGTGCAATATCCCAAGCGGCAAGGCGGCTCGGCCGCCATGTCGGGCGCGCAGACGAATCACATGCCGCTGAAGCTGAATACTGCGGGCGTGATTCCGCCGATTTTTGCATCGTCTTTGCTGCTGTTGCCGCTGACGGTTATTGGGTTTACAGGGGCATCCGGCGGTGATTTCTCGGCCACTCTTGCACAATATATGCAACACGGGCAGCCGCTTTACATGCTGATGTATGGCGCTTTGATCGCATTTTTCTGTTTCTTTTATACGGCGATTGTATTCAATCCAGAAGAAAATGCGGATACGTTGCGGAAATATGGCGGGTTTATCCCCGGTATTCGTCCGGGCAAGCAAACGGCTGATCACTTGGACTATATTTTGACCCGCATTACCACGATCGGCGCGGTTTATCTGGTGTTTATTTGTTTGTTGCCGGAGTTTCTGATTTCAAAATACAACATGCCGTTTTATTTTGGCGGGACGAGTTTGCTGATTGTGGTTTCGGTAACGCTGGACACGGTTGGAGAAATACACTCGCACTTGATTGCGCATCAATATGAGGGTCTAATGAAGAAGTCTAAATTAGGTGGTCGTCGTCCCAGGCGTTAATCTGAGGTGATATGCTGCTTCGCCGCTCTTTAAAACACATGAAGGATTTTGTTCGATGGATTTGATTATTTTTGGCCCGCCGGGCGCAGGTAAAGGCACGCAGGCACAGCTTATTCAAGAGCGCTATCAGCTTAAAAAACTTTCCACCGGTGATATGTTGCGTGGAGAAGTGTCTAGTGGCACGCCGTTGGGGATGAAGCTTGAGGAAATTATAGCCTCTGGTCAACTGGTCTCGGACGATATTATCATTGAAATTATTGCCAATTGCATCAGTGAGCCGGAATGTCAGAAGGGCTTTATCCTCGATGGATTCCCGCGCACTGTGGTGCAAGCCAAAGCCTTGGATGAGATGCTGGGCCATATGGGCCGTAAAATTCAGTATGTTTTGGTGCTGGAGGTCGATGAAGAGATTCTGATTGACCGCATCACTAGCCGCGCTGCAGAGGCGGGCGCCACGCGTGATGATGACAATGCAGAGACGCTAAAGCAGCGTCTAACGGTCTATCATGAGCAAACTGAGCCTGTTTTGCCTTATTTTGAAAATAAAGGCGTGCTGCGTAAGATTGACGGTATGCGTCCGATTAATGAAGTGACGGCCGAAATCGAAGTCATTTTGAAGAATTAAATCTTTAGGCTTTCTTTTTGTTGACATAAGCGTACGTTTTGTGCTTTATTGCCGCCCATGAGCATTATTTCATTTATGGGGCTGTCTGGAGCCGGGAAAACTACTCAGGCTAAGATTTTAGAGCAAAATTCTGGTTTTGCACGCTTTTGTGCAGGCGATAAATATCGTGAACTTGCTGAAACGCACCCAAAATTAAAAGCATTAATGAAGTACGACCCTATGTTGGAGGGGAAACCAGCTGAGCCCTATAGGGAAATGCTTTATAAGTGGCTTGATGTGTTTATTGGAGAAAATTATTCGCGCCACATTATTTTGGATGGTACGCCGCGCAGCGCCAGCTATGCACAGCGCGTTGATGAATTTCTTGAAGGCAAGGGCCTGCCATTGCGGGCGGCTTTTATTTTCTCTGTGGGCGAAAGTGAGGTCAGGCAAAGGCTTGTGGGGAGGGGGCGTGGTGATGATACTTCTAAGGAGATAGAGTGCCGTATTGCGCGTGCGCAGGAAAATATGCAAGGCCTTGTTGATCATTATGCCGGAAGAAGTTGTGTGTTTTTTGATGCCGCTCAATCTGAAGACGTGATTTCTGCAATGATCAATCGTGAAATGTCTGGGTTGGGATTGCTCAATATTAAGGGTGATTTTACTCTTGATCATGAATAACGTATTATTTTATTGACCTTTTCTTAAAAACCCCTATACTCCGGCGGAATTCTTTTAAAAATTGAGAGAATGTTGTTTACAGACTGGCCGGTGAATGTTTAACGCACGGAGCCGTAAACGGTCTGGGGTAAGGGTTTTCGAGATGTTCGATTGCCCTTTGGGAAAATAGAAAGGACATGTCGAATGGCACGTATTGCAGGGGTTAATGTACCCGACAAAAAGCGTATTCCGATTGCGCTGACATATATTCACGGCATTGGTCACACGACCGCTGGTAAAATTTGTGAAAAATTAGGTGTTGATACGCAGCAGCGTATGGGCGAAGCGAGTGAAGACACGCTTAACCGTATCCGCGCGGAAATTGATAGCGATGCGTATAAGATCGAAGGGGATCTTCGCCGTCAGGTTTCAATGAACATCAAACGTTTGATGGATATGAAATGTTACCGTGGCCTGCGTCATCGCTCTGGTCTTCCGGTTAACGGACAAAATACACGCACCAATGCGCGCACGCGCAAGGGCCCGGCCAAAGCAATCGCCGGCAAGAAGAAATAGGGAGGGCATGAGACATGGCTAAGCCAAAGACAAAAGCAAAAAGAAAAGAGAAGAAAAACATCCCCGTCGGTGATGTGATTGTAAATTCAACATTTAACAATACTTTGATTACCTTTACGGATAAGCAGGGTAATGTGATTTCATGGTCATCGGCCGGTACGATGGGCTTTAAGGGCTCACGTAAATCTACGCCCTATGCGGCGCAGATGGCGGCGGAAGATGCCGGACGCAAGGCACAGGATCATGGCATGAAGGAAGTTGATGTCCGCGTTAAGGGCCCCGGCTCTGGCCGCGAATCGGCGCTGCGCGCTATTGGGCAGATCGGCTTGACGATCAAATCGATCCAGGATGTGACACCCGTACCACATAATGGTTGTCGTCCACCGAAAAGACGCCGCGTTTAGGCCTTTTTTCGCGACTGCATGTGACTGCATTTTTAAGACTTTATAAAATTTTACGAGGAACAAAATGATACAGAAAAACTGGAAAGAGCTTATTAAGCCGACGAAACTTGACCTTATTCCTGCTGATAACCCCAATGCTGGTAAAGTGGTTGCCGAACCTTTGGAGCGTGGCTTTGGCCTGACCTTGGGGAATGCGCTGCGCCGTATTTTGCTGTCATCACTTCAGGGCGCGGCTGTTACGGCTGTGCAGATTAATGGCGTGCTGCACGAATTCTCATCAATCGAAGGCGTGCGCGAAGATGTGACAGACATTATTTTGAACATCAAGGCATTGGCGGTGCGGATGCATGCCGAAGGGCCAAAGAAAATGCGCCTAAACGCGACGGGCCCTTGCGAAGTAACCGCCGCACAAATCGAAGCGGGCGCAGATATCGAGATTATGAACCCGGATCTGATTATTTGTACGCTTGATAAGGGCGCGAAGCTGTCTATGGAGATGACTGTGGATACTGGCAAGGGCTATCGCCCCGCCGCGCAGAACCGTCCAGAAGAAACGCCGGTTGGTCTTATTCCTATCGATTCTGTGTTTTCACCGGTGCGTAAGGTGACGTACGAAGTGGAAGATACGCGCGTTGGCCAAATCACTGATTACGATAAGCTGACATTGTTTGTTGAAACAAACGGCGTGATTTCACCAGAAGATTCCGTAGCCTTTGCTGCGCGCATTATGCAAGACCAGCTTCAGGTGTTCGTGAACTTTGACGAGCCGGATGCACAAGAGCAAAAGGATGAAGGCCAAGAGCTTCCATTCAACAAAAACTTGCTGCGCAAGGTTGAAGAGCTTGAGCTGTCTGTGCGCTCTGCTAACTGTCTGAAAAATGACAACATCATCTATATTGGTGATCTAGTGCAAAAGAGCGAGGGTGACATGCTTCGTACGCCAAACTTTGGCCGTAAATCGCTCAACGAGATTAAAGAAGTGCTGACCATCATGGGCTTGCATCTGGGGATGCAGGTTGAAGGCTGGCCGCCGGAAAATATTGAAGAGCTCGCCAAGAAAATGGATGAGCACCAATATTAAAAGAATTGGACTTAGTCCGGCCCTAGAGTTGGGCTAAGTTTTTTTACAGGATCGTTGTGATCCGCCCCCGTTTTTAATCTGCATTAGGATGCTGGCGGGAAATTTAATGGTTCTCACACGTGAGACCGCTTGAAGACGAAGGGAAAATGCAATGAAGCATCGCATTAAACAACGTAAACTTAATCGTACCACGCCTCACCGTAAGGCGATGCTCGCTAATATGGCGGCCTCTTTGATTAAGCACGAGCAGATCGTGACAACTTTGCCCAAAGCCAAAGAATTAAGACCCTATATTGAAAAACTGATCACGATGGGCAAGCAAGCTAATGACAAGTCTGCAAGCGCGCTGTCCAAGCGTCGTCAAGCGATCGCGAGAATGCGCGATAAGGAGCAAGTCAAAAAGATATTTGATGTGCTGGCCGAGCGCTATGCAGACCGTCCCGGCGGTTATACCCGCGTGCTAAAGGCCGGTTTCCGCTATGGCGATTGCGCGCCGATGGCTGTGATTGAGCTGGTTGACCGTGATGAAAGCGCCAAGGGCAAGGACTCTGGCCCGGTATTTGGTGATGATGAAGAAGACTTCGCCCCCGGCGCGTCTGAAGAAATGAAAGAAAAACAGGCCGAGAAGAAAGCTGATAAGGCCGAAGAAAAGCCAAAAGCTAAAACCGCGCCAAAAGCGACAGGCGGCAGCGCCAAAGCCAAAAAAGATCAAGCAAAATCCGCCGGCGCAAACAAATCCAGCAAAACCAGCAAAACAACCTCTTCCGCCCCGCAGAAGAAGATTTAAAGGGTTTAGCACTATAGTGAATTTTAGGAAAGCGGCTTAAGGGCCGCTTTTTTATTGTGGAGATAGTGGAGGAGGTTTTTTAGCCTGGTCTGGAGTCATTATATAGTGCTCTCCATCTCCTGTACGTGTAACAGAGCCTTCTTTTACAAGGTATTTTAAAGCACGATCAACGCCATGATCGAGCGCACTTTTTTTCGAAGATGATCGGCTGTTAAACCTTTCTTACCAGCACGGTCTAACCAAGAGGTTATAGTTGATAATTCAAATGGTGAGCGTAATGGTTTTTCTTCTTCTGACATTGTATTTCCTTTGGTTGAAAGGTTTTTTTGCCATAGTATTTAGCGCAATGTCAAGAATTTATGTAATTTTAATATTATCCAGCAGCCGCGTTTCCCCCACCCATCCCGCAGCCAGGCGGCGATCCCAGCGCTCTTCTATATAGTCGATTTTGTCGAAACCGGCGGTGAGGAGGGCGCTTTTTGCGGCTTCTGGGTCGGGGGTGTCTCGTAGGATTACATTCATCTGCTGCGCAATGGCCAGCTCGCTTTCCGATAGATAGGCATTGCGCGAGGATAGGGCCAGGCCGTGATCATCGCGCATCGTTGGGCCGCCGATGATTTCGATGGGCAGGTTTTGGCGCTCCACCATCTCGCGGATGACCATTAATTGCTGGTAATCCTTTTCGCCAAAGACAGCCATATCAGGCTGCACATGATCAAACAGGCGGCGCACGATTGTGGCAACGCCGTGGAAGAAATGGGGGCGGAAATCTGCGTCCAGCCCTGCGCCCGCTCGCCCTGCATCCATATCGATTTTTACGCCATCGGGATAGAGCTCGGCCTCTTGCGGCAGATAAACCAAATGCGCGCCTGCGGCTTCAAGTTTTTCTAGATCGCTATCTATATCACGCGGATAGCTTTCAAAATCCTCGTGCGGCGCAAATTGGGCGGGGTTCACATAGATGCTAACCACCACGCGATCGGCATGCTCCAACGCAAGCTTAACCAGTGATAAATGTCCCTCATGCAGCGCGCCCATGGTTGGCACGAAGCCGGTTTTTAGTTCCGCGTCTTTCCATTTGTTATTTATTTTGCATAATGCGGCCATGGAAAGGGCGGTGGGAATGGAGGAAGGGGGAGGCGCCGCTGGAGTCTGTGTGGGTGCCGTCGACGTTTTTGTGGCCGCCGCTGGAGTCTGTAGTGCTGCCGTTAGAGTCTGTGGAGGCGCCGTTGGGGGAGGCGTGGCGCTGTTTCTAGTAGCATTGTCGGATGAGCTTGAATTAGATGGGCCTGACATGGCTTAAGCGCTCTTTTTCGTGCGCGGCGCGTCTTCGGCGGGCGCGTGATAGATGTGCGCATCGCCGGGAAAGGCGCGGGCGCGGACTTCGCTGGCATAGGTTTGGACAGCGCCCTCTATGTCGTCGCGCATATGGGCGTAGTGCTTGACGAATTTCGGCGTGTGACCATCGAGCAGGCCGAGCATATCCTCGGTCACCAGAATTTGTCCATCACACGTGGCAGATGCCCCAATGCCGATGGTGGGAATGGTCAAGATTTTGGTGAGCGCCGCGGCGACGGGCTCGATCGTGCCTTCAATCACCACGGCGAAGGCCCCGGCGGTTTCGACCGCTTTGGCATCGGCGTGGAGGCGCGCGATCTGGTCATCGCTCTTGCCCTTTACGCGGAACTTCCCATCGGCGACAGATTGCGGGGTCAGGCCGATATGGGCCATGACGGGGATGTTGTTTTCGGTAAGGGTCTGGATCGCAGGGGCCATGCTCACGCCGCCCTCTAACTTCACTGCATGCGCGCCGGTCTCTGTCATGATGCGCTGGGCGCTGCTCAGCGCTTGGGGGGGGCTGTCTTCGTATGTGCCAAAGGGCATATCCACCACCACGAACGTATCACCATTGCGGCGCATGACGGCGCGGCCGTGATTGATCATCATCTCCAGCGTGACCTCGCGCGTTGAGCTCATGCCATAGAGCGTCATGCCGAGGCTGTCCCCGACGAGGATGAGATCCACATGCGGCGCAATTATAGACGCTATTGACGCGGTATAGGCCGTTAGGCAAACCAGCGGTGCGGGCTGGTTTTTATGTGCGGCGATATCGCTGAGTGTTTTATGAGCCATAAGCCCGCCCCTCTTTTTAAGCATTGATAAGAGCTATGATTATCAGAGTTTCGGGCGGAATTCTAGGGGGTTTTGGTGGTGGGGCTTATTGTGCGCAAGTTAGGCTGCGTCGTTATGCTCTAAACCGTGTTCTTGAGGGCTGATATACCAAGGTTGGCTTTCGAGGCTAAGCATCAATGCCGGACCCCATTCATCTTCCACGGGACGTTTTTTTGGAGCAGAGGTGTTGTAATCTTGCCAAAACTGTCTCTCGCCTTCTTCGCCTTGAGCTTTGTCGGCTGTACCAGAAATTTTTACGAATGATGTTGTAGACATTTTTTAACCTTTCATGATTACTTGCAGTATACACGAAAAGGGGTGGGAAGTCAAATGATATGGGGGTAAGTTGTTGATTTTACGTTATTTTATGCGGCGATGTTGGGTGCGGGTGCGTCCGGGTTTTGTGTGGTTGGGGCGGCATTTTTTGCGGGCGCGGCGATCTCGCTTTTTGGCGTTCCATCTTTGTTGTAATTATTTATGTTATGAGGAGCCGGTCCCGCAGAACTTTTGTTGAATGCCGGTTTGGCAGTGGCTAACCCTAAGGCTATTAATATGTTGAACATGCCTAACCTGCTGGTAACACAGTTGGAAGCCCAGTTCAAAACCATCTGAAGGCCGTGGAGGGTGTCTTCACCATCTCCCGCACTAGCACTCTGAGCGCCTTTTGAAGCGCCCTGATGTCTGCCTAAATTTCTTCTAAGTGCTTGATTTACACCGCTTGACCCGCCGGGCTTATTACTATCACTAGCAACCGCATTACGTTGTCCTGCAACTGAGCTAGTACTCATCTAAATCTCCATATAATCATTCTTCCATTATAGTATAAATCAGTCTCAAAAGTCCAAAAATCGTTTGATTATGGCGATAAAAGCTTGTTTTTCAAACCTTTGCGCGGCATGATGGGCGCTGATTATTTGAAGGATTTTACCATGATTGACATGAAAGACATTGTGGCGCTGTGTAAGCGTCGGGGCTTTATTTTTCCGGCGAGCGACATTTATGGTGGGCTTAACGGGTTTTGGGACTTTGGACCTCTGGGTGTGGAGCTGAAGAATAATCTGCGCGATCGCTGGTGGAAAGACATGGTGGTCACCCCGCCCATTGGGCCGGACGGCACGCCGCTTCAGATTGTTGGTCTTGATAGCGCGATTATCCAAAACCCAAAAACATGGGAGGCTAGCGGGCATCTTGATGGGTTTTCTGACCCCATGCAAAAATGTTCCGGTTGCGGTCATTTGGTACGTGAAGACCATCTTTGGGATATTTTGACGACCAGTAGTCGTTGGTTTGATTCGGCGCTTCAGGAGTTTGAGCCTGTTACCGGAGGCATAGATTCACCGAGATTGATGAGTTGGGCGAAATCAAAGGGAAAAAAGTTAGCGCCCAATCTGGCACTGGTCAAAAATCCGGAGGTTGTTTTATCCTTTTTGGCAACGCGCATAAATGGGCAACCGGATGCGCCGCCGGATGTGCAGGAAATATTTAGGCATTTGGCAACGGGGCAATTGCATGAAACGGGTCTTCAGGAACCATGCCCGCTATGTGGCGGTACGTTAGGTGAGGCTGCGCCGTTTAAGCTGATGTTTGAGTCCAATACTGGTGTAGAGCAGGGGCCAGACAGCAAGGTTTACCTCCGCCCCGAAACTGCGCAGGGGATATTCCTGAACTTCAAGAACGTGATGGACTCCACGCGCGTGCGCATGCCCTTTGGCATTGCGCAGGTGGGCAAGGCGTTCCGTAACGAGGTCACGCCGCGCAACTTTATCTTTCGGGGCCGCGAGTTTGAGCAGATGGAGATGGAGTGGTTTTGTCACCCGGATGAGGCCGCAAAATGGTATGAGTTCTGGATTGCCGAGCGTAAGGCTTGGTGGCGTTCTGTCGGTCTATCCGACGATAACATCCTGATGCGCAAGCATGAGACTGATGAGTTGGCGCACTATGCCAAGGATGGTTTGGGCACCGTGGATGTGGAGTATAAATTCCCCTTCACCGCGCCGGGCTATGGCGAGCTGGAGGGCGTTGCGCATCGCGGTGACTTTGATCTGGCGCAGCATCAGGCGCATTCCGGGCAAAAGCTGGAATATCTGGATCAGGCCAGAGATAATGAGCGCTATATGCCGCACGTGATTGAGCCTGCGGCGGGCTTAACGCGCGGGGTGCTGGCGCTGATCTGTGAGGCCTATATTGTGGATGAAAACCGCCCGTCCGGCGTATATCTAAACTTCACCCCCGCCATGGCACCGAAAAAGGCCGCTATTTTACCGCTGAGCGCAAAGCCGGAACATGTGGAGCCTGCGACAAAGCTGTATCTGGCGCTGCGCGAGGATTTCGCGGTGGATCTGGATATCAAGCAAAATATCGGCAAGCGCTACGCCAGACAGGACGAGATCGGCACGCCATACTGCTTCACCATTGATAACGACACGGTCGCCGACGGCACAGTGACAGTGCGCGACAGAAACACCATGAACCAAGAGCGTGTTTCTATGGATAAGGTGGCAGAATATTTGCAGGAGAAAATGCGGGGTTAGGTTATTCTATCTGGAGGGTTAAGGGCTGTATACGACAATCTTGAGTTCATCTCGACGGCTGTGTGGTTTATGAATGCTGATTGTTTTTGCGCCTAACTTTTTGAATATTATTGTTAAGCCATCGATGTTGTCTTGATTGCTCTCGATCCCTGTGTGGAGCTTGTTTCCACAGCTCGCGATAGGTGCGGTTGAATCGTCAGATGTCCATACTTCATGACTTGCGAGATGTTCTATCCTTTTTATCAAACATTTGCGAGGTCCAGGAAAGCTGCCCTCAAGTTGAATAATCATGTTCTATCCTTTAAATCAAAATTCTGGCCGGTCTCTTGCGGGCCTGGTTGAGCGGCTACAGCGCCGCGGGTTTCGGCTGAGTTTCTTTTTACAGGCGGTTGTTGTTGTTGTTGTTGTTCAGGCAGACAGGCGGCCAACCCAAAATAGGGCAGGGCGGTTGTTCCAGCATTTGATGTCACTACTAACATTGTCATAATTTAAGCAATCTACACCAAAGCCTGCGCTTGACGCAAGATATTTTCTGCCTCTTTCGTATATTCGCCATTATCATTGTGCAGAATAAGTCCCGGATGCAGGGTCGCTGGGCTTTTGCGGTGTTTTATGGTGCGGATGATGACGCGCTTGGCGGGGGCGTTTGCTTTTGGCCAGAGGGGGATGATCTCGGTTGCGCCAAAGCTTTTCCCAAGGGCGCGGATGATCTGGTCGGTGCGGTCGGCGCGGTGGATCATGGTAAGCGCTGCGCCGGATTTCAGTGCGTTGAAGGCGGCTTTGATCCAGTCTTCCAGCGTGGTGTCGTCTATATGGCCATTGGCGATCGCGCGCGCCTTGTCGGGGGAGGGCGTGTGCGTGCCTTCGTTTAAGAAGGGCGGGTTGCAGATGACATGATCAACGCCGATGGGCAGCTCTGTGCCATTTGGTAGAAGGGCTTTACCGTCTTGATTTAATTTTACATAACGCAATATAGGGGCGTGATGGAAGAGGGCATGGGTGATGCTCTTATTGGAACTGGCGTTGCTGTTGAGGTTGCTGTTATTGCTGTTGGGGCTGGTGATGTTGCTGTCGCGGTTGTGATTATTGGTGCTGCTGGCGTTGTCGGGGCTGGGGTGTTTGGTGGCATTGCTGGTGGTGGTTTTAGCCGCGTTAAGCTCTGCATTTTCTTTGGCTAGAGCAATATAGTTTTCCTGGATATCAATGCCGGTAAGGCGCGCCCCCGGCACGCGCGCCAAAACGCACAGCCCAGCAGAGCCAATGCCGCAGCCCAGATCAAGAACGTGATCCCCCGCCTTGGCCCAGCAGGCCGCAGCGAGCATGACGCTATCCAGCCCCGGACGGAAGCCATTTTTGGGCGCTTTTAGCTGCACGCGCTGGCCGAGCAGAGATATCTCTTCCGTTTCAGTGGTGATATGTTTAGAACCTTGTTGTATCATATAGGCGCATTTTGCCGGAAAATGGCTGTGGGTCAAGTGTTTTAGGTGGGGACGGGGGGTTAGCCGTTATATCCGCGATGTTCTCTGTAAAGCTGGTTTGTTCGGCGCTGGTTAGGGGCGCTTTCGTTTGTATTCTCACCATACATGCTGAGTGGGCTTTTTAGGTCGGCCATGAGCATAATCTCGACGGGGCTTTGGATGTTGAATAGGCCGAAGGGGTTGCGGGGGCTTTGTCTTACCAGGCTGTTGCTGGTGAAGCCTGCGCTATTTTTGGCGCTGTAGATTTCCATGAGGTTGTTCATGGCGGCTAGGCTGTTATGGTTTTGTTGCAGCGTTGGCGCTGGTTTTGTTGGGGCTTGTGCGATTTGGATGTTTGCGGGGCTGCTTTCCTTCACATCAAACTTTTTATCAAAGAAGGCGTAGACTTCATCCAGCGTTTTGGCGCGGCCTGTGCTTTGGTCGTAAAAGACGTTTTTATTGGCTTTGGCGGCTTTGGGGAACAAGAGCGCGGCCTGTTGCAGCGGGTTTTCATTGCGGGCATTCAGGAAGCTGGCCGCGCCGCCAGCGCCCATGAAATGCGCAAAATATAGCTCAGTTGAGCCGATTTCAATATTTGTGTGGCTCTTCAGAAATTTTTCGTTATCACTGGCAAGCTCAGCGGCCATAAGGGAGGCCGCCCGCGGGTCATTGCGCATATCGAGCAATTCGCCGCGGGTCTTACCATCCGTTTCAATGCCGTGTTTTGCACCGTATTTATCAACCATGCTTAGCCATGTGCGCTCGATGAATTGATACAGGCCGGATGCGGAGCTGGTTTTGGCTTTTGCGGCGGGATCAAAGCTGCTCTCGGCGCTGGCTTGCTGCACCAGATAGGCAAAATTAACCCCGGTTTTGCTGCTGGCCTGCTCTATAGCGCCCATAACGCCCGCCGAAGCGCGGCTGGCCAGAGAGGCTAAGGCATTGTTTTGTATGTTATTTATTAAATTTGTCATGAATAATGATTTCAGCGTTAAAAAATTCTATAATCATATTTGCAATGGTTGTGCCAACTTCATGAGGATTATAAATGAGCGATTATTCCCCCCCTATCGATGATATGGTTTTTCTTCTTACGCATGTTTTGGGGTTCCAAAATGATGAGATTGATGAGGAGACAATGCGCGCCATTTTGGATGAGGCGGCGAAGCTGGCCTCTGATGTTCTTGCGCCGCTTAATGTGGTGGGGGATCAGCATGGTGCGAAGTTGAAGGACGGAGAGGTCACGACCGCGCCGGGTTTTAAGGAAGCCTACGGGCAATATCGTGATGGCGGGTGGAACGCTGTGCCGTTTGCGGAGGAATTTGGCGGGCAGGGCTTGCCGTGGGCGGTGGCCTTTCCGGTGCAGGAAATGTGGCAGGCGGCCAATATGAGCTTTGGGCTGTGTCCGCTGCTTAATCAGGGCGCGGTGGAGGCGCTGCTTTCGCACGGTTCTGAAGCGTTGCAGCAGGCTTATTTGCCCAAGCTGATTTCCGGGGCGTGGACGGGGACGATGAATTTAACGGAAAGCGCTGCGGGGTCTGATATTGGTTTATTGCGGGCAAAGGCGGAGCCTGTCGACCCGCCTTCGCCTGATGGCTCCGGCGCGGCAAGCGGCACATATAAAATTTCAGGCCAGAAGATATTCATTACCTATGGCGAGCATGATATGGCGGAAAATATTATCCACCTTGTGCTGGCGAGGTTGCCGGACGCCCCGGATGATGTGAAGGGAATCTCGCTGTTTATTGTGCCGAAATTTCTTCAGAGCGGTGAGCGTAATGCGGTTGAATGCATTGGGCTGGAACATAAGCTGGGCATACATGCCTCGCCGACCTGCACGATGGAATTTGACGGGGCGATCGGGTGTTTGGTTGGGGAGGCGCATCAGGGTCTGAAATGTATGTTCACCATGATGAATAATGCGCGGCTGTCGGTGGGGCTGCAGGGCGTGGCGATTGCGGACAGAGCCTATCAGCATGCGCGCAGCTTCGCAGCAGAGCGGGTGCAGGGGAAAAGCTTTGCGACCGGCGAGCGCGTTTCCATTGATCAACATGCAGATGTGCAGCGGATGCTTTTAACCATGCGCGCGCAAATTGAGGCGGGGCGCGCGATGACGTATGAGGCGGCTGTCGCGCTGGATAAGGCCAATGCAGGCGATGCGGCGGCGAGGGCGAAAATCGATTTACTCACCCCCATTGTTAAAAGCTGGTGCACTGATATGGCGTGCGAGGTGACCTCGATTGGTGTGCAAATTCATGGTGGGATGGGCTTTATCGAAGAAACCGGCGTGGCGCAGTATATGCGCGATGCGCGGATTTTGCCGATTTATGAAGGCACGAATGGTATTCAGGCGGCGGACCTGGCCTTTCGAAAGATTTTGCGCGATGGCGGGGCTGCGGCATTTGGGTATTTGGAAGAGGTAAAGGCCCGGCTTTCGGATATGCAAGCATCTGATGGCTTTTTCCTGGATACGTATAAAGAGGCATTCTCCAGCCCCTTAGGTATTTTACATAATGCAATAAAGGGGGTAGTGGCTCTTGGGGGGACTGTTGATGGTAAGGCTGTGGACCCGGCCGGGTTGGAGGCTGTGGCGGCATCGTCTGCGCCATTGCTCAAGGGGTTTGGCATTATTATTGGTGGAGCGCTGCTGGCGATCTCTGCGGAGAAAGCGGCAGGGCTGGATGATCAGGACTTTGCAGCTCAGAAAGCTAAAACAGCAGCATTTTATATCGGCAATACCCTGCCACTGGCCGAGGGGCATCTCCAGGTCGTGATGAATGGCTATAAGAGTTTTATTTAGCTAGAGAGTTATTTATAAAACCGTTTCGCCAGTTCGGGATTTTGACAATGCATCATGGCACGGCTTTGGATGGCGACGAACATGGTTGAGCCGGGCTCGGGCGATAGGCGTTCATAGATTTTGGCGTATTCATTAGCGTAGCATTGGCAAAATTCTTCTGGGTCGCCATTTACGCCCATCAGGGTGGCGTTGCCTAAGCATTCTTGATAGCGCACCCCAGCGGCCTCTGTCGCATCGGCGCATTTTTCTTCAATGGCGAGCATGATGGAGCTGCGCCCTATGCGGTCACCGCCTTCAATGCGTTTATCAAGATATTTGGTGGAGAGACATTGGCAGTTATAATGCTGGCGCATGCTTTCGCGGCCTTCGCAATAATCAGCGAAGGTTAATGCCTCCTCAATATATTCGTCTGGTACATTTTTGAGATCATAGGCCTCGGGGGGGAGGGTGCGGTCAGTGTCGGGCAGGCTTTGCGCATGTGTAGGCGTTGTGCAAAACATCATGATGAGCGCCAAAATGGCCATGGTAAGTGAATGAAATCTCATGCTTTAAGTGTAACATTAAATGTTCGCCGAGGGGAATTCTATCGTGGTTTCAGATGCGCTCTAGCCCATCCGTTATTGCACGGACAGTGCCGTGCAACTTATGGATCACATCACTTGTGCCCTTTAGGGTATAAAGCGTGTGATGACGGCGATGCGGTAATGTACGATTGAGAAGATCAGGCTGTTTTCTTTTTGCCCCATAAGGCTTTGAAATTAAAAGCATTACCCTGACTTGCTGACGCAGCATCGTTGCGGGACGTTGCGTTTTCATTTTCTGGTTTCAGCTTCTTCATTTGCTGTTCCAGGCGTTGTTGGCGACGCTCAGCTGCGCGCTTTTCACGCTCTTTCAGTTCTTCGCGCAACTCTTCTGCTTGTTTTTGAGAATACTGGCTGGTGATGAGGACTTGAGACGCTTGTTTTTGCCAGTCATCGCGCTGGGTTTTGAGATCGTCAATTTGTGCGTTCGCGGTTTCGAGTTGATCCTCGAGCATTTTGATGCGCATCTTCAGGCGCTCGCCTTCGATCATTTGCTGCGCTTTTTCAAGCTCTTGTTCGACGCTTGTGGTGATTACGGCCGTCGTTGTTGCATTATTGTCATTTTTATTGAGTCCAAAGGCGCGGTCAAGTTCGGATACATCAATCATGCGCCGACCGTTAGCGTCCATCTCAAAGGAAATTTTCCCGTTATTCATGGCGCGTTGAATTGTTGATTTTGATTTGCCGGTGAGTTCGGCTGCTCTTTGAGCTCCCACTTTAGCCATAGCGTTTAACCTCTTGATGTTCTTAGTGATAGTGAATACTTAGCACGAGCAGGGACAAGAAATCAAGAATCTATTCCATAAATTCACAAAGAAATTTGAATATTTTACGCAGCTTCTTTTTCAAGGCGCTGATTAAGTAGGTGCGTTAGGCGTTGCCATTGTGCACCGGAGAACAGGTGGGCATACAGAAATGGAAGCCAGCCTTGTGCACGCCACTCAAGGAATGTTTTGTCATCAAGGTCGGCGAGTTTTTGTTCATCAATAATATTAAATCCAGAGAAGTTAATGCGCTGGTTTCCTGCGACATTGATTTGGGCTTCGCGCATGACCAGTAGATCACTTTCGGCTAAGGCCTTGCTAAACTCCATCGTTTGTTGTGCAGCGGCGTGATAGGATTTGCAAAATTCAAGCGCGTTGTTTGCGAGTTCCGTCGGCTTGCTTTCGTCATCAAAGAATTTTTGTTCTCCGCTTTCTTCGATCACGTCTTCGTTGCTGTCAATGCAGAGTGTTAATTGCTCACCGCCTGGCAATTCAGAAAAGATGAAGGGGTAGCGGCGGATATAAGCGGGGATATAGGCCTCTTCACAGCTATTATCCTCTTTCAGGAATAGGTTTTCACTGTCGCGCAAGCCTAAAATAGCGACCGGCGTTGCGTTACCGTCCGGGGAAAAGGCAATGGGATAATAATGGCATACTTGCGGCATTTCAATTAGATTGATTGGCACAGCGTTGACCCCTTCGGTAAAGCCAAAGCCGAAATTCTTTTTCAAGGATAATGCGCCATGTTGCTTGGCATCGAGTGGCATTGGCTTTGTGTAGAACAAGGGAAGAGCGCCTTCCGGGGCTGCGCTTTGTGTATCGTTAGACATTATTAATCCTTTTGAATCAGTGCTTAAATTACATTTGGGAGTGTAGGCGAAGTTGTATGTGCTGTGCAACGGTTTTCAGTGTTATCGGCCATATTTTCAGCATAACGCAGTTTTTCTTAAAATGCCTTTAAAGGAAGGTGGAGGCTGCGGTTTTTAACGCTTTTCTCACTTTAAGAAATCGTCTAGAGTTGCAGCAGCTATTTTTATTGATCTGGAAATTGAGGTTTTATATGCGTATTGCGATGGTGGGAACGGGTTATGTCGGGTTAGTCTCGGGCACGTGTTTTGCAGAATTTGGGCTCGATGTTGTGTGCATTGATAAGGATGCGGGCAAGATTGAGCGCCTGCTAGCCGGCGAAATTCCGATTTATGAACCGGGGCTGGATGATCTGGTGGTCAAGCAGGTTGAGGCCGGGCGGCTGTCTTTCACGACGGATTTGAAAGAGGCGGTTGCCGGGGCGGATGCGGTGTTTATCGCGGTGGGTACACCTGCGCGCGAGGATGATGGACATGCGGACATGTCCTATGTTTATGCTGCGGCGAAAGAGGTTGCGGGCGGGCTTGATGGCTACACAGTGATTGTCACCAAATCAACGGTGCCGGTCGGCACGGCGCGAGAAGTTGAGGCGATTGTGCGCGATGCTGCGCCAACGGCAGAGTTTGATGTGTGCTCTAATCAAGAGTTTCTGCGCGAGGGCGCGGCGATCAATGATTTTATGCGACCTGATCGCGTGGTGATTGGTTTAGAATCGCAGCGCGCTGAAGAGGTGATGAAGGCGCTATACCGCCCATTGTTTCTCAACGAAACGCCAATGGTGGTGACAACGCTGGAAACGGCCGAGACGATTAAATATGCTGCTAATGCTTTTTTGGCGACGAAAATCACGTTCATTAACGAGATTGCCAATCTGTGCGAGAAAACAGGCGCGAATGTGCAGGCGGTGGCGCGCGGGATTGGGCTGGATGGGCGCATTGGCGCAAAATTCTTGCATGCCGGGCCGGGTTATGGCGGATCGTGTTTTCCAAAGGATACGCTGGCCTTGACGCAAATTGGGCAGAAATACGGCGCGCCGCAAAATCTTGTCGAGACGGTTGTCTGGGTAAATGCGGAGCGGCAGCGCTCTATGGCTGATCGTATTATTGAAGCCTGCGGCGGTGATGTTAAGGGTATGAAAATCGGTGTGCTGGGCGTTTCGTTTAAGCCGAACACCGATGATGTGCGCGAGGCGCCGAGCCTTGTGATTGTGCCCTTGTTGCAGGAGGAAGGCGCCAGCGTTGCTGCGTTTGACCCGGCGGCAATGGACGAAGCGCAGGAGCATTTGGAGGATGTGCGTTGGGGCACAGATGCCTATGAGGTGGCGAAAGACGCCGATGCGCTGGTGATTTTGACAGAGTGGAACGAATTTCGCGGGCTGGATTTAGAGCGCCTTGGCGAAATCATGAAGACGAAGCGCATCATCGATCTGCGCAACATCTACAAAACCGCAGAGATGAAGGCGCATAATTTCCATTATGTCTCGATTGGTCGGGCTGAACTATTGCCAAGTGCGGATACAGAGCTTAAAACGGCAACGTCCGCATAGAAAACTTAAGGATTACCCATTGCACTCATATCTCGACGAATTAGAAGCTCAAACCATTTACATTATCCGGGAGGCGTATAATCGCCTGCACCCGTTGGGGATGATGTGGTCGATTGGGAAGGATTCTACGGCGCTGCTCTGGATGGTGCGTAAGGCATTTTTTGGGCGGGTGCCATTTCCTGTGGCGCTGCTTGATACGGAGCAGGAATTGCCGGAGGTTTATGCGTTTCGTGACCGGTTGATCAAGGAATGGGATCTGGAGTGTATCAATTGGATGTGCCCGCCGGAAGAAGATATGGACAAGACGCTGCCGCCCAACACGCGCGCGGCGATGCGCAAGACGGAGGGGCTGAAGGGCCTGATGGCGGAGTATAAATTTAAGGGCATTATTGCGGGCATTCGCCGGGACGAGCAAGGCCTACGCGCGAAAGAGCGGGTGTTCTCGCCGCGTTTGGAAGATGGCGCATGGGATTTCAAAGACCAGCCGCCGGAATTTTGGGATCAATATAAAACCGAATTTCCAGAGGGGTGTCATTTGCGCGTGCATCCGATCTTGCAATGGACGGAGGTTGATATCTGGCGCTATCACCAGCGTGAGGGGATACCGTATTGCGATTTATATCTGGCGCGGGAGGATAAAGAGACGGGCAAGATGATGCGCTATCGCAGCTTGGGGGAGAAAAATATAACCTTCCCGGTAGAAAGCACAGCCAGCACGCTCGATGAAATTGTAGCGGAATTGGAGACGACAAGTGTGTCTGAGAGAGCGGGACGGACGATGGATAGGGAGACTGAGGATAGTTTTGAGAAACTTAGAGCCAGAGGGTACATGTAATCCAGAATGTCATCCCGAGCGAAGTCGAGGGATCTGATCAGGAAAAATACAAGGAAATGAAAACCTATTACGTTTATATGATTACCAATTGGACAAGCGAGGTTTTATATATAGGCGTCACAAGTAATTTAGAAAAACGAATTTATGAGCACAGGTCAGGCATTTATAAAGGGTTTTCGGAGAAATATAATTTAAAGAAACTGGTTTATTGTGAAGATTACATGGATGTGAATGAAGCAATTGCGCGAGAAAAGCAGTTAAAGAATTGGAGTAGAAAGAAAAAAGATGTGCTTGTGGAACGAATTAACCCGGAATGGAAAGATTTAGCAGATGGATAACGGGTCAGATCCTTCGACTTCGCTCGGGATGACAAAATAGGAAATTAAGATGAAAGATATAGGTAAGATTAAAATTGTTAACGTTGTATTTATTATAGCTATTATCTCTATATTAGCGATTGTTGCAGATCAAAAGAGAGTCGGCAGGTATTCTTTTATGAAGAGTAATGGCTCAATACTTATATTGGATACAAAAACGGGTGGAATTGAAGCTTGTATTGATAATGGAGATAAGCAAGTTCCGGGTATGATTTGTAAAGAGTTGACAAAAAATGACAAAAAATAACAAACAAAATATGCATGTCGTAATCGTTGGCCACGTTGATCATGGGAAGTCTACGTTGATTGGGCGGTTGCTCTATGACACGGATTCGCTTCCTGATGGGAAGTATGAGGAGTTGCAGGAGATTTGTAAGCGGCGGGGGACGGACGCTTTGGAATGGTCGTTTGTGCTTGATGCGTTTCAGGCGGAGCGCGATCAGGCCGTCACGATTGATACGACGCAAATCTGGTTTTCGACCGAAGCGCGTGACTATGTGATCATTGATGCGCCGGGACATCGGGAATTTCTGAAGAATATGGTCAGCGGCGCGGCGCAGGCCGATGCGGCGATTTTGGTGGTTGATGCAACCGAAGGTGTGCGCGAGCAAACCAAGCGCCATGCATATTTGCTGTCCCTGCTCGGCATTCAACAAATCGGCGTGGTGATCAACAAGATGGATATGGTCGATCATGATCCGGAGGTGTTTGCCACCGTGAGCAAAGAGGTGACGGCTTATCTCGGCTCTATCGGGATTACACCATCGCACATCACACCAATTTCGGCGCGTCACGGGGATATGATCTCTGATCGTGGTGAGCATATGGACTGGTATGAGGGTAAAACGCTGACCGAAGTGTTTGATAGCTTTGAGGTTGCCAGTTCCCCCACTGCGCAGCCCTTGCGCTTTCCGGTGCAGGATGTTTATCGCTATGACGAGAAGCGCATCATTGTTGGCCGGATTGAAACGGGCATTTTGCGCGTTGGTGATAAAATTTTATTTTCTCCGGTGAATGAGGCGGCGACGGTAGTTTCGATTGAAAGCTGGCCGGAAGATCCGAGCATTGTCGAGGCCAGCGCCGGTCAGTCGATCGGCATTACGCTTGATGAGCGGATTTTTGTTGAGCGCGGGCATATTGGGTCGCATGAACAAAACGCGCCGATGCTTTCGAATGTTTTTCAGGCGAACATCTTTTGGCTGTCGAAAAAGGCGCTGAAGGTCGGGCATTCCTATAAGGTGCGCTATGGCACGCATGAGGCGATGGTGGTGGTGCAATCGATCGACCGGGTGATTGACACGGACGATTTGGCGCAGAGCGAAAATGCAGATGAGGTCGCGCGCAATGCGGTGGCGGAGGTGACCTTGCGTTCGCGCGATTTGCTGCCGCTTGATCCCTATGCGGATAATCAGCGCATGGGCCGCATTGTGCTTTATGACGGGTATGACATTGCGGGCGGCGGCGCAGTGAATATGGAAGGGTACGCGGATCAGCGGCGCTCGGCCAAGCCTAAATCAGAGAATATTTACAAGGTTGACCATTTACTCAATGAGGGCGTTCGCGCCGCAAGGCAGGGACACCATGGCGGGGTGTTTTGGTTTACGGGGCTTTCCGGCTCCGGTAAATCAACGCTGGCGATGGCTGTGGAGAAGGCTTTGTTTGAAAAGGGGCTTTATACGTACGTGCTTGATGGCGATAATGTGCGCCACGGGCTGAATTCCGATCTGGGCTTTTCACCGGAAGACCGGGCGGAGAATATCAGGCGGATTGGCCATGTGGCTGCGCTGATGGCGGATGCGGGGGTGATTGTGATTGCGGCGTTCATCTCGCCCTATCAGGCAGATCGCGCGCGCGCGCGCAGCCAGCCCTGATAAATTCCATGAGATTTCGGTCTATGCGGATTTGGCAACCTGTGAAGCGCGTGACCCGAAGGGTTTGTATAAAAAGGCGAGAGCGGGCGAGATTGCCGAGTTTACAGGGATTGATTCACCGTATGAAAGTCCGATAAACCCGGACATGATTGTCGATACGCAGGCCAATGATCTGGAAATTTGCGTCGCGCAGGTCGTGCGCTATGTTGAGGAACATATAAAGGTGAGCAATGCTGCTGGCGATGGTGGCTTAGTGCAAAAGGAGAAGGCTCTTGCCGGATAATAACAAGCTCTTTCAAAACCTCGGTGCGCTGATGAATATGGTGCGCCGGGTTGCGCTTGAGGCGGGGGAGATTACGCTTAAATATTATGATGATATGGATGCGGCCTGTGTGCAGGCCAAGGACGATGGCTCGCCAGTGTCGCTGGCGGATCAGGAGGCTGAGGCTTTTATTCAAAAGGCGCTGGAGGAAATCACACCCGGCGTGCCGATGATTGGTGAAGAGCGCGCAGATGCGGGCAAAAACCCCGATCTGGCCGGGCATGAATATTTCTGGCTGGTGGACGCGCTGGACGGAACAAGGGAATTTGTCTCTGGCGGGGATGATTTTACGGTGAATATTGCGCTTATTCATAAGGGCGATCCGGTGATGGGCGTTGTTTACGTGCCGGTGACGGGCGATTTATATGCCGGGCATATTTTCGGGGATGGTACGGGCAAGGCGCTGAAATGGAATCAGGATAGCGGTAAAGAGAAATCCATCCGCGTGCGCAGGCCGCCTAATGAGGGGCTAACCGTTGTGGCGAGCATGTCGCATGGCAGCGCAGAAAAGCTCGATAAATTTCTCGAAGGCTTTAAGGTGCGCAAAGTGGTGAAGCGCGGCAGCTCACTAAAAATCTGCATAATCGCAGAGGGCAAGGCCGATCTTTATCCACGCTTTGGTCCCACATGCGAATGGGACACGGCCGCCGCACATGCGGTGCTGCGCGCGGCGGGCGGGTTCTTGATGGATTGTGACGGGCAGGCGCTGCGCTATGGCGGCCTGCGGGAGCGCTACCTCAATCCCGAATTTATCGCGAGTTCATTTTCCTGGTTTGATGCGCGTGAGGACGAGGGTTAAAGCGCTCTAGCGTTGCCTTCTTCTTCTCCACCGCGCAGCAGCCATGCTGGCGTAACATCCAGCACTTTAGCAAACGCATCAAGCTCGAAATCCTTTACGCCGCGTTGGCCGCGTTCGATCTCTGAAATATCGGAGCGGTCGAGTTTAACGTCATGCTCAACCTCTAGCGCAGCGGCCAGTTCGACCTGGCTCATTTCATGCTGGGTTCTGATGTTTTTGAGACGGGCGCCGATGACATTTTTCATCAGGCGAACCTATCACTTTCCCACTTGACTGCGGACGATTATCGTACTACTTTGTAGTGTATGGAATGCGCGAGTGTGTTTAACGAAGGATTTAAACCCACTGAAGCTTCGCAATAACGCGGCCAATAATTTTCAGGTCGTCTTTTTCCAGGATTTGTGGCTGAAAGCTTTTGTTTTCTGCGGAAATTTTAATTTGTGGGGGATTAGAGGATGGAACAAATTCACAATAGCGAATAAGAAAGCCAAACCCGTCAGAGACGATAAAGGCACCGGGCGGCGAAGGTTTATCATCAGATAAATCAACCACCACGTGTTCGCCGTGTTTGAATTCGGGCGCCATGAGCTGTTCTTGAACTTGATATATTTTTACATTTTCAGGCGATGCTTTTGTGTGCTGGGACATGATGCCGGCGGGGATGACCCAATCGCTCTTATGGTCTGTGTCATTAAGGCGCGGGTTTTGTTCGGCCAGCGATTCTATAACATAGCCCCCTTGTTGTGAAGGCGCTATGGCGCGCTCGCCATCAACCGGCAGGCCAAAATATTTGCGCATCAGGGCGTATTCCTGCGCCTTTACTTGCCGCGCATTGTTCAGGATTTTACTGATGGCCGGTGGTTCAAGGCCGATGGCTTTGGCAAGTCCGGTCTTTGATTTATCTGGCTGAGTCTCAAATTGTGTTTTAAGCCATTGTGCATCCATGTGTTTAACTATGTCATGGCTTGAAGTATGAAAATATTTCTATTTTAGAAATTATGTTGTTGTTTTTTTCTAAAATAGAAAGTATATACAACTTGAGGTTTTAATTTTTAGAGAGGCACCATGTCAAACCATACTCAATCTATAGGGCAGAATTTAAAACAGCTCCGCATAGCTTCCGGTTTGACGCAGAGCGAGGTGGGGCAGGCGATTGGCGTGTCATATCAGCAAATTCAGAAATATGAGGTCGGGGGCAATCGCTTGACGGCGGAAAAACTTTACAAGCTCAAGGTTTTTTATGATGTGCCGTATGAGGCGTTCTTTAAAGGCGCTGGGGGTGGGCGCACTGAATCATTGTACGAAAAGCAGAACGCGCGGCTTTTTGCGAAGCTTTCCGGGTTGAAAGATTATCGCCTGAAGCAAAAACTGGAGCAGGTGCTCTCTATTTTCCTGGAGGAGTAGGGCCTGTTCGCGTTGTTGGCAGGCTTCATGTATACTGAGGAAGGCAGTATTTTACGGCAGGAGCAATCTATGAAGATATTTTTTACGGTGAGCATGATCGGTATAATGCTGGTTGTGTTGTGCACGAATTTTGGTGGATATGCGCAGGCGCAGTATTACGTGTCTAAGCAATCAAATGAACCATCGGTGATCCATGCGAAGCAAGTCGCAGGCGCGTGTCTTGGGCAGTGGGAAGCGCAGGGCTGTTTGAGCGCGGTGTCTGAGTCGACTCTGGTGCTGGCGGCGAATTATGCGGGCGTGCTTGAGGCGCAGGGTAAAAAGAGCGCCGTTGAACAGATTAAGCAGCATTGCGCGGCGGGAACTGCGGCGATGCGGGAGAATATCCCGGCCTATGCCATGAAAAGCGCGTGGGCTGAGTGCGCGAATATGATCTATGATGTGTCGGAAACGACCGGAACTGTACCGGATCAGTCGCATTATCAGCTCTTGGCCGGGCCAATATTGTGCCTTGAGAAGGACCGCCGGTGCGCAGATGTGGAGCAGGGGCTTAAGCGCTATAAATAGCAGTATAGCCTGTCCCTATATAAAATAATTATATTTCCTCACGTTATTGTTGCAGAGAACTTTAGGCTGGTTGTGCAGCGTTTGTTCTACCTGAAAACAGACGGTTAGAGTATTTGTAGAGCAGGCCGACGCCGATGAGCGCACTGGCGTAGAAGACGAGCTCCATCCCTGTTGGGCGCGGTGTATAACCGATGAGCACGCTCAATGTTTCTCCAACAAAGCTGTGACCAGAGATGATGTTAGACGTGTCCCAGACTTGCGGATAGATCTCTGGCAAAATGCCTGCGGCGATCAGGAAATTTGCACCCTGCGCCGCCATGCCTGCCGTGAGGACGATGAGCATCCAGCTGGTGATGGTAAAGAGGTGGCGCTGCGCGGCCTTGAGCAAGCCGAAATAGAGCATCAAGCCGACGGCTGATCCGCCCATAAGGCCGAGTATACCGCCGAGGATGATATCAGGAAAAGAAAATGCGCCAGAGGCCATCATACCATAGGTGAATAGTACGATTTCCGCGCCTTCGCGCAATGTCGCTATCGCAACAACAAAAACAATCATATAGAGCGGTTTTTTGCCGGCAACGACATCTTTCCCAACTTGCTTAAGATTTGTGGCGAGTTGCTGTCCATGGGTTTTCATCCAGATAACGGTCCAGCTCAAAAAACCTACAGCAACAAACATGATGGTAGCGTTGAAAATTTCTTGTCCTACACCATCGATCGCTTGTGAAATACTGTCTGTGAATATGGCGATGACGGCGGCGCCGGCAACGCCGATGCCTAATCCCGCCAGGACCAGTCTAAAGCGCTTTGGCATGCCCTGCGTCGCGGCCATCACAATGGTTAAGACCAGAGCGATTTCTAAAACTTCACGAAAAACGATGGTGGCGGTGGGGAGCATGTTTATTATCCTCTTGATATTATTATTGTTATTCAGCCGTAATGTACCCATTGGCGCTGTCCATATTGAACTCACCAAAGAAATGATATTCACCGGGCTTTAGCGGGCCGATAAGGATGATTGCTTTTGAGTGTCCCGCAATAATTTTCTCGCGGTTTAAATCGTGGCTTTCAAACTCTTCTGGTGTCGGGTCCTGGTTATCAATCTTAAGCTTTATTTTTTGGCCTGCTGGGACTGTAAAGCGTTCGGGTGAGAATTTGTGGTCCTTGATAACGATATCATAGGATTTTCTCTGCGCTGGTGCATCGTTCGCGAATGCCGGTGCGCAGGCGCTTGATATAAGTAGTGTTGTTGCCAGAGTGAGGAGTGTTTTTTGCATCATTCGAATCCTTTTATTTAATGTCTACGATGTTTATATCGCGAAAATAAAAAGATGTAAATGAGAATTATTCGCATTTTTAAAAACCGCGGTAAAACACGCCGCCAGTATGGCTTTAATTTTAATAAGGATGTGGAAGGGGGGCGTTTAAAAGTCTTTGCTTAAGCTAAAGAAGACGCGAGCATCGTCGTTACCTTCGGCTTCAACCTCACGGTTGAGCGGGAAAGCGACAGTGAGGTCGGCTTCGATATCATTTGCGAAATCAACGCGTGTTCCAAAACCGGCGGAGGTAATGGTGTCTCTTTTTTGCTTGCGCGTTGAGGGGTCATCTTCCCAGACAGAGCCGCCATCAAAGAAGGAAAATAGCTGATACCCCTTAAGGTCTTCAGATTGAATTTTAACGGGATCATTCCACTGCACTTCTATTTGACCGGCAACGCCCTGATCACCAATAATTTCGGATGGATCAAAGCCGCGGCCCAAACCGATGCCGCCGATTCCAAATTCCTCAGAGCTTAAAAGCGCGCCATTTGACATCTGGCCACGTACGCTGGCGAGGACATTAACGGAGCTTGTCACGCGCTGCAGTCTTTGCACCGTCATATTGGCCTTGAAGAATTGCGGGTCGCCCGCTGTTCTGGTCATGCGGGAATCGCCTTCTCTGCTGGCGCCAAATATATTCAGACCTCTGGCCAGCTCAAGATTAATCGAGTTAATCCCGGCGCCGAACAGCGTATCGAGAAATTCATATTGCGCACCGGCGCGGATGGCGCGGATGCGATCAGTTGTGAGGCCCGTCAGGATGTTGCTGCTCTCCAGCTTGCGCGAGTCAAACACCAGATAACCTGTCAGGTTTTCTGTTCTGGAGCGAATGAAGGGGTGAGTGGCCTGAATGTTGTAATATCTTGATTTACCCTGCACGTTCAGAATTTCCAGGTCAATGCCAGGCTCCGTATCTGTATGGCTGGCCGATACTCTGATTTTTGTGCCGTAGCTGCCAACGGGCATTTCATAGGCTAAATCGAGATATGTAAGTTCTTTCGAGACCGGTGTATGCACAATTTGACCGGACAAGCGGCCATTAAGGTCGAAAAGTGAGTTTGCATTGCCGCCCAGCGTTGCTTGCAGCGGGCCGAGGAAACGGCTGCCGTAATTATCAGCAGACGCAAAGGCATCAAAATTGTCGCGCTGGATGATGATGCGCAGATCCGCCGCGCCGGGTGTGCTTTCGGACGGGCTAAGAACGCTGCGCGCGGTTACGCCGGCTAGATCATTGATGAGGAGAAGATTGCGCTCCAGATCACGGATGTTTAGCGCTTGTCCTGTGCTGATATGCGATGCATAGCTCTGTATTATACCAAGGCCGCTTTGGTCTTCCTCGCTGCTTTCAACGGTGATGCGGTCAATGAAGCCTTCAACGGCTTGGAATCGTACAATGCCGCCCTCAATCGTTTGCGGCGGAATAACCACCTGCGTCAGGATATAGCCGTCATTACGATATTTGTTGGTGAGCTTTGTGGCAATTGCGTAGGCATCGGCGAGACTGATGGTTCGGCCAAGATAGTCCTTATATAGGGGCATGATATCAGCAGGCTGATAAACGGTCATGCCGTCAATCTGGACGCCAACCAGTTCAAACTTGATGTTTTCGGCGCCCTCGGGAACGTTTTGTAAGATGGGATCTTTCACCTGTACCTTTGGTAAAACACCGGGGTTAAATTCTTTCTTGTCAAAGCGCTCTTGCACACGGCCTGGATTGGCGATAGACGTTGCTGAGTCAGGCACCTGAGCCAAAGCATCAGGGGTGAAGGCAGGTGTTAGAATGATCGCGAGCGCGGCTATTGAAAGCGCGGAACGCGTCATGAATTTCAAGGTCTTCATCATATCAAATCACAATCTTTGGTTATTTGTAGAGTATTTATACAGAAAGAGGGCGAAAAATAAAGAGTAATAATCAAACCATTTTTACCATATCCGTAAGACCGATACAATCCCTGATGATTTTGCGTGGATATTGGATAATTAGTAATTTCTAATAAAAACGGTGTTTTAGCCGAAAATCTTAATCCATCATTAAATTTTCATATCACATTAAGGCTTTATTAATTTTTCTTGTTTTTTTTTCACAAAGCTGTCATAACTAGCACCACTCAAAAAATAAGTACGGAATTTGGCGGTTTTGGCTCGCTTGCGAGGATAAGAGTTTTAAGGCCGCTGATTTAACTAGATACTGGCATGCTGTATGCATTATAAATACGGCGAAGAACACGGAAAAACAAAAGGGAAGAGAACATGCGTCAATCATCATCAAAGACTAACAAGATTAGTAAATTATTGAGCACGACAGCGCTGACCGCCGCAACGGTCGCGATGCTTTCAGTTGGCGGCGCGAATGTCGCGCGCGCAGATAGCGGTGGTGTTTGGGATGACTGGACGGACATATACGGTAATATCAATATCAGCTTTAGCGAGCTAATGACCCTGATCACCATGCAGGGCGATATTTATATTGGTTCAAATGGAAGCCTCAATATTCCCGAAGGCTATACCGTTAACATTACGGGCGGCGGCGCTGGTTCTTTGTTTGCGGCGATTGCGGCGAATGGTGCCGATCCTACGGTTATTTTGGGTAACATTATTTCTAGCGGTAATGTGATCATCATGGATCAAAATGGTGTGATGTTTGGTACGAACTCTACCGTTGATGTGAACGGCTTGATTGTGACGACGGGTACAATTGGCACGGATCAGCTGATTAACAACGAATTTGGTCAATACACGATTGAGAATGTGGGCGCAGATGCAAATGCCAGCATTGATCTTCATGGTACAATTAATATTGCTGAAGCCGGTCTGGCAGCTTTTGTGGCGCCGACGATTAGCAATAGCGGCGTGATTAATGCCCGTTTGGGTACTGTCGTGTTTGCGGCGGCTGAGGCTCTAACGCTTGATTTTTATGGTGATAACCTTATTGAGATTTTAGTACCGTCTGATGTACAGGCCAGCATTGAAAATACCGGCGCAATTTATGCCGAGGGCGGCACAGTTGTGATGAGCGCAGCCACGGCTGAGGGCATTGTTGACAGCATCATCAATGTAAGCGGCATCATTGATGTATCCTCTGCCACAATGCAGGGCGGCAATATTATCCTGTCTGGCGGTAATAACGTTGATGTGCAGGTGTCCGGCACGCTTGATGCCTCTGGCGCAGGCGGCGGCGGCGATATTGATGTACGTGGCCGCGATGTGACGATTACAAACACGGCTGTACTGAACGCCGATGCGATTGGCACGGGCGATGGTGGCTCGATCACCATGATTGCGCAAAATGCTATGGACTTTAACGGCACAGCCACAGCGCGCGGCGGTGATGTATCTGGCGATGGCGGCTTTGTTGAGGTTTCTGGCCTTGGCTCTATCGCGATGAGCGGCCTAGTCGACACGACAGCGCTTAACGGCGCAACAGGAACGCTTTTGATTGATCCCACAGATCTTTATATCGACAGCGCATGGGCAGAGTTTATTGCCTTTTTGCTGCATTTCAACAATGTCGATCTATTGGCCAGTAATTCTATCACATTCACCGAAGATCTTGATCTTAGCCAATCCTGGCTCCCGTTCATTGGCTGGCTTTTAGCCACACATGATTTATCTGTTAGTGCGCCTTTGGTCAGCATTTTGGGTGACATGATCTTTGGGACGGGGAATTTCTCTGTTAATGCTGATACATTGAACCTTAATGGTCGCCTATATAGCCGCGCCGCTATTCTTGGCGGGCTTGACCTTATGGATGGCTCACGCTTCACCACAAATGCCAGCTTAATCAATGTGATGAGCGCCGATGCGCTGATCCAGCAAGCGATTGATTTCGCGCAAAATGGTAATGGCGTAACGATTAATGTGGCCAATGACACATATACCGAAAACTTGACCATTGATAAGGATGTAACGCTAAACGGTAATGGCGCAACGCTTGTCTCTGCAGATGGTAGTGAAGCGCTGATTACAGTAACGCAAAGCGGCGTAACGATTAGTGACTTTATCCTTAATGGCGCAGCGGGTACATGGTCTGATTACGGGATTGTTGCGCTTAATGACGCAATGAATGGCCTGAATATTATTGGCAATACATTCCGGAACTTCAGTGAAGCAGGAATTTACCTTGGAACAACGGCGCTTTCTGGTGCGTCAAGCGGCCTGAGCGCGCCTGTCAATATTGCTGGCAATGTATTTGAAGGCAGCGCAACGCGCGGTCTGGTCGTTGATGGCCTGATTTCTGGAACCGTGCTTAATATCTCGAATAATGAGTTCGGCAGCGCAGGAGATGAGCTTTTAAACGCCATTATGTTCGGCAATATCAGCGCTTCTACGATTAATATCGGTGGAAACAACATGTCAACGACCGGCATTGGCCTTGGCTTTGGTAATTTAAAACGTACAACGATTAATATTTTCAACAATGATATTGTGGCTGGATTGGACGCTATCCATATGGGCGGCAATATGGACTACGCAGAGATTAACATCCTGAATAATACGCGCATTCAATCAATTAACGGTAATGCGATTTATGTTGTAGATAGAGTTCCCGGCGGTGGTAACCGCCTGACAATCAGCGGTAATCAAAATATTTCTGCAGGGCAGGACGGTATTTATGTTGCCAATATGGCCGGAACGACAATCTCTGATAACGAGATTTTAAGCGCAGGCCAGAACGGCATTGTTCTAGCATTCTCTGATAATTCAACTATTTCCGGCAACCATGTCGGCAATACCACTTTGGACGGCATTCAGGTAACCGGTAGTGATGACATCAATATCAGTGAAAACTACCTCTATAATATCGGTGATGATGGCATCCATATTTCCGGCAGTGATGATGCAAGCATTACAAGAAATATAATTCACACTGCTGGTGGCAATGGCATCTATGTTGATGGTGGCAGTAATGTGAATATCAGGCTGAACCACGTACATAATGTTGGCTCTGACGGCATTAATGTAAATAACAATGATAATGCGTATATCTGGGCCAATTATGTTGGCGGCGCTGGTGATAATGGCATTGAGGTTTCTGGCAGCAATAACGCCTATATCGGTTTTAATTCCATCTGGAATTCTGGCAATAACGGCATTGACCTTGAGGCAAGCAATAATGTGCAAATCGTGTCGAATTACATCCGCTTTACCGGCAATGATGGTATTCGGGCGAGCGGCAGCAATGATGTTAATCTCTCTCTAAACAACATCGCATTCGCTGGCGGTGATGGTATTGATGTCACAAGCAGCCTGCGTGCGAATATTGCTGGCAACCAGATCGGTCATGTTGATGGTGCCGGGATTTCCGTTATGAATTCTAGCTTTGCAAATATTGATGATAACGACATTCATGATACTGGTTCTTACGGTGTTAATGTTCGTTATAGCGATGGCGTTAGCATTACTAATAATTTGGTTGAAGAAACCGGCGATGATTCAATCTTTGCAATGTTTAGTGACACGCTGAGCATCTTGAACAACATCCTGCGCGGGTCTGATGCGGATGGTATTGATGTTGAGAATAGCTCGGGCGTTACGATTGACGGCAATGACATTTCCGATATTGCGCATAACGGGATTGAGCTGGAAAGAACCAAGGGTACAAGCATCACCAACAACACAGTGATGAATGCGGGCCTTAATGGTATCTATCTTGATGACGGCCTTAATACGGTTATTAATGGTAATGTGATCAGTCTGGTTGGGCAGAACGGTATTAATGTTATTAACTCTGAGCTGATTACAATCTCTGAAAACACCGTTAGCGATGCGGAAGAGGCCGGGATTTATGTTGGCGGCTCTGGCGATATCTCAGTTCTTGGCAATATTTTGACGAACAACACGTTCGGTATTTCCTTCGCTGATGTGACAGATTCATTGATTGAGGAAAATAAGATCACCGGCAGCCTTGATACCGGCATATTGCTGGATGGCGTTGATGGTCTTGAAATTCTGAACAATGACATTACCGGCAGCGGTGTACACGGCCTTTATGCGATGGGCACTGATAACGGCTCTATCGTGATGCTGGGTAACATCTTTACCGACAACACGGTTGGCGCATCATTTGAGAGCGGGGATATTGATATCTCTGATCTTACGAACCCGAATACGTTTATCGGCGGTGATGTTGCGATGCGCTTTAGTGGCGCAGATGTAAGCCTGGTAGGCAATACAATTGGCTCAACCATCTTCTCTGGTCAATCTACATATTATGTAGAGTTCCTGAACGGCGCGTTCTTTAACCCCGGCACGCCAACGATCATTGATGGTCGCTTTGCCTCTTATGATGGGTTTGTGCCGATGTCGGGCGCTGTGGCTCTGGATGGTGATGGCAACCCAATCTTGACTGCGGCGCAGCTGCAGGCGATTGAGGATATGCTGTTTGACTTTGATGATACAGGGCTTATCGGGCAGATCTTCACAGGACTTATTCCTGCTTTGAGCATTGAAGATCAGTTTGATGAATTTGATGCAGACGAAGCAGCGGCCTCAGGCTTTAACTTGACGGTTCGTGGCTTACCACAGGTCACATTCGGCGGCGGCGCAGCGGCGTTGGCGGGCATTGCCCCGGCAGCGGGCGGCGAGCAAACGGCTGAAATTCTAGCAGCCATCACGCCGGCGGCCGGTGAGGAATCGCCTCAGAATGTTGCAGAGATTGAGCCGGAAGCAGGCGGCGAGACTGATGAATGTCTCGGTAGCGCGCTGACTAAAGCCAGCCAGGGCCAGGTGACAACCTATAACTTCTCTGGCGTATTTGAAGACACATTGGCTTCTACAGCGAATTGTGCTCAGAATATCTAGGCTTAATCGCTTAAACTAAAAATTACAAAGCCCCGGCCATTTTATGGTGCGGGGCTTTTTCGTGGCAGACGCGGGACTTTAAGTTGTGGAAATAGATGTTATAAACCAATCTTATTGGCGTTATTTTCCAAAATCTATTATACTACGATTCTGTTTAAAATTGAGATTGAGTAAAGGGCACACCGCATGGGGTTCAAGCGAACGACTGAAGGCCGCATTTTTTTTCAAAATAGCGATGCATCGGCCAATGATGAGCCGCAGAAATCTGCGGAAATCATGGCGAAGAAGGTCGCGGCAAAAAGCGCGGCAAACCGCCCCAGCGCTAAGTCTGGCGCGTCTGTAGGTACAAAACCCGGCAGTGCTCAAGATTACACCCAGCTTCAGATCCTGTCATTGTTGAAGGGCTTAAATGACAAGCTCAAAACCACGCAGGCTGAGCGTAAAGAAATGCGCAATGAGCTGGGGCAATATCGCGAAATTATTGAGCATCTTGAAGAAAAGTCAGAGCAGAGTAAGCGCGCGTATAAAAAGCTGTTAAATGTTGTTGAAACAGGCGGCACAGGCGGCACAAGCGCAAATATTGAAGGCCGCGCGATGCAGGCGGAGAAAATTGCACGCGAAACGCTGGGGGAGCTGAAAGAGACACGCAAGCTGATTTTGCATCTCGAAGAAAAGACAGAGACATCAGAAAAAACCGTTTCAGCGCTGAAGAAGATGCAGCAGGATCAAGCGCAGAGCGCGGCGAAAACCACGGCCAGCTATGCCAAGCTGACGAAGCGTGTGCAGAGCACCGAGGAACGTCAAGAAGATATGGGCGGCCGGATTGAAGAAACTATTACGCAGCAAGCCCGTTTGGTTCGCAAAATCGACAAATCTATCGAAGATCGTGCTCGCTTTATGCGCAAGATCGAGCGTATCGAGGAAACGGTGCTTCAGACTCGTGATTCCCTTAATGCGAAGGCCATGGTGCTGCTGACTGATCAGGGAGCGGCGGGCAGCGTTGGGCTGCAAGATTCTGATGCGCCATTGGCGGCCAGTCCGCAGCATGGAGAGGCGATGTTGCTCGATGGGCAGGGGCGCGCGGCACAAACGCCATTCCTGCAGCGCATTACACCAACGCAAATCGCAGGCGTGTCTGCCATTGCTATCCTGTGTTTACTGGCCGGTTGGGGCATTGGTGAACTGCAAAAGCCAAATCTCTCTGACTTTACGCAGATTGAGGCGCAAATTATGAGCGAATTAACGCCATCAGCAAATGTCAGGGGCAGCGCTGGCGACAATGTTTATAATGGAGACGCTCAGGCGCCCACGCAAAACTGGAGTATTTCCGAAGATGCTGGAGCATTTTCTGAGCAGGCTGCTATTCAAGCGCCCTATGAGCCTACGCCTGTCGATGTTGGTGCCGCAGATGATATTGGTACGCTGATACTGCAAAGTGATGAAGATCTTTTGCGCGCGCTGGATGGAAATTCGGCAGAGATCGGCATGGTGATGAACAAAATTGAACCAGGATCTCAGCAGCGCATCATTCAGGAGCCCGTCACAGAAGTCGCAGCGTTGGAGCCTATTCCAAGCCCTGTGCAAGCTGCGCCTGAGGCTGAAGCCGTGTTAGCCGCGCAAGAAACCGTTACGTCCAACACACAAATCTCGCCCAGCACGTCAAGCTTCGTGGTGGGCAAGCCGCAAGGCAGAGCAATTCCTAAGCAGGTGCGCGCTGATTCGGCGCTACCGGATATGATTAAATCGATCGAGCAGCAGGCTTTTGACGGTGTACCCGAAGCGCAGCACGACTTGGCTGCCGTTTATACCGCCGGTCATGCGGGGGTGCGTCAGGATTATGCGCGCGCCTCATACTGGTTTAAGCAGGCCGCTGATAATGGCGTAGCGAATGCGGCCTATAATCTCGGCGTTTTGAACCATCAGGGTTTGGGTATGAAGGCCGATTTGGATGAGGCCATTCGTTGGTACACGATGGCGGCCGATGGCGGCCATCCAGAGGCGCAATATAATCTGGGTATTGCTTATATTGAAGGCATTGGCGTACCGTATGAGCCTGCGCGCGCGGCGGGGTATTTCAAAGATGCGGCGCGTCAGGGTGTCAAAGAGGCGGCCTATAATCTCGGATTGATCTATGAGAATGGTTTGCTCGGCAAGAGCCAGCCGGATGAGGCGTTGGTCTGGTATAAAACCGCCGCTGATGCAGGTAGCCCGGAGGCCAAAGCGGCGCTGGAGCAGCTTGCGCGCACGTTGAACATCAAGATTGAGGACATTAATAAATTGGCCGATAGCATGAAGGGCGCAGATGCGTCCGCCATTATGCGTGAGCGCGCACCGACAGCCCCGTTAGCACCGGAGCCTGCTGTGCAAAAAGCAGCGGCGCAACCGGATGTCAGCAATGCGCCAGTGGTACAAGATATTGCCACCGCGCCTGCCGCGCAGGATGACGGCGTTGATATGGCCTATATTCAGCAAGAGCAACAGCAAAATACGATGATCCAAATTCAGGAATATTTGATGCGTCTTGGCTTGTTTCCCGGTCCGGCGGATGGCCTTTCTGGGCCGCTGAGCAGCGATGCTATTCGCTCGTATCAATCACTGAATAATTTGCGTGTTGATGGACGGGCCTCGAGAGACGTGCTTAGCCACATGCTGGCGAATGCTTCAGGCGTGGATTACAGCGCCGAAGGACCAAATGATTTGGGCTCTCGTGCCTATTAGGTCTCTATTTTCGACAAAGTATCTTTTTGTAGCTATTGCCATTAAAAATGATACGATATCACGATACCGTCATTACACGGCTTTGTCCGTGTGATCCACGATCAATATGGATTGTACGCATAAAGTGCGTTAACGACGAATATATAGTCATTTCAAATAAGAGTCGTATAAGTCATGCGATGACGTGATAGTTGGAGAAGTATCTATCTTTGCGCACCAACGCCTTTTTTTTAACACAGAGATCACAGAGTATTTCACAGAGTTCTTTTAAACAAAAACCTCTGTGCCCTCTGTGCATCCTCCGTGACCTCTGTGTTATAGGGGGCTTTCATTAAAATTGGAGATAATCTGGAATTTATGCTGCAAGCCCCTCTTTTGGAAAAGACCCCGGAGTAAGCCTGGGATTACGGATATACGGTTCTTATTTTGAGCGACTATGGAAAATTATATTACTTTAAATCGAAATCACTATATTATAGTTATTCCAATTAATAATTGCACATAAATAAATCGTCCAATGGCGTGCCAAGCGGTAAAAATTGCCGTCGCCTTTTTAGGCTACCAAAGCTTTGTTCTATGGGGTTAAAGTCCGGGCTGTAAGGTGGCAAAGGCAA
>JAJRYK010000051.1 GCA_024275825.1 Alphaproteobacteria bacterium
CATCAAATCAGCCGCTGTGCGTGCCGTGACTTCGGCCACGAAAAACTCCAGCAACTTCCGCTGAACTCTATCCCTTAATCTGCAACGCTTTAAACCCATAAACTATCCTAAATAATTTTACTTATCTACGACAGCCCCTATATTTTTCTTCTGCGCTTCCCTCTTCCCAGCCCATATTAAGAATATAATCCTTTAGAGTCTGAGGGCTTTCAAAACCAGCATCACGCATAGCCCTCTCCATAGCTGGCCTAACCCTATCAAAGGACATTAAATCAAAATCCTCTTTTGCTGATTTTGGTGGCGGTGGGGGCGGCACTTTGCTCATTTTTTCTATACTCATAATGACACGCACAATAAGCACTTTATTAAATTATGTCAACATTGTTGTTCGGCGAACCTAAAACTGTTGATAATTAAGGCTTTTGCAAGGGTTTTTGTGTATTATGGGTAGTATATGGCATATAATTTGAGATGTGCGCTTGATAAGAAAAAGGCGAGAACGCCCCGCCGCACATGCAAAAAACAGGAGGTTAAATGGCTGATTTAGAACGGCAATTATATGATTATCGCCTGACCACGGCGCAGATCCTTTACCACATGCCCGACCATCGTGACTTGCTACAGGAATATATCTGGCAAGAGTACGATATCGCCCCCAAATTCCCCTGTTTGCATAAATTCCTCGATTTCTGGGCCCGTGAGCTTGATGGCAAGCTGCATTCCGTCTATGTCGCGAAAAAGGAACTCATCACCCCCAGCGACCACCGCTTTGCGGATTGGCAGGGGACATTGCAGTAAGGCTCTAGAGCTAACCATATCGCGCAAGCCGCACCTTCAGCCCGTCCAGGCTATCATCCATGATGATCTGACATGACAGGCGAGAATTATCGTGGAGGTCGAAGGCCTCGTCTAACATATGCTCTTCCTCATCACTCATCGGTGGAATTTTATCCAGCCAGCCAGCCTCCACATAGACATGACATGTGGCACACGCGCAGGCCCCGCCGCATTCGGCTTTAATCGGCAGACCGTACTCGCGGATGATCTCCATCACGCGCCAACCGGGCACGGCCTCTAGTGTGTGCTCCACCCCTTCCAAATCTGTGACGTAAATCATCATGATTATAGACCCTACAGATAGTGCGGTGGGCGATTACCCGTGTCATAGATGGATTTAATACCGTACGCCACGGCAACGCTGGACAGAGCCGCAGCCACAATTTCCAGCACCGCTTGTACGGCTGTCAGGCCATAAGTAAACGCCACCGACGGCGTGCCCTCCACACCCGGAAAGATCGTTACCAAGATGGATGACGCCATGACCAGCGCCATCGCAACTGGAACAAAACACAGCAACCACGTGCCGAGCAAGCGCAGAGAGAACATATAGGGCTTCACGCGCGCCAAAAAATCAACCAGATCAATCCCCATCGCGGCGGGCACGTATAAATAAGCCAGACGCAGCGCCCATATCATCGTCGCCAGCGCGCCTACACCGATCAAAAACATCAGCGCTGAAGGCTCATCGCCGGGCGCAGCGGGCCCTGCGGCCTGCTCCAGACCACCAATCACGCCGCCCTGTGCATCGAGCATATAACCAGAGAGGAATGCCAGCACCAGCTTGATCAACACATAGATGATGGTGGAGGATAAAATTGTGCGCTTGCGGCGCATGAAATGTTTGAGGTCGGCCTCTTTATCGCCCGAAAACGCAATCGGCCAGCTTTCACCAAACACCGCCATGCGAATCAACTGCGCCATCAGCCACCCTTCGGCGAAGTAGGACGGGATTAAATACAGCCCATGGCGCAAATAATTCCCATCACCCGCAAAGGCCGTCACAGCGACAAAACACAGCAATTTGATCACAAACGGCACCAGCGCCACGGCAATCACCGCCTGGCGTTTTTCCCACATAAATTGATAGCCCTTTGCGGCTGCCTCTACAAAATCAAAACTGGACATCACTATGGATGTATCAATTTGGGCTTGAGACGGCAACGTTTAAAACATAAGTTTTATGAATGAATACTGATCAAAATAAACAAAACCCCAAAGCCATCGCCATTTGGCTCTTCACCTGCTGCGCTATGGTGTTTGTTCTGGTTGTCGTTGGCGCGATTACGCGCCTGACGGAATCGGGATTGTCGATGGTGGAATGGCGGCCGCTGATTGGCGCGCTTCCGCCCTTATCCGATGCCGAATGGAGTCGCGTTTTCAGCCTCTATCAATCCACGCCAGAATTCTTCTTGAAAAATTCATGGATGGAGCTTGCAGATTTCAAACACATCTTTTTCTGGGAATGGTTTCACCGTTTTCTTGGCCGGATGATCGGGCTAGTCTACGGCCTACCGCTCGCATGGTTCTGGCTGCGCGGGATGATCCCGGGGGAATATAAGCTCAAACTGCTCGGCCTGCTGGTGCTGGGCGGGCTACAAGGACTCATGGGCTGGTACATGGTGAAAAGCGGGCTGGTCGATCAACCGGCAGTCAGCCATTATCGTTTAGCCACGCATCTGGGCCTCGCCTTCTTGCTCGCCTCATTATTGCTCTATCTTGGATTGTCTTTATTTAAGATACGCAACTATGCGCATCGTTTACTTTATGCGCATGGCTGGGCGGTAATGGGCGCACTGATCCTCACAATTTTCTGGGGCGCCTATACCGCCGGGCTAGATGCCGGGCTGGTGTATAATGAGAGCTTCCCGAAAATGGGCGAGCGCTGGATTCCTCTTGAGGTCCTCTCACCCAAACCGTTCCAGCCCGTCTGGCTCAATCTGTTTGAAGATCATGTCGGCGTACAGTTCATGCATCGCTGGCTGGCGATGTTTACGGCAGCAATGATCTGGGGTTTATGGGGGCACGCGATGGTCAAGAAACATACCTTCCCGGCGCTGCACGCACTGGCAGGAGTGTCCGTTCTCCAAATAATATTGGGAATCACGACATTGTTCTCCGGCATTGCCCTACCGCTGGCGGCAATGCATCAGGCGGGCGCGCTGATCCTCTTGCTGCTGCTCGTGACCTGCTTGCGCCAGCTGAGGGCTTAGTTGTCTGATGGTTTGCCTATACGTTCCAGCAATTCGGCATAGGTGATCGGCTCAGTTGGAATTTCAAAACCATCCTCCGGCGTATCAACGATGACGGGCTGAGGGGGCGGTGCGGCCTCTGGCATAAGCGCAACTTCGAGGTCTTTCTCCGGCGGAAACACCGCATCAACATAGCGCGGCGCATACAGCAACAACGCCAAATCCCGTCCAGCCGTCGTGATCACAGAATCCACATAGTCCTTATCCAAAACCCCGCCAGAGGCGCTCTTGGATTTGAGGGACTTCGCAACATCCCGCAGCTCAAACTGCCGCTCTTCGGCCTCGGCCTCTAAAACAGCGAGATGCTCTTTATCTTGCCCGCCCTCAACATCATGCACAATCAGCTCTGCGCCAAAAATATGCGCGGCAGCAGCCGGATAAGCCTGCATAAAATGCACCCGCCCGCTGTGATTGCTCGGAATATAAAGCACATCCAGCGCCTCACAAATTTCATCGTAAGACGCGCTAATCAGTGTGTTTTCTGAGGTCGCCGGCTCTTCATCTGGATTTTTTGTTGAAATATTGTCACTCATATTGTGCTTAAGATAGCGCTACTACCGCGTGGTCGGCAAGAAAATACTGTTTAATAAATGGGGCTGTCGTAGATAAGTAAAATTATTTAGGATAGTTTATGGGTTTAAAGCGTTGCAGATTAAGGGATAGAGTTCAGCGGAAGTTGCTGGAGTTTTTCGTGGCCGAAGTCACGGCACGCACAGCGGCTGATTTGATGG
>JAJRYK010000052.1 GCA_024275825.1 Alphaproteobacteria bacterium
AAATCCTGCAGCACATGGATCATCGGCTTGATGAAGTTATCCATCACCATATCCTGACGTATCCCCAGAGCCATTTTCGTGCCGGGCGCCATAACACGCTCGCCAGCATTGTGGCGGTAAACAATAATATAGCGCTCTTGCTTTGCCGGCGGCCAGTAAACCGGCCCAGACCGCAAAAGCTGAAACAGCGCAGAGTTGATCATATTTTGAAAAACGGGAGCAACATTAATTCTGGGTACCATATGCTTTTCGCACACATAGGCCACAAGATTTCCAGCTGCCTCATCTCGCCCATTGGCTTGATAAGCCTTGATATCCCCATGATCTAGCTCCGGCATAGGTTTGCCCGGCAGGATGTCAATCTTGGAGCCCAGTTTTACAGGACCTGCGGCCGCAACGCTTTTGGCCGGCGGTGTTTCGGCATTTTGCTCTGGCTCTGGCGCAAGCGTCTCAGACATTAAAAGATGAACCTTAAAATCAGTGTTACAACAAAAACGCAGACAAACGCAGAATATCCCGGCCATCACAGCCAAGCAGGATTACCTTTCATTTTAGGCAGGTTTTGCGAAAAAAGTAAAACTGATAGAACAGCTCACGCACAATCACGCAGACTACTTCCCCACAAACGGGTCATGCATCAAAATCGTATCATCCCGCTCTGGACTGGTAGAAAGCAGCGTCACCGGCGCGCCGATCAGCTCCTCAATGCGCTTGACATACTTCACCGCCTCGGCCGGCAGCTCTGCCCAGCTGCGCGCACCATAGGTCGTGCCCGGCCAGCCCGACATTGTTTCATAGACTGGCACAAGCCGCGCTTGTTCGCCCTGTCCGGCGGGGATGTAGTCAATCCGCTCTCCATCCAGCTCATAGCCAACGCAGACCTTAATCTCCTCCAGCCCGTCCAGCACATCAATCTTTGTCAGCGCGATGCCGTGAATGCCGGAAATCGTCACCGTTTGGCGCACCAGAGCCGCATCAAACCACCCGCAGCGCCGCTTGCGCCCGGTCACTGTACCAAATTCATGACCCTTTTCGCCCAAAAACTGGCCGATTTCATTATCCAGCTCGCTTGGAAACGGCCCGCTGCCCACGCGCGTTGTATAGGCCTTGGTAATGCCCAGAATATACCCCACCGCATCCGGCCCCATGCCAGAGCCCGTCGCCGCATGCGCCGCATGCATGTTGGACGAGGTTACAAACGGATATGTCCCGTGATCAACATCGAGCATCATGCCCTGCGCGCCCTCAAATAAAATCTTTTTACCCGCTTTTCGCGCCTCATCCAAAACGCGCCACACAACGCCGGTATAGGATAAAATCTCAGCCGCAACCTCCATTAATTTGCCGTGCATATCCGCCGCGCTCACCTGCTCCATCCCCAGCCCCTTAAGCAGCGCATTATGATGCAGCATCATATTATCCAGCTTTTCCATCAGCACATCCGGATCGCGCAAATCACAAACCCGAATGCCGCGCCGCGCGACTTTATCCTCATAGGCCGGGCCAATGCCGCGCTTGGTTGTACCGATCGGGTCGCTCCCGCGCGCTGTTTCCATCGCTGCGTCTAAAATCTGATGAATAGGCAAGATCAGCGTCGCGCTCTCCGATATCACGAGCTTTTCGGGGGTAATCTCCACCCCTTGCCCGCGCAGCCGCTCCATTTCCTCAAACAGCGCCCACGGATCAACCACAACGCCATTACCAATCAATGACAGCTTGGAGCGCCGCACAATCCCCGATGGCAAAAGGCTCAGCTTATAAACCTTGCCATCAATCACCAGCGTATGGCCGGCATTATGCCCGCCCTGAAACCGCACAACAACATCAGCACGCGAAGAAAGCCAATCTACAATCTTCCCCTTCCCCTCATCACCCCACTGAGAGCCAATTACTGCAACATTTGCCATTTATTTTTGTCCTTTTCTAATAATGCAGCTTAAACATAAAGGATGAGGGGCAAAGCTTCTAGTTAAATTTTCTTGACATAACGGATGTTGTTTGCTAAATTTTCTACCTACTTTTAAAAATTAAGGACAAAGAAGATGAAATCTGGATTGAATGCAAAAACGGCAGCCCAATATGCTTTTTCTACTAAACAGCCAGGCTGTGAAGACCAAACACAGGAAGAAACACCAGCACCAGCGCAAGAAGAAAATATTGATATCAATACCTTAAAAGCAAACCATTTATCTTCTTTCCTCGAGCTCGTTAGGGCTTTGGAACGTGAATTACCCCTAGAAGAAAATCTTTGTATCAAAGCCAGCAGTGGAAAAAATATGGTTATATACGACTGGGAGCATGAAGGACAAAGTTTATTAAAAGAAAGAGAACACTACAATCCAATCACAAAACAGACTCACTCTTGCAGGTTACAAGGAAGTCCTGACCTTTTAATCTTTACTATACACACACAACCCAAGGAACATGATTCTGAAAAAAAATGCGTCAGGCCTATGCAAACTATGGGACTAACAATACTCACCTCAACATTGACAGGCGAGGAAAGGTTGGAATTTATGTTCTATATCTGCGGAGCCATATTGCCAGAAGGAAAACCCAGCGATTATAGTGGGTATACAAGCTCTTGGAACGATTTATTGGGCAGCTTTGCTTTATGCCTTGGCGCTGCTTTTCCAAACCAAGCCGAACAGATTGATACTATCATTGATCAATACAAAGAAAATATACCATCTACGGGGATAACCCCGGATCATAATGGTGACACGATAGAGCTTGCCTAACCCGCAACCTTCTCAATCACCGCACATAAATCACTTACAACGCTTTCAATCATCTTCGGATCATCACCCTCCGCCATCACGCGGATGAGGGCTTCCGTGCCCGAAGCGCGGACGAGCAGGCGGCCGTCATTGGCTAGCTGGCTTTCCGCTGCTGCAATCGCTGTTCTTACCTCAACACTGCTCAAAACCGCAGCGCTATCAATACCAGCGCCACCTTCTGATTCGCCGCCGCCACCACAATCAACTGCACCACCCAGCTTTACATTATGTAAAATCTGTGGCAGGGGCGTAAAGAGGTTTAAAACCTCGCTCGCAGGCTTACCCTTATGCTTGAGCAGCACCAAAATCTGCAGCGCGGCGAGCAGACCATCGCCCGTGCGGCTAAAATCCGGCAGGATAATATGCCCGGATTGCTCGCCGCCGACATTGTAATCACCTGCGCGCATCGCCTCGGTCACATAGCGATCACCAACCTGCGTGCGGATCAGCTTTACCCCCTCGCGCTCCATCAAACGCTCCAGCCCTAAATTCGACATCACGGTGGAGACCAGCGCGCCGCCACGCAAAATGCCCTGCTCTTTCATATCCAGCGCCAGCGCGGCCATCAACTGGTCGCCATCAATGCGCTTGCCGGTTTCATCAACCACGATCAGACGATCAGCATCACCATCGAGCGCAATACCAACATCTGCGCCGTGCTCCACGACCGCTTTCTCCAGATTTTCCGTCGCGGTCGCGCCGTAACCCTCATTAATGTTGCGGCCATTCGGGTCATTACCGATCGCAACTACCTCAGCCTCCAGCTCCCACAGCACTTGCGGCGCAACCTTGTACGCCGCGCCATGCGCGCAATCCACGACAACCTTCAGGCCGTCGAGCGTATAGCGCTTGGGGAAACTCCCCTTGATATATTCGCCGTAACGCCCAAGCGCATCATCAATGCGCTTGGCCTTGCCCAGATCAGCGGGCAGCGATAGCTCCGCATCCAGATCATCGTCATCCAGATTCGCCTCAATCTCGCGCTCAATCTCGTCATCCAGCTTATAGCCATCCGCGCCGAACAGCTTAATCCCGTTATCCTGAAATGCATTATGCGAGGCGGAAATCATCACGCCCAGATCACAGCGCAGCGAGCGCGTCAGCATCGAAACCCCCGGCGTCGGCAGCGGCCCCGTCAGCATAGCGTCCATGCCCATAGACACAAAACCCGCACACATAGCCTCCTCCAGCATATAGCCCGACAACCGCGTATCCTTGCCAATCACCACGCGATCAGTCTGATCGCCATTCCGCCGCCCGCGCAGCACACTAGCAGTCGCCATCGCGACTTTAAGCGCCATAGTAGCAGTCATGGGAAACGTATTAGCCTGGCCCCTGATCCCGTCTGTTCCGAAATATTTTCGTGTCATCACTTTTCTCATTCATCCATAGACCCTAAACACCTACAATATAAACAGTTTTAGGGCAATAGGCTGTAAAAAACTATCGTTAAGGGTGCTTTAACCATTTTCCCCTATATTACAGGTAATGAATAACCGAAAAACATGATATCATACTAATGTAGTCATGCTGCAAAAGGGCCTAATAGGTGACATCGAGGACCAAATCATCAATTCTTAATCCGAACGAAACTGCGCCTTGCACGCTTATCAAGGGCAATTCACCGTTGATTATTGCCGGGCCGCATAATGGCCATTTGGTGCCTGAGGCACTCCATGATGATGACCACCCCTTAGGTTTGCACGCCTCTTGTTTTGATCCCAAAAGCCCCTTTAAACGCCACGAGGCCTGCGATTGGGGCGTCGCTGAATTATTCACCGCTTTGCAAGAGCTGGAAAGCACGAACACACAAAAACATACTTATATTTCAGGACATTACTCCAGACTCGTATCCGATCTCAGCCGTCCTCCACAAAACAGCATGGCCGAACATTCTTCTGAAAATGAAAACGATATTCCCGGCAATACAAATATTAGCGAGGCGCACAAACGACAGCGCCTCATCGAATTCTACGCGCCCTATCAAGAGGCGCTGCGAAACACAATCGAAGAAACACGCGCCCGTTTTGGCTATGCGATTTTCCTGGATTTACACAGCTTCACGCCCATCTGGAACGGCGAGAACAGAAACGTGCATATCGGCACGCTCGCCTGCTCTGACAACTTTGTGGAAGTGCATCTTGCAAAATATTTGACCGCAGCCTGCGCCGCTCACGACATGAAGTTCGCGGCGCATCAGCCCTATAACCTCAAAACCATGCCGCGACACAGAAGTGCGGCGGCCCGCGTGATCGAAGAATATGGCGTCTGGTATACGGGTCTGGAAATCCGCAATGACCTGCTGAGCACCCCCAAAGACACAAAACTGATAGCAGAGCTCATCACTGAAGCAACAAGCGCACTGACCACCTACCGCGATAAAATGGTGTTTATTAAAACAACAAACAGCTTTGCATTAGCTTAGATGCGCTTTTATCCACATACAGCAGCAACACAGATAATAGAGCAAGCCTGTTCGCACCCCTACTCTTTCGAACTTAAACGAATAGCCCTGCTGCGATGGGCTATTCGTTGTTGATAAGGTCAGGGAAGACGGAAAAATATCTGCACACTTAAGTATCAAACTCGAAAATATTTTCCGCTTCATACTCTCGCGTGAACAACATGTGGGCTAACGAGTACAGCCCTCCCCTTTTTTAATATTACCTGTAATCAAAAAAAATACCACCACCGAACGAAACAGCTGCAAAAATTGCTACACTCATCCTTACACGCACTTTCATCGATGGCCCTCGGCTGCCTTGCTCCGAACAAAGCGCAGCGGTGCAGCCACGTCGGGCCCAATGGCCGACCTTAAAACCAGCACTCTTAACAAATTCAGATTTCATAAAACATGCCTTAAAAACATGGGGCTGTCGTAGATAAGTAAAATTATTTAGGATAGTTTATGGGTTTAAAGCGTTGCAGATTAAGGGATAGAGTTCAGCGGAAGTTGCTGGAGTTTTTCGTGGCCGAAGTCACGGCACGCACAGCGGCTGATTTGATGG
>JAJRYK010000053.1 GCA_024275825.1 Alphaproteobacteria bacterium
ATATTACGAACAACCTTGTCCGCCTCGTTTTTATGATCTTGTTTTTGTCTCATCTTCGTTCCTTCCAGTCACTTCGATAAGCCAAAAACATCACCTTAACAATGGGCCGTCATCTGTCCAACTTGTGCTGACGGGGTACAAAACCAGTACCAAAATTATGCAACCCGTCAGAAAAGCTTTTAAACAGTCTATATTTTTCTTTTGGTAGAGTATCCCAATCTTGTCGCAGAGGCGGTGTTTCAAACAATTCGATAATGTACGCGCCGCCAGTTCTTGGATCAGATAACCACTTCAATCCCTCCGTCACTGAAAACTTTCTTTTATCAGAAGTTATTAATGGTTTTATATCTTCTATAGCCCCCAATTCACTACGTGTAGAAGAAGGATTCGGTTTCGGTTTTCCTGCTGCATCATCCTTCCAACGTGTAGTCTCTTCTGCCTCTTGAATTCTTTCCGAGACGGCATCAATCCTTTGGGGCGTTAGTTCAACAAAAAGCTCCCCGAGATCTCCGGCTCCAACAATCGGTGCAAGGTTTCGTTTAAAAAGTGCCTTTGTTGGCCTATGGCTTTTCGCCAATCCAGACGGTTTGAGAATAAGCTTTGCATAGGAAATTTTGGAAAACTCATTTTCAAGTTGCCGGTCTTTTATTTCAGATAATTGCGATGATATTTTATGCTTATGCTGTACAAATTCTGCATCATGGTCAGCATAAAAGTCCTTCTTTCGACCACCCCCTGTGCGATCCCAATTTTCAATAAAATTATCAGTATTTAGAACAATTTGAATCGGACTGTTAGGCATAGGCTGCCTCGCTTCCAGCATCCTTGTGCTTAGCTAATTTTTTGCTAAGCGCCGATTGCGTTATTCCCATCAATAATGCTATTTCTTTTTTCTTAAAATTGTAACGCTTATCGCTCAGTAACGTTGTAATTAAATCTTCATCACCATGAGCCAAAAGATTCTTTTTGTTTGGATCAATACGGCCAGCATTTAAGACTGAAAAACGCTGAAGTAAAGCAACTAAATCAGGAGCGTCACCTTTATTTAAAACACGGGATTTTTTAAGCCATTGGACAAGAGATTTAACATCTGCACCAGACCCGCCCTCAATACACCATGATAAAAATTTAATTTCTTCCTCGGTAAATTTTAAGGGTGCCATGAAATTTTCTATTAATTTATATAAAACCTCTGGTGAAGGGGTTGGGATTTCAATTTGAACATCAAAGCGTCTCCAAATTGCTGGATCTAATAAAGTTTCATGATTTGTAATACCAATTGTAAAACCAAAATCTTTTCTGGCATCCAAATTCTGAAGTAATGTATTAACCACACGCTTTACTTCACCAACTTCTTGAGGGTCGTTTCTTAATTTTGCTATGGCATCAAACTCATCCAGCATAAGGATACAGCGATATTTTGAAGAGAAGGAGAAAAGGTTGCCAATATTGCGTGAAGTTGTTCCAAGAAAAGACGACATTAAGCCATCTAATCTAGCCAAAACAACTGGCATTTGCATATGTTTTGCAAGCCATAATGCCAAGTGTGTTTTCCCAGTTCCTGGCAAACCATATATTAAACAGCTTCTCGCTGGCTGTGCTTCAATTTTGGCAAGTTTGTCGAAATGTTGCCATTCACTCAGGATAGATTGAATAGCCGCCTCAACATTGTGGTTAAGCAACGGTGATTCATTAGGTAACTCCTCCGGGAACAAAATTTCAGCAAGAGGGGTGGACGTTTCTTTATCAACGGGAACGGGGGTCTTCGCCGTTAGTTTTTCGCCAGAAAACAAAACTTTTGAACGCTGAATACGGCTAGGTGCCATATCGCATGTTTTATCTACAGACGACAGTAAACTAGATAACTTCTTAGCCTCAGCTTTATTGCCCTCTTTTGCAAGAGCATCACGTAACCTCTCAACCTGCCGTATTACAGCCTGAGATGGATTGGATAAAGATGCCCTACATAAGGCTTGAATTATATGAAAATCTTGCATGTGGTACTATCTCCTTAATTTGCCATTATAAGAAAATTATACACCAAATCAAGTTAATAATTTCTAAAAATAGAAAATAATTTCCTAAAATAATGAATTATTTCTAAATATGCTGTATTTATGTCTTTGTGCGCACCACTGGAATTTATTTACGGCTTGTGTTATCTCAATTTTTTTATCCTTCTCCAGCATCAAAGTGAAGCGATCGATACTACGTTGCTTGGCGGTGGCGCAATCGTCGGTTATCCGCCAATAACATCACCAACCCGTTTGATGCTATCCTTGGAAACGCCATAGGCTCTAGCCAATTCTTTCCATCCCATTAGCGCAGTTATGGTCTGATCAATAGTGCGTTGCGCTTCTTTTTCGGACAAATCGGCGGTTTTACCCAATTCGAGCAAATGCTCGATGCTCGGGTTTTTGCCCTCACCCATCACCATCGTGCTTTGCTCGCCGCTTGGGCCGGAGGAGAAGGTTAGGTCATAGGCTGGGGCCATGCACCATTTTCCAGTTTCATCCATTAGGAATGAGAAATTCTTGGCGTGATCGTCGCGGTTATGGCTTAGGACATTAAACACAGCCAAGCGGTACATTTTCTGGGCTTCGCGGATATCTCGCGTTAATACCATAGTTGCTTTGATTAGATCCTGATAGTCCAATGACGGCACGCGAAAATCGGAATGGAGAAGTCCGGAGGCTGTGTGCATGTGCAAACGCTTGCCGCCGCCCAGCCTGTCGAAACGTTTCGTTGCAAAATAACCTGCGCCGTTCTCTGCCGCAAATAAATGCGTGTCCATGATCTCCAATCCGGCCTCTCGTGCCATCAGGCTGTACACATATTCAATTGCGCCTGCATCCGAACCATCCTGGCTGTTGGAAAACTTCACCAGCCACAGCTCATACTCTTTGTTCAAATCATGCACACCCTGAATGACTTTAGATTTATCCTTATTTACGCCGATCATGGCCTTGGGGCGCGCCCCGGCTGAAGAGCCATTGAGCGCCACAAGCTCTTCCAACACATCGGAGCTTTCACCTTCTAAAATTCTTTGTGATTGCACCGCCAGTTGGTCGAGATCAATTGCGCCTTTAATTGTGTTCTGGCTATGATCCGGCTCATACACCAATGCACCCATGCCTGCGCGTCCCACATGGGTGAGGCGATCCAGTGGAGACAGAGCGCTTTCGGCCAGCCCCTTACTGCGCAACGTCCGGTCTAGCAACAATCGCCCCCAACCATCTGGCAAACTGTCATTAAAAACGCCGGGCAATCCTTCGAACAGGCCGGGCTCAAAAACCTGTAGCCCTGAGGTGAGCGGTAATTTAAATGGTGAAATTTCCAGTTTTTTGCTTATAAAATCGGAATCATATTCAAAGAAAATTTTGCCGTCACGATAAGCGATCCGGCCAACATTGATTGGCTGTTCACCAAAATTCAGCATAACATTGAGCGCCGTAACTGGCGTAAAGGGTTCAGTCATGTGAAGTGCTCCTTTTTCTTGATCGTGACGCAGAATTGGAGTTTGGCTTTTCAGCCTCGCTTGCTTTCAACAAATCATCCATGCTGTTGAACCCGGTTTGTGGCTGGAGCGCCTTGAGAAAGTTTTCCGTTAAGCCCAGTACAAAGGTCAGCTTTATAAAGGATTCCAGTGATATTTTCCCTGTCTGCTCAAACTTTCTGAGCACGGACACACTCACACCGGAGCGATGCGCCAGATCGGCCTGCGTCATATTTCTGGCAATACGTTGCTTGCGCAAGAGCTTTGAAGGCTCAAGAAAAGCGTCTTCTGGTGTTAGGAGTGCTATCATAATATTAATTATACCACATAATTGAATTTAATTACTATTATTATAATAATTAAATGAGGCTCTAAGCCTTATTATAGTGATTCTTTTAACCAAAAACATGCTGTTTTGCCAATCGCCCTTTATTTTACAGATCTAGTCAACCAAGCTGGCATTTGGTTGACTGAATTATCTAAATAAATCAAATAGATACCCATTTTGTCAATCAGCCAGTCAACCAAGTTGTAAGCCCTGTGCGTAGTCAAATACGGCACGTTCCTCGCCCCTATAGCATGCCGCCCCACAGTACCTTTTTTTATTTGAGCGTATAATTAAGAGTGTGCCGCGCAAGTATGCATACTTGCGCACGAGCAGTGAGTAACTGTGCGCATGAGACTGGATGTTTTTTATAAAGGAAGCGTTCATGCAGCTATGGATGAGATACCAACTATCACCATACACAGCCGTCATAAACCAATGGAGCAGATCATATTGGCAACGCAGGGTTTGAGCCATGAGCAGGTTAATGAAGCACTCACACTCTATGCTGAACAGCATGATACTATCGTTGGCACTGTCATTGGCGTGAGCATGGAAGCCGCCGTGTTTACACCAGTTGAAAATTGGGATCGAGATAATAATAAAGAACCAGCATCCATCTATTTTATCTCCTGGGATGAGATCCAAACATTGCTGAACATATAACCATGACCAAACGGGATGGGGCCGTGGAAACCTATTTCACGCCCCCTCCCTTTAGGGAGGGGCGGAGAGAGTAACATCTGCACATAATCCTAAAACCCGCACCTAAAAACGGTTTCAGCCAGAAATATAGATGATAAATGCAGATACACCAAAATATCTGATCTAAACGTAAACCATTGTTTTATATGAATACCAGATATATGAGCGGTGCAGATCTGCTCCAGATTCATCGCGCTTTCTCTTCATCATGATATACCCAGCTTTGCGGGTTTTCGACCTTACGCACACCGCCAGATCCCTCGTCTTTATAATGCGTTGGAAGCACTGGTGCGGCGAGTGTTATAATCTCACCCGTATTATCGTCGACATCATCTTGGCCGAGCTGCATACTCTCCACGACAAGATAACCATACTTACTACGCACTGGGGCTTGTTTTGTGACTGGGTGCATAGCTTTCAGGCACTTGATATACCCTTTACACATCAAAACACCCAAGCGCTTTTTGATAGTAACCTGACTGCCCAAGCCATCAATATCTTCATAGGCTTCGCTGAAACTTTCAATGGTGTAGAGTTTGCCATCAAATTTTGCATCTTCAAATAATCTTTGCAAAATATGATCATGCTGGCGATGACGTTCGGATTTTAGCTTATTAGAATAGTTCTGCCGGACGAGGGGTTGCGTGTCCGGGTCAACTTCAATCCATTTTCCTTTATCTTTAAGAACATGCATATTGGGAATACCTGGGCCGTTGCGCAGCTCAAAATATAGTGCGCATAAATCTTCATTCTCATCAGGCCGAAAGATCAACATACCGCTGGTATAATAGCTGCGCAGCGAACTGGCACCGCTCAAGGCCTGAAACGGGCCATCTTTGAACATAGCCTTGCTGATTTTCTTGGTGTGATGAACAAGAACAATTCCAGCCTTCGGATTTACAGCATCGCGCAAAGCTTCCACCCGCTGCTGCAAGAAAAATAACATAGCATTGTTATCATTCTCACCAAGATTGCCAAAGTCGGGACCACCGTCAAAGACATTACGAATAGGATCGATGACGATAATATCTGGCGGTGCGTCAGGAAACTTCTTATGGATCAGATCTTTAATGATCTCCAGTCCGTCATCATTTAGGAGGAGTTTCAGCTGCGGTGTAATATGAATATTATCACCTGCCTTTTGAATAGCCTCTTCAGACAAACCCATATTTTGAAGACGTTCGCGCAGATAATCATATTGAATTTCAGCTTGTAGCACGAATATTCGCAGCGGCCTGGGCGGTGTGAACTTAAGAAAAGGCTCACCCGCCGCCATATGAGTCAATAACGAGAGCGTGAAATCACTCTTGCCGGATTTGGGTGCGCCGCCTATAACCAGCATGCCAGAGGGTGTAAGCAGACGCGGAGCAATCAAATCCTCCGGCATCGGGCTCTTATCGGCAATTAATTCTGCCAACGAGAAAGCCTCATATCGTTGTTGATAGATTTTTGATTTTGTTACGGTATTCAAAAAACCTTGAATATTAAGCCCATCCAGCACAGCATCGGCGGCATCCCACTTTTCCGGCTTATCGGTGGGCGGAACAATAACCTGAAAATTTTTGACCTTAATAGCTTTCAGACCTAACTTAAGCCGCTCCACATAGTCCTGTCCGGCTTTATCATGATCCGGCCAAATCAAAATATCTTTGCCAGATAGTGGTATGAAATCCACTTTCTCCGGGGCAAAATTTGCACCACCCATAACGGTCGTAGCCGGAATACCCAGATCAATAAGCATTTGCGCACATTTTTCGCCCTCTGTGATAATCACCTCATCACTGATAGCAATGCCTGGCAAATTATAAAGCGGCCTGATCTCCGGCATGCCGTGTTTTCCGGCAATATGATCATAGGGCAGAAATGACTTCTTGCCGTCTGCACCGTCTGTGCGTTTAACGCTCACCAGCGGCTTGCCTTTGAGATCGGTATAAACCCATTCCCTTTGATCCAGACACGGCGGCTTTAATGGCGGGCTAATAGCCGACATCCCCAGCCAATCGAAACAGGATTTTAGAACCTCCTGAAAATTACGCTGCGTATTCAAATTATGTACTGCAGCCCAAAGATCAAAAACATCACCGCCGACACCGCTTTCAAAATCATGCCACAGCCCTGCTTTGTTACCTTGCAAAGAGACTTTCAAACTCTGGCCTTCCTCTCCTTGCAGATTACCGATCTGAAACTCTCGTTTCAACATTTTCCCATTAGGGAAAAGATATTTCAGCACCTCTGGCAACTGTGCCAGTAATGCGAATTTTACATCGTTTTTTGAGGGTAATTCGTGATCGTTATAATCCAATGTTTGAGGAAGCATCATATTTCTCCCTCAAAAGGTTGCCTGAGAATCGGCAGTAAACATGTCACTAAACTGCTTTTCTTCACCGACCATAATAGAAACCTCATACTCCCCTGACCACCGGCTAGCCAGCATCTTTGCCACAGCATCCTCTTCCCGCACCACTAATACGACCCAGCCAGGATTTTTAGGCGTTGCCAAGCACATATCCTGAATATCCTCGATCCTGTCATAGAGCCAAACTGGGTGAGGCGCATTTTCATACAAACCAGCGGCAAACTTCGGATAACAGGAAATAATGAGAAGCGGCTCCTCTATCGGTGCGAGCGCACTATCCTCCACAGACATAGCGGTCACCCTCCCATCATGAATGACGCCAAAGAGCTTTTTATCACCCTCCAGATTGGTAAGGTCCGGCACGACCCCCAAAATATGGGCTGCCTTTCTGATTTTATTGATAATCATACTCCGCCTCCCTGCATTTTATCTTTAGGATCGGAGATGCTGCGCATATCTTCAAAAGCCTCTATATCCTCGAGTTTATAGAGAACTCTCCCACCGATTTTTTGATAACGCGGCCCGGTGCCGATCCAGCGCCAGCGCTCCAATGTTCTTTTTGAAATGAACCAGCGTTTGGCCAGCTTCTCTTGTGTAAAGAAAATACGACCACTCATTTTTGGCCTCCGTTCTGCGCATCAAGCCATTCAAAAAAGGCTTGTTCATCAATCAACACGCGGCGACCAGCGCGGCGGATGGCTTTATCGAAGCCATTCTCTTCGGCATAAAAGACCAGATGACGCAAACCACCAATAGGCGGCCAACTATGATATTTCGGCCATTCAGTAAGTGGGATGTAGCGGGTTTTAGGATTTTCCATTTTCTCCTCCATTTTGAATATTTCACTGCGGTACTGCAGCGTGTTTCTATTCAATGCGAGGAGAAAATAAGGAGCAATGTCAGGAGAAAATCCTTTTTCCTTATTTGTTTTCAGACGCTCTAAAGCGCATAAAATCCACTTTTAATTTACCCAATTTTAAGTGACGGATAATCGAAGTTACATTATGGTGCGCATATTTTACAGGATAACGCGTTTGAAGAAGTTCTGCCGTTTCAATTCTAGTGGGTTCACATTGATGTTTTTGATAGTAATCCTGCCACAGCGGCATAGCATCAATGCTCATGTCCAGCTCCAGCTGTTTAAGCGTCACACGCTTTGTCTCGATACTTTCAAATTTATTATGGTTTCCTATGTGAAACTGGTTTTCAAAATTACGGATATATTTTTGCTTAAATACAAAATCGCAGGTCTTTAAAATGATGCCTTGAGGGTGTCTGTCAGATGGATAATGCCGCGAAGAAAACTGCAGATACTCTCCTTTTGGGGCTTCTAACTGCAAATTACAATCCTGATTGTTTTCTAAAATTTCTCTGGTGCTGAATAGCGTAAGATCCAGTATCTCATCATAAGACTGATAAAAATTTTCTGGAATCCGACACACATTCCGTTCATCAACCTCTTCAAAACACCCCTTTTCCAGCCACCATTTCTTTGTAAGAACGCTGGCTTTTAACTGACCAGTCATAACATAATTCAACACCTGCTCCTCGATGCAACCCCAACGCTGCGCCAAGGTTTTGATGGTGTAAAATTTGGGTTCCGGTAACATTATTCTGCACTCCCAAAAATCTTGTCATTCATACTGGCGACAACGGAATGCGTGTGCGCCTCCGATAAATGGGCGTAGCGTTTCACCATCTGGAGGGTTTTGTGCCCTAGAACCTCTGCAATCTCCGATAGCGTTGCACCGTTCATCGCCAGATAAGATGCAGCACTATGGCGTAGATCATGAAAACGAAAATCCTCAATGCCTGCTTTAATCAACGCATTCTCCCAGGCCGTACGGATATCAATCGGCTGGCATTTGGCTTTGGAGGGGAAAACATAGTCGCATTTGTTACTGCGCTTTTTATAATGCTCCATCATAAGCTGATGCGCATAGCCAGTAAGAGGGATAACACGCCGCTCGCCATTCTTGGTCTCGTGCAGGATAATCGTACTGCGCTCCAAACTAATATCGTTCCATTTCAGCCCAATAATTTCCATTTTCCGTGCGCCCGTACTGAGCGCCATCACAACGATCTTGTAAAGATGCGGGTTCTCACTCTTCTTACAGGCTTTGAGCAATTCCTTTCTCTCATCATCGGATAAAAAACGCACACGGCCTCGTGGCTGTTTAAGCTTCGATATCTTGCGTACCGGATGAATCTCCAGCCATTCCCAGTCATTGATCGCGATTGTGAATACGTGGCTCAAAGCCGCGAGATAACGATTTGCCGTTGCAGGCGCACGTTTTCGCCCGAATTTTCCCTTACTGCCCACCAACTTGTTTCGTGCCGTTACGATCAGAGAGGACATGAGATCCGCAAGCGCATAGGCGCCAATCTCACTATCCCAATAATCCAGATAATTCTTCACATTCTTGTTGCTGGATTTTTCATGAATAAGAATTTCAGTACGGTAACGCTCAATCGCATCGGAAAGTGTAAATTTACGTGCCTGGCTGGTTTTAAAATACCGACCCTCACGGATTGCGGCCTCCGTTTGCTGAACCCAGCGCCTGGCATCGGTCAGGCGCTCAAAGGTCGCAATCTGCTGCGGATGCCCTTTGATCCGTACTCTGGCGCGATATGAAAGCGCGCCGCCACTTAATTCTCTTTTTTCAATCGTTGCCATCACTTACCAATAGAACAAAACCAGTACACACAGCAAGCCATCAATCACAACAGATTGCAACTCTTATGCTTAAATCATAAATAACAACATAGAAACAAATGGTTAGAAGACTCATGCAACCGTATGGGACATCACAAGGGACATTGATCGTCAATCATCATAAGTGATTGTAATTATTTGCACCCAACTGTCCCGTGAGTGTCCCTTGAGGCCAAAAAACGAAAAACCCCTTACGGGGCTAAATCGCTAATCTATTGATTTTATTTAGAAAAAATTGGTTGCGGGAGTAGGATTTGAACCTACGACCTTCAGGTTATGAGCCTGACGAGCTACCGGACTGCTCCATCCCGCGACAAGGAATAGGTGCATTGTATAGCGCTCCATCCGTAGAAAAGCAAGCCATTGATTGACATTTGTTCAAAATGCCATAGAATCCGCATTGGTACTCGCCGGAGGTGCTCTGCGGCCGATCACATCACGCAGAGCTGAGATTATACTCCTGGAACCTGATCTGGATAATGCCAGCGGAAGGAAGCGTGAGAGAAATATGAGCACAAACCATCAAAATATCGCCATTCTCGGCGCCGGCATCATGGGGTTGAGCGCCGCCTATACTCTGGGCAAAGCCGGGCACAACATCACGCTCTATGACCCTTCATTGCACGATGGTGGATTTACCACGCACAATGCCAGCGCGCTAGCTGGCGGCATGCTTGCGCCCTATAGCGAGATTGAGCATATGGATGCGCCGTGGATCGATGCGGGACTGCACGGCATTGCGCTATGGCGTGAAAGCGGGCTGGAGATGGGGCTTACCCGAAATGGCAGCCTCCTGATTGCCCACCCGCAAGATCGATACGTACTGGAGCGTTTCAAATCTCACTTGCCGCCTGCGCTGCAAGTCCTCCACAGCCCGCGTACCATTGAGCCCGCCCTGCCGGAGGCATTCCAAACAGGGCTCTTCCTGCCCGATGAAGCATATTTAGACCCGAAATCCGCCATGACGGCGCTACTGGAAGCCATCAAAGATTTTAACGCAGACCTCAATCCTTCAGCGCAAGATCCCGCGGCGCTAACCAGTAAACATGATCTGGTCATCGACTGCCGCGGCTACGGCGCACGAAATGAGGAGCCAGAGCTGCGCGGTGTGAAGGGCGAAATACTGATTGTACGAAATGAGGAGTTTGCGCTCTCCCGTCCTGTGCGCCTGATGCATCCACGCTATCCGCTCTATATCGCACCGCGTGCGGATAGCGTTTTTATGATCGGCGCCACAATGATTGAGGGCGCGGATGAGCATGTCTCCGTGCGCTCCGGCATGGAGCTGATGAGCGCGCTTTATAGCCTGCATCCCAGCTTTGGTGAGGCCGAGATCATCAGCATGCAGGCCGGCATCCGCCCCGCCTATCCGGACAATCTGCCGCGCATTCGCATGATAGACAACATCATCAGCGCTAACGGCCTGTTCCGCCACGGCTTCTTACTCGCCCCCGTGATGGCGCGCTGCATTGCCGATCATATAGCAGGCCAGCGCAATATATTCATGACATTATTTACAGGAGAGCAAAATGATCGTCACGATCAATGGTCAACAAACCACCATAAATCCACCGCTTAAGCTCAGCGACTGCCTTGCCAAAAATGGCTATCGCGACATGACCATCGCCGTAGCGCTCAACGGAACGTTTGTGCCTAAGGGCGAGCACGCAAACACTGCCCTCAATGACGGCGATGACATTGAAATTGTCGCGCCGATGCAGGGGGGGTAAGGATGAAAGCGCTCCATATAGACAACACCATCCTCCAATCCCGCTTGTTCCTCGGCACGGCTGGGTATCCGTCGCCGGAGGTTTTGGGGTGGGCTATTGAGGCGGCAAAGCCCGGTTTGCTTACCGTATCCTTGCGCCGAGAAAGTGCCGCCGGCAAGGGGCAGGATTTTTGGTCGATTATTAAGGGCTTTAACATTCCTGTCTTGCCCAACACTGCCGGATGTTACGGCGTGGAGGAAGCAATCACGACCGCCGAGATGGCGCGTGAAGTGTTTAAGACCAACTGGATCAAGCTAGAGGTTCTGGGCGATGATTATACGCTACAGCCCGATCCGTTTCGTTTACTGGAGGCCACGGAACAGCTCATCAGTAAAGGCTTTACCGTCTTCCCCTACATGACAGACGATCTGGTTTTGGGGGAGCGTTTAGCGGCGCTGGGTTGTGATATTCTCATGCCCTGGGGCGCGCCCATTGGATCTGGGCGCGGGCTGAATAATCCCTACGCGCTCAAATTATTACGCGAGCGGATGCCCGGGGAAACGCTCGTGGTCGATGCCGGGATTGGCGCGCCATCACATGCGGCGGCGGCGATGGAGATGGGCTATGACGCCGTACTGCTCAATACCGCAATTGCCAAAGCCACTGACCCGGTCGCCATGGCCGGCGCCTTTGCGCAGACGATCGAGGCAGGCCGCGCTGGGTATCTCGCCGGCATTATCGAGCCGCAGCAAAGCGCCAGCGCCTCAACCCCAGCCATCGATAAACCATTCTGGCATCAAGAAAATTAAAAATGCGGCTAAAGCGCCTTACGCGTCCAACGGCTCAAACATCTTGCTGGCATAGATAAAGGCCGTATCAAACAGCGCCACAATCAGCTTGAACCCATATCCAACAATCACCATCTGCACGATAATCTCGGTCGGGATAACGCCGTAGAACGCCAAGAATGTAAACAGCACCGTATCGAGCCCCTGCGAGAAAAAGGTTGAACCGTTATTGCGCAGCCATAAATGACGATCGCCTGTCCAGTCTTTAATTTTGTGAAAGATCCAGATATCCATACTTTGGACCAGCGCATAGACAAACAAACTAGCCGCTACGATACGGAGCGAAACGGTAAACACGCCGTCCAGCGCACCCGAGAAATCAGCGAAAAATGTATCACCCGGCATATCGGCAATCACATCAGCCTGCAATGTGATCTGCATAAAGAGATGAAAGACAATCGTTGAAAACACGCCAAGCTTCACAGCCGTAAATCCGGCCTGCTTCCCGTATTTTTCCGTCAGTAAATCTGTACAAAAATACATCACACCGAATAAAGCGGTGCCCAGCGTGGTGGCCAGCCCAAACACCTCAATCACCTTTGGCTCCGCGATATTAATATAAATCGTCAGCGCAACCATCAGCGCGTAAAGATATGTACGCCCCAAATAATAAGAGCCAAGCGCCATGCTAAGCCCGCCAAATAAAACAATAGCGAACAGAATTTCATTGCTCATGATCAAGCCGCCCCTTTATCTTGCGCCTCAAAACGTGCGACGCTTTCATTGATCAGCGCGCGCGCCTTATCCGCATCGCCCCAACCCTGAATTTTCACCCATTTACCGTCTTCACCATCCTTGTAATGCTGGAAAAAATGTAAAATGCGCGCCAGGCGGCCCTCCTCGATATCCGTATATTCATTGACATTACGGCGCACGGGGGCCAGCCGCGTCGCGGCCACGGCGATGATTTTCTCATCCACCCCGCCATCATCCTCCATCAGCAAAACGCCAACAGGCTTGCACGGCAACACCGCCTTATGCGCAACCGCAAGGTCAGACACCACCAGCACATCAATCGGATCACCATCAAGCGATAGCGTATGGGGCACAAAGCCGTAATTCCCAGGATAGGACATAGAGGCCAGGCGAAAGCGATCGACATACAGCGCGCCGCTATCCTTATCCAGCTCATATTTCACATTAATCGTGCCAAGCGGGTTTTCAACGATGACGTTAATTTCATGCGGGACATTATCGCCCAGCTTTATTTTATCGATATTCATATGCTTCTTGCTCCTGTAAGGCCCTATGGAATAGAGCCTTACGCACAAAAGCACAAGAAGAATTTAAGGTTAAGCTTAGGCGGCGTGCTTACGTTTAAGCGTCTCTAAAATACGCTGCGTAAGGGGGGTGCGCGCTTTACTCTCCGAGGTCCCGTCTTGTTCAGCCAGAGCTTGATACCTAACCGGCTTCACCGACTTACGCTCAATCTCGTCCGAAACAAACATGGCCGCGCCCGATGCTGTACTATATGCTCTCATACCTTACCCTCTCTCTCAGGTGACTTAAGACTGCATAAATATACCTATTTTAAAGAGGGGCGGCAAAAGGATAGTGTGACGCAGCGCAATATTTCACGCGCAAATCGGCAGTAGTGCATTGATTTTATTTGTATTTTTGTGGGTATTACAGCCGTATGCTTACCGGATCGCTTCCAGAACAAGGTCCGCCGTCGGACGTTTTTCAGGCGTATCTTCCGCCAGCTTCGCCGTAATTTCCCCCGCGGCCGTGATCACATAAATGGTTGGATGTGGTATACCATAATATGGCGACTCAACATTGATCTTTTCGTTCAAAATACCAAAAGCCTTAATTATTTTCGAGCCTTCATCGGATAACATCACATAGGGAAAGTCATACTTAGCGGCAAAATCGGCAAGCGTTTCTGGCGCATCATAACTGATCACCACCACGCTATAGCCTGCAGCCTTGATTTGTGGGCCGTAATTTTTAATGTCCAAAAGCTGCGCCTTGCAATAGGGGCACCAATCAGCGGAGCGAATAAAATGAACCACCGCGCCATTCTCACCCTTCACGCTGTCAAAATTTTGCACTGCGCCATTTTGGTCGAGCGCTTCCAGGCTATGTGGAATTTTATCACCCGCACCAACGGCCGCAAACACAACAGCGCTCCATAAACAAACACCGGCCAAAGCCATTAAAACTGATCGTGAAAGCATCATTGTCACGCCTTTCTTTGAATAAATAACCAATACTTCTTTATACATGCAGGCGCGCGCAAAACAAGCCGCAGAAAACAGCTCCACGACCAAAAATAAGACTGCTTTAAACTTTAATAGACAAAAAAGAGGTTTCACGGCCGAGTTCGGAATGGGGGCAGGCATAACCTTGGCAAAGACAGCGCCTCACTCTTACTGTTTAGTTAGCGGACTAACGCCATCTGCTCTTTAATAGCTCCTTCAACACGGGAAAGCACCTCTTGCGCTTTGATAGAGTTTTCTTCATAGGCGTACTGCGCGCACAACAAATCTCCATTATCATCGGACGCTTCATCATTAAACGAACAAGAAATCTCTGTGGCGTCCGCAGAAAGTAGATTCTCCAGCTTAATTACAAAGACACCACCCAAACCGTTAACTACTTTCAAACCTCCATCTTCTTTAAAATCGTTAACTACTTTACCAAAAGCATTCATAATATCGCTAGGGTTACCCTCAATATCAAGTTCCTTCTTAACAACATGTTTATTTGCACTCATATTTATCTCCTTCATACTTAAACAAACAGTATAATAACATAACACTGGTCAACGGTCAATAAATTTCCCATAACTCATTGCTTGCGTATAAAAAAACCTGCAATCAAGCAGGATAATACACTCATCATAAATAGGCTTGAAAAGACAATATATGAGCTCAAAAGATCTGGCAGCGCACTACTCTCCCGCGCCTTAAGACGAAGTACCATCGTCGCAAAGAGGTTTCACGGCCGAGTTCGGGATGGGATCGGGTGTTTCACTCTCGCTATAACCACCAGATCATTAAAACTCATATATTAAAAAGACCAAATTTTCCAATGTCATGCAAAACGTACATTACAATCCTCAACCAGATCCTGGATCAAGTCCGGGATGACGGGTTGGGGTGTCCGCCGTCGCCCTTGCGGGCTATGGCGAGACAAGCAGCGGGCTTAACACTGCGCGCGATTTCATGGTCCGTCATTCTTCCGAAGAAGAATTCCATTACATGATAAGAATTCAAGCCAATCGAGCAATTAGTACTGGTTAGCTTCACTCGTTACCGAGCTTCCACATCCAGCCTATCAACGTGGTGGTCTTCCACGGCTCTGATAGGGAGTCCTGGTATTGGAGGGGGCTTCCCGCTTAGATGCTTTCAGCGGTTATCCTGTCCGAATATAGCTACTCTGCGGTGCTCCTGGCGGAACAACAGATACACCAGAGATTCGTCCACCCCGGTCCTCTCGTACTAAGGGCAGCTCTCCTCAAGACTCCAACTCCCACGGCAGATAGGGACCGAACTGTCTCACGACGTTCTGAACCCAGCTCACGTACCTCTTTAAATGGCGAACAGCCATACCCTTGGGACCTGCTACAGCCCCAGGATGAGATGAGCCGACATCGAGGTGCCAAACAGCGCCGTCGCTGTGAGCGCTTGGGCGCTATCAGCCTGTTATCCCTAGAGTACCTTTTATCCGTTGAGCGATGGCCCTTCCATGCGGAA
>JAJRYK010000054.1 GCA_024275825.1 Alphaproteobacteria bacterium
CGGCGAGATACACTAAAGCGATGCGAAGCTTCCACTTTACTACCACCAAATTCTACAAAGGAAACAACTCTTTTACGAAGGTCTATTGAATAAGTCATCATGCAGCATAGCATGCGCAATTATTAATTGGAATTACTATACATTTGCGGTGACGGCTCTGATGCTGGCTTTTCCTCAAGTGGAAATTGCCAGCAAGCCTGTTCAAATTGGCAGGTTTCTATCATCAACGCGAGTAGCGGCACATGGAAAAGACGGAGCATCATTCTGGAACCCGATTGCCAATGATAACAGCCAGGCCATTGTTAAGGCAGCGCAGATTTTTTCTAAAAAACTAGACGGTATAAAGTTTTGGATACGACACAACGATAAGAAGGGTTTTGAAGGTGAACTTAAACATGCCCATGAGTATGTTCGTGGTATTAAACAAGACCGTGATTTTGAAGGTATTGAGGGTGATGTTTATGACCTTATGGCCCAAAGAAAACCTAATCTTCCCACTAATATAGATGACATTCTGGGGCAGGAGCTGGACATTGAACTTGAAGCGTATGTTGCGTCTCATATTGCTATGCCAGTTATTTTTGCAACGGCCTCTGTTCAGTTGGCTTCGGAATATGAACATAAGGGTGGTCAACCTTTCAGCAGCATTGGTAATAGTAGCTTTCAGGACTCCATACGCCCCATGCGTGACCAGTTCAGCTTTTTTGCAGATTATGTATGGTCACGCAAGCAGGCGGTGCTCGCGGTCGTTGAAAAATTTCAAACCAAGCACGGTGAGATTATAAAGGTAATTAAAGAGGGCGGTGATGTCACGGAATATATCCGTAGCTCTCATGAGATTAGAGCACAGCTTCCCGAGGCACCAAAAGAGGCGCGTCCGGAATTTACAACGCTTGGCTAATCCTTCTCTCCGTTGTCTAACCTCAACGCCACAAACCTAACAGCGCCCTCACGATTAATCAGGAGCAGGATAGAGTTGCGGCCGGCTTTTTTGGCGGCTTTGATGATGTTTTGGGCTTGTTCCGGGCTGCTCAGGGCTTGTTGGTTAAGCTCGATGATCACATCGCCTTCGACCAGGCCTTTTTGCGCGGCGGTGGAGTTCGGGGTGATGGCGCTGACGACCAGGCCCTGCACACCGCCTGGAATGTTATAAATCTCGCGCAGCTCACCGCTCATTTCGGTTACGCTGAGGCCCGTGCTGTTAAGCTCAACCATGTCGGTTTCCGGCTTTTGTGCTTCTTGCTGGTCTTCGCTGAGCAGGCCGTTTTCCTCGGCCTTTTCCAACTCACCAACTTTCACGGTGGTGGTCTGCTTTTTATTGTCGCGCCAGAAGGTGATTTTTGCCTTGCTATCAATGTCGGTTTCGGCGACCAGGCGGGGTAGGCTTCTCATAGTTTCGATTTTTTCTCCGTTAAATTCCAGGATGACATCGCCGGTTTTAAGGCCAGCGACGTCGGAGGGGCTGTCCTTTGTCACACTGGCCACCAGTGCGCCGCGGGTTTTATCAAGGCCTAAGCTCTCCGCAATTTCATCGGTCATTTTCTGAATGCGCATACCCAGCCAGCCGCGGCGCGTGCGGCCATATTTGATGATTTGTTTGACAACCGGCGCGGCCAGCTGTGCGGGAATGGCAAAGCCAATCCCAACCGAACCGCCAGTGGGACTGAAGATCGCAGTGTTGATCCCGATCACTTCGCCTTTGAGGTTAAACATCGGCCCGCCGGAATTGCCGCGATTGATCGAGGCATCAGTCTGGATATAATCATCATAGGGGCCGGAGTGAATGTCGCGCTGGCGGGCAGAAATAATGCCGGCCGTGACCGTGCCGCCAAGGCCGAACGGATTGCCAATCGCCACAACCCAGTCCCCCACGCGCATCACGTCGCTATCGCCGAATTTTACAGCCGTCAGATTCTTATCAGTTTTGATCTGTAGCAGCGCAATGTCGGTTTTCTCGTCCATGCCGATCAGTTCGGCGTCCAGCGTTTCATCATCGGACAGCGTGATTTTGATGTCATCCGCATCTTTGATCACGTGATTGTTGGTGACAATATAGCCCTTTTCCGCATCGATGATAAAGCCGGAACCCAGTGATGCCTGCGGCTGGATCGGCAGGCCCTGTCCGCGCTTACCCATGAAGTCTTGGAAGAAATCTTCAAACGGCGAACCTTCCGGGAATTGCGGGAAGTCGGGGAAGTCAGGCATATTTTCTCGTGGCGCGATCGTTTGCGTAGAGGAAATATTGACCACAGCCGGCAAAAGCTTTTCCGCAAGATCGGCGAAGCTCTAGGGTGCGCTGTTAGTGCTATTGCTGTTTCCAGAGCGCAGCTTTAGCGCGTGGGCTGGGTCTGCGGTGATCGCGGCGCCGCCCAAAAGAAGACCGGCCATGAAAAAACTCACGAGGATAATGCGCATGATGTGTTTCCCTTTGTTTATAAATACTATGAGATAAATTAGGGCTTTCGGCCTGCATGGTCAACGGTGGACTTATATATGCGGGCGCTCACATAAAGGTCTGAACGAGCCAAACGAAGAACACGCCAATGCTGGCGACCAGCAAACCCATCATGCGGATGTGCTCTGCCGGCATGGTCGAGGCCATTTCCAATAATTTATGCAGCATGTTGGGGCAGAGTGCATAGAGCAGCCCTTCGATGACGAAGACCAGAGCGATGGCGGTGAGCAGCGTCTCCGCACTCATCATTTACCGCCCAATTTTGCGATCATTGAAATAGCGGAAAAAATCGCCGTTCGGAGAGAGGATCAGCCGCGTATCCGGATCGGCCAAGGTGTTCTTGTACGCTTCCATCGAGCGGATAAAGGCGTAAAATTCTTTGTCCTTGTTGAACGCATCGGCATAAATTTTGATCGCCTCATTATCGCCCTGACCTTTCAGCATTTCTGCATCACGCTGCGCTTCGGCGATGAGAACAGTGCGCTCCTTCTCGGCTGTGGAGCGGATCTCAAGCGCTTGCTCTTCACCCTTGGCGCGGGTTTCGGTCGCGCGTTCTTGCAGTTCTGAAATCATCCGCCGCACGGTGGAGGTCCGCAGTTCCGATGTCAAATCAGCGCGCACAATGCGCACATCAACAATCTCAATGCCCAATTGGTCATTGGTCGTGGTGCGGTTTACGCGCAGACGAATTTCGTTCATCACCGCTGTCCGCTCATCAGAGAGCAATTCCTTCAGCGTCGTGCGGCCCAAAACGGCGCGCGTGGCATCGTTAAGGATGGTGGACAGGCGTGCATTTGCCCCGCTGACCGTGCGCAGCGTTTTGAGGAATTGCAGCGGATCAACAATTTTATAGCGCGCAAAGGTATCCACGATGATCGGTTCACCGCTGACATCTTTAATGACGGCATTATCCTTGGTGGCTGTGTCTGCGATCGCTTTACCATCTTCACCAATAACGGGCGCTTTTTGTTTTTCGATCAGTGAGCTGGAAATAACCACCTGCTCTGGCGCTGGATCAACGGAAAGAATACGGCTGTCGAAATAGACTACATCTTGAATGATTGGAATCTTCACATGCAGGCCCGGCCCGCGCGGTTCGCCTTTTGGCTCCCCCAGTTGCAGCACAATGGCCTGCTCGCGCTGATCAACAATGAACAGCGATTGCGAGATTACGATGAACCCTATGGCCAGAATTCCGAGAAGAAAGAGACGTGATTTATTCATGGTTTATTGCTTTCTTTTTAATTCATCGAGCGGCAAATACGGCACGACACCGCTTCCGTTACTATTATCCAAAATAATCTTTTGCGCGTTTCTTAAAACCTCTTCCATCGTCTCGATATAGATGCGCTCTTTGGTTACATCTTTACCGGTCAGATAGGCTTTGTAGACCGAGTTAAAGCGATCCGCATCACCCGTGGAGCGCGCAACTTTTGATTGCTTATAGGCTTGGGCCTCTTGCAGCATTTGAATAGCCATTCCGCGGGCTTTGGGTAGGATGTCTTCACGATACGCTCCGGCGCGGTTTTGCACATCTTCAGCATCTTGCTTGGCTGATTGCACATCCTGAAATGCAGCTTGCACATCGGGGTGAACTTCGGCCTGCTGGATCAAAATCCGTGTGATGTTCACGCCAGATTTATATTCATCCAGATTTTGCTGAATGATTTCCTTGGTCCGGTCGGCGACCTCTTGACGTTTGTTGGTGATGATCGGGAACATATTGGTTTGACCGACCACTTCGCGAATTGCACTTTCGGCGACCTTCTTAACTGTGTTTTCTTGATCACGAATTTCGAAGACGAACTCTTCAGATGATTTGATGTTCCACTGGATCTCCAGCTTCAGATCAACAATGTTCCGATCACTGGTCAGCATCAGGCTTTCTTCCGGCAAGTTTCGCTGGCCAACGGCCCCGCCGCGCCCATAGGCCTCGGCAAAACCAATCGTCATCTTACGAATTTCTTCAACATTGATAATTCTCGATGTCTCAATCGGCGTGGGCAGGTGATAGCCTAAACCCGGCTCCGCTTGCGTATGGTTCCATGCGCCAAAGCGCTGGATTACTGCGTGTTCACCGGGGTTCACGACATAAAATCCGCTCGCCAGCCACAGGCCAATGACAGCCAGAATGCCCAGAACAACCATCTTTTCGCCGCGGAAATTACCGGGCATCACGTCGCGGAAATTATCCTGCGCACGGCGGAGCATTTCATCAATATCAGGGGGCTCGCCACCACCACCACCGTGGCCGCCGCCGCCGGGGCGCTGCCCGCGCGTACGGTCATCATTTGCATTATTACCCCAAGGGTTCTTGCGTCCGTCTTTGCCCATTATTCTATTCTTTGCCTATTGAAATTTCGTGAGCTATAACAATATCTCTTTCAACGCGGAAAGCAAGAGGATATGAGGCAGTTTAAAAAGAAAAAGATGAGCTTGGAAAGGGCTGTTCTGAAAACGCTGGAACAGGTAAAAGATCCTGATCGTCGCAAGAATATTATTAAGCTTGGAATGGTGTCTGATGTGCAAATCAGCGCCGCTGGCGATGTGGTTTTTGCCATTGAGGTTGATCCGCAGCGCGGCCCGGCGCTGGAACCTCTGCGTCAAGAGGCGGAGGCTGCGGTTGCCGCTGTGCCGGGCGTGAAGAGCGTCACGGCTGTGCTCACGGCGCAAGCCACATCCAAAAAAAGCCAGCCGCAAAGTGCGGGCTCTGACCCGCACGGCATGAACAAAAATCCAAAGCTCGATCTGCCGATCAAAAAAATTATCGCGATCGCGAGTGGTAAAGGCGGCGTTGGGAAATCTACAATTTCCGCCAATCTCGCTGTGGCATTGGCGGGCTGTATGGTGGATGACGATGGGCAGATTTTTACAGTCTCGAGAGACGAAACACCGGACAACTCATCTGCAACAAAGCATCTGTCTCAGACTCATGCGGGTGAGGTAGGGGATGAAGAAAAGGTAAGCGCGGAGATGGCGGGGCTACGCCCCTTGCGCGTGGGCTTGCTCGATGCTGATATCTACGGCCCTAGCCAGCCGCGCATGATGGGCTTGTCCAAAGCCGGACAGCCAACGCCCAAGCCCGATCAAATCGATGCTCAGATCATCCCGCTGGACGCTTATGGCGTAAAGGTTATGTCGATCGGCTTTATGGTTGATCAGGAGGCCGCGCTGGTCTGGCGCGGGCCGATGGTGCAAACCGCGATTTACCAGCTGCTGCGCGATGTGAAATGGGGCACGGCAGAAGAGCCGCTAGACATTCTGATCGTCGATATGCCCCCCGGCACTGGCGATGCGCAGCTGACTATGGCACAAAAGGTCCCGCTGGCCGGCGCGATCATCGTTTCAACCCCGCAAGACATCGCTCTGATGGATGCGCGCAAGGGCGTAGAAATGTTCCGCAAAACCGGCGTAAAAATCCTGGGGCTAATCGAAAATATGAGCACCCACATCTGCACCAATTGCGGCCACGAAGAACACATCTTCGGCCATGGCGGCGCAAAAGCAGAAGCCGAAAAGCTCGGCGTACCGTTTCTGGGAGAGATACCGTTGAGCATTGATATCCGCGAAAAATCCGATGCGGGAGAGCCGGGCCTTCAATCATTCGAAGAGGTGGCTCAGAGTGTTATTTCCGCTCTAATGTGAAAAACGTAAAGGCTGGTTGCTCGCCTTCCGCCTCATGCCGCTCTTTATGCAACACCGTAAACGCATCCCAATCAAATTCTGGAAAGAATGTGTCGCCCTCATATTCTTGATGCACCATCGTCAGATATAGCCGGTCGATCAGGCTCATAGTCTGGCGGTAAATCTCTCCGCCGCCGGTGATGAAGATCTCGTCTATGCCGTTAGTCGTGGCAATTTCCTTCCCAAGCTTTATGCTGTCCTCTATGGATTTCGCGTAGTGCAAGCTGGTGGGTGATGGCGCTTCAGTTTCAATCGCAGACGATTCTAGATCTTTGTACACCGCTGTCGCCTCCCCCTCCGGTAAACTCTCAAACGTCCGGCTAATCACGATATTTGCGCGGCCGGGCAGGGGCTTGCCGATGGATTCGTATGATTTGCGCCCCATGATGATGGGCTTGCCCAGCGTGGTGCGCTTGAAATGCTTTAAATCTTCTGAGATATGCCACAGAAGTCGATTGTCTTTCCCGATGGCGCGGTTCTCAGCCATAGCGGTGATAGAAGATAGTTTTATTTTGCTCATACTCTATATATAAAAGAGATCATGGAGAATGAAAGCCACATTTCGATTTTTGTGAAATCTATGCGCGTCAATGTGCGTATCGGCCTGTTGCCGGCGGAGCGCGAGGCACCGCAGCCGCTTGATGTCACTGTCGAGCTATTTACCGCGCTCGATTATCTGGATGGCGTGGATGCGGACAGCATTATCGATTATGCGCAAATCTATGACGCCGTGAAAAGCTGGGAAGCGCGCGATCACGTTGATCTGCTCGAGACGTATCTGCAAGAGCTCTTAACTCTCGGTTTCACCTTCGACCGCGTCACCGCCATGCGCGCAACCATCGCCAAGCCTGAGATCTTCGATGAAGCGCAGGGCGCAGGGCTATCGGTGTTTATGCGGCGGGGGGATTATAGGTTGGGGTAGTTAGTCATAAATGGGTGTATTTTTAAAGAGGGGCGTTTCTGGCGCTTGATTTTCCAGGCTTTCAACTAATTTAGCGGTTGCAGAAAGAGCAGAAATAAAGCCTCTTTCCTCAATTAAATTGAAAATATGATTTAATTTTTGTTCTTCATTCGGGTTGGTTTCATCAATTTTCTCCATATGCTCTTCAATGCGATCAAGAAGGGTACTTAAGCTTTCATCTGATGTGTTTGCGCTTAGATAATAATTTTGTATGTCCAGCCAAACTTTTTCTGCATCTGTTTTTGAATCTTCAGGGGCAATATAAAGGCCACCACGCAGGATTTTCACACCATCATTAACGGTAATTCTGATGCGGCTTTCTCCAATGCTTTTAATCCAAAGGGTTGCGTCTTGTTTAAAGCGATGCACTTCCCCGATTTCATTGAGGGTGAATTCTTCATCTTTGACCTTTAGGTGCAGGATGCCATCAAGAGCATAAAGCTCAAACATGCCAATGTTAGCAACATAGCCATAGGCATCATCTTCATTAAACATTGAAAAAACAAACATAATTTTATCCAAATTATCCAAATATTAAATTATGAAAGGTTTTTACCGCACCGAATGAAATATGTCAAGAAACATATGTTTTATATGTTAATTTATAGTGCCAATTATACCGCCACAGCGCCCTTAATATGCGGATGTGCCTCATAGCCCACCAATTCGAAATCCTCGAATTTAAAGTCGAAAATGCTGGTCACATCGGGGTTTATGCGCATTTTGGGCAGGGGATGGGGGGCGCGGCTTAGCTGTTCGTGCGTTTGGTCGATATGGTTGGAATAGAGGTGCGCATCGCCGAACGTATGGATAAATTCACCAGGCTCCAGACCCGTTACCTGCGCCATCATGATGGTCAGCAGGGCGTAGGATGCGATGTTAAACGGCACGCCGAGAAATATATCGGCGCTGCGCTGATATAGCTGGCACGAGAGCCGCCCATCCGCCACATAGAACTGGAAAAATGCATGACACGGCGGCAGGGCCATTTCGTCCACCACGCCCGGATTAAACGCGACGACCAGCAAGCGGCGGCTGTCGGGATTGCTCTTGATCTGCTCCACCACACCCGCCAGCTGGTCAATGGTGCGGCCATCAGCCGCTTTCCAGCTGCGCCATTGCTCGCCATAGACGGGGCCGAGATCGCCATTCTCATCCGCCCACGCATCCCAGATTTTAACGCCGTTATCTTGCAGATATTTAACATTCGTATCACCCGCGATGAACCAGAGAAGCTCATGAATGATCGAGCGCAAATGGCATTTCTTGGTGGTGACCAGCGGAAACCCGTCCGCCAAATCAAACCGCATCTGTCGCCCAAACACGCTCAAGGTGCCCGTTCCAGTGCGATCTTCTTTCTGCGTGCCGTTCTCCAGCACGTCCTTCATCAAATCGAGATATTGTTTCATGTCGTGGATTATGGGTGATTTACATGGGGCAGTGCAATGGGGCGCGACGATTCTGCTGCGCGCCCCTGTGTATTACTCTTCAAACAACCTCAAATATTTCTCATACCCCTTATCCACCAGCTCCGCCTTTGGCACGAATGTTAAGCTGGCGGAGTTGATGCAATAGCGCTGGCCGCCCGCCTCCTTCGGCCCGTCATTGAATAAATGCCCCAAATGCGCATCGCCGTTTTTAGAGCGCACTTCGGTGCGGGTCATGAACAGTTTTTTGTCTTCGCGCATATTGATAAAATTATCGTCAATCGGCTTGCTAAAGCTGGGCCAGCCCGTGCCAGAATCGAATTTGTCGGTGGAGGAAAAAAGCGGCTCCCCCGAAATTGTGTCGATATAGATCCCCTCTTCTTTATGATCCCAGAACTCATTCTTAAAGGGCGTTTCTGTCCCGTCATGCAGCACCACATATTTTTGCTTTTCCGTCAGCTTGGCAATCGCCTCGTCTGTGCGCTCATATTTTGCTATATTATCAGCCATAGCGTATTCTCCTGCGGTTGTAAGTAAAATAGTGCTGATTGCGGCGCGTATAAGCGATTTTATCATGAAACATGCTCCGTTATTATTGGTCTATAATACTATTCGCAGGGCGCGAAGCGAGGGTTACATGATCTTGCAGCGTACAAAATGTTGAAATATTAAATATTAGTCTCTATAATAGAAGATGCTGGCTTGCCAGCTATGACGTTACACGTGGTTGCGGAATAAACGTCCGTGGACCCGGGGGCAGTACCCGGCAGGTCCACCAATATTTATTAGTGAGCTTTTTGAAGCGAACTTAGAAATGTTGAGTGTCACGCTGAAGTTTCCGAAGGAAGCGAAAGCGGGCACCAATATTATGATACAGCGTCCGCCTTCGCTAAAGCTACGGCGCGACACTATATTTTCTAAGCTCGCGTTGCTTGCAAAGTAAATATAAGTGGGCTTGAAATAGGATCGACACACGCAGTAAAGGCTTCTTACGACGTTCGGTGTTTCCGCCGTTACCGGATAAATATGATAGTTGCAAATGACAACTCTCAGTTCGTAGCAGCCAACGACAACTCTGTTGTTGAAGGTGAAGGTCGCATCGCTGCCTAATTGGGCAGTAGCGACAGCTACACTCAATTCTTATCTACTAACCTAGATTAAGTGGGGCCCGGGGCGGGCCTAGCAACAGAACCGCCCCACTTTTTTCTTTTTGCCCACCCACTCATCGTCACCCCCGTGGCCCTGCAAAGCAGGACTAAGACGGCGGGGGTCCATAATGTCAGCAGCAAAGCTGCTGTCTTTCCTAGATCCCCGCTGTTTAAGCGTTTCTTACGAAACGCCGCGGGGATGACGGTGATGGTCGGGCGGGAAGACAGGGAAGAAAGCGTGTGAAAATACTATTGACTCCGCCTTCATCTCAAACGAGGGTGTTGAACATGACTTTCTCCCGCCCAGCTCTCAAAATATACGTCCCCGTTTTCGCTTGGACGCTGATGTTGCTCAGCACGCTGATGCTGCTTTCGCTCTATGATGCGGAGAGTTTTTTGGCGGCGTTTGTGCTCACCGTGCTTGGGGTTTTTGGCGTGCTTTTGGCGCTGCCAAATCGCGCGCCGTTAGAGCTCCCGCGTGCGCCTTTTATTGCGCTGCTGTTTATCTTTTGGGCGATTGTGTTTAACGCAGTTGTGTTTTCGCGCAGCTCCTACACCGCCTATATCTTTTTCTGCTTCCTCAGTATTCTGCCACTGAGTTTTGTTTTTGCATCACTGGTACCACATAAGGATCAGTTTTTTGCACTCATTTTTAAGGTCGGCGCAGCCGTGATGGGGCTCCTCTCGGTCTTGTGCCTGGTGCAATATTTCTGGGTGCCGGAAATGTTGCCCAATGGCTTGACCAGCTATCCGTTCGGCAATCCAAACTCGCTGGCCGGCTATTTATCGTTGGGGTTCTTTGGCGTTTACGGTGGGATGATTGGCGCGAAAACCAGCGGACGGCGCATGCTGGCCTTCGCTCTTGCGCTGTTGATCTTTGCCGGGCTGTTAACGACGGGCAGCCGTGGGGCATTTTTGGCGCTGCTGGGCGGGGTGGCTGTGCTCAGTTTTATTCTGCGTGAAAACATGCGGGCAGATTGGAAACGCTATGGCGCGTTTTGGGCGGCGGCGACGCTCGTGTTCGTCGGTTTGACTGTTCTTGCACCAGAGGTAAGCTGGCAAACACCGGGCAGTGTGCTGGTGAATAGTGTCGGTGGTGATGCGCCGCTGCTCTGGGACCGGCCAGAGATTTGGGCCTCAACCTGGCGCATTATTCAGGATCATTTTTGGACAGGCACGGGGCCGGGGACATTCTTTCAGGTCTATCCATCCTATCGCGGGGGCGATATCGGCACAGCCGGGCATATGGCGCATAATGATCTGCTGCAATTCTGGGCCGAGATGGGTGTCTTTGCGCCGCTGGTGTTTTTGGGAATGTGCGGCGCGGCGGCATGGAAGACGATCGCCGCGCTCAAGATTTTACCGCAGGGCGATGCGCGCCGCGTTATGATCGCTGTGCCGTTTTGCGCATTCGCCGCGATGGTTGCTCATACGCAAGTCAGCTTTCATTTCTATGTGCTGCCGATTTTATTTCTGGCAGGCACGATTTTAGCGTTTTGGTTTTATCAGGTAGAGCGCGCAGCGCCGTCGAAGCGCCTGTACATTACGGCGGGTAGTCTCACAGAAAATTTGCTGGTGAAGGGCTGTCTCAGCGCTTTGCTGCTGAGTTGCTTCACGATGCTGGTGATGTTTCAAACCAGTGAAATTTTGGTCGATAATGCTAAACGTTACGCCAAGGCCGGGAATATTCAGGCCTTTGCTGCGATGATCAATACGGCCGGAGAGCGCTCCTTCGGGCGCAATGCGCGCGCGCTGGCGCTGGCCTCCACTGTGTCCTCGGGCGTTGTGAAAGCCAATGGCGAGAAGATGAGCAAGGACGAGGTGCTCAAGGCGCTGCTGCATGCGGAACGTTTGCTTGATCGCGCGCTGGTCAATAATATTTATATGGCCAGCGCTTATCATGAGAAGGCTCTGGTGGTTGAGATGGCACTTAAATATGTGCCAGACGAATATCGCGCGCATCATAATGGCAATCCGCCAAACATGCGCGCGCTGATGGAAAAGGCGCTGCACTATGATCCGCTTCATGGCGGTACGCGGGTAAAGCTGGCGCGCGTGATGATCGCCGATGGTGATGGTAATGCCGCTTACGATTTGTTGAAGGACGGGCTGAAATGGCAATATGTGGGTACAAAGGGGCTTAGTCTTTATCAACTGATCGCCAGTATGGCCAAGGCGAGTGGGGATACGGCGACGTTGGAGCAGGTAAAGCTGCGCATAAAATCTGTCTACCAAACCAGTGATTTTGTGAAAAAGCGCGATGCTGATCTCCAGCAAAAACTTGGCCCGGCATGGGGTTTGGTGGTGAAGCCTTAGGCGCATCTAATATTGTCCACAAGCGCTCTGGCCTTTTTTGTTGCTAAGGCTGGCTTTATACTTCTGATCTATGCGAATCATTAGGGGACGTAAAATTAATTCCTTGCTTGTTTCCAAGCCTCTAATCTGCAAAATTATATTATGAGTGAAGACGACGAAGATATTCTGCGCTATGACCGTATGGTTGAAAATGCTTTGCGCAGTGTGGTGCGCCAATCCGTTGAGGAGGTCATGGAATTTGGCCTGCCCGGTGAGCATCATTTCTACATCACGTTCCTCACAGAATATCCTGGTGTTGAGATTCCTGATTATTTGCGGGAGCGCTATCCCGGTGAAATGACGATCGTCTTGCAGTACCAATTCAATGATCTCAATATTGATGATGAGTTTTTGCAGGTTACGCTATCCTTCAATAACGTGCCGGAAAAGCTCAAGATCCCGATCCACGCGATTAACATCTTCGCCGACCCGTCCGTTAATTTCGCGTTGCAGTTCCAGCCCATGGGCGAAGAGTTTGATGAGGGCGAGCTGATCGCGGCGCTAGAGGATGACGATGATCCCGATGGCGACGGCACAGGCGGCGGCGGAAAAGGTGAGGTCAGCGGCGAAGTTATTTCCCTCGATAAATTTCGCAAAAAGTGACGCATTTCTTAATGAGCAAAGCGAATTTAGCAATGCGTCATCCCCGCGGCGTTTCGCAAGAAACGCTAAAACAGCGGAGATCCACAATGTCAGCAGCGAAGCTGTTGCCCCTACTTTGTACGCAGGCGAGATGACGTGACATCCCTCTGGCACCCCGATATAACCCTCGATTCCGGCCCCCACAACGTCCTCCTCAAAAAGGGCGAGTTCACCGACCCCGCGCGCGATGACCGCATTGTCCCCTACAAAATTTATTACCCGGACATGAGCGCCAACGAAAAAGCGCCCGTCATTATTTGGAGCCACGGCTTCGGCGGCAATCGCGATGGTGCGGCATTTCTCTCGCGTTATGTTGCCTCCTATGGCTACATGCTCGTCCATCTCACCCATATCGGCACGGATAGCAGCCTGTGGGAGAATAAGAAGGAGCACCCGTGGGATGTTCTGCGCCGCACCAAAGTTTCCCGCGAAATCACGCTGCATCGTTTCAAAGACGTTCCCTTCGCGCTGGATCAGCTAGAGCACTGGGTCAAAACAGACCAAGAACTGGGCCCACTTCTGGACTTAGCCCAGATAGGCATGTCCGGCCATTCCTTCGGCGCGATGACGACGCAGGCCATGGCAGGCCAGCTCATCCCCGATGAAACCGAAACCCTCATCCGCATGAAAGAGGACCGCTTCAAAGCCGGCATCGCCTACAGTCCCGTTCCCATCGCGCACTTGACCGACGCGCCGCCCGCCGATCTCTACGGCCCGATCGACATCCCGCTCCTCCACATGACCGGCACCGACGACGCCTCCCCGATTGAGGGCTTTAGCTATGAGCACCGCCTGGTGGTGGCCGAGCATGCCGCCCATCCAGAGCAATATGTGCTGATCAAAAAAGACGGCGACCACATGGTCTATAATGGCACCAAAGGCAAACTAACTGCCAACCCCAACCGGGAGCGCCACGAAGATATCGTCAAAGTCCTCTCCCTAGCCTTCTGGGAATCCAAGCTGTGTGGGGACGCGGCCGTGCAGGATTGGCTGAGGAGCGGGGCGCAGGGGTGGCTGGCGGATGATGGGGATCTGAAGCTTTAATGAGCACATTTTAGTTTCTGGATAGCTTGGCCCTTCCCAAAATAGGAATTTTATCCTATAATGTTTTGGGTACCGTCATTACACGGCTCGTTCGTGTAATCCACGCGCTTTTATTAAGGTGACAACGGCCTAAGTGGATCACACGCATAAAGCGTGTAATGACGCAGGGGGGGGTCCAAAAAACCGGGCCAATCGGGCCCACTTGTATTTAAGGCACTGAAAAATCAAACAAAATACCGGGCCCACATCGCACAAAAAACTAAACCCACTGGGCCCACAAAGTGGGCCCGCAATTTCCTTACTTTCTTTTCGGCTTTAAGAGGCTATATTACCCGTCATGACAAATACATCATCGCAAAACGCCATCGAAATTCGTGGCCTTAAAAAAACCTATGCAGGCAGCAAGAAAACACCGTCGAAGGAGGCGCTTAAGGGCATTGACCTGGATATTCCGCGGGGCTCAATCTTTGGTTTGCTCGGCCCGAACGGTGCGGGAAAATCGACGATTATCAATATCATGGCGGGCTTGGTGAATAAAACGGCCGGCAGCGTTAAAATCTGGGATTACGATATCGATGACGATCCGCGCAATGCTAAAGCCGCGATTGGCGTGGTGCCGCAAGAGATTAATATGGACGCGTTTTTCAGCCCGATCCAAACGCTGGATATTCAGGCCGGAATGTACGGCGTGCCAAAGGCTGAGCGCCGCTCGATGGATATTTTAAAGCTCGTCAGTCTGGAGGATAAGGCGCACAGCTACGCGCGCTCGCTCTCCGGCGGGATGCAGCGGCGCTTGATGGTGGCTAAGGCGATGGTGCATTCACCGCCGATTCTGGTGCTCGATGAACCAACGGCCGGCGTGGATGTGGAGCTTCGTAAACAGCTATGGGACAATCTCCGCGCGCTAAACGATACCGGCGTGACGATTATCCTGACGACCCATTATCTGGAGGAGGCTGAAGAGCTGTGTGACCGTATCGCGATTATAAATCACGGTGAGATCATCACCAATGAAGACACGGAAACGTTGCTCAGCCGCATTGATGGGAAGGAGATCCGTTTCCGTCTTGATCGACCGATGGAGGATGTGGCTGCGGCGCTACCAGGGCTCTGCGCCACAAAAACCGGTCAGCGCAGCGTCATCATCCGCTATAACCCATCCGAGCAAGAGGTCGGCGCAATGATCGAAGCCATTCAAAAGGCCGACCACACCATCGTCGACATCTCCACCGACGAGAGTGATTTGGAAGATGTATTTCTTCAATTGACGGGCAGCGACTAACTGGGCTACAGATAGGGCATGTCCGCCGCTGAACGCTATGGCGTGACATAAGATCGGTTAACGCTTTCGCGAAAGCCTTCCTAATGCGCCCGTAGCTCAGGGGATAGAGCACTGGTTTCCGGAACCAGGGGCCGGGGGTTCGAATCCTCCCGGGCGCGCCATTTTTTATGTTTTTTCAAAAATTCACAAAACTTTAAGGTTTTTCATGGATGATGGTGTTGAAAAGGGGTGCTTTATGTTTGAACATATTGAAATAATAGGATTTTTTGCAACGTTGTTGTCTTGTGTAGCTTCAGTGCCTCAAGCTGTCAAAATTATAAAGACTAAAGACGCATCTGCCGTTTCTACTGAGACATATTTAATATTGATAGCTTCGTATATGTCATGGGCAACGTATGCTTATTATACAGGCTCTATATCATTGCTTGTCGCAAGCCTTCTAACGTTGGCAACATCTTCAACAGTGCTTGCTCTCAAGTTTCTTTTTTGGAAGCGTGCCCATGTTAAAAGTGCAGTGCTCGTCTTTAAAACGCCACACAGAGCTGTGCAGCCAATTTCTGCGATTGAGAGAGTGCATGTCGCTCAGGTTTCCAACCAGATTCAATAAGAACTTGTTGCATTTGCCCTAACGTTGGTTTGTATGAGTTGACGGGAATGTAAACTGCGTCTTTAAAAACGCGCATGAGGCGTCTGCGACCATCTATAGGGTTAATAATAGAAAATGTTTGGTTGCACGTTGGGATGAGTGCATGTTCTACACAATTTGATGTTTTGTTCCACTGCGACACACGATTAAAGGCATCTGGATCCAGACTGTCGGCGCGCAAATCTCGTCGAACTCTATGCATAACGTTTTTAATTAGTGCATCCATGAAGGGGTGATCATAGGACTTAAGCAAAGATCGTTCATCTTGATTAACATCATGACTTATCAGCATATAACCACGATTTCGAACAGATCGTCGCAGGAGTTTTAAATACTCTAAAATATGCGGGTTTTCTAAAAATGGCATATTCCTTTTTCCTGGAGCATTGGAAATCGTAGAGCCAAGAAATAAAATAAGAGAAGGTTCAACATCTGCAAACGGTAGTTGTTCTTTTTGAAAATTGATTACAATACCATCGACATTTAAGTTGGGCATTAATTCTTTTGCAGCCTTTGTCCCTATGTTAACGAAATTTCTTTCTATGTCACAAGGTCTGTAAACATGACAGGGGTCAATTTCATCTAATATAACTTTAGATTTTCTGGTGATGGATTTTTTAGGACCAGAGCCTAAGTCATTCACGGTTGCTCCTGTGCCAACAACCTCTCGAACTTGAGGCGCAATGATGCGCAATAAAGAAGGCTCTTCAGTGTATAAATAGTAGTGAGTGCAGTTTACGATAAAGTCAGTATAGTCAAGTCCACCTCTTACTCGGTCTCCGTCGTAGTGAGGCACATCATAAATATAAGAGCCAAGCATTCCTGTCATGCGATGCTCTTCAGATTCGGCAAATGTTTGCACTACGCTGTTAAAGTCGATAGTGGGGCCAAACTCAGGACTTTTGTTTTCTAACGCAGTATGTTTACTCATTACTCTATCGGTTTAGATTGTTTCCAAAATTGGTTAAATTCGTTTCTAAATCCCTCAACAACATCATGGTCATCGAAGATATAAATTGTTGGGTTCTTTTTAAGAGTTAAAACTGCACACTTAGGCCCGTAACCATATATAGGCATAGAGCCATATAAATTTGATGGGATGTGGCGATATTCTGCATAGTCGGAAGAGACTGTATTCAGGTCTCCATCTTCAATTAAGATTCTGAATTTATAGTTTTTAAGCTCTTTCATGCGTTCGATATGGGCTGCGGTAAATTCCATCGCATTAGACCATTTAGTGAAAGCTTCATCTGGTGCATTTCTTAAGAAAATATCTCCACCATGTTTTTTGATGGTATTATAAATATCGTCAAAAAACTCTTTAAATCCTTCGGAGCCAGTAAGGCGTCTGATGCCATAGCTTCGCCGCACCCCATCCCCATCTAAAAACTCTACGCCGGCGTTCCCAAAGAACTCTTCCAGCTCTTTGAGGCGGGAAGCGGGTGGGTTTACGGTGCCTTTTTCGATTTTGGACACGGTTTGGTGCGCCCAGCCGAGGGTTTTGGCCAAACCGGCTTGTGACATATCGAGCATTGTGCGCGCTAGAAGGGCCTGTTTTGATGAAATCATCAGTTTTATATCAGTTCTTACTTATAACTTAATAGCCTTATATACTTTAGATAATTCTCTTACAAGAAGAATTTGATAAATTTTCCTTGCAATTCCCATATTTGAGTGTTAGTAAATGCACTTATAGAGAGAATTTATTAATTTTTTGTTAACGGCCACAGCGTATTTATGGCTTTTTTGGCGAAGAGATTGAATGGAGGGGGATTACAACTACATCTTTAATATACGACATATCTTTTTTTGCGGGGGCGTTCTGTCCCTTATTTCCCCCACACTTCAAGGCGTGCAGGGCGTTCCCACAAAAAGAGATTGTAAGCGTTAATTCAGATATTCCACACAACAACAAAAACTTAAAAAGCCGTCCATTTATATGAGACGGCTTTATTTTTGCTCTGTTCTTTTTAAAGAGGGTTGCTGGAGGAGGCTTTTTAACAATATCGTCTGTCTCTATGTTCTTACAGGCTACAATTTCCCGATATCTACCCAGTTCGCCCCATCGCAATATTGATATACGTTACCCGCACTATCGTAATTTAGAGCGCCGGCCAATCCATCGGGGGTAGAACACCCACCACCACCCCGGGCGCCGATAACAACGTGGTCTGTCGTATTGTCAGTAACCTTTGCCCAGACCGCAATGGTGAAGGCTGATTTACCGTCAATCAGTGCAACATCACCGATTGAGACATATTCGACAGCGCCATCAAAGATTAGGGCTTGACCAATTTTCCCAGTGACCCAGTCAGTGGCACTATCCATACCGGTTAGCGTGCTATCAAATGAGTTGGCACTATCTGTGGCTGTGCTGTTACCCGTCCCATCATCAAATTTCCAGTGTGCTTGCAGGCCTGTGATGGGCGCGCTGCTCATATCGATCCAGTTTGTGTTATCACAATAGGTAAATATATCATTGGTGGAGTCATATTCGATTTCTCCATCAGCGCCGACTGGAGAGACACAAGCGGCATAGGCAAAACCCGCTGAGAAAGTATAAAAGGCGCAGAGGGCCAGAAGACAAAAAGAGACTGATCTTTTCATTATTCATTATCCTTCTACGTGTTTTTGCGGCGTGTGATGAGCAGAACAAGCCCCATCCCGCCCAGTAATCCGAGGAGCAGCATGATATAGCTTTGCATGGAGGCCTTGCCAACATTATTGCCGGCAGCTTTGTTGAGGAGTGCCACTTGATCGCTTAAATTTTCCAGGGTTTGCGCTGTTTGGATATGCGCTGTTTTCAGCTCGGACAGCTCAGTTTTCAGGCTCTCATTCTCGGCCTTTAGCTCTTTCGTTGCCTCGATCATTGGCGCGATCAGACCGGTATAGTTTACAGATTTTGTGCCCATTGGATCAGGTGCGGTTTGTACAAGCTCGGGGAACAGGGGTTCTAGCTCTTGCGCCATGACGCCGAATTCTGTTTTCCCGCCCTCATCATTTTTCATTTTGAAGCTATACGTATCCACTCGGGCCAAGCGCTCCAGCATAGAGCCGCGCTTAGTTAAGGGCACGATATCTTTTTTCAGGCGGCGGTCAGATATATCGGTGATCGTGCCCGTATATTGGATATCACCAACAACATCCAGCTCAACACCCACGGTTGGCACGGCCGGAGAGGCGCTGGTGGTGTCTGGGTTAATGATCATGGAGCCACCAAGGATGGAGATGACGTTACTGGTGCTAATATTGACACCATTTTGATCACCCATGAATATCCCGACAGACTCCGCGCCGGAGACAACGGGGTAGGTCGCCGTTGAAGCTTCGCCGACACCAATGGCCAGGGAACGCGCGCCGGTTGCTGTTGCTTCGTAGCCAAGCGCCATGGTCTGGGCGCCAGTCGTTGCAGAAACCTTGTTTCCGATGGCGACACCGTTTGCTGAGCTGGCCGTTGTGTTCTGTCCCATGGCGATGCTGGTGGTGCCGGAGGCAATGGATGTATTCCCTACTGCGAATGAGGCATTTCCGCTGGATGTATTGCCCAGGCCAAGTGCGATAGAATAGGTGTTGTCAGCCGTGTTTAAGCGGCCCATAGCTATCGATGCTGTGCCGCCAGCGACGTTCAGCAAACCGCCCGCAGTGGCGTAGCTGCCAGAGGCTGCAGAGCTTAACCCCCATGCGGTGGAATATGTCCCCGTGGCATCACTGTTATCCCCCCACGCCATCGAGTAATTTCCTGTCGCGGCCGTATTGCGGCCAAAGGCGGCGGAGTAATCACCTACCGTATCCCATTCGAGCAATTGCGCCCCGCCCGCGCGGAAAGCACCGGCAGATTTGTCAAAATAGAAACGATTATCATCGGCCGATGTGCCGGTGTCTAATAGCTGCAGCGAGCCAAAGACGAAGTCGTCTGTCGTGGTGGTGATTTTCGCACTGTTCGGCAAAACAACGTTGCTTATCACTTCAAATACGCCCGTGCCCACGGCTGTTGCCTCAAAGCAATTCGCCAGATTTTCATCACAATATTGATGCGCGCCGATTTTTGGATCGGCGGAGGTTATGCCGATATCACCGAATATAACCCCGCCGATATTCAGCTCCTCATTCGCTGCCGGGGCGGAGGTATCGAGATTATCCCCAATCAAAATATTATTTGATCCTGTTGTTGTCGCATCGCCAGCACTTCTACCAATGAATATATTTCTGATGGACGCGCCGCTTATGTTTCGTCCTGCATTTATACCAATAATAGTGTGCCCCGCACCGGTAACATTATTTTGGCTGGCTACTCCTGAACCAATCATAACATTACTGCCGGAATCTACATCTTTTCCGGCAGAGGCCCCAATAAAGACAGAGGAAGATGCTGTGGAAAGTGAACCTGCATTATAACCAATAACAACAGTTGCCAGACCAACATTACGTCCGGCTGTTCTTCCAATAATAACACTTTGGCCGCCCGTACTGTTTCGCCCGGCATCTTTGCCAATATACACATTCCAATTTGTTGTATTATTTTCACCAGCTCGGTCACCAATGGCCACATTATCTAATCCTGTCGTGTTTCCGCCTCCGATAAACACATTATTGCTACCATCATTCAGGCTCATAACGCCAGCAACACTCAGCGTGTTCGTGGCGCTGTTAAAGGTAAAGGCGGTGTCTGTGCCATATACACCGCTTTCGTTAAAGACCACTTCGGTATCATTGCCGGGGACGGAGCTTGCGCCAACATTGACGGGGTCGAAACAGCTATTGCCGTCCTCATCACAATATTTAATCGCGCCGATATAGCCTTCGACATCAATGGCCAATGTGCCCGTGTCTTCGTGGGCGGAGGGGACGAGTTCTGTGGCCGGCACGGCGGGGTCAATCATCATATTCCCGCCGAACACGCCCATAGTGTTGGCAGTGATCATGTTAACGCTGGGGTGGTCACCCATGAATATACCAAAGGCATTCGCACCCGATACGGCGGCTCTTGTCGCATTTCCGGGTGCGCCAAGGCCGAAGACCACGCTGTATACGCCGCTGGCTGTGGCATCTTTACCAAAGGCTTTCGCGTGTGTCGCTGAAGCAGTGACCTGGTTTCCAAAGGCCATCGCGCCGTTGGTTGTGGCTTGAACTCCGGATCCTAACCCAACCGATCCTGTTCCTGTTACTGTGCTATTTGTACCGCCTGCGACAAAGGAGTATTGTCCTGAGGCTGTATTGAGAGAACCAAAAGCAGCGCTGTTGCTACCAAGGTTTGTATTATTCCACTGTGTACCAGTGACTGTCCCTGCACGGAAGGCGCCAGTACCCTTATCAAAGAACATGCGTGTATTATCGTCCGTTGTGCCGATGTCTTCATCCAGCTGCGCTGAGCCAAAGACGAAGTCGTCTGTGGCATAATCGATTGTGCCAGAAACACCGCGCACGACATTTGAAACGACCTCAAATATGCCCGTGCCCACGGCTGTTGCCTCAAAACAATTCGCCAGATTTTCATCACAATATTGATGCGCACCGATTTTTGGGTCTAGGGAGGTCGTGCCGATATCACCGAATATGATCCCGCCGATATTTAGCTCTTCATTTGCTGCCGGGGCGGAGGTGTCGATATCATAGCCAATGATGATGTTGCTGGCGCCGGTCGTCGTCGCGTCGCCAGATTGATAGCCCATGAAGATGTTGTTATCGCCGGTGGTGATGCCCTGGGCGGAGTAAAAGCCAACAAAAGTATTGTTATTGGCATCGAGTGTTGCTCCATTAACGCCAAGCCCTGCACCAAAACCAATGGCAGTATTAGAATCTCCGCCTACGTTATGTCTCAGGGAACCTCGGCCAAATGCAGCATTATTGGTTGAAGTGCCAGAGGATCTTTCCATGGCCTCGGTGCCGACCGCTGTATTGTTATTGCCGCTGCCGTTTTTTAAAGCCTCTGATCCGATAGCGACGACACCATTTGCATTACTTGATGACATTGCATTATAGCCAATAATAACAGCGTTATCTCCTCCCGTCATCGAATCCATTGCTGCGCTACCAATAGCAATATTATTTGTTCCAGTTGACAGGGCTGCCCCGGCACCGACACCCATGATAATATTATCTGCACCTGTTAATGTCGTATTCCCGCCTTCGATAAAAATGTTGCTGCTGCCGTCATTCAAGCTCATTAACCCATCAATATTCATCGTGGCTGTGGCGGAGTTGAAGGTGAACAGGGCGTCCGCGCCGAACGCACCGCTATCGTTAAATATAATCTCTGTATCATTGCCCGGCGGGGTTCCGGCGGCGCTGACATCGGTGGAGACGAAACAATTGTCGCCGTTCTCGTCACAATAATTGACTGCGCCGATATCGCCGGTGATGTCGAGCTCTAAGATTTCTGTACCGGCCGTGGAGGGTACGCCGCCGATACCCAAGCGGCCCTCTTTGGTCAGGCGCATGGTTTCAGCGTTTGCGCCGGCATTGACGCTTTCGAATATGATTGCGCCAGAATTATCAGCGCCGTCACGAACGCCGCTGATCACGCCGATGATTGTCGGCGTTGTACCTGCATCATCAATAGAGAAGGCCAACCCAGGCCCAAACCCATCGACCATGTTATTGGACGATGTGGCCTGAATTTTCGCTGCGCCATATGATGTGTTTGTCCCGGTTGTGGTGCGCTCAAAAATGGGAATGTTACCCAGAGATGGCTCTGCGACATGCAAGCGGCCGAGAGGGGAGGATGTGTTGATATATAATTCACCACCAACGGTCAGGCTGTCGGTGGCGCTGCTATAGGTAAAGCCCGCATCCCCGGCGAGCATACCAGAGTCGCTGAAGATCACTTCGGTATCATTGCCGGCCATAAGGGCGCCTGAACAATCATCCCACTCAAGACGGCCGCCAGAATCATAGGTTAAACACTCGCCATCAGCCGGTGCGTCAAGGACGTCAAGCATCGCTTCTTCAATGGCATTGGCGGCAACAGTGAGCGCGCCTAGGCCATCAATCGTAGCATCGCCGGACATGGCTGTCGGTGTAAAGTCGCTGTTGTCGCCGATCAGCAAGTGGCCAGCAGTGTTGGTACCCATGACGATGTCGTTACCAGAAACCGTGAGGTCGCCGCCAATGCCTAGATTGTTGGTTGCGGAGTTAAAGGTGAAGGTGCTATCCGTGCCGAACGTGCCGCTTTCATTAAAGATCACTTCCGTATCATTGCCGGGTGTGGAGGCGTCTACATCACCAAAGGCGGTGTAGTTGGTGGTGCAGTCATGAGAAAATTCAAGCTGCGTGCTGCCGCTATTATAACGGATACAGCCCTTGTTGGCGGAGGCGCTGATATCATCAATCTGGAATTCCCCGCCGATGAGGGCGAATTTGTCGTTGTCGGTGAAGTCGTAATTATCGTTTACACCGCTTGCATTACCATCAAAGAAAAGCACCATTGAACGATTTCCTGTGACTTTGGGAGGGGTAATCCTGAATAAAGAGGAAGATTGTAAGCCGATGGCTATGGAGCTGCTTCCTGTCCCATCACCTGCTGTGCCTGACCCAGCAGAGGCTTCGCGGCCCATTGCTGTACTATTTAAACCAGAGACTATATTGGCTCGTCCAGTTGCTATGCTGTAATCGCCGGAGGCTACATTGGATAGCCCTATGGCTGTACTATATTGTCCAGAAGCCGTCGTGCTCTCCCCCCACGCGGTCGAGTGGAGGCCGGTTGCGTTTGTGCTTTGCCCCCAGGCCATGGCGTAATTTGCTGTGGCTGATGTTTCGGAGCCAAAGGCTGCAGAAAAATCGCCAACACTATCCCACTGCGTGCCAGTTACTCCACCCGCGCGGAAGGCGGCGGTGGATTTATCGAAGAACATGCGGGCATCTTCGCTTACAACGCCACTATCGGTTAATTGCGGGCTGCCGAAGACGAAGTCGTCGGTGCTGTAGGTTACAAGGCCAGAAATACCGCGCACGATGATGCCATTAACCTCGAACAATCCGCCGCCGCCGCCGCCCAGCGCTGTGGCGGCGATACAGTTATTCCCATCCTGGTCACAATAATTGATGGCGCCAATATCGCCGGTAACGTCTAGCTCGAGCTGTTGTACACCGGTGGATACATCTACTTCAGTAGATGTAGGGTCAATTAATGCGCGTCCGCCAATGATGGCGAAAAGGTCGCTGCCGGTTAGGTCAAATGTGCTATTTGCATTGGCGACATTCCCGTCCATGAATACGCCAAAGGAGCGGTCGCCGGTTATTTGGGGTTTGTTGGCTTGGTTTTGGCTTTGCAGACCAATGGCCAGCGTATTGTTTCCGTGTCCACCACCAATTGCGGTGTTGGGCGCGCCTGATCCGGCGACAACTTCCGCGCCAAACGCTACACTATGTTGGCCGGAAGCTTCTGTATCATTGCCGAAGGCTGTACTGTTAGAGCCAGAGGCTTCTGCAGGTACGCCGGAAGTAAACCCACCCCATGCTGTGCTGTATTGGCCACTGGCTATTGAGCTGCCGCCCCATGCTGTGCTTGCTTCGCCGCTGGCAACAGGGTTAGTGGAGAAATTAGTACTCCTGCCGCCACCCCATGCTGTACTGTATTGGCCACTTGCAACTGTACCGGCCCCCCAAGCTGTGGCCGCTGTCTGGGTTGCTTGGACTCTGCCATCACCAAATCCGGCCGCGCTTGTTCCCCAAGCCATAGAGGCAATACCACTGGCCACAGTGCCGGAGCCAAAGGCCGCACTATATTGGCCCGGCGTATCCCAATCTGTGTTAGTGACTGACCCTGCGCGGAAGGCACTTAAGGATTTATCGAAGTAAAAGCGCGAATCTTCGCCAGTTACACCACTATCTGTTAATTGAGGACTACCAAAGACAAAATCCGCAGTGGAGTAGGTGACGCTGCTTTGCGCGCGCACCACGATACCGCTTTGCTCAAAGATGCTTGAGGCTTGGATGGAGGTGATGTCTGTACAGGTTGAGAAGTTAGCATTACAGAAGAAATCAGAGCCGACGCGGAAGAGGTCTTTGATGTCTTCGTTATTGGCGTCATCACCTGCGGCAAGAATTTCTTGAATTGTATAGACGCCGCCTGTTCCGCCTGCGCCGGAGCCATCAATACACGACCAGCCTGAGCTGTTTGTCCATTTGAGTTTCTGGGTGGCTGTACAGACATCTGGAGGGCCAAGCCGATCATTGTTCACAAAAATTTCACTGGTCACATCGATATCGCCAGTGAAATTAACCTCTCCATCGCCGGCGGAGACATTTCCATCAACCTGCAAGGTGCTGGAAAGTGTCGTAGCGCCCGTCACATCAACAGTATCACCAAAGGTCGCCGCGCTGGTGGCGTTGAAGGAGCCTGCGACATCGGCGCTGCCATTGACCTCTAATGTGTCGTTGAAATTTGCCACATCATATGTTGCTCCAAAACCGATACCTACACGATTGTTTCCAATATCAGAATGAATCACATCCATGATACTGAGATAATCAGTTACCGCGCCGCCATAGGTTGCACCCTGACCAATCAGGGATGTGGTCGCGCTGTCATTATTATCGAAGATTGTTGCGCCATCAATTTTATAAACGCCGGAGGTATTGATGTTGCCCGTCACATCTAAGGCTTCGCTCGGGGCTGCTGTCATGACGCCAACGCGCCCATCATTACGGACGGTGAAGATTTCAGTCGGGGTTGAATTAAGAACGCGAAGGGCTTTGGCCGTGTTGGTTGAATTCGTCCCGGATATGTTAACAGCGGTAGAGGTGAAGTTTACTTGACTTGCCCCCGTGACATTGATGGTGTCAGTTAAGTCGATATCAATGCCGTCATCTGTTGTTATATTCAGTCCATCAGCATTTATAATGCCCGGTCCGTCAAATAGAATGCTGCCTGTGCCTGGGGCGTTTGTTAGTTTTATGTTTCCGGTAACGTCCAGCGCTTCTGCCGGATTATTCATGCCAATGCCGACATTGTCAGCGCTGTAGTAAATTTCACCAGGCCCGCCGGGACCATCAGTTTGCCAAAGAGATGAGCCGGCAGCAACAGATACCCAGCTATTTCCGCCATCACAAATTTCCAGGCTGTCAGGAGTCGTTCCTGTATTAATGCGAAGCAACAAGGCGTTCGCGGGATCATCACCATCACAATCTGTGGCGGCCAAATCAGCCTGTGTAGGCAAAATCATGGATGCTGCACCAAGCCTTAATTGCGAGCTAAAGCCTGCTGCGCTTAGATCAATTCCATCTCTAAATTTTGCTGTTCCCTTTACTTCGATGTCTTTGTCAATTTCGGCTGTGCTTGGCGTGCCGCTTTGAATATTCCAAAGCCCGCCAGTCGCGGCTGTGGCTTCGGCGTAGGTATAGTCATTGATAAGGTCATCACTGCCTGCGGCTTTTGTAACGACTGGCGTCGCCCCTCCTGTACAGGTCGTTTGAAATACGCGGTCGGGTCCGGCGGAGATAAGGGCAATGATCGGATAGGTTTCGTCAGCACCATTGCCATTACCAGCTAAACGATTATCACCATTACAGCCGCCATTATCGATTAGTCCACCAGCGTCCCACACACAATAGCCGTATTCCGTCCCCCAAGGGTCGATTTTGTCAGAGCCGACTGCCGATGGAATTTGTCCGCCGCCAACGGGGTTTGGCGCAGCTGCGTTAAATGCCAAGGGTTCAACAAAACCATCGCCATCACAATCTCCATTTGTTACGGGATCCTGCGTCGCCTCGAGTAGGGCCAGCCGTGAGGCAATCGTCATTTCGACTTCCGCTTGGCTGCGGCGATTAACTTCTACCATAGAGGTCAGCGGACCGCGCATGGTGGACATGATCCCGGCGCCCAGGATGCCGACAATGGCCACGGCGCCAAACAGGGTGAAGAACACATTACCGCGCTCGGCTTTTCGTTCAGACAGGCGTAGGGGTTTGCGCGCATTGTTGTCGCTCTTCGGCTTGGACCAGCCGAATGTTAAGAATGTCATTAGCGTGTTTTTTTGTTCGCCCACTTTATATTTATCCATCAAAGTCTGTTTCGCAAAACGCAGCGTCTTTATCACTCGACCATAGAAAAGCAGCGCTTAGCCTTAGAACTGGTCGAAAACGCAGAAAAACTCAAAAAAACGCAGGTGAAGAAAAGAGGGGCGGCCCCTCTATTTATAATGCAAGCAACGTGCCACTGGCCATTTAAGGCCTCGTGCAAATTCTGATGCAGCGTGCGTGCGTCCCCAAACTGGTCCCCAAGCTCCGTAAACAGATTAAAATTTTCCCACTAAGTTAATTATCAGTTAAAAACGTTTATAAAGGGTTACTAAAGAAGACTCTTCTTTTGCCCCTGTTTTTGTTGGGGATAGTGTTGTTTTTATTCCATAATTTTTGGTTATTAGGCGCATATTGCCATCCTCAAAGCGTTTAACATCATCGTTGATGAGCGAATCGAGGACTGTGTTTTAGGGCGCGAGCCCAAACTTCTTAAGGGTGCTGGCTTGCCGCTTCGCCAATATGTCCACATCAAACCCGTCAATCAGCTCGTTAAACACGCGGTACCAGTTAATTTCGGCGTTCAGATGAATGAAGACCGAGCCAAGGCCTAGTGCGGCGCGATCCATGAAGACGAATTCGCGCGGTACATTGACGCCGCCTTCGGCCTTGCTGATTGCGCGGAGCTTTTTATGCACCTCTGCGATGGTTTCGCGGCCATACATACCACCATCGGCATGACCGATCGCGCGGACCGTATCATCCATCACCGGCGCGTATAGGAAGCGCGCCCAGATGTTCAAAATCTCTATTTTTTCGGCCGATAAATTCTCAAACCCCCAGGTCTCATAGGCGTGAACAGCCAGATCATTATTGTTCGTCATCAGTGCGTTGTAGAGATCAATCACACCGCCAATAAAGCTAGGTGGAAAGACGCGAACGCAGCCAAAATCAAGCAAGTTTATTGAGTGATCAAACCGTACGGTGTAATTCCCCAGGTGCGGGTCACCGTGGATTATACCGTAAGAATAGAGCGGCGTGTACCAGGCGCGGAACATATTCATCGCCAGTGTGTTGCGTACCTCTTGCGGGGCATCTTTAAAGCTCAGAATGTTCTCGCCCTTCAGCCATGTCGCGGTCAGCAAGCGATCGGTGGACAGGGATTCAATAACGCGCGGCACGTGTACGTTTTTCTCATCACGTAGCATGTACGCGTACATCTTGCATTGGCGCGCCTCGCGCTCATAATCCAGCTCTTCATGGAGGCGCTCAGACAGCTCCGCATGCACATTTTTGGTTTGGATTGATTGATCGTAACGCTCATACATCCCAAAAATAATTTTCAGCTGCTGCAGGTCCGTATCGATGGCAGCGCGCATGTCCGGATATTGTAATTTGCAGGCTAGCAGGGTGGTCTTGTCTTTTGAATCGCCGTCTTTTTCATCATTTTTTAATTGGCCATTAATGGCTAACGCCTTGTGAACTTGCCCTAAACTTGCGGCGGCGGCGGCCTCTCTTTCAAAGCTCTGAAAGCGCGATTGCCAGTCCGGCCCCAGCTCCGTTTTCATTCGCCGGCGTACAAATGGCCATCCCATGGGCGGCGCATTGGATTGTAATTGTTGAAAGGCCTCAGCATATTCCGGCGGCAACGCTTCTGGAATGGTGGCTAAAATTTGCCCGACCTTCATCAGCGGCCCCTTCAGATTTCCTAGCGCAAGCATCAAGCTTTGCGCATGGTCCTCTCGCTCAATATTCAACCCCAAAAACTTCTCCCCCGCCAGCCGCGCCGCCAGCCCCGCCATCGTCCCCGAAACTTGCCCATACCGCTTCACCCGCGTGCCGAGCGTGTTTTCCTTTGGGGGTTTCTTTTCTGTGAAATCGTCACCGTCTATATTTTGTTTCATGCCCCTAAGGTGGCGCTTTTTCTCGTGATGTCTATATTTTTTTAAACTTTTCTCCGTTTGTGCTTCTTTGATGTTGAGACAAAAGAGAGAATTTAGCAGTTTTGTTGTTCTTCATATTCAATTAGAATTATTCGTGTGTTCTGGAATAAAGAAGTGGGGTAAGATATTCTTATGAGGAGCCTTAAGCGTAAATTTATACTCGTCTTTTCGTTTGTTGCCTGTGCTCTCGTGTGGGCTTCGCCGTCATGGGCGGCTTGCTCTTCGCCAGCCGGCGTTGCGGGGGAAATAGAAACGATCGAGGCTGCCAACATTATGCGCTATTGCAATGGCACCGTCTGGGTTGATTTGGGGGATGCAGGCGGTGATGGTTCCGGGGCGACTAACCCGATTCGAGTGCAAACAAACCGCGTGTTATCTTCGGTTACTGATGCAGAAATTGTTGGCGATTACATTTTTGCGGTCGCGAATGCGGGCAGTGCTTTGGTGATTATTGATGTGTCCACCGCGGATGCGCCTAGCATTACATCTGTTTTACAAGATGCTGATATCCTGCGCTTGCCGTCCGCCATAGTGGTGGATGGTAATTACGCGTATATTGGAACGAGGGGGAATTACGACCTTGTCGTTGTTGATATAAGCGATAAGGCAGCGCCAAGTATCGTGGCCAATATTGATCATGATGATAGTATGCCGCTTGGGGGCAATGATATTGCTAAATCTGGAGATTATGTGTTTGTCACTGCGTCTGGCTCTCGCGGATTTTTCATTTTTGATGTATCTACGCCAACGGCCCCGACGGCGCGGGCCAGCATGAATAGTCCGGGCTCAGTTTGGAATAGTGGCGGTATTGCGGCGTCTGGGAACTATGTTTACATGAAGGGAAGCGGTGCGAATCTTGTTGTGCTTGATGTTTCTGATCCAGATGCTCCGGCTGTCGATAATGTTTTGAGTGGGCCCAATATTTCTAGCCGCCTCACGATGAATGGCAATTATATTTATGCTGTGTCAGCTAATTCTGATCTGGTCTACAGCATTGATATATCGACCCCAACGGCAGTGACGTTGGCTGATTCGGTTTCAGCAATTTTGGGTGGCTCGAATTCTCGAATATTTATTTTAGGTAATTATTTATATTACGCTGAAGTCAATCGTTTTGCCTCGATTGATATTTCTGATCCCACCAACATGGGCGCGCCGTCATATTATACTTCTAGTCCAAGAAGATTTGGAAGGGCCGTTGTTGCAAAAGGAAGCTATGTTTATGCATTAGGGAATAATTTTTATATTATGGACGTAACAACGCCAACGGCACCCACGTTTGATTCTGTTTTTATGCCGGAAGAGTTATGCGCCGGCCCGTATGATCGTTTTTTCTATTGTGTTGAAAATGAGAGAGATGTTTCTACGTCCCGTAAGCTTACGGTTTGGGATTATGATGACCCGCTTAACCCGGTAGAGCGCGGAACGCTTAGCGTTGTTACGAGCTCTACGAGTGCTACTCTTTCTGATCTTGATTATGAAGATGGGTATCTGTATTTACCGATGGGTAATGGCAGCCCCAGGCTATCAGTCGTAGATGTCAGTGATCCCGATTCGCCATCCCTGGCGGGGACATTATCGAGCTTTGGCAGCGGTAACCCAGTTAGCGGTGGCGGGGAGGTTCAGGCTCAGGGAGATTATCTATATAATACGGGCGGTCAATATTTTGTTGTTACTGATATTTCGAACAAAGCATCCATCAGTGTTTTGGCAACCATTGATGCCAATGTCCCGGGAACGGAGAGAATGGACGGACTGATTGTTTCTGGTGAGTATGCCTATATAGGTAGTGAAAGGGAGGAGACTTTTGTTATTGTTGATATCGCTGATCCTAGTGCTCCGGCTGTGCGTTCTACAACGGCGTTTGCGCGTGTTGGTCGCAGGCCTGATATGGCGATAAAAGATAATGTGGTTTTTCTTCAAGCGCGTGAATTAACGCCTAGCAGCAATTATATTACATCGATTGATGTATCTGATCCAGATTCTCCGGTTATTCTTGATGAGGTCGTAAGATCGGGCGGTTTTACTGAATCAATGGTGATTAACGGGGATTATTTATATTCTAATGGTTCTTTATCTATCATTGATGTCTCTGACCCTTCAAATATGTCAGAGGTGGCATCCTTTTCGGATAGTATTTTAAATTATTCGGGCATATCTTTTGGTGGTAATTATGCCTATGTATCAAATGAGCGCGGCGTTAGTGTGATTGATGTCGGTACGACATATGGCGCAGGTTCCGGTGCCTCGACCTGTACGGAGCCGGATGGCGTGCTTGGTTCCATGCATTTTGATTATGTTAGCTATACGATGCGCTTTTGCAATGGGTCTCGGTGGGAAAAAATGGGCGCGGATGGTAACGGCGGCGCTGGCTGCTCTACACCAACGGGAGTCGCGGGAACGATGTATTATGATTCTGGCTCTAATGTTTATAGATACTGCGAAGGCGATGCGTGGATCACTGTGAATTAGGAAATTAGATAACGGGTAATCATGCATGAATAAAAACGACGTCCAAAAAGCCCGCGATGCCATCATTATGGCGATGTTGCCTAATGTGACCTTTGACGGGTGGAGCGTGGAAGCGTTGGCGGCGGCAACGGTTGAGGCTGGATATGAGCCTGATATTGCGCGCGCGGTTTTTCCGGACGGGATTGCCGATGTGCTTGATGGGCTATCTGAGCTTGCGGATCGCTGGATGCAGGAGGCGCTGGTGGATGTAAACCCTGCGGCGTTGCGCGTGCGAGATCGTATACGTACGGCGCTGCTGGCGCGGTTTGATGCGCTTGCGCCCTATAAAGATGCGGTGCGGCAGAGCGCGAGCTTTTGGGCTGTGCCGACCCGAAAGCCGCGCGGTGTGAAAATGGTCTGGCGCACGGCGGATCGAATTTGGGATTGGGCTGGCGATGAGGCCAGGGATTATAATCGTTACACAAAGCGCGGTTTATTGAGCGGGATTATCGTGCCGACGACGCTCGTTTGGTTTGATGACGCGTCTGAGGAGATGACCGTGACCAAAGAATTTCTGGACAGACGCATCGAAAATGTGATGCAATTAGGGAAGTTTATGGGTCGATTTAAAAACTTTAAAATGTCGAGGGCCTCATGAAAAAAGTATTTATCATTAGTGCGATGGCCATTATTATCCAATTTTTTAACCCTGTGCCGCAGGCGCAAGCGAGCATTTTGGAATTCTTTTTCCCGTCCTTGCGTGTGGAGGAGGCGGACCCGACTGACACCTTGCAGGCCCCTTTTGCGGATGTTGAAGCGCTGAAGGAAAAGGGCGATGCGGTGAAAATCGGCACACTGCCGGAGAATAACGTTCCGCTGGAACAGGCCCATCGCGGGAAGTTGAGTATCAGCAAATGGGTGAGCAATACAGTGTCGGAAGTGACGGCCTTTACCGCCAGCGATATCCAAGCCGATATTGACAGCCATAAGATTTATTTCGATGGCAATGGTCAACGTGAATATATGGCATTTTTGGAGCAGCAAGGGGTGATGGCATCGCTCAAAACGCAGCAATATTTTATTCGCAGTTTCGTCGAGGACACGCCGATGCTGCTCAATGAAGGCACGGTGAATGGCCGCTATCGTTGGCTGTATGAAGTGCCGGTGATGACCAGCACGATGGATCGCGGGATGAGCGATTATAAGAAGGCGAGCGCCGTGAATAAGAAGGTTGTCATCACGCTGCAGATCGGGCGAACGAATGATGCAGAGAATGACACGGGCGTTTTGATCGAAACCTGGTCTGCGCGCGCGGCGAAATAATATTGAGGGAATCTTTTTGAAATAGCGCTTGGCATTTAGCTGCGAGCCAGTAGAATCAAATTCCCGAATCACATTGAAATATTTAACAAGGAGTTCCCTATGTCCGACGCTGCAACAGCCATTTCCCCCGCGAACGATGAAATTGAAGAGCAAACAGAAACATCTGGCAGCACTGGTGAAAGCGGCGGTGGCGATGCACAGGATGTTGGCGGTGTTGCTGGTCAAAGACTGCGCAGCTTTATTGAGCGTATTGAGCGTTTGGAAGAAGAGAAAACTGCTTTTGCTGAAGACATTAAAGAGGTCTATGCCGAAGCTAAAGGCGTTGGATTTGACGCCAAAACCATGCGTAAAATCATCGGCCTGCGTAAACTGGACACCGAAAAACGCCGCGAAGCGGACGAGCTTTTGACGCTCTATAAGAGCGCGATTGGGATGTTTTGATTATATAGATTTATGCTGCTTCTGGCGGTGTAGGGCCTGATTTATTACCATGGTAAAGAGAGGTAATTGGTGTAGCGTTCGTTTGTCTTGCCGTTGGTATACCGCCATTTCTTATTGTGCTGTCTAAGTCTTCAAATTCTTTTCTTAAATCTGTGCGAGCCTTGTGTACGAAGCTATAAAATGGGTAATCTTTAGCATTTTGTAAAAGTGTTTCGTAGCTAATTTGAGGGAGGTCTTCAAGCGGGCATCTAACAAAGTCTTCTGCCATTTTTAGTATTTCATACAAAAAATATAAGGTGGAAACATCATAGTTATCATCTGATATTTCAGCAATTTCAAAAACTCCATCTATAATATCAGTAATTAAATCCTCACATAATTCAGAGAAGATTGGTAGCGGGGCACGCATGCCAATAGCATTTTTGATTTTATTTACTAAATCTCCACACCCTTTTTTGGTGTGCGTGTATTCTGGTGAATAAAAAGCATCTCCATGCTCTACGCAAATATCCTTGAGGGTCTCAAGGCTTTCTAGTGCACCACTTACTGCTCTTTTTGCTTTTGACATTTGAACATTGAAACGTTTGTGCCCATAGCTAAGCTCTATTTTCTCTGTACGGCCAGCATTAGCAGTTGTTGAGGCACGTATTGGTTTTGGTTCTGGTTTGCTCATATTTAATATTTTTAATTATTTTCTTTATTATACAAAACATATTTACCAGAAGCTTGGCTGGTGAGTCAATGCTGGCCTTTGCTGTATAGTTTTTAGTTTATTTTTCTATCTTCAATCAACGCATCAACCACGCCGGGATCTGCCAGCGTCGAGGTGTCCCCTAAATCCTCAAACTCGTTCGCGGCGATTTTACGCAGGATTCGGCGCATGATTTTGCCGCTGCGGGTTTTGGGCAGGGCGGGGGTGAATTGGATGATGTCGGGGGTGGCCAGGGGGCCGATGATTTTGCGGACTATTTTTGTGATTTCTTCTTTTAAAGCGTCGTCATCACACACCTTGTGCGTGTGACCCATGCTGGTGGCTGTGGATTGCACGGACGGGCCGTGCAATGACGTGTTTTGGCTGTGTAATGACGGGGTTTGTAAGCCGTCTTTTAGAATGACATAGGCGTATATGCCCTGGCCTTTTATATCGTGGGGGTAGCCGACGACGGCGCTTTCGGCGACCAGAGCGTGTTCGTTAATGGCGCTTTCAATTTCGGCGGTGCCCAGGCGGTGGCCAGAGACATTGATCACATCATCAACGCGCCCCGTGATCCAGTAATCGCCGTCTGCGTCGCGGCGGGCGCCATCGCCTGTAAAATACATGCCGGGGAAACTGGTGAAATATGTGCTGATGAATCGCTCATGATCGTTATAGAGGGTGCGCATCTGGCCGGGCCAGCTATCGAGGATGACGAAATTACCCTCCGCCTCGCCATCGAGAATATTGCCCTTATCATCGACCAAAGCGGGCTGCACGCCGAAGAAGGGTTTTTGCGCTGCGCCGGGTTTTAGGGTGTGGCAGGGCAGCGGGCTCATCATATGCCCGCCGGTTTCGGTTTGCCACCATGTGTCAATGATCGGGCAGCGTGCATCGCCGACCACGTTGTAATACCAGAGCCAGGCTTCGTGATTGATCGGCTCGCCTACTGTGCCCAGAATGCGCAAGGACGACCGGTCGGTTTTTGTCACCCATTCATCGCCCTCGCGCAGCATGGCGCGGATGGCGGTGGGGGCGGTGTAGAGGATGTTGACCTGATGCTTGTCCACCACATTCCAAAAGCGGGACCAGTCGGGATAGCTCGGCACGCCTTCGAAGATTAGCGACGTCGCGCCATTGGCCAGCGGGCCATAGACGATATAGCTATGCCCCGTTACCCAGCCTACATCGGCGGTGCACCAGTAAACATCACCCGGTTTGTAATCCAGAACCGCTTCATGCGTTAGAGCGCTATAGACCATATATCCGCCGGTGGTGTGCAAAACGCCCTTGGGTTTGCCGGTAGAGCCGCTGGTGTAGAGAATGAAAAGCGGGTCTTCGGCGTTCATCATCTCGCACGGGCATTCATCGGATTGGTCATCGACAATTTCGTGCCACCAGATATCACGCTTGTCATTCCAGCTGATCTCGCCATCGCGATGTTCGAGGACAAGGACGTGCTCGACATCCGTATCTTTAACAGCCGCATCGACATTGTTTTTGAGCGGAATTTTCTTGCCGCCGCGCACGCCTTCATCGGCCGTGATTACAATTTTCGCGCCGCAATCGATGATGCGGCTTTTGAGCGCTTCGGGGGAAAACCCGCCAAACACAACTGAATGCACAGCGCCAATCCGCGCGCAGGCCAGCATCGCATACACCGCCTCCAAAACCATCGGCATATAGATGATCACCCGGTCACCCTTGGCCACGCCCAGTTGTTTCAGCGCATTGGCCGTGCGGCTAACCTCGCCCAGCAGCGCGCCATAGGTGATTTTGTTATCCATTTCCGGGTCATCGCCCTCCCAAATCAGGGCGATATCGTTTTCTTTTTCGGGAAGGTGCCGGTCAACGCAGTTAAAGCAGGCATTGAGCACGCCATCCTCATACCATTTGATGGAGACATCCGGGCTGTCTGCGCTGCCGAAGCTGGTGTTTTTGATGATGGTCGGTTTTTTGAACCAATCAAGACGCTGGGATTGTACGGCCCAGAAGACATCCGGCTGCGTGGTGGAGCCGGTGTACATCGCGGTGTATTGCGCGGGCGCGATGTTGGCGCGCGAAAGGGTTGCGGCGGAGGGGGGGTAGAGTTTGGTTGGTGTTTTGGTGGGCATGGCAAAGCCTCATTTGTGATTTAGGCTTTTATGCTACACAAATGAGGAGATGAGGTGAAGAGTGATTTTAGGTAAGGCTTTCGAGTTTGAGTTGTTCAGCAGCGCCTTGTAAGTTTTTTGTGCAAGCCTCAATTACAAGATCTCTAACTTTTGCTTTTAAGTTTTCTTGTAAACCTACTTGCTTAATAAATTCTTCTTTTAGCATCTCTCTTGCATAACGTGAAGCGAAGGGTAAAATCCATTTTCCTTTTTCAATATTTTCAGGAATTTCTTGAGAAGAAGGCTGGTGCTTTGCCCACTCTGTCATTGTTTTTGAGCATTGAATATTCACAGTCTCTGTAATTTCTTTAATAAGTTTTTCGTTTTTTATTATAGAGTTTGTGAAATGTTGGAGTAAATTAGGTGTGAAGGCATCCTTATCAACAAAGGTTGTAATCCAATCTTCTTTCAGGATAATCGCCAAAGCGGGTTTGGGCAATAGTTGTGCTATCTCTAAATATTGTTGTTGTGTAATTGACTCACTGCGCGCAATTTCTAAAAGACTATTTTCTTTGAGAATATCAATTGCCGTTTCTCTTCTTGGGAGATTAAGTGCGTGTATACTTTTATCAAGGTTTATGGTTCGACCCGGTCCCCACCCGCTTAAATTTTCCAAGGCGTTCGTGCTAAGTACAAGAAGATTTAAAAGAGAGATTACATTAATGCGATGAAATTCTTGCCAGGAAGGGCTGTTTCCGGTGTTTTTCACTTTTTCAATTGGCGTTTTTAAAAGTTTTATTTTTTTATCAAGCATTGCTTCTTGTGCGTTCATAATATCCTCCAGTGAATTTTAGGCATATTATGAAATACTAAGGCCTATGTCAAGTGTTTTTAGGAAAATACCTAACCCCCGCCCAGCTGCATCACAATCTCCCATTCCTCCTCCGTCACCGGCGCGACGGACAATCGCACTTGGCGGATGAGTTGCATGGTGGATAGATCGGGGATGGCTTTTATTTGTTTTAGGGTTACTGGGGTGAGTAGGGGTTTGACGGGTTTTACGTCCACCGTGACGAACTTGCCGGTTTCATCGTCGGGGTCGGGATAGGCCTGCCCCGTGATTTCTAAAATGCCCACGATTTCTTTGCCCTCGTTGGAATGATAAAAGAACGCCCGATCGCCGATTTTCATGGCGGAGAGATTATTGCGCGCCTGATAATTCCGCACCCGCTTTTCCCAGCGCCCCTCCCCTTTTTCCACCTGCTGCTCCCACGAGAATTTATAGGGTTCCGATTTGACGAGCCATTTTGCCATGTGTTTTGTCCTTTGTGTTTGCTACCGCCATGAGGCCGCATTACCAAAATATGCTGTAGAAAAAAATTGGCAAGCCCTAATGGGCTTTAATTTTACATAATGCAAATTGAGTGTGTACTAGGTAGGGCGAGGCGGTAAGTGGGGCGGCAAAGGGATGGGAATATCTGGAGAATAGAGAATAGAGAAAAAAAAGAGCGAGAGTCTAAAAAAGACTGCCCGCTCTTTTTGGATTTATATGTTTGTGCTTAAGCGTCGCTCTTCTCTGTCTCGCCTTTTTTGCACGAGCCGCAACATTTGTAAGTGAAGCTGTAGATCACGCCCAGGCCGAGACCAAGAACGAGACCGCCAACGGCCCAGAAGAGTGCGAGCTCTAGCGAGATGGGCATCCATGCATAGGAGCCGGCCATCATGATGGCCATGAAAACGCCGATCATCGCGCCAAAGCGCAGGCCTTCGCCGATGCCCTTGCCCTCAACATTTTGTGCGTAGATGAAGGCGGTGACCATGGCGAGCAAGATTTGCGTGCCGAGCATCCAGCCCATTTTCATTTCTGCCACCGGACGCCACAGCTCCGGCGTTTCTGCATAGATATCGCCGAGCAGGACGTTGTGGAACGCGAAGTCAAAGCCGAAGATGAAGGCAAAGCCGACAAGCGTTGAGGTGAAGAATTTGCAAATATTAATGCCGGTGATGGGGCATGTCATTGTTTTGAGGTTCATGGTTTTGGTCTCCCTGAAAGTGTGATGTCTGGAGCTATGATAGGGTAGGACAGAGTGGGAAGGAAGAGGCGTTTTTAATGCCCGCTTTTCTTCACCGCCATCTCGTACTTAAACGGGCGGTTGAGCATATCCTCAATCGCGACTTCGATGGGGACGCCTTCGCTGAGGACTGTGTGTATGGCTTCGGTGATAGGCATGTCCACCGCGTTGCGTTTGGCCAGAGCCAGTGTGGCTTGTGTGGTGTGGACGCCTTCGGTGACGGAGTTACGCGATGCCAGGATATCCTCCAGCGTTTTACCTTCGCCCAAGGCAACGCCCAGCGAGAAATTGCGGGACTGCATCGAGGAGCAGGTGAGCATCAAATCGCCAATGCCGCACATGCCGAGCAATGTTTCTTTATTTGCGCCCATGGCGACGGCCAGACGAGCGATTTCGGCCACGCCGCGGGTGACTAGAGCAGCTCTTGCGCTCTCGCCCAAACCTTTGCCGGTGATGATACCGCTGGCGATCGCGATGACATTTTTGATCGCCCCGCCTAGTTGCGCGCCGATAATATCGGTGGTGATATAGGGGCGGAAGCCCTTGACGCCCAGCGCCTCGCGGATCTCTTGGCCGATCTTTTTGCTCTTCGCTGCAACGGTTACGGCGCAGGGCAGGCCGCGCGCGACTTCGCTGGCGAATGTCGGGCCGGTCAGGACGGCGATTGGGGTTTTTGGCAAAATCTCCTCTGCCACGTGGGACAGGAGGAGGCCGCTCTCTAGCTCAATACCCTTGGAACATAAAATAACCGGTTTATCGGCGGTGATGAGAGGCTTGAGTTCGGTCAATATCGTGCGCATATATTGCGCCGGGGTGACGATGAGGAGGATGTCATTGCTCGCAATATCCTCAAGCGAATTCGTGGCTTTGAGGTTTTCGTTAAGCGGCACGCCGGGCAGATATGTGGCGTTTTCGTGGACGGTGTTGATGGATTGCACAACCTCTTCTTCACGCGCCCAAATGGTCGTCTTGCGTCCGCCCTTGGCGAATACTTGTGCCAGGGCCGTGCCCCATGCGCCTGCGCCTATTACTCCGATACTTGGCATTTATGCTCCTTATTCTTTGATAAATGGGCTGCAAATGCATCTTTTCTGCGCTTTCGGTGCTCACGTACTTAATGTACGCTCCGCTCCGGTTCTCGAAAAGATGCATTTTCGCCGCATTTCTCTTTGAATAAGAAGCATAAATCTTCTGATCAAAGAGGGGGTTTAGAGGCGACGAGGATTACGCCTTAACGCCAGCACCATGCCGGGTTGGGGCGGTTTCGTCAAGGGGCCATCTTGGGCGGGCTTTGGTGTCTAGTGGGTCGCCGGTTTCGGAGGTTAGGCCGGCGCGCAGGCGCTCTAGCCCGGCCCAGGCGATCATGGCGGCGTTGTCTCCGCAGAGGCTGATTGGCGGAGCGTAAGGGGCGGCGCCGTGCTTTGCGCAGAGGGTTTCCAGAGCTGCGCGGATGGCGGTGTTGGCTGCGACGCCGCCGGAGACGACGAGGGTAGGGCGGGCTGGTGTGTATTCATTGAGGAATCTTAGAAGCGCGCGTTCGCAGCGCTCGCTGAGTATGTCGGCCATGGCGGTTTGGAAAGCGTGGGCGAGATCGGCGACGTCTTTGCGGCTTAACTCACCCTCGGGCAGCTTTTGGACGTGGTTGAGCACCGCGGTTTTTAGACCGGAGAAAGAGAAGTCGAGCTCTTTGCGGCCCACCATCGGGCGGGGCAGGGGGAAGCGCTCTAGCGCGCTGGCTGGGTCTGTGCAGGTCGCAGCGATGGCTTGTAGCTCTGGCCCGCCGGGGTATGGAAGTCCCATGATTTTTGCGCTTTTGTCGAAGCATTCGCCCGCCGCATCATCGAGCGTGGTGGCCCAGCGTTTGTATTGGCCGACGCCTTCAGCGACCAGAATTTGCGTATGCCCGCCGGAGATGAGGAGGAGGAGATAGGGGAATGTGAGGTCGCGGCCCTCGCCCGCCTCGGTCAGGCGCGGGGTCAGGGCGTGGCCCTCCAGATGGTTCACGGCAATAAAGGGAATGCCGCGCGCCGCCGCAATCGCCTTGCCCGCCATCATCCCCACCATCACTCCGCCAATCAGGCCGGGGCCGCAGGTGGCAGCAACGCCGCCCAGTTGGTCAAAGGAGAGGCCCGCATCATCCATTGCGGCGGTGATTAGCGTATCGAGATGATCCATATGCGCGCGCGCTGCGATCTCTGGCACCACGCCGCCAAAGGCGCGATGCTCTTCGATCTGGCTGAGAACGAGACTGGCGTGGATGTGCCCGGTTTCGTCAATGATGGCGACAGCGGTTTCATCGCAGGAGGTTTCTATGCCGAGGATGGTTTTGAAGGGCGTGGTCATGGGGTGTTTTAAACTACAGAGAGCATATGAGTCACGGGAAAACTTTAGATAGCTGAGGTTTTGTGTTTAGGGCTAGAGAGAAGCCGTTCCGGGCTTTATCCAGGCGCGATTCAAATCATCTAACATTTCTTTAGGGGGAGGAAAAAGGCTTACGTCATAGTCTTTGCCGTGGGCTGTCTTTTCGAATTGTTTCATTATTTCATTAATACTTGCGGAGCTTCTGTAATTTTTTTCAACTACTTTTGAAAATGCAGTAAGGTAGCGCTTGTATTTTGTGGTTTCTCGTCTTGGGTCTTCTCTCTTTATTTTTGGAGATGGTGTACATCTTGTTCTTTTGATTTTGGACATTTTTGATCTCACTATTTTGTTGCGTTACGTAATTAGACTGCTGTTCTACTGTATCGCCATTGTATATGTCAAGAAGATATTTGGCTGGCTTTTCTTTGAAATGAGAATGTTGTATGTATTTTTCATGAACAAAACACTTAAAATTGGCACCCGTGCTTCCGCTTTGGCCCTGATGCAAACTGAAATGGTGCGGGCGGCTTTGGCTGTGGTTGTGCCGGAGGTGGAGACGGAGGTGGTGGAGATTGTGACTTCTGGCGAGTGGAAGCCGGAGGAGGGGGAGACGCGGCTATCGACCGAGAATGGCGGTAAGGGGCAGTTTACGAAGGAAATTGCGGCGGCGCTGCTGGCTGGTGAGGTTGATTGTGCGGTGCATTCGATGAAGGATATGGAGACTCTGTTGCCTGAGGGGCTGGAGATATCTGTTATGTTGCCGCGCGAAGATCCGCGGGATGTTTTGTTATTGTCGGAAGCGCTGCGGGAAAAGCTGGAGCAAAACGGCGGCGCTGATGTGTCTGATCCATTTGCAATTTTGCCGCATGGCGCGACGGTGGGGACGGCGAGCGTGCGCAGGCAGGCGTTTTTGCTGGCGCGCAGGCCGGATTTGACGGTCGTGCCGTTTCGCGGCAATGTTGGGACGCGGATTGAGAAGGTACGTACGGGAAAGGGCGAGCATACAGTGGATGCGACATTCTTGGCCTTGGCGGGGCTTAATCGATTGGGCTTTCAGCATGAGGCGGATGTGATTATAGCGCCAGAAATCATGCTGCCCGCCGCTGGGCAGGGGGCAGTTGGGATTGAGTTTTTATCAAGCAGGAGTGGTGGGCTAGCCTTTATTGGCCAATTAAATTGTGAGACTACTTTGCGCTGCGTGAGTGCCGAACGTGCGGCGCTGAATGTGCTGGATGGGTCTTGTCACACACCGATTGGCGCCTATGCGACTTTAATAAACGATGGGCAGATGCATTTGCGTCTTGCCGTGGCTGCGCTGGATGGCTCTGCGCTGTTTGAAGATAAAGACATACAGGGCGTGCAAAGCGTTCAGGAGGCTGTGGCGCTCGGCGCTGCGCTTGGCACGCGGCTGAAGGCGCAACTGCCAGCGGACATTTTGGTTCAAAAGGCTTAATGTTCGATAGTGTTTCGCTGGCTTGCTTGTTTGCCATATTGCGCTTACGTATCTTTTCTTCTTATCCCCACCCCCACTCTTTTGTTTTACATAGCACAAGCGCAGGGAGATGAAGTGCAGGGGAGGGCGTACGGCGCACGTTTGTGATTTGGAAGGCTTGCACAAAGTGCGGCTGTACGTGATAGTGGGCACATGAATGATCTGATCATTATCACCCGCCCAGAGTGGCAAGCGCATATATTTTCTTCTGAGCTTGAGGCTCTGGGGTTTGTGGTTTTTGCGCAGCCGGTTTTAGAGATCGAAACGCTGATTTTTGATGCGCCGGATATGGCGAATTATGGGGCTGTGATCTTTACCAGTGCGAATGCCGTACGTGTTTTTACGCAGCATGTTGATGTGAGGGGCGTGGAGGCTTTTGCCGTGGGGTCGCGTACGGCGGCGGTGGCGAAGGCGGCTGGTTTTGCGTTGGTGCATGATGCGGGCGGTGATGCGGAAGATCTTGCAATATTGGTGGCTGAGACGGTTGTGAGAGATGGTAAGTCGTTGCTGCATGTGCGGGGTGAGGATGTTGCATGCTCGATAAAGAGTTTGTTGGCTGACGAAGGTATTAATGTATTTGAATTAGTAGTTTACCGCGCAAAACCGACCGAGCGGTTTTCTCGGGAGTTTCTGGATATTCTAAAGGATGATCGCGGGCTATGTGTGACGTTTTTCTCAGTGCGGACGGTGGAGAATTTTTTGCGCTTGGCGGAGCAACATGATGTTCTGGGTCGCTTAAAGCGCGCAAAAGCCTTGTGCATCAGTGGCGGCGTGCTAGAATGCGTACGGCCCGCCCTTTGGGGGCAGGTGTACGTTAGTGACACGCCGGACCGGATGGGGATGATCAGGGCGCTTCAAGACCATTACGGATACCGGGCAGAGATAAAAATTTTAGGTGAGGACCATATAGATATGAGCAAGCAAGCAATCCATAATGCGGAAAAGGTGATCGAGCGCTTTGGCGGTATTCGCCCCATGGCCAAGAAAATGGATGTTGCGGTGACGACCGTACAGGGCTGGAAAAAACGTAACACCATTCCGGCGAACCGGCGCTCACAAATCACGGAAGCGGCGGCGGCGCATAATGTTGATTTGTCGGGTGTGATTGAGGGCGCGGCGATCAACAACCCGCAGGATGCGCAAGGCCATGTGGCGGTGTCAGCGAATGAAAATATCTTACATAACGCAAATATAGGTGAGTGTGCTGATGGTGCGAGCGCTGATGTTCACGGTGAAGGTGATGCTCGGAGTAAAGGTGGTCGGGAGAGCAATCAGGAAGAAGACCAAGAGCAGGGTGTTGCCGTTTCGTCTGCGCCGCCGAAGGAAGGCAAGGCCATGCCTGTGGTAACGGCGACAAATACGGATGTCGTAGAGCAGGCCTCGCGCGAAATTGCGCATCCGCGTGAGGAGCCCGCGCCGACGCATCAGGATCTGATGGCCAAAATTGCCCAGAGCGAGGATAAGGCCGTGGGCAAGGCGCTGTGGGTGACGGTGCTTTTGATTTTGATCACGGTTGCGGCAGTGTTGCTGTTGTTGTGGCCGGACTCAAAAGGTGCGACGCAGCGCTTGGCGGCGCTGGAGGAAGAGGTCGAGCTGGTGCAGGAAACGCAGCAATCTTTCTTGAGTACCGTAATTCCGAGTGATTTGAATGAGCGTTTAGCGGCGCTGCAAGAGCGGGCAGAAACGGCCAAAGCGCAGGCTGATGTCGCGATGGAAAAGGCGCGCGAGATTTCCAATGATGTGCTGGCCGAGGATGCGGGCACGATGGAAGAGCGCGCAGTGAAACTGCAGGCCCATGCGAGCGAGATGTTTGGCAGCCCGCGCTTTGATGCGCTGCGGGCGCGGTTCGAGGGGATGAATGACTCGCTGATTGGGCAGCAGAAACTGGACGCCTCGATCGCGGAGTTGAGCGCGATTGTGACGCAGCTGCAGGGCAATACAGCGCAGCTGAATGAAGCACTAAATAGCGCGCGGCAGGAAAATGCAGCGCTTAGCCAGACTTTTGATCAGGTGCCAACGCAGGATCTGAGGGCCGCGGCGCTGCTGCTGGGGATGACGCAATTCCGTAGCAGCTTGAACCGGGATAACCAGCCCTTTGACGGTGATTTACAGCTGTTGCAGAACTTGGTGGGCGAGGATAATGCGGAGCTGAGCGCAGCGCTTGCGCGTCTGGCGCCGCATGCGCAGAGCGGTATTTTGACGCCAAGCGGTTTGAGTAAGGAACTGAGAACCATTACGGGCGATGTGGTTGTTTCGTCGTTGAAGGGCGAGGATGTGTCGTTTGAAGAGAGGGCGCGCGCGCGCTTGAACGAGATTCTTCAGGTTGAAAAAGATGGTGAGTTGAAGACGGGAACGGACACGCAGGCGACCTTGAACAAGGCGGATGCTTTATTGGAGCAGGGCGATATTGTTGGTGCAATTATGCAGATGCGTACGTTTGAAGGCGATCAGGCGGTTATCGTTCAGCCCTGGATTAAGAAGGCGCTGGGGACGATGGATTCGCGCAATCTTGATAAGTTTATGAATGGCGCGGCGCTGGGTTTGGTGGGGATGACGCCCAAAGGTACGCTGATCCAGAACGAGGAAACGGGGATTAACATTTATACGCCCGGGCGCGTTTTGGGCGTGCCGGGGCAGTAGTTTTTTGTTCTGAGTGAAACTTGAATGGCTTCCTCCCCGTGGGGGGGCGAGGTGGGGGGGTGACAGTGTTTGATTAAGTCGCTGTTCGTAACCCCTCCCCCTAGCCCCCTCCCTTCAGGGAGGGGAATTCAACGGAGGTTGTGGTTAAATGATTAAAACTCTGTGGTTTATGGTGAAGATTGGCGCGCTCGTCGCGCTGGCGCTGTGGGTGGCGGAGCGGCCGGGCTTTGTGACGGTTGAATGGCTGGGCTATGATATTCGCGCGCATGTCGGGCTGTTTTTGGTGGCGCTGCTGGCGGTTATTTTGCTCAGCATTTTTATTTATAATATCATCAAAACATTCGTTGATTTCCCCAAAAGCTATCGCCGGTATAACGAGGTGAAGCGCTTTGAAAAGGGGTATCGGGCGCTGACGATAGGTTTAAGCGCGGTCGCTGCGGGGGATGCGAAGATTGCAAATGAGCAGGCGCGCCGGGCAAGCGCTCTATTAAAGGATGATGGCGGGCTTGCGCTGTTGCTCAAGGCGCAGGCGGCAAAGATGGATGGGCGCGAAACGGAAGCGCAGGCGGCTTTTGAAACCTTGACCCAGAGCAAAGACGCGGCGTTTTTGGGCGTGCGTGGATTGCTGCAAGCGGCGCTGGAAAAGGGCGATGATGAGGGCGCGCTGGCGGCGGCGCGCAAAGCGCTGGAGGTGCAGCCCAGGCAACCCTGGGTGATCAAGACTGTGTACGATATGGAGCTTCGCTTGCGCGATTGGCCGGCCGCGCGGGCCAGCCTGCGCAGGGCGGAAAAGCGCGGCGCGATAACGAAAGCGCAGGCGCAGAGCGACCGCATCGCCATGTGGCATGTGGAGGGGGAGGCGCTGGTTGCTGAAGGGCGACGCGATGCGGCGCTGGGCGTTTTTGAACGGGCGTATAAATTGGATAAAAGCTTTGTGCCAAGCGTCGTGGCGCTGGCGCGGATGTGCCATCAAACGGGCAATCGCAGGCGTGCGGTAAGGCTGGTGGAGCGGGCATGGAAGGCCGAGCCGCACCCGGATCTGGCGCAAATGTGGGATGCGCTGATCTCTCGCGATCGTTCCAAAAAATCACTGGGGCGGATGCAGTGGTTTGAACGTTTGTTGAAGCTGCGCGCTGATACCAGCGCCGCGCAAATGGCCGCCGGGCAGGTGGCGGCTGAGGAAGGCCTGTGGGGCGAAGCGCGCGGTTATTTTGAGCGGGCGGCCGCATTGGAGCCGAATGCGCTGCTCTATAGTATGCGCGCGGCGATGGAGGAAAAATCCGGGGCGAGCGATGAAATTGTGCAAAAATGGCTGGATAAAGCCGATGACGCGCAGGCGGCCAAGGCCTGGACGTGCACCGGGAGCGGGCGGATTTATAATGAGTGGCAACCGATTTCTGTGGCCGGGTTTGGCGCGCAAGGCGGCTTTAACACGATTAAATGGGCGCAGCCGCAGGGGGTGTTTGGCGCTGGCGCTATGGCGCAGAGCATTATTGCGGAGGCTGTTCTGGAAGCGCCGAAGAAGGTTGGTTAAGAGGTCACTTTTAAATTTGACATATCATGTGATGCCTGATAGTGTAGCTCAGGATTTCATGTTATAGTTATTCCAATTAATAATTGCACATAAATAAATCGTCCAATGGCGTGCCAAGCGGTAAAAATTGCCGTCGCCTTTTTAGGCTACCAAAGCTTTGTTCTATGGGGTTAAAGTCCGGGCTGTAAGGTGGCAAAGGCA
>JAJRYK010000055.1 GCA_024275825.1 Alphaproteobacteria bacterium
CGGCGAGATACACTAAAGCGATGCGAAGCTTCCACTTTACTACCACCAAATTCTACAAAGGAAACAACTCTTTTACGAAGGTCTATTGAATAAGTCATCATGCAGCATAGCATGCGCAATTATTAATTGGAATTACTATAAGAATAAATTTTTGGAGAACTATAAAATGAAAAGACTAACCTTATTTAAATTAGCTGCTGTTTCTGCCCCACTGGTCGTTTTGGGTGCATGTGAAAAAAACAAGCAGTCCGGTAGAGGCAAGTGAAACTCAAGAGGTAACAGTTGTAGATACCGCTGTTGAAGCAGAAACAGCTAGAATCGAAACGACTGATAGTACGGAAAATTTTTTGAACGAGTGGGGCAACTTTATTCATAGTACCTCATATGATGGTCTAGAGATAACAGGTTCTGGTGCAAAACGCTCTGAGAATAAGTTGATTGAACCTAATGTTATTTCAGATGTCCCCAATAATGGACTAGAAGTAGGTCCTTAAAACCGCACCCGCCCCGTCTGCAATCCCTTAAGCAACGCCACCCCCGCAATGAACCCGCCCAGATGGGCTTGCCAGGCTATGCCGGGGCCGCTGATTAGGCCGATTACTATCATGAGGATGATCCAGAATCCGATGATTTTCCACGGGCCGGGGTCGTTTAGTTTCGTGTTTATTTGGCCGAATTGTTTGCGCTGGTGCATCAGGATGAGGGCCGCGCCGAACAACCCGCTGATCCCGCCGCTTGCGCCGATGACCGGGGTGGTGGAAAAGGGGTTGAGGATGAAATATACAGCCGCGCCCGCAACGCCGCAGGCGAAGAAAAAGATTACGGTTGTGCGCGAGCCAAATTGCCGCTCAAACAAAATCCCAAGCGCGAGGGTCATGACCAGATTAAAGGCCAGATGCATCCAGCTGCCGTGAATAAACATGTGGGTGATGAGGGTCAGGGGGCTATACCAATGATAATCAAACCCACCGGTGAAGGCGGCGGGGAGGAAGCCGAGCGTGTAGAAGGCCTTGAGCCTTTGCCCGTCATCAAAGCCGAGATACACAACCAGATGCACCGTCACGAGCGCCAACGCCAAAACGCGGATGAAGGGCGTGATTTTCTCTAGATTGATAAAGGGCGGCTGCGCGGATTTTTGCGCTTGTTTTTTCTGGCGCTCCTCTGCTTTCAGCTTGTTCTTGCGCGCGCGATCACGCTGGGCCAATGTTGGAAGATGCACGATATTTTCGGTGTCTTTATCGTGGCCATTGCCCGATTTTTTACCGTTGCCGTTTGTCTTTTTGTTCATGGGGATGAGAGTAGAAACAAAAACCGCACAACTCAAGGGAGATGTGTGGTTTTTAGATGATTTATTGCTTTAGCGTATGTTTAGAATTCATGCGTGAATTGTATCCCCGCATAAACCTCTGTATCTATAGTTTCCGGGCCATTTAAATAGTTGTGAATACTCCCGCCGAGAATAGCCTTAAGCTTTGCATTGTCACCAAGGTCAAATGTGTAGCTTGTGCCGATGCCGGTCGTGACGGCGTCATTGAGGGATGTCCAATCATAGACATCTCCGCTGTCTGTGTTCAGGCCAACTTCGCCCCATACGGTCCAGTTCTCCGTTACATCATGTTCAATGGCGGCTGTTGCAAGGACCATAAGGCGGTCGTCATCTTGTACGCTTTCACGGTTAAGGGTGGAGCTGATCGGGCCGCGGTCAGAGAAGGCGGCGTTTGTCAGGAACACAATTTCGGCACCGCCAAGGAAGCGTGTTTTATCGTCGATGTTATGTGCAACGCTGGCAAAGGCACTGATATAGGTTTGTTCTTTTTCAAGGAAGCCGCCAACCTGAGTGAGGCCTAGTGACGTTCCATATGCCCAAATACCCGAATCATATGTGTTTTCCACTGTAGCTTTTAAGAAAATTGATGGGGTGTTGCTATTCCCACGATCAAAGATTTGATCCTTGTATCTTTCAGTGCGATAAGCAAAGGCGATTGTGCCCTCGAGAATAAGCTTGGAATTATCGTCAAGCTGGTTGTTTTTCTTAATGGTAAGGCCCAGCATGTGGGCAGGGTCTACGCGTAGATTATAAAAGCTTTGACGTGCTCCCAGGCCGAATGCATCAAGGCCGCCAGGGGCGTTTAATGCACCTTCTAATACTCTTAGCTCGCCCAATGAGCCGACTGTGAATTCCCATGGTGAGGTGAGGTCGCCAGCCTTGTATGTCAGTGTTGCTTTTTCTAGGCGGCTTTCAGGAAGACCATAACCGATATAGTCAAAAGAGCCATCGCGGTTTTTGCGAGGTTGATCAGAGTTTTGATGGTCGTAGGCAAAATCAGCAGAAAGGCGTTCGTTTAAATCGATATGGAGTTCTGCTTCCGGTCCCGGGTAATTTTTTCTGCCGCCCTCTTGCTGTTGAATAAAAAAGCGTAAGCTGAGTGATCCTGTTGGATAGGTTTTGTTCAGGTCTGGCAGTTCCGCATCTGGCTTTGTCTCGATCAGACTGGCGATGCTGGTTCCTTTGGGCGCATCATCATTTGCAGCCGGTGTTGGCTGTGTTGATGCTGTTGCGGTGGATATTCCGGTGGCAATAAAGGCAGAAAGCTGTGCCGCTTTGTTTGAACGTCTAGGCATAAGTGTGAACTCCAATGTTTGTATTTGGGGTCTGTTTAATTGTATTTACGTATTTTGTCAAGAAAAATATTACATGAAATGGCAAACAAAAACCGCACAACCCTGTGGGCTATGCGGCGATTGTTCAATTTAGATTGGAGGATCTAAACTTTTCAGCGAGTTTTAAGTGCGATTTAACTCATCGTTCGCTGGAAACCTATATCGGCGTTTTTCTCGCGGTCATAGCTGTATTTCGCGGTTTCATCGCCCTTGCTTTTCATGAAGCTTGGTGGCTCGTATTTGGTGACGAAGTCGCCCGCTTTGGACAGGAGGTCTGTCACGATAATTTTGCCGTGCTGGATTTCGTTAGCGAGCTGGCCCATGACTTGGCCGTAGGCTTCGGCAGCGATTTTTGTGCCGGCGATGACCATTTCGACGATTTTGCCGAGCTCTGGTGCGGCCTTTTCGATGGCTTCGCCAAAGGCGGACATCGCGCTGTTTTTGATGTCGTCGAGTGATTTTGTTTTCTTCAGGCCCTTGCCGCCGCTACCCTTGCCGGATGATCCGCGGGCGCCTTCTTCCTCGTCTTCGCTTTCGTCATTATCGTTGACGATTTCGACATCGACATAGGTCGGGCTTTGGAGGCTGACGGGATAATATTTGAGCTTCTTTGGCTCGAGGGAGCGGCCGCTTAGGCCTGCTTTAATCTCAATGCGGAGCTTGTCCGGGTCACGCCAGTCAAGAACCACGCAATGGCTTTTATATTCGCCAGGCTGACGGCAGCTATGTACGAAGCGCTTGCCGGGATAGATGGGTTCTTCAATTCCGGTTTGTTCCAGAAATTCTTTTAGATTGATTTGCATTGATAGCACTCCTCAAATTTACGCATTTTATCACCGTTATTTATCTGTTTATTCCGTCTGTATGGCCTGTTAATTCAGGGCTTTTTATCTGCGGAAGTGTCTTAATAATCGCTCAAATTGTTTAAGAAACGGTTAAGGGCGGGGGAGGGCTTGAAAATAAAGAGTTTTTGAGTTCTGGTGGGCTTTTCTGCTATACTGTAGGGGTAATGGAAAATAGGGGTGTTTAGGTGATTCCCGAGGTTAAATATAAGATTAAACGCGCTTTTTTGATTGTGCCTGTTCTGGCGTTGGGCTTAAGCGCGCCGGTGGTGCAGGCTGATATCTTTTTGAAACCACATGGGGATAAGAGCGAGCAGGCGGAGAAAAAGAGCGCGCCCAAGCCGCTTTTCTATGTGCCGTATCAGCAGAAAAAATCAACGAAGACGGCGAAAAAATCATCGAAAAATTCACCCTATTATAAGAAGAAATCAACGAAACTTATCCACCTCGCTAAGGCCCCTGCTGCGGGCTATGTCGATCCGATCATGCTGACAATGGCGGGGGAACCAACATCTGTGGCGGAGCTACGGGCGGCCTCTGAGGCGCTGAAATCGCTGAAGTTGCAAGCGATGGTGGAGCTGCAAAATGATAGCGCCTTTGCCGTGGCGCGTAAGATGGATGCGTATGAGGATAAGGTGGCCGCGGCGCAGGTGAAGAAGAGTGCTAGCTCTAAAGTTGCGCAGGCGGCGGTGCGTAAAACCGTTACAGTGAGGAAGTCATCGCGGGTGAGGAAATATACGACGATGGGGCTGAAGAAGCCGCGCAAGGTCTTCACAAATTATTGATAAGAATGTTTTCACCACAAAGCCTCAAAGGTCACAAAGAATCACAAAGAAAGATAATTCAAAAAACTTTGTGATTCTTTGTGACCTTTGAGGCTTTGTGGTGAATTTTTCTACTATCCTCCTCGCCATTCCTCAGCTTCATGGGAATAGTTATGGTCGTAATTCTATCTTTCTGCTCATTGGTTGGCATGATAACCTTACAGCATGGATTCTGTATTTTTAAGTGGTGATATTGATTTTGGCGTGCTGCTGATTCTTTTTGCGGTTTTGGGCGGTGTGACGGGATTTGTTTCTGGACTTCTTGGTGTGGGCGGCGGGGTTATTGTGATTCCGGGGCTATATTTTATTTTCAGCTATCTGGGGTTTGAGGCGGATAGCTTTATGCATATGTTTATTGGCACGTCGCTGGCGGTTATTGTGCCGACGGGGCTGTCGTCCATGCGGGCGCATTGGCGGCGTGATAGTGTTGATTTTGATCTGGTGAAGCATATTGGGCCAGGCATATTTTTTGGTGTGATTGTTGGGATTGGCTTAGCCAGTCATCTGAGCGGCATTGCGCTGAAGCAATTTTTTTCCATTACGCTGTTGATGCTGGCAGTGGTGATGGTGTCTGATCCGGTGAAATTTCAGCTGCATCATCGTGTCCCGCCGCAGCCTTGGGCGGCGAAGGCCGGTTTTTTTATTGGCATGGTTTCGACATTGATTGGGATTGGCGGGGCGAGCTTTAATGTGCCGTTTATGACGATGTGCCGCGTGCCGATCCATAAGGCGATTGGGACCGCCACAGCGCTGGGGCTGGTGATTGCTGTTCCTGCAACGATTGGTTTTATTGCGATTGGGTGGGAGCAACCGAACCTGCCTCCCTATTCACTTGGCTATGTCAGCTGGCCGGCCTGGGCGATGATTATCCCGTTTAGTGTGCTGCTCGCGCCGTTGGGGGCGAAGATGGCGCATGTGCTGCCGGTTGATATGTTGCGGCGGGTGTTTGCGCTATTTATCTTGCTCGTGGGGATAAAGATGGCGTCTGAAGCCTTTTTCATGTGATGGCCCGCGTGTCGTTTATTCAAAAAATGCTCAATGTAGACGCACTGTCGCTGCGCAGTTTTTGTTTGCTGGCGGCGTTGGTCTTGTATGCGGTTTTGGGTTCGCCGACGCCGAATTATCCGGGTGTTGTCGAAGCTTTAGTGGCAGGGCTTCTTGTTTGCGCAGTGGGATTAAGCGGCGCGATTGGCGCGTTGCAGTTTGATCGCGCCGCGCCGTTGTGGCGCAGTGCGGGGCAGGCGTTGCTCCTTTATGGGGTTAGCATGGCGATCGTTATGGGGCTGGTGCGCGGTAATGACACTGGGCTGATGCTGCGCGATATTTTTCCGTTCTTTTTTATGATGATGCCGGTGCTTTTATATGGCCTTTATCAGGCCTATCCGGCGAGCTTTAAATATGTGCTGGCTGGGACGTTGGTGATTGGCGGTGTATTTAGCCTGCGCGCGTTGGAGGATGTGGGGGGCTCTGTGCTGTCGATGTTTATGCAGCTTGATCGCGGGGAGCTGACCTATCTGGCCAATATGCCAACGGTGTTGTTTGCCGCGTTGTTTGCGTTTGGATGTGGGGCGCAGAAATTTATGCGCGACTTTACGCTGCGCGCGGCGGCGGCGTTTGTGGTGCTTGCTGGCGCGGCGGCCATGCTGCTGCTTCCTCTTGCGCTGACGACGCAGCGGGCGAGCTTGGGGTATGCGGGGCTGTATGTGGTGCTGATTTTGGGCTGGGGGTTTTATAAATATCCGTATCGGGCGGGGGTGATTTTGATTGCGTTAGGCATTGTCGCCGCGCCGATGATGGGTATTTTGGGGGAGCTGGCGGGATCTTTGGCGCAGAAAACCAGTCTTGTGGGCGCGAATGCACGATTTGAGGAGCTGGCAGCTGTGTGGGCAGAAATCTCGCGTTCCGGCGTGACGGCGGTATTTGGCGCGGGCTGGGGCGGGACGTTTGAATCGCCGGCAGTGGCGGAAATCCGCGTGAATTTTTCGCATAGTTTGCTGAGCTCGATGATGCTGAAGATGGGCGTGTTTGGGCTGGGGTTGGTGATTTTATATCTGGCTGGGCTGGCTATGGCTGGGCTTCGGGTGCTGAAAATCAATTCGGTTTTGGCGCTTGCGCTGGCCGGGCCGATTGTGATTGATGTGTTTTTATATGCCAGCTTCAAATCGCTGGATTTTGGATTGATGTTATTGCTGGTGACAAGTGGCGTGGCGACGTTGCAAAAAAGCCATCCTGCTGCTATTCAAGAGAGATCTAATCTAACATCTGTTGAGTGAGTGTTTTTAAGGCTATGCGTAGGCCCTCCGTTCTTTTTTTAAATCGAGTATATCCGCCGGGGCGTGGAGCCACGGGGCGTGTGCTGCGTGATCTTGCGCGGTCTTTCGCGCGTGAGGGCTGGAATGTGACTGTGATCACGACGGGGCTAAAAGCGCTCAAAGAGCGTGATGGCGGTGTGCGCGTTATTCGGCTGAAGAGCGCAGGCAAGCCTGGCAGTGCGTTTGGTTATGCGATCGTGTGGCTGAAGATTTTGTTTGTCGCGCTGCGGCTGTCCAAGACAGATTTAGTCGTGAGCATGAGCGATCCACCATTTTTGGTGAGTGCCGGGCAGATTGTTAAGCGCATAAAAGGCGCGCGGCATATCCATTGGTGTCAGGATTTATATCCTGATGTGTTTCCCGCGATTAATGTGATTTTTCCAGCTTTTGTGATGAAGGCAATGAAATCCCTGACGCGCGCCAATATGAAACGCGCGGATAAGGTGGTGGTGATTGGGCGCTGCATGGCGGAGCGTTTGACCGTAGACGGGATTACGCCGGGGCATATCACAATAATTCCGAACTGGCCGGATTTTGAGCTGGCGCCGCTGCCGGACGATATTGGGCAATTTAATGGCCATGGCGTGGAGCCGCAAACATCGAGGGGCGTGCGCGGTGACTTCCGTCCCTTTGATCAGCAGCATAAGCAGGGGCAGAAATTCCGCGTGCTCTATGCCGGGAATTTGGGTAAGGCGCATCCGATTAAGACGATCGTGCAGGCCGCGAGTATGCTGGCTGAAGAGCACCCGGAGATTGAGTTTGTATTTGTCGGTGACGGCCCGCGCTTTGAACGGCTGGCGCGTGAGAGAGCCAAACGCCATTTAGACAATATCCGTCTGATGCCCTATCAGCCGTTGGGCAAGCTGCGCGCGGTGATGGAAAGCGGGGACGTGCATGTTGTGTCCATGAAGCATGAGGCGGCCGGAGCGATTGTGCCGTGCAAGCTTTATTCAGCGCTGGCAGCGCAGCGCCCGTGCATTTTTATTGGACCTTCGCAGAGTGAAAGCGCTATGGTGGTGAAAGACTTCAAGGCGGGCGCGATTGTGGCACAGGGCGATGCGGCCAGCCTTGCCAGTGAGATCAAGCGCTATTGCTTAAGCGCCGATGATTGGTTCGCGGCGCATAATGGCGCGAGAGAGGCTGCGCAGGTCTTTGTGCCGAAGGACGCGATTAAGGCTTGGGTCGATCGGGCCTGGGCCGTGGTCGAGCCCGGTATGGACGGCGCAGGCAAGCCGCCGAAACAGGAACAAGAACAAGGACGCGCGCAAGAGGCCGCGTAGGTTTAAATGAGTGATCAGACAATAATAGAGCATAAAACGCTAGCTGATGTGGTTGCTGATTTGTGGCAGGCGCGCGGCATGATCGTGTTTGGTGCGCTGGTCGGTATTGTCGCGGCGGCGGGGTTTGTCGCGCTGGCGAGTGATCAATATCGCGCGCAGATTATTATCTCTCCGGCAAATCCGATGAACGGGGCGGAGGTGTCGTCCTTGCTCGCGGATGATAATTTATTTGCGATGCGGTATTTGGTGCAGCGGGTTGGCATTGCGAACTCTGGCGATTTTACGCGATTTGAGACGATCTATAGCGGCCCGTCGGTCGCGGAAATTTTGCTGAAAGATCCGGCGATTGCGCGCGGGCTGGCGCAGGATAAAAGATTTTCGTTTGAAAAAGGGCAGAGCGATTGGAGCGCGGCGGAGCTGGCTGAGTATATCGACCGCGAAGTCCGTTTTGAGAATGTCGGCACGACGACGATGCGCCGTATGGTTTATAAGCACCACAGCCCGGATTTCGCGAAATATTTACTGACGAATATTCACCGCGTGAGTGATGCGCTGATCCGCCAGGGCATTAAGCGCGATGCGAGCAGGCATATTCGCTATCTGCAAGACACGATCGCGGAGATGCGTAATCCGGAGCATCGCAAGGCGATGACTGCGCTGATGATGGAGCAGGAGCGCTTGTTGATGCTGGTCTCGATTGAGAGCCCATATGCGGCGAGCGTGATTGAGCCCGCGGCCAGCAGCGCGCGGGCTGTGTGGCCGAATGCGGCGCTGATGATTCCGGTGGGCGCGATGATCGGGGCGATGTTGGGCTTTGCGGTGTTTAATGTGCGCCGCGCTTTTTCTGCGGGGGCGCAGCAGAGGCAGAGCGCCGCCGCGCCGCGCACACAAGCGCCACATAGAGATATTCGCAAGCACGGCTATTGGTGGAAAATGGATGCGGGCAATGCGAATGACGGGCTGGCTCTCGAGGCGGCTGAAGAGGATGAGGCCGATCGCGCATGATGGGCATTCCAGCCAGTGTCATTGTCGTCACCAAAAATGAAGAAGCGCGCATTGGCGCGTGTTTAGAGGCTCTTTCAGCGTTCGATGATTTGTGGGTTGTCGATTCTGGTAGCAGCGATCGCACGGCGGAGATGTCTATCGTTGCGGGCGCTAGGCTCGTTGATTTTCAGTGGAACGGCCAATACCCGAAAAAGCGGCAATGGTGTCTCGATACGCTGGATCTAAAATATGATTGGGTGTTTTTCATTGATGCGGATGAAATCGCAACGCCGGAAGTGGTGGCGGAAATCGCCGCGCTGGAGCTGCGCAGTGGAGAGGACGCGCCAGGGTATTTTGTACGCGGGCGCTATATTTTTGAGGGGCGCTTGCTGCGTTATGGGCTGAGTAATAATAAGCTCTGCCTGATCGACCGCACGCGCATGATGTTTCCCGTGGTCGATGATCTCGACCTGCCGGGCATGGGCGAGATTGAGGGGCATTATCAGCCGGTGATAAAGGAGCAGGGCGTGAAAACTTTACGTAGCCAGCACAGCCGTAAATTACAATCACAATCACAACACATTTCTACAGCTCAACCAACCTTAGCCAAATCAACTCAAGCCCAACAGCGCCCACATTATCCGTGCCTCAAACATTATATTTTACACAATGCATTTGAGATGGCAGAAGGATTTAATGGGGCTTTGGGAGATCAAGTTGGGGGCGCTCAGGCTAAGAGGGTTGAAAATAACTGTTGGCAGGAACATCATGAACGCTACGCCGCGTGGGAGCGCGGGATGAATGCACGCGGTGCATGGCCGGATGATCCGCGGATGGTGAAGCGGGCGTTTAAGGCGCTGCCGTCAGGGATACAAGGCTTTGTGGCGTTTATCCATTCCTATATCCTGAAGCGCGGTTTTCTCGACGGCGCGCCGGGGTTTCGCTTTGCGCTTTCGCGCTGGCGGTATTATCGGATGATTTGATGGTGATGGTTGTTGGGACACAATAATTTATTGTGTCCTAGTTTTTAGGGGTAGCCGAGGATTATTTTGGCTATGCTGGCCCTGTATTGCCAAAACCAAGGTTTTCCAGAGTCTTAAGAGAAGGGCCCAAAGGATGTTTTTCTCTTAAAAAACTCTCGATTAAATCAGTAATTTCTGTGTTGCCATATCTGGCGGCGATCATCAATGCTGTATAGCCACCTTCGTTGGCGACGTTCACCTCAATGCCGTCCACGGCCAGCAGCGCTTTTATGCTTTCTGTGTGGTCATATGCGGCGGCGATCATCAATGCTGTATCGCCATCTTCGTTGTCGGCGTTCACCTCAATGCCGTCCACGGCCAGCAGCGCTTTTATGCTTTCTGTGTGGTCATTTCTGGCGGCGATCATCAATGCTGTATAGCCATTTTTGTCGGCGACGTTCACCTCAATGCCGTCCACGGCCAGCAGCGCTTTTATGCTTTCTGTGTGGTCATATGCGGCGGCGATCATCAATGCTGTATCGCCATCTTCGTTGTCGGCGTTCACCTCAATGCCGTCCACGGCCA
>JAJRYK010000006.1 GCA_024275825.1 Alphaproteobacteria bacterium
AAATACAACGGCATTCCTGAAAAGCAATTTTATTGGTTCTTAAAAGAAACGGAATTTAGGTTTAATTATGGGTCGCATAAAGAGCAGTTAAAAACGCTCAAAAAATGGACAAATTTATAACTTATCTACGACAGCCCCAATATCTTTACTCAACCCACGCACAAAATATTATTCTACGTACACTTTCTCCTTTTATTGAAAAAGCTGACAATGATTATATTGAACAATATGTTGATCAGCGTTTTGGTTTCTATGAAACGACTGAAGAGACAAATATAGATCAAGTTACATATAAGACTCTCGATAGCCTTACAGCTTTTGAATTACAAATATTTAGTTCTTTAAATCCTGTGGAAATTAAAGAAGAATTTGAACAAGCTATTCGCAGACTTATTACACAAAAATGTAATCAATACATTGATAAAAAACCTGATTCTATGGGGCATAAACCCTAAACTGCTTCATCATCACTCTTAAGCGCCCGCCAGCCAATATCGCGGCGGCAAAAGCCTTCTGGCCAGTCGATCAGATCGACCGCGCGATAGCATTTACCTTTGGCTTCGCGCAGGTCTTTGCCCGTGGCGGTGATGCCCAAAACACGCCCGCCAATACTGACCACGTCGCCATCTTCATTGCGCACGGTTCCGGCGTGAAAGACGGTGAGATCTTGAACGTTTGCCGTATCTTGCAGGCCGTTAATCACAGTGTTTTTCTCATATGATCCCGGATAGCCCTTCGTTGCCATCACCACGCACATGGAAGGATCGGCGCCCCAACGCACATTATCCCTTACCGCATCCAATCGCCCTTGCGCGGCGGCCTGAAGGATCTCCACCAGATCACTTTCCAGCCGCACCATAATCGTCTGACATTCCGGGTCGCCAAAGCGCGCATTATATTCGATCAGTTTTGGCTCACCCTCCACAATCATCAGCCCGGCATAAAGCACACCGGCAAAGGCGCAGCCTTCGGCCTGCATTGCCGCGACGGTCGGCTCAATAATTTGCGTAAGAATTTTCTGCTCCAGCGCATCATCCATTAATCGCGCAGGGCTGTACGCGCCCATACCGCCGGTGTTCAAGCCAACATCGCCATCACCCACGCGCTTGTGATCTTGCGCGCTGGTTAGCGGCAGGATGGTTTTCCCATCGGCGAGGGCAAAATAGCTCACCTCCTCACCATCCATAAATTCTTCGATAATCACTTCTGCGCCGGCCGTCCCGAAGCTGTTGCCACAGAGCATATCCTTGACTGCCTCAACAGCCTCGCCTTCCGTCTCCGCGATAATCACGCCTTTACCTGCAGCCAGACCGTCGGCTTTCACCACGATCGGCGCGCCAGTTTGTGCAATAAATGCTGCAGCATTTTCAACATCAGTGAAGCGCCCATACCCCGCTGTCGGAATATCATATTTTGCGCATAAATCTTTCATGAATCCCTTGGAGCCCTCAAGGCGCGCCGCCGCCGCACTTGGGCCAAACGCATCAATCCCGGCCTCTTGCAAGCGATCAGCAAGCCCCAGCACCAGCGGCCCTTCCGGCCCCACAACAACCAAATCAATCGCATTGTTTTTCGCGAAGCTCACCAGTGCATCAACATTGTCCGCGCCAATATCCACTAGCTCGGCACAGCTCTCAATACCTGCATTGCCCGGCGCGCAATAAAGCTTTGTGCACAGCTTTGACTGCGCCATGCTCCACGCCAGCGCGTGCTCACGCCCGCCAGATCCGATCAGTAAAATGTTCATTTTTTACTCCTCTAAACTCACTAAACTCGCATTCCCGCCCGCAGCGGTTGTGTCGATGCTTACCACTTTTTCATGCGCGAAAGCCCGTAAATAATTCGGCCCGCCCGCCTTTGGCCCTGTGCCCGATAGTCCCATCCCGCCAAAGGGCTGAGAGCCGACAACCGCGCCGATCATAGAGCGATTCACATATATATTGCCAGCGCGAACATTCCGCGCAACCTCGCGCTGAAAGGTATCAATACGGCTATGAACACCAAAGGTCAGGCCATATCCGGTCGCGTTTATATGCGCCACCAACTCACCAAGGTTTTCGCGCTTAAAGCGCACAATATGCAAGATCGGACCGAACACTTCTTGCTCCAGCACATCAATATCCTCAATCTCATATGCACATGGCGCAAAAAAATGCCCACCACTATTAAACAGTGCCGTATCGCGCGGCACTTCGTAGATCAGCTTTGCCGTGCCGTCCATACGCCGGCGATGTCTGATGAGTTCGCCCAGTGCTTTTTCATCAATTACCGGCCCCACATCGGTTGCGAGATCGGAAGGGTCACCCACGCGCAGCTCTGCCATCGCGCCCTTGAGCATCCGCACAATCTGATCCGCCACATCATCCTGCAGGCACAAAATCCGCAGTGCCGAGCAACGTTGCCCAGCCGAGCTAAAGGCGCTCGTGATCACATCATCAACCACCTGTTCAGGCAGAGCGGTAGAATCGACAATCATCGCATTCTGTCCGCCCGTCTCCGCAATCAGCGGCACAATCGGACCGTCCTTCGCCGCCAATGCCCGGTATATACCCTTGGCAACGCCGGTCGATCCGGTAAAGCACACGCCCGCAACATCTTTATGCTCCACCAACTTGCCGCCAAATTCGCCGCTGCCAATGGTTAAATGCAGCGCCTCCTTCGGTACACCCGCCTTGTGCATCATCTGCACCGCGCGCGTTGCAATCAGGGTAGCGCTGCTCGCCGGCTTCGCAATTACCGCATTCCCGGCCATTAATGCTGCAGCAATTTGTCCCATAAAAATCGCCAATGGGAAATTCCAGGGTGAGATACAGACGAACACGCCGCGCGCTTCAAGTGTCAGGCAGTTGCTTTCTCCCGTTGGCCCAGCGAGCGCAATCCCCTCCGCAGCAAAATCCGCCCGCCCGCGACCCGCGTAATAGCGACAAAAATCAACAGCTTCACGAATTTCCGCCAGACCGTCCGGCAGCGTCTTTCCCGCCTCGCGCGTCAGAAGAGCCATCAGCTCGGATGTGCTCTCCTCCATGATATCAGCCGTACGCTCCAGCGCCCTGGCCCGTACATCAGCATCGGTTTTTGACCAGCGTTCGTAGCCTGCCCGTGCCTGCTCAAACACGCTATCAATATGACGATTGCGTAGCGGCCAGACCATACCGAGATTATCGCGCGGGTTAGAGGGGCTGGTATTCTCACCCGTCATGCCATCCATCATGGTTTTACCATTCACGATCGAAGCAGCATCGGCGTTATGTTGAAACTTCGCTATCGCTTTTTTTAAGTCACGCACCGTAACTGGGTCAGTCAGGTCCATGCCAGCCGAATTGATCCGTCCATGCGGCGCTTCTGATGCGTAGATATCTTTCGGCAGCGCAATTTTGGGATGCCTGTGCTCTGTACGTTTGCGCACCTTCTCCACAGGATCAGCCACAAGGTTACTCACCGGTTCATTTTTATCGAGCAGCTGGTTCACGAAGGAGCTATTTGCGCCATTCTCCAGCAAACGCCGCACCAGATAGGCCAACAAATCTTTCTGCGGCCCGACGGGCGCGTACACACTGACACGTACATCTTGCGTAGCGAGAACACAATCATAGAGCGCTTCGCCCATCCCATGCAGGCGCTGAAATTTAAATGTAGCGTCATAATCATGCGCCATCTCCATCACCGCCGCAATCGTATGCGCATTATGCGTCGCCAGCATCGGATAAATCTCCGCCTTATGACGCAGCATAAATTCTGCGCATGTTAAGTACGATAAATCAGTATTACTTTTGCGCGTAAAAACCGGATACTCCGATAAACCAAGCTCCTGCGCGCGCTTGATCTCCGTATCCCAATAGGCGCCCTTCACCAGACGGACGTGCAAGCGTGTCTTGTGCGTTTTTGCAATCTCCACCACGCGCTCCAGCAGCGGGTATGCGCGCTTCTGATAAGCCTGAACCGCCAGACCAAACCCGTCCCAGGCCCTAAAATCATTCGCCGCCAGCACCTGATCAATAACATGCAGCGACATCTCCAGCCGATCGACCTCTTCCGCATCAATGATCAGTGGAATATCATGCGCCAGCGCTGCACGCGCAAGCTGCGAGACTTTATCCACCAGCGCGGGAATGCAGCGCCCTTCCTGCGCGTACTCATAGCGCGGATGCAGCGCCGAAAGCTTAACCGAAATGCCATGATGTCTGCGCGCGCCGGCTGAGATATTTTTTCCGACATAGCTAATCGCATTGGCATAGCTCTCAAAATACTGCTCCGCATCTATCGCTGTTCGCGCACCCTCCCCCAGCATATCATAGGACATGTCATAGCCCTTTTTCACGTGATCATGCGCCTTCTGCACAGCCTCTTCAATATCTTGGCCCAGCACGAATTGATCGCCCATGAATTTCATCGCGCCCAGCATAGCCTCACGAATCACCGGCTCACCAATCGTGGCCAGCGCGCTTTCTAACGTCTTGCTGGTCATCAGCAAGCCCACACCCGCCGCCTTGACGATCCAATCCCCGCTATCCCCCGCGGAGTTGAGCCAGTTCGCCGCCGTCACTTTGTCCTTAATCAGCGCGTTCGCCGTTTCCTTATCCGGCACGCGCAGCAACGCTTCGGCAAGGCACATCAGCGCCAACCCCTCGCGCGTGCTCAGCGAATATTGCTGCATGAAGGATTCAAGCTGCCCTAATTTTTGTTTCTGCCCGCGGACGTCCTCAACCAAGCCCTTGGCGAGCGCCCGCACATTCGCCGCGCGCACGTCGTCCCACGATAATGAATCTAATAAACGCTGAACGCTTTTGTCTTCATCCTCGTAAAAATAGACAGCAAGAGATTTCGCCATAATGCACGCCTCACGGGTTGTGTTTTACAATCAATCAATCATATTATCTTTTCATGTTAGATAATGAAGCCCCAAAATCAAATGTGCCAGAGTTTTCCGTCGGAGAATTAGCCTTCTCTCTGAAAAAAACGTTGGAGGAGAATTACGGGCGCGTACGCGTACGGGGTGAACTCAGCCGTGTGTCGGTCGCCGGCTCTGGTCACATGTATTCCGGCCTGAAGGATGACCAAGCCGTCATCGATCTCATTTGCTGGAAAGGCACGATGAGCAAATTATCGGTAAAGCCGGAAGAAGGCCTAGAAGTCATCTGCACCGGCCGCATCTCCACCTATCCCGCACGCTCAAATTATCAACTGATCATCGAATCGATGGAGCTGGCCGGCGAGGGCGCTTTGCTCAAAATGCTGGAAGAGCGCAAGAAAAAGCTCGCCGCCGAAGGTCTCTTTGATGAAAGCCGCAAACAGCCGCTCCCCTTCCTGCCGCACACCATTGGCGTGATCACATCCCCTACCGGCGCGGTCATTCGTGATATTCTCCACCGGCTGCAAGACCGCTTCCCGCGCCACGTTCTAGTCTGGCCAGCCCTTGTCCAAGGTAAGGGCGCGGCCGAGCAAATCACCGCCGCCATTGATGGCTTCCAAAATATTCATAATCATGGCCAGCCCAAACCTGATCTGCTGATCATCGCGCGCGGCGGCGGATCGCTCGAGGACCTCATGCCCTTTAACGAGGAAAATGTCGTCCGCGCCATTGCAAATTCCACCATCCCCATCATCTCCGCCGTCGGCCATGAAACTGACACAACCCTCGCCGACTTCGCCGCCGATATCCGCGCCCCCACCCCCACCGGCGCCGCCGAAATGGCCGTCCCAGTCCGCATGAATTTGATGGCGCAAGTGCTCGATGATGAACAACGCCTCGTCAGCGCGATAGGTCGCATGCTCAACGAATATCGTCACAAGCTCGAGGCGCATGCCGCCAAACTCGGCGACCCTGCCGCACTGCTCGAAAACCGGACGCAGCGACTCGACCACGTTAATGAGCGGCTCTCCGGCGTCTTCCGCGAATATCTCGGCCGAAAAAACCAAAGCATGATCGAGGCCGGTGCAAAACTCCGCCACCCCAAAGATCGTTTAATGGACGCTGAAAAAACATTAGCGCGCTGGAGCGAGCAACTTTTCGCCACAGTTCCAAAAATGACGAAGGATTTAAGCGCCAAACTAGAACACGCCGGAAAAATGCTCGAGGCCTATTCCTTCGAAAATGTTTTAAAGCGCGGATTTGCAGTTATCCAGGACACCTCAGGCACCCTGATTACTGAGGCTGCCCAAACAACAACCAACCAGTCGGTTCGAATACGGTTTAAAGAGAATAATACGGTGGGTGCCGTCATCGGAGATGGTAGTACGGCATCAAAATCAATAAAGCCCCCGACCAAAAAGAAAACGCCGAAGCCCAAAGATGACGATCGGCAAGAAACGCTGTTTTAGCGCGCCGATTGCTTTAAAGCCACCTAAGCGCTCATCGCCGCAGATAGACCAATATCATTAAAGTCGTTGAGCAGTTCTTCAACCGTTTCATTCATACGCTGCGCGCCTTGTATCACAGATTCCAAACTCTGGCGCGCCTGCTCTAAATTCATATCAGGCTCCAGATTCTCATATTCAGGATTACTTTTAATCCGCGCATAGAAATGAATGAGCTTGCTCGCCAGCTCTGCGCCCAACATATCCAGCTTATCAGTATTGCGATCAAACACCATACGACCAAGAACAGGTTGTTTCTGGATAATATCACCCGTCTTTTGGTATTTCGGCGGACGATCTGGATCACTCATGGACTTCAGCATCTCATCATAGACAATTAAATACGCTTCAATCTTCGTTTTATTAGCTTTAAGCTCAGAATCGAGCATAGAGGCAACAATTCTGCGCTCTTTTTCACGCAACTTGCGTTCGCGCGCCATAAAATCAAGGCTTTCCCGCTGCGCTTGCATCACTTTTTGAAAGCCGCGCATAATGATTACACTCAGCGCCGAAAAGGCCGCGATAATAAAAATGAACAAGATAAAACTAAAACTGAGCATCATATTGCTGCTCGATTGTGATGCACTTCCGCCTGCGCTGCGTGGCCCGGCCCATATGCCCGCACCTTGATTCTGCGCCTTAATCTCTGCATCAATATAGGCCTTTTCAAAAACCGTACCGTAAACATGTACACGATTCACGGAAACATAGCCCGTCTGAATCATATAGAGCGCCAAATCCTCATCATTACGATTCACACATTGCGCAATAATATCATCGCCTGACTTTGACTTTCGCTCACACTCCACCTTACCACCGCCCACCGCATTATCGAGAGACGTACGAGCACGTAGTTGAAACGCCGCGGGCATATAATCAATCGATTGTACGCCCCACAGATGGATTTTATTCTTCCCGGAGACCAAAACAGATGCATCAGCCGCACGCACTTGTTCTACTTTAAAAAATCTGGATGGCGCAGCATCGCCTTGCCCAAGCTCCTGCGCATTAAGGGCACTCGCGCCCATAAAAACAGTCAGCACAAAAAATACAGCTAATGTTTTGAAAAAACTGAAAAATAATCTTTGTATCGAAATCATAGCCCCTGCCATCTTATCCTCGAATGGATTGCCCAATCTTCAATACTCTATCATCAAAAGGTTAAAAAATTGCCCCTTATTCCCGACATTATCACCTCTTTGATTAACAAATTTGATATAATGCCTTATAGTCACTGCATAATTTAAGCATCACCATGGCAAAACAAGGGTTTTATGCGCGTTGAGTTAAAGAAATTGCTGGAAAGTTTGGGCATTAATCGTGAGCTACACCCTTACGAAACCCAGCCATGGCTGCATTACGACGAGGAAAAAGGCATAACTTGCAGCGCTGAAGTGCGCATGGGCCCTGGAAATGCCGACCTTGAGGCCGAAATTCAATTTCTAAAAGACGAACCAGATAACGATGAAGAAACTAAAGGCGAAACCGAAGATAAAGGCGAAGACGAAGAAACCACAACATCTTCAGGGCCGGAACAAATCATGCTGATGCATGCCGAGCCCTCTGCCACAACCAGCCAATGGTCACCCAAGCAGCTAAAAGTCAAAGGCAAAAACTACGTCAATGAAGTGCCTGAATGGGAAGAAAAGGGCTGCAGCTTTTTCAAAGCCTGCATTCAAGCCATCCAAATGGGCGAGCTGCCCGATATTGACGATCTAGTCGAAAAAGAGCTTGAGGATGGTGGCAAAGGCGGTGGTCGTCGCGGGCGTATCGGCCGAAAGTCACCAAAGATCAAGCCTGGCGCCCTGCTCGGCATAAAAAAACCGGGCAGTATGTAGGTTTAACAAACCGAGCGTCATCCCCGTGGCGAGGCGCAGCGCCGCTCAAACAGCGGAGATCCACAAGGCGAACCGCATAGCGGTTCTCATACCGACCAAAAGAGAAGGAATCTACACCTATTCTTGATTGATAATCAAGCCATATGTCCTGGCGATCTCACTCAAACCACCTTCCACAAAATCACCCACGGGCGTGAAGTGCCATTTTGGGCCTTCGCGGTTAATACTGGCGACCACAACCGCCTGCTCCACACGATCTTCCAAATCTGAATCCATTTCATAGCGCACAATCTCGTGCTGCGTCTCGGCATTCACCACCCGCAGATAGGCCCCGCGCACCATCCCCAAATTCTGCTCTTTTTCAAAACCCTTATAAACCGACACCACAAATTGCAGCTTTATAATGTCAAACGGCACGGCATGCAGGTCAATTGAAATAGACTCATCATCGCCATCGCCCGCGCCCGTGCGGCTGTCGCCATTATGTTTCACCCCACCGCTCAGCGTCTCCACATGGTTATAAAACACAAAATCTTCATCCACCCGCGTTTCGCCATTTTTATCGAGCATAAACAAACTAACATCCAGATCCAGCGCATCAGCATCAAATGCATTCAAATCCCAGCCAACTCCGATCGAAACATTTTGCAGCGTCGGGTCCTTCTCCGTCAGATTAATATCATCCCCTAACGCCGCCATATTATCCGCCAGCGCAACGCCCTTCCCCTCAAACCGCGTATCAAAAATATCGTCTACCATGTTTTAAAGTCCTGTAATTAAAAAGAAGCATCACCCCTATTCAGAACTATAGCACAGCCACAATCCCCCTTACGACGATAAAAAACCAAACAAAGAAGGCCTTCATTAACGCATTATTAACCCCCCCCCTTAGAATTATGAATAGGGTAATGAAAATTAACAAATGAGGGCAATAAAATGAAACACCTACTTCTTAAATTTATTTTGGCAATCGCTGTTTTAATACCAATATCGGCACAGGCTGCAGAAAGAGACGTTGGCGCAGCTACAGAACGCGCAGAATATCTAGATTGTCAGCTATTAAAAGCTGATGGCACGGAATTTACTAATCAAGATCTTGGTTTACCAGAGGACCTACCGAGTGTTACTGGCCCATTTACTAGATACTTTGCAATAAGCAGCAGTCGTATAGATCATAAATTCGTCTGTAACACTGGCGCAGAAATTGTGACTTATAATGCCGATGATAATTCAGAAGTTTATAATCTATTGATGCGCCTTGCTCCGCTCGCCTATATAGAAGATGATCCCGACGAAGGTGATCATACTTATCAATACCGTTCGGGCAATGGTCGTAGCAATTCTTGGAGCCACCAAGACACCGTAACCGGTGATGATGGAAAGGACTATAGCGTAAAGACTAAATGCGTAGCGAGAAATGCAAGTGGCTCATGCACAAAAGTTAAACTTTACGTTAAGTACGGTATTTGGTTAAAAATGGCGACAATTACATTGAATGATGACGGAACCTATACCATAAAAATTCACGGTAAGCCTTTCGTTATTGATTCAGCTGAGATTGAAGATGTATATCTAAAACGTGATGAAGACGGCAATCTTTTGATATGCAGAATGGTAGAAAATGATGAAGGTGAAGAGGAGGAAGTATGCTCTGAAGTTCCAGACGAAGTCATTCCTTTCATCCCACCATCACTTCTGCCAACTACATGCCCGGTTGATCCCGGTCCGGCGCCAGCACCGAATGGTGTCTCAGTTGGTGGCACAACCAGCATGAGCGATTGTAATGAACAGGGTGCTCAAAAACTGCACTAAATCATAAATAAACAAAAGAAAAGGCGCGCCTTCACCGGTGCGCCTTTTCTTTTAGGGGGTGATTATTTCTTACCATCATCCCAATCCAGGCCAAAACCGAACGCCCGGTCCATTTCGTGATGGCCATGGAAATATTCGGTGTAGTTCGTCAGCTTGATCCCGCCGCGCACGTTCTCCAGCCCGCCCACAGCGCACAGCGCCAGCGTGTCATCATGCGCGCCCAGTGTTAAAACCAGATCATCATCGCCCGGCACATCGATCAGGATATGGGGGTTGATCTGCTTCCAATTCACTGCGCCATCATAGATATAAATATAGACTAAAATTCGCGTAATTTTGTCCCAATGCGCGCCATTGACCAGAATATATTCGTCCTGCCCTTCCGCATCGCCCGTACGCTCATCGCCCGACAGGCTCATAAACGGCGCGGCGTCATATGTGCCGAATTTCTCGCCAAAAGCCTGTATGGCCCCGCGCGTGCCGTCCTTCATTTCGTACAAACAGCCAATATCCAGATCCACGCCCCTTTTCGCGGCTTTCTTCAACAGCTTGCCGAAAAACCCGGCATTTTGCGTTTGAATATTATCCCACTCCACTCCAATCGTGATGGATTCAAAGCCCTCCGGCCCCGGCGAAACGGCGATGGTCTGCCCCGGCTCGCGCAGGAACTCGCTATTATCCGGGTTAATGCTAATCTCCCGCTGTCCGGCCGCGCCCAGCGATTTTCCATGGCCAGAAAACTCCACCCGGCTACGCGTGGCATCGGCCAAAGAACTCGCAGATGATTGATCTTTCTTGCTCATGAGATTGAGGATAGCACTATAGCTCGACTTCGTAAATTTCTTCCTGCACTGGCAAAACAATTTTACCTTTTTCTTGAACAACGTACCTTTCAAGTTTTTCAGCAATTACATTAATGTTGGTATCATATAGACCAGCGTGTCTGAGGAAAAAACAAGATAGCGTTTCGGCCAGTTCCATAACGGACGGTGCAAAAATATGTGTTTGAACATCTTGAAGTAAAACAGGTATAGCGCCAGCGCCCCTCACTTTCAGAACATCTTTATCAACGCCGCCAGCTCTCGGAATATCTATCAATTTACAGACCTCAGCAGCAAAAGATGACCACGGTGATTGAGACGATTCGGTGCATAGTAATACCAGCGGCGGCTCAGATAATTTATTACGCATAAAATCAAAAATATTCTTTAGCGCACTATCGTCTATGCCATTAACAACATAGCTTAAAAGAACAGTATCAAAATCTATTGCTGCAAAGTCTAATGTTTCAGCCGATTGAACGAAAACAGCATAAAAACCCATACTAGACAATTCTGATGAAAGCTCTTCTTTTCTTTCAACGACACTAACACGGCTAAAACTTGATTTCAGTGCAGAAGACAGCAAACCATTTCCCGCTCCAATATCAAGTAGAGATTGCCGTCCCCTAGAGCGAACTATATCAGAAATTTTAGCAGCAAGAATTTCTTTGCCATCCGTACGCCGCGTATAAACAGCAAATCGCTGCGCGTATAATTCAGAATATGTTAGTGACATTACACCTAAATATTACACTCATGTAAATATGTCAAGAAAAACACCTTTAATCCGCCTCCTCCCGGCAGAAACACCCCTCAATATGATCATTCACCATCCCCATCGCCTGCATCAGCGCGTAGATGGTGGTGGGGCCGACGAATTTGAATCCGCGTTTTTTGAGGTCTTTAGACAGGGCGCGCGATTCCGGCGTTTCAGAAAGCATCGTTTCGCGCGTATAAACCGGGTGGTCGGCTGGCGCAAAACCCCAGAGATAATCAGACAGGCTGCCAAACTCTTCCACCAGCTCAAGCGTACGCTGCGCATTATTGATGATTGCCTCGATCTTGCCGCGATGGCGCACGATCCCCACATCGCCGAGCAAGCGCTCCACATCACTATCCGTATATTTCGCAATTTTGTGAAAATCAAAACCATCAAAGGCAGCCCTAAAATTCTCCCGCTTGCGCAGTATCGTCAGCCAGCTAAGCCCCGCCTGAAAACCCTCCAGACAGAGCTTCTCAAATAAACGTACATCATCATGCACAGGCCGCCCCCATTCCTCATCATGATAGCGGACATATTCTGCGTCATCGCCCGGCCACCAGCACCGCACGTTACCATCCGCGCCCTTTACCAATCCATCTGACATTAGTCTTTAATCGCCAGCTCGATCAGCTGCGCCAGCGCCATAAACTCGCGACCCGCGCGGTTGCCGTCCTTATGCACCTTGGTCATCATCGTGATGCCCTGGACCGAGGCGATGAACAGGCGCGCAAATTGCCGCGCCTCCATCAGCATTTTGCCCTCGCTTTCCAGCGGTTTCAGCGCAGAGCATAAAATATTCTCCAGCTCTAGAAAATGTCCCTTAATCGTTTCGCGCGCAGTTTCATTTTGATCAGAAAGCTCCAGCGCCATATTGCCCAGCAAGCATCCGCCCTTAAACTCATGGCTTTTATACCCTGCGAAATACCCCTCAACCCAGGCAAACAGCCCCTCTTTCGGGCTGCGCGCAGCACTCAGGCATTTTTCCAGCGGCACGCTTAGTTGCTCACGCGCATATTTATTAATCACATCTTGAGAAATGGCCTGTTTATTCGGATAATAATGAAAAAACGCCCCCTTGCTCACCCCGGCCTTGCTCACCACATCATTAAGCGATGTCGCCTGATACCCCCGATACCACAACAGATTTTCTGCCTTTTCAACAATTTTAACTCGAGTGCTTTTTGCCATGATAGCCCTGCCTTTCCTGTAGATAGATACGAATCACTCACCCATATTACCGACCAGTTGGTCTTTTGGGAAGAGGAAAATCAAAATATATACGAACGCGCTCTACTTTTATATGCATTCTCAAAAATTATTCTTGACTAAACTTTATTATTTTCATAAGATATATTTCTTTAAGTCTACATTTTAGGTAAAAACATGCAAACACTGTCCGCACCAAAAAAACTCAATGCTTATGACACTGATCAAGTCAATAATGCCATCATTTCTTGCGGGAATGGTGATATAGAAGCTTTTACAGCTCTGTATGGTGCCTTCTTTCCTATCTTACGTAAGTATTTTAGAAATCGCGACATTACACCAGAAGACACAGAGGATTTTATTCAAATAACAATGCAAGCTATCTGGCACGACGCGAAAAATTTTAAAGCTGGAACGAGTAAAAACTGGATATTTACAATTGCCAAACATAAAATGATAGATGAATGCGCCAAGAATAAAACGCAGCAAGGCATTAAAAAAAGGGTGCAAGAGAACAAATATCCAAAACCACGAACCATAAAACCACCATTTGAAGCTGTCGTTGCTTTAGAACAACAACAAATCATATGTATGTCAGTTAAAGTTTTACCTAAAGAGCAGCGAGGAATCTGTGAATTATTCTATGGGCGCGATGTGTCATTACCTAAAGTTAGTACCTCTATAGATATTGAAGTACAAACAGCCCATTCATATCTTAGAAAAGCTAGGCAAAGCATTAGAAACACTCCAAAAATACGTACTGATTTAGAATGTGCCCCTACCCACCCATGCCTTTCCTGATGTTGCGCACGAATTACCTTTCTAAAACAGGAATTATATCCTGCGCTTAAATTATGATTTATGAATGAAGAGCAATGCCCTATCCACTCCCCCGTTCTTAATTTAGGCAAACAAAAAAGGGGGATAGTTTTGACAATGAATTCAGGGTGCTATACAAGGTTTTGGGCGGGTTTAGGCGCGCTTTAAAATTTGAATGTGAAAGACGAAAAAATGGCATCGTACGAATATGTTTTTGTAATGAACAACCTCACCAAATCTTATGGTGATGGGAAGAAGGTTTTGGAGGATGTCAGCTTAAGCTTTTTCCCTGGTGCAAAGATTGGCGTACTTGGCCCTAATGGCGCGGGTAAGTCAACCATACTGCGCATTATGGCGGGCATGGATAAGGATTTTGTTGGTGAGGCTTGGAGCGCAAAGGGCGCGCGCGTTGGTTATCTAGAGCAAGAGCCGCAGCTTGATGAAAGCAAAACTGTCTCTGAAAATGTGATGGAGGGCCTTAGCGATATCAAGGCCAAGATTGACCGCTATAACGAAGTCGCCACCGCGATGGCCGATCCGGAGGCTGACTTTGATGCGCTGACCGAGGAAATGGGCAGCCTGCAAGAAGAGATTGATGCGGTCGATGGCTGGGAAATTGATCGCATGCTTGAGATGGCGATGGAAGCGCTGCGCTGTCCACCCGGCCAAACGCCAGTCACCAATTTATCCGGCGGGGAGCGCAGGCGCGTTGCGCTGTGTAAGCTTTTGCTGGAGCGCCCGGACCTCCTCCTGCTCGATGAACCGACCAACCATTTGGACGCGGAAAGCGTTGCGTGGCTACAGCGATTCTTGAGCGATTACACCGGCACTGTTGTGATGATTACGCATGATCGTTACTTCCTGGATAATGTCACGGGCTGGATTTTGGAGATTGATCGCGGCAGCGCCATGCCGTATGAGGGCAATTATTCCGCCTATCTTGAGGCCAAGCGTAAACGTCTGCTGCAAGAAGCACGCGAAGAAGACACCAAGGCCAAAACGCTTCAGCGCGAGCAGGACTGGATGGGGCAAAGCCCGTCAGCGCGGCGCTCAAAATCCAAAGCGCGGATTAATACCTATCATGAATTGCTGGCCGAGAGCCAAAAAATCGATAAGCGCGGCGCGCAAATCGTTATCCCAACGCCGCCACGTCTAGGTGATTTGGTCATTGAGGCCAATAACATCAATAAAGGCTTTGGCGATCATTTACTGATTGACGGCCTGTCCTTCAGCCTGCCGCCCGGCGGCATTGTCGGCGTAATTGGCCCGAACGGTGCGGGGAAAACCACATTGTTTAAAATGATCACCGGCGTTGAAAGCCCCGATAGCGGCAGCTTTAAGGTCGGCGACACCGTCAAGCTCGGCTATGTCGATCAAAGCCGTGATAGTCTGGACCCAAAGAAAAGTGTGTGGGAGGAAATCTCTGGCGGGGTGGATATCATCAAGCTGGGTAAGGTTGAAATGCAATCACGGGCCTACGTATCCGCCTTTAATTTCCGCCGCGGCGATCAACAGCAATTGGTGGGCGATCTGTCCGGCGGACAGCGCAACCGCGTGCATCTGGCCAAGATGCTCAAGGAAGAGGCCAACGTCATCCTACTCGATGAACCAACAAATGATCTGGATACTGAAACGCTGGCCGCGCTGGAAGAAGCCATTGAAAACTTCCCCGGCTGCGCGGTGATTATCTCTCACGATCGCTGGTTTCTGGATCGTCTTTGTACGCATATCTTGGCATTCGAAGGCGAGTCAAGAGTAGTGTGGTTTGAAGGAAATTACGAAGATTATGAAGTGGACCGCAAACGCCGCCTAGGGATAGAAGCCGATACGCCCCACCGCATTAAATATAAGCCTTTGCGCAAGGCTGGGTAAATTATTTAAACAAGTCCCCAATGTCACATTTCAGGGCTTTGCAAAGTTGCTGGAGAGTTTTAAGAGTGGTGTTTTGTTCAATATTTTCAAGGCGATTAATCGTTGAACGGCCAAGCCTCACTTTTTTAGCAAAAGCGACCTGAGAAAGATCACCACGTCTTTTCTTAATATTTTCTGCCAAACGCCTTGCTAAGTCCATACCCATATGTGAACATACCAATCTACCCGTTTGTGGGTAGATTGTGGGGAAAACTATGACTGACGAAGATATTGAAAAGCTCTGCTATTGCCTAGAAGAGATGATTGAAGGACATTTCCGGACAATGCGTGCCTTTTTTGAATTAAAACAATATCTTGAGCAAAAAAGCAAAACGCAACCACGCGCCTAAAATAAACACGTACACCCTTTATAAATCTCATATAAAACAAAAACTTGAGTAATTTATGCTGCACAGCGCATGATTGCGTACACTTATATATATATAAATGGTAAAATTAAGGAGGTATTAATCAAATTTAGCTAAAATTTTATATAACTGTATTTTTTATAATGCACAAAATGTGACATAAATAAGGTGTGAATAAACAGCGTGCGCGGTAAAACAACAAAAAAAGTCCTGAAATACACGCTTTTGCCGGGAATATTTCCCAGAGCAAAGAATTTATTCGCGTCCGGTTTCGGCTATATCGCCTTCTTGATGGCCTCTATTTATGGCTCTGTTCGCCTGTTGCCGCCCAATCATCCATATCTGCAACCCAAAAATATGAAAAAGTTTGGCATTCATCATGTGATTGGTGAAGCGGCGAACCGTCTGGTCTTCAAAAAAGAGAATGCGGATCAGATTCTGATTTTCTTCACGCTGGTGATGGGATTGGTATTGCTGGTGATGCAATTTGTCCTGATGATTTACGCCTTTGTCGTTCATCCGGCGCTGGCACAAAGTGTCCAGCCCAGCATCTTTGAAACGCAGAACCCGACATTCGATGTGGCCTTTATGCTGCTGGATCATATTTTTGGTGTGCCCGATTTATTCGGGTCTTGCGTCAATGCCGGGATCGATTGCACAATGCCACGGGGCGGTCTGCCATCAGACTATGAGCCACCAACAGAGTCTGCATTACCGCTCCCCTTCCACGTTGCGCTGCACAGCATGTTCAAATTTTATTCCATCGGCCTTTTGCTGGTTGGCGTGATCATCTTCCTGTATTTCATTTTGGTCGTTGTCGCCGAGACCGCAACAACCGGCACGACGTTCGGACAGCGCTTTGAAAATGGCTGGGTGCCTCTTCGTCTCGTTGTTGCACTGGGATTATTAGTGCCCATTAATCACGGCTTAAGCAGCGGTCAATACATCACACTTTATGCAGCGAAAATGGGGTCCGGTTTTGCGACGACGGGCTGGATACGGTTTAACAACACCATCGCTGACAACATGACAGGCGCGGCGAACCCAACAGGCGAAGAGCAAGCTCTCGTCGCCCTGCCATCTGCACCCAGTATTGCACCGTTGGCGCAAGCCATTTCATTGGCCCATGCCTGCGCCTATGCCTATTGGAAGACAGAAGGTCATTGGTATTGGAAAAAAAGCGGTGATAGTTGGGTTTATGACAGCAATGCGCGTATCGACGATACAACCTCCCTTTACGGCGACCCAAGCTTTCCAGGGAATGAAGATGCACAAATCAAACCCTATCTTGTTAAAAATGTCTTTCCATTGATCAGCCGCAACTTGGACACTTTTCAAGAAATAACATCCGATATAAATTATGGTGAGGCTTTGAACTTCTATGATCAGAGTGACATCATCATCCGCTTTGGGCGGCGACATACTGATATACCGCAGGAAGAAGGGCCGCCCGATCCAAATGATGATCACAATTTTGGCATGTATCGCGGCGGGGTTGAGCCAGTCTGCGGAGAAATCCGCATTCCCATTTTCGATGCCGGAATTCGTGACGGAGAGCAAGGCCCAACCCAAATTAGCGGGGCTGAGCAAATTCAGTCTTCCTATTTTGAATTTATAAAACAGCTATGGTTCAATGTTTTCACAAGCACCATGATTGATGGTGACCCGCTGCCGTCTATGGCATTGATGAGCCATCAATACACCGAAATTTCCCTGGGCACAAAACCGCACTTGGCCTGTATCGTTGGAAACTGTGACACCTATCCAACGCCCTTTGGCGCCTCTATCACTGTGCCCATAGAAAACCGTCAAGCCTTGCTCAACATGTATCAACCCATGTTTGCAAATCAGATTGTTACAGCGTGGAATCGCGCTAATCAAAATGCGCAAAATAACTCAGGGATGTCGGCAGAGATTTTAGCGCGCGGCTGGGGCGGCGCAGGCATTTGGTACAATAAAATCGCCGAAATGAACGGCGTATTTACGAGCGCTGTTTTAAACTTGCCGGAGTTTTCAAAATACCCGATGCTCATGCAAAAGGTGCTCAAAGAGAAACAAGCGCACGATAGCTATGCCGGTAATTTAAACATGTTCGAGCCCACGCTTTCTGATGGAAAAGAAATTAAATCCATGACCGCGGAAGAGTTGCGGATTGCGCGTGTTTTGAATGATTTCTTTTTATACTGGAACGGTGATGGCGGCGCAGATCAAGCCAAAATGGATAAGATGCTTGAAAGCAACGCCTTCAAAAATATCATGAACCTGATATTCGGCACCAACGGGCTATTTGATATTCGCGACCGGAATGTTCATATCCACCCCCTTGCGCAATTAACCGCCGTGGGTAAGGCGCTCGTTGATAGCACGATTAAGAATATTGCCGTTTCCTCTGCCTCCGCAGCGCTTGGCGGCGCGCTCGGGGCCGGGCAAGGGTTTTTAGGACTTGGAAAGCTCTCAACACTCTTTGGTGATTTCCTCATCACGACAGCCTTTGTTGGCGTAACGGCCGGCTTTGTGCTGTTCTATGTTCTGCCCTTCCTGCCCTTTGTTTACTTTTACTTTGCCGTTGGATCATGGCTTAAAAGTATCTTTGAGGCGATGGTTGGCGTGCCCCTGTGGGCACTGGCCCACTTACGCATCAGCGGAGAGGGCTTGCCGGGCGAGGCGGCGCAAAATGGTTACTTCCTGATTCTCGAAATTTTCTTAAGGCCCATTCTCAGCGTCTTTGGCCTCATCGCCTCTCTGGTGATTTTCACTGCGCAAGTGCGGATCATGAATTTTATATGGAGCATCGTCACCGATAATTTAGCGGGTGGAGAGATTGATCCCACCATAAATTCGACCATTTTAAACATCAGCATCAATCGCGGCATTATAGACGAGTTTTTCTACACCATCATCTACACCATTATCATGTATATGTTGGCCACGGCGAGCTTTAAACTCATTGACCGCATACCGGATAATATTTTGCGCTGGACAGGCGCAGGCGTCTCCGCCTTTAGTGACATTAATCAGGACCCTGTCGAAGGTCTGACCAAATATGCTGCTCTTGGCGGTTTGACCGTTGGTCAGAAAACGGCAACCGGCATCAAGGATCTATCAGGCGGGATTGGTCAAGCTGGTGGACAAGGGATGGACTCGCTTGGTAAATTGTTAGGTGGAACCCCGAAAGGCGGCATATAATATGATGAATATTAAAAGCAAAGATGTCATCAAATATGCCGTACTGCCGGGCATAAGGCCGCGCCTGCAGGATTTAATCACCTCTGGCTTTCAGCATATTCCATTCTTTATGGCGCTGGTATATCAAGCTGTGCGCTTATTACCAAACAACCACCCTTATGCAAATGCGCGCAATATCGGGCGTTTTGGTATTCGGCATGTTATCGCCGAGGCCGCGAATAACCTTGTGATCTCCTCCAAAAACATTGACCAGATCCTTTTGTTTTTTACTATTTTATTTGGTTTGGGGTTGATTTTTGTACAGCTGGGCCTACTGGGGATGTCAATCTTCATTCAGCCGGTTATGGCCGCCGTCGATATGCCGACAAATTTTGCCGGTTTCTTTATAACGCCCGCCGAATATGCTGCGCAAGACTTGGCCTATATCTTTATGGATCTCGTGTTTGGTGTGCCAGATATTTTTAATTCTTGCGTCGCGCTAGTAGATACAGATTGCGTATTGAATATCGCAGTTGAAGGAGGCACCCCGCAGCGCAGCGGTGAATCCCTCGTTGATCCCTGGACCGGATCCGGTATGAGCTGGCCTTTCCCTATCCACCACGCCCTCCATCAAATGTTTAGCTTGTATAGCATTGGCCTGCTCTCTGTCGCAGTCTTCATCACCGTTTATTTTATCATTGTGATCGTGGTGGAAACTGCGCAAACAGGGACAGCCTTTGGTAAACGCTTTAACAAGGTCTGGGCACCGATCCGTATTGTGGTCGCCTTTGGCTTGCTCATCCCCGTTGGGCACGGCCTTAATTCATCACAATATATCGTGCTATACGCCGCCAAATTTGGCTCCGGCTTTGCCTCGAACGGCTGGGCCATTTTCAACCAAGAGCTCACCGGCACATATTTAGGCCAAAAAGACAAGCTCGTCACCCGCCCGAATGTACCAGACGTAACAGAGCTTTTACAATTCATGTATACGGCCGCTGTCTGTTACGAGATGGAATATATTAAAAATGCTGGCCAGAAAGAAATTATTCCCTACCTTATTGGAGACCCCTTCACAACGCCATTAAATCTGAATGAAATCTCCTTTCTCCCACCAAATGAACGTTACGACCAAATGCTTGATTTTGCCACCACACGATCAGGTGGTAGGGCCGTTAGATTTTCTTCAAAGCTATCATTGCGATTTGGTTATTTGGATGAAGATGAAAACTCTGGCAACAGGGGCGCTGTTAAGCCGGTATGCGGCGAAATAACCATTAACCTATTTGATACACGCGAGGAAGAGACTGATCGAGAACCCGCGGCAGATATGGCGCAAAGATATTATTGGTTCGTCATTAGTGAGCTCTGGTATGATGTTTTCACAGGCATGTTCCCCGGTGATTACAGTATTTCACAATACACTCAGAACTACCCCCTTAATCTGGTATGTGAAAAAGCCCCCTATGCTGACGATACGCCCGATTGCCCACCAAATATCAGCTTTGAGCTTCCCGATAGCCAATATCGTGCAGATGTACAACAATTTTATACAGATGACCTGAATGCTTTGCTTGATGATCCGGGACTAACCGGTCTTGCTGGCATTGTAAATTCCTCTGTCGGGATGCTTAGAGCACAAATCAATTCAGACGAATGGCTAGGCTCCAGCGAAGCCATGCAGGAAAAGGGCTGGGCGGGCGCAGGGCTTTGGTACAATAAAGTTGCAGAGCTAAACGGCACCATCAGCGCCGCGATTTCTGATCCGCCTTCCGTATCTCTTTGGCCAGAGATCATGGAACGTACAATGCAAGATAACATTAAAAACGCTGAATTTATTGATCTGAAAAATAGATTCAATCCGGCCTATAAAGGCTTTTCACATTTATATGACCGAGAAGGCTATATCCTGTGGGAAGCCTTTGACTATTGGCAAAGTGGTGCGGGTGCAACTCCGGCAACCAACAATGTTCTGGTTGATACCATCAAGGCACTTTTGGGCACTGAGGGGCTATTCTCTATGCGCAAAAACCCTGATGTACATCCATTGGCCTTATTGGTTGGGGTTGGGCGATCCTTGATCAATAGCGCCATTGGCAATTTGGCCGATTCTGCAGCGCTTTCATTGATCTCTGCCGGTATTGGCGGCTCTCAGGGTATCACAGCCATCACCGGCTTTATCATGACCATTGTGATCATCAGCTTAACGGCCGGGTTTATCCTGTTTTACGTTCTCCCGTTCCTGCCCTTTATCTATTTCTTCTTCGCCGTTGGCGGCTGGATAAAAGGAATCTTCGAAGCCATGGTCGGTGCGCCGCTTTGGGCCCTGGCGCATATCCGTATTGACGGGGACGGGCTCTCTGGCAAAGCCGCGCTCAATGGATATTTCCTGATCTTCGAGATCTTCCTGCGGCCCATTTTAATTGTCTTCGGTATGCTTGCCAGTATTTCAATCTTCTCGGCGCTTGTTTCTGTCATGAACCAGACATGGGGGCTGGTCACCACAAACCTTGCAGGCTTTGACCCAACAACGGGGGGCCAGGGTGCTATCGCAGAGGGTGTCGAAATGATGCGCGGGGAGATTGACGCATTCTTCTTTACCGTTATCTACACGATCATTGTTTATCTGATGGCGATGTCATCCTTTAAACTGATCGATCTGATCCCGAACAACATTTTGCGGTGGATGGGGCAGGCCATTACGACCTTTAATGATGAGGCCGAGAACCCGGCTGAAGGCCTTACCGGTAAGGCAGCCATTGGCGCGCAGCAAAGTATTTCCACCATTGGCGGCGGTGCACAAAAAACCCTGCAAGGTATTTCAAGTGGTTCTCCCAAAAAACCCGGCGGCTAAAAATAATATTGGAATAACAAATAATGGCGATCAAAAAAGAGCTGATAAAATACGCTTTGCTACCGCAGTTTTTGCCGCGGCTATCGGCTTTATTTACCAATATGTTCGCGCACACAGCCTTTTTGATTGCCGTCATTTACGGCTCTCTCCGGCTCTTACCGCCCACACACCCCTATCTTAACCCGCAAAACTTCGGACGATTTGGCCTGCGCCATGTGGTTTCCGAAGCCGCAAATAATCTGGTGCTCAGCAAAAAGAACATTGATCAAATTGTCGTATTTTTCTCTGTTTTAACCGGCTTGGTTTTACTGCTCATACAATTCGTCTTACTGATCATGGCGGTAACAACGCAGCCCGCCTTCGCGGCCGCCGCCAGCGACGCATTTTTAACCTTCGCTGATGTATTAAACGTCGGTTCACAATACGCGCCGCAAAGCGGTCATCCGGACCAAGATCTAGCCTTCATCATCCTGGACAAAGTCTTCGGGGTAAAGGGCATTTTTGATTCATGTATTTCCACAGGCGTAACGTGCCTGGGGCTGGACGGGCGGCCTATAAATATCGATATCAATGGCAATGCTCTGCCATCTGATCCGTTTCCCATGCCCTTTCATGTTGCTCTGCATTCCATGTTGCGTTTTTACTCGCTGGGCATTTTTGTTGTTTCTGTTTTCATCATCCTGTATTTCATCATTGCGATCACAGCAGAGACCGCATCAACCGGCACCCCCTTTGGACAGCGCTTTAACAAAACCTGGGTTCCTGTGCGGGTCATTCTTTTTGCCGCGCTTTTGGTGCCGCTCAATATCGGTGGGCAAAATGCTGGTATAAACAGTGCGCAGCTTATTGTGCTCTGGACCGCAAAAACTGGCTCCAACTTCGCCACAAATGCATGGGGGTATTTCAACCGTACACTCACAGAATCCTATATCGCGGGCATTGGCGGCGGCGCAGAAGGCGTGGGAACGCCCGGCGGCGATTCCAAAAACCTGATCGCCACGCCCAATATTCCAGAAATTAGAAGCCTCGCCCAGTTCCTCTATACAGCCAGAGCGTGCAAAATCGCTGAAGAATCGATGTATAATCACCTGCATTGGGATTCCTATGACGAAGGCAATACGCGCCGTTACAGATTAGATGGCATACAGGCCTATCTCGTCAGAAATAACGCCCCGGAAGGAGAGCTTGATCATATCCTGTACAGCGCCACAGATTTCCGCCAAGCCGCCGCCTTTTCTAGATATGACACAATGAATATCGTATTTGGCACGCACATTGATGAAAATAGCGGCCAATCAAAAGCGCGCCTTGATCAGGCCAAAAAATACCCCGGCAATGTCATTCCCTATTGTGGATCTCTGCGTTTTAAAATCATGAAAGTTGATGCAGAGGGCGAACCGGAGTCAGGCGCAAACGGTATACAGGCCCTTTATTACAGCGCGGTTGAAGAAATATGGACGGATCAGGATTTAATTAATCGCGCCTGTGGTCAGGTTGACCGTATGCTGCCGGTTATCCTCGACCCGCCATGCGATATTGCCGTCCCACCGCCCGACAAAGCCTTCACCGTTGCTATTTTAACGCGGTTTGAGGAAAGGATAAGGAGCGAACTGCAAGCGCTCATCGCCCAGCAGGTCGGACAGGACTGGGATATCAATGGCCGCCTTGAATCCAAGGGCTGGGTCGGCGCGGCGCTGTGGTACAACCGCATTGCCGAGCTGAACGGTGACATAGCTAATGTCGTACAAAACACGCCTCAGCCAAAGGATTATCCGCATGTGATGGAGGCCGTTAAGGACATGCGCACAGCCACAAACGATTTTAGTGACATGCTCGCCGTTTTTGATCCTGTCCTGCCTGATGATCAAAAAGTGCGCTTTCGGCGCGAGGGTGATGAACAGATTGCATCCGCCATGTATGCCGCCTTTAAAGTTTGGGGTGATGATGACCGGATAACGGGTAATATTTTTGTCGATTTTGTAAATGCTATTTTCGGAACAAGCGCCATTTTTGAAATGCGCCGCAACACCGACATTCATCCTCTGGCGCAGCTCAGCGCGCTGGGGAAATCGATGATGGAGGCCTCGGTGCGCAATATTGCGCTTGGCTTGCCTGGTGAAATGCTTTTACAATCCGCCAACACCTTCCCGGGGCAGCTTGGTAAAGCCGCCGCCAGTTTTCTTAAAACCATAGGCACTGCGACGCTGGCGATGAGCTTCGTCATGTATTACGTGCTCCCCTTCCTGCCCTTCATCTATTTCATTTTTGCCGTCAGCGGCTGGATCAAAAGCATCTTTGAAGCTATTGTTGCCATGCCGCTTTGGGCGCTGGCCCATATTAAAATCGATGGTGAAGGTATTGGCGGACCGGCCGCGGTCAATGGGTATTTTCTGATCTTTGAGATTTTCCTGCGCCCTATTTTGATCCTCTTTGGTTTGCTGTCCAGCATCGCGATTTTTAGTGCGCTGGTCACTGTCCTTAATGACGGCCTGTTCGAGCTCATCGTGCAAAATACAACCGGATTTGATCATGGCGCCGTTACCGAAGGTATAGAAGGTGTGAGCATTGACTCTGCCCGCGGACCGATTGATCAATTCTTCTTCACCGCTATGTATGTGATTATTGTTTATATGATCGGCATTGGCTGTTTTAAGCTTATTGATCATATTCCAAACACCATTCTGCGGTGGGCCGGTAACGCCACAAAGACCTTCCAGGAAGGTGCGGGTGATCCTGCCGGTCAAGTGACACAGAAAACCTATAGCGGCGCCGTTCTCGCCACCGGACAGGTGCAGGGCGGCGCGCTGGCCGCGCTTGGCTAACCCTTTATATGTTCACAATATTATGAGAGAGAGAAAGCGGTCTAAGTTATTTCTTAAGCTCAGCCAACAGCACATCAACGCTACCGCCGCCGCGCTGAATAACCGATGAGAAATCAGAGCGCTGCGTCAGCGCCATGCTGACCCCCGCGACAACGACATCTATAACTTTATATCGACCATTTTTATATCGTACGCGCCAATCAAGCCGAACCTCTGGCTCACCACCCTTAATGATGGATGTCACAAGCACATCAGATTTACCCTCTGCGCGCGCGCTTTTGATCTCTAGCTTCTGGCCGCCATATTCACTAAAGCGCGACGCATAAACCTCAACCACCATCTGTTTAAAGAGCTTCAGATATTCTTTTTGCTGCGCCGGGCTGGCTGTTCTCCAATAGCGTCCCAAGGCAAAGCGGCCAATGGTCTCCATATCAAAGCTGTCGCTTAGTAATTTTTTAAACTCTTTCTCGCGCTGTTCTTGTGAGAGCTCTTCACCATCGAGAAAGCTTATACCGCGCTCAGCCACAGCACTGATAAAGACTTCAGCGCCCTTAATGGTTTTGTCACTCGCCGCCGCTAAAATGATTGATGATGATTGCCTCACCACCTGCGGTGATGCCGGAGAAAGCGCATAAGACGGCGCGCTTAATAGCCCAAGCGCCGACGATAAAAGTGCGAAAGAGAAAACAGTCTTAATAGTCATCCCAACCATAACCTTCTTCAACTACAGAAGCGCTGCTAGAAAGTCGCTCACTGCTTTGGTCCTTAACCATCGCATCACGATTTTGATAGTACGCACTCCGCACAGCAGCATAATAATCAATCGAGCTGGAATCAAGGTCACGCAGGACATCCATTAAAGAATCACGCAAGTTCAAATAATCAAGCCCAGCCTTAATATAATACCATTCTTCCTCGTCAATATTGTTTGCATACCAGCGCAGGGGATCTGCAAATGCATCAACAACGAAGCCCGTACCATCACGCACAGATGCGGGGCCAAAGAACGGCACAACCATATAAGCGCCATGATCAACACCCCAAACGGCGAGCGTCTGACCAAAATCTTCCGGCTCATATTCAATGCCCTCATACCCGGCAACATCAAAGAGACCACCAACGCCGACAAAGGTATTTACAACAGTGCGTATAACAACAGTGCCCGCACCATCCAGATCACCCTGTAAAAGCTGATTGGCAAGCCTCATAGGGCTTTTTAAATGACGAAGGAAATTCCGCAGACCAGTGCGCGCCAGCTCTGGCACAACATAGCGATACCCCTCAATAATCGGATGAATAACGGCATCGTCAACAGCGCTGTTAAACGCAAAAATGCTGCGGTTTGTTTCCTCAAAAGGATCGTGGATTTCAATGCCACCGACATTAATTTTTGTGTCTTGCGCGCTACCACACGACGCCATCACAAAGGATGCGCCAACCAAAAAAACCAGCTTAGATATAGTATTCTTCATATGTATCTCTTTTTTCGCGCGATATACGCCTATTTTATTCATAGCTTTAACCCTTAATATCTGTGTGATATTAGCTCCCAAGTCAATGTCTTAATTCATTTTTATATGATTTTATAACGCAGTGTGGCGCGAAATCCCTCTTCGCCCATCCAGTAGACCATGAATGCCTTACCAGAAGATTAATGGGGGTAAAGTTTCATTTCAAATTTTATCTATCTTACCCGTCTTCGAGGCTCATCATAACACTTAGGCCGAGGAATAGCGAGATCAAGGCCGGAGACCATGCAGCTAAAATCACAGGAATTTGCTGTGATGCACCCAGCGCTTGCAAAAAGCTGGACATAAAGAAAACAATAAACCCAATAAAAACACCAGAACTGATCAAGATCAACGTCCCACGACTACGCGGCTGGCGCATAGACACACTAGCGGCCAGCAAAACCATCGCCACAAATAGCAATGGCTGCGCCAGAAGATTCTGATAATGAACCCTCAAACGATGAGCATCAAATCCCGTATCCTCAAGCGTTTTTATGTGAGCAGGCAAATGCCAAAACGACATAGTTTCCGGCGAAGAAAAGCTCTCCTCCACATCTTCTGCTGTTAAGTGGGTCGCCATAGCATATATCGGCTGCTCTACATCATTGCCTTGCTGCGCATAAAAAACAGTGTCGCGGAACAGCCAGCGCCCAGGCTCCAACGTCGCCGTTTTTGCGTTCATCCGCTGCACATATTCATCCGCTGCGTTAAAATAGAAAACCGTCACCTGGCTGAGCGTCCAAGGCGGCTCGATACGCCGCGCATGCAAAATCACGTAACCAGCTTCACTCAAATCACTTTTTTGACGCAGCCATAACCCCTCTTGAAAAATCGCGATTTCATCGCTCTGATGCTTCAGATACGTGTTTTCAAGCTGTTCATATTTCCCCACGAGCAGCGCCCCAATCGGGTTGATAATCATCATTTGCAAAAACCCAATAGCCAGCGTCACAACAATAACGGGCGTTAAAAACTGCCACACTGAAAAGCCCGCCGCGCGCATCACAATCAGCTCATGACGGCGCGTCAGCTGCCAAAACGTGACCATCGCACCAAACAAAATGCCGAACGGAAAGAGAAGCTGCCCAACCTCCGGCAATTTCAAAAGCCCCATCTGCAGCACAAGCGAGAGCGGTATATCATCGCTCTTGGCAGCGCGGCGGATAAGCTCTACCGTATCGAACAAATAAACCACCGCAAGCAGCGCTGAAAACAACACAAGGACATTTATGATATAGGATTTTGCCAAATACCGACTTAGCGTTGCACTGATTTTCATGACGCCCCCCGGGCAGGCTGCTCACCCGCCGTATAAAACATGCTGCGTCTAAAATTATCGCCAAGGCCGCTAATCAAAAACGTACAGAAACATAAAGGTCCAAAAATTAGCGCATACATAAAGATCAAAGCCCAATCATGCACGCGCGCCAAATTAAAGACCGCCAAAAACAAGCCCTGAATAAACACCACAGATAAAATAGCGCCGATCATGCGCCGCCCTTGCCCGCGCCTATCCAATGGCCCAACCAGCAATGCACAGCACGAAACCACCGCAAACACCAACGCCAGCAGCGGCGCAACAATGCGGCGATGAAGATCTATTTTAAATTCTCGCAAATTTTTCACATCGCGCGCGCTGGTTAAATCGGGATTCAAAAGCTCCATGATCGTCCGCTCATCCGGCTCTCGCCAGCGCATACGTACAGGACCGCCATCAGGCAATTCAATCGTATAGCGCTCAAAGTTCAAACGCCGCAGCGTATCGGTTTTGGGGTCATATTCCTGGCGTGTTCCGTCATAAACCAGCACCTGATGCCCAGCTTCATTGCCAATAATCGTGCCGCGCTTGGCAAGAATAGTGGACGGCAGCTGCGCTTTATCACGGCTATCATGGATCATCAAACCTCTCAGCTCGCCCTCATCACCGCGCTCACGAATATAGACTGTCAACCCCTTCCCGGCCTGATTAAACACCCCTTCACGAAACAACAAGGACGAAAACTGCGCCTTAACCTCCTGGCGCATCTGCTGCATATTCGCCAGCGATTTCGGCGCCGCCCACATCGTCATACCCCACAGGAAGACGGTGACAATCAGCCCCAAAATAATGGCCGGCCGCGCCAGGGCTGCGGGCGAATACCCAACGGAGCGAATAACCACCAGCTCCGAATCCATCGTCATGCGGTTATAAACAAACAAAATAGCCGCCATCAGCGAAAGCGGCATAATGGTTTCAAAAAAGCGCGGGAGAGCGAGCAACGTCAGCCCCCAAAATGCACCGCTAGAAGCGCCAGACTCAATCACCAACTCCAAAAACCGCAGAGATTGCGTCAGAAAAATCACGCTCGCCAAAATCACAGACACAAAAATTGTGGCTATGCCTAAGTTTTTGAACATGTACCAATCAAAAATCTTCATTATTCCTGCTTTTTCGCTCTGGCCAAAAATACTAAAGCGTTTATAACGTATATTGAGCCTCGAAACCAATAAACAAAAGAGCTGACCGATCATGAGCCTAACTTTTTCCTTCGCAAAATCGCTTAAAAGCAAAGCCGACACGGCTGTTATTTTTCTCACCAAAGAGAAAAAACTAACGGCAAGCGGTGTGGCTCTTGATAAACAAGCCGGTGGCCTGATCAAGCACGCACTTTCAAACGAGGCGAATTTTAAAGCTGACCTCGGCGAAACATTCACCATTACTTTGCCAACAAAAAGTGACTTTGCGCGCGTTGTGTGCCTGGGGCTTGGCGATTTCAAGGATATTGACCCTATTAAGGCAGAAACTGCGGGCGGCAAGCTGTTCCTCAGCCTGGACAAAGCCGGCGCGCAAAGCGTTGCGGTAATGGTTGATGCCCTACCAAAGCTCAAAACCATAAAGCTCGAGGTCTTAAGCGCCCATATCCTAAACGGGATAGAGCTGCGCGCCTACAGCTTCACCAAATACAAAACAAAGAAATCTGAGAAAAAGCCGCTATCCAAAATCACAATGGCGGGAGACGTACACACAAAGGCAAAATCGCTTTTCCAAACACTAAACCATATTAACAAGGGCGTGTTTCTTGCGCGTGATTTGGTTAATGAACCGCCCAATACGCTCTATCCAGAGGCGTACGCGCAGATCATTAAAGACGAGCTTAAACCCCTTGGTGTTGAGGTTGAGGTGCTTGATGAAAAGAAGATGACCAAGCTCGGCATGGGCGCGATTATGGCCGTTGGAAAAGGATCAGAGCGTCAGCCTCGCATGGTGATTATGCGCTGGAATGGCGTTCCAAAATCTAAAAAAACCGACCGGCCAGTTTCTCTGGTGGGAAAGGGGGTAACCTTTGATACAGGCGGTATATCATTAAAGCCCGGTGCAGGCATGGATGAAATGAAGATGGATATGGGCGGCTCCGCGGCTGTCGTTGGCGCAATGAAGGCCATCGCCCTGCGTAAAGCTAAAGTGAATATTGTCGCAATCGTCGGACTCGCCGAAAACATGCCCTCTCACAACGCGTACAGGCCGGGTGATATCATCACCTCCTACGCCGGGAAAACGATTGAGGTTTTAAATACCGATGCGGAAGGCCGCCTCGTCCTCGCAGACTGCCTGACATACATACAGGAGAAGTACAAACCGCTCTTTATCATTGATCTGGCCACCCTTACCGGCGCGATGATGGTGGCGCTCGGTCATGAATATTGTGGGACGTTCGTTAATGACAACAAGCTCTGGGACCAAATGGAGCAAGCCAGCGCGGATACAGGCGAAAAACTCTGGCGCATGCCGCTTGATCCCGTGTGGAAAACCGAGATGGAAAGCCAGGTCGCTGACCTGCAAAATTTGGGCAATGTCGGCCGCTTCGCCGGGGCCTGCACCGCCGCGGGTTTCCTTGAGCACTTCGTCGAAGACGGCACGCCATGGGCGCATATGGACATCGCCGGCACAGCCTGGTCCAAACAGGACAAACCCACCACACCAAAATTTGGCAGCGGCTTTGGTGTACGTGTGCTCGATAAATTAATTCAAGATCACTATGAAGCCTGATGCGTAAAATTAAACAAACGGCGGCAACACAACAAACCACCACACAGCGCCCTTCCCCAACCAAACTGCACAGCCCTTCTCCGCACGCAACGCCTCATGATGCTATTTCTTCTGATTTGCATTATGTAAAAGGCAAGGAGGGAGGCACTGCCCCTGCGCTGCTCAAGCGCTACACCTATAAAATCACCGATCAGATCAAACGTACAATCACTGGCACCGTCGATAACGACCCAGTGGCCAAACAATATATCCCGCAGGATCAGGAGCTGAAAATCCTGCCAGAGGAAAACCATGACCCGATTGGCGATGACCGCCACAGCCCGGTAAAGGGCATCGTTCATCGCTATCCTGATCGCGTATTAATAAAGCTGAGCAATGTCTGCGCGGTTTATTGCCGCTACTGCTTTCGCCGCGAAATGGTCGGCCCGGGCGAGGGCGTTTTAACACCCGGCGAGCTTTCGGACGCTCTGGATTACATCCGCGCCAATACAGAGATTTGGGAAGTAATTCTCACCGGCGGTGATCCGCTGATGGTCTCTCCCCGTATGCTTCAGCAAATCATGGATGCACTGGAAGACATACAGCACGTACAAGTGATCAGAATCCATAGCCGTATCCCCATCGCCGCGCCGAATAAAATCACGGACGCGCTCTGCGCCGCGCTCACGCGTCAAAAAGTCGTATATATGGCCGTTCACATCAACCATGCCAATGAAATCACGCCGGAAGTTGAACTCGCCTTAAGCAAGCTTCACAAAGCTGGGTGCGTCCTGCTCTCACAATCTGTGCTCCTTAAGGGCGTGAATGATAGCGCTGAAACGCTGGAGACATTGTTCCGCAAGCTGATCACGCTGCGCGTTAAGCCTTATTACCTCCATCACCCGGATTTCGCGCCGGGCACCAGCCATTTCCGCCTCTCGATAAAAGAGGGGCAAGCCATTATGCGTAAGCTTTTGGGCCGCGTTTCCGGCATTTGCCAGCCACATTATATGCTCGATATCCCCGGCGGCGACGGCAAGGTGCCGATCAATCCGTGCTATATTGAAGCGCTGAAGGACGGCACCACGTACAGCATAGAAGACTATAAAGGCCGCAACCATCTCTATCCCCCGCAAACAACCGATAAAGACGCACAAACATGACAGAGATCAGATTTTACCATCTAGAGCGCCAAACATTAGAGCAAGCCTTGCCTGCTCTGGTTTCAAAAGCCTATGAAAATGGTCGCCGCATCGTTATCCGTGCGGCCAATGACAAAGACGCCGCGCGCCTGAATGATCATTTATGGAGCTATGATCCGAACAGCTTTCTGCCGCATGGCGCCGCCAAAGACGGCCGTGCGGAACAGCAACCAATTTGGATCACCGCCGCAGACGAAAATCCCAATGGTGCAGATGTGCTCATTTTAACGCAAGGCACACAAACGGAGATTCTGGATCAGTTTTCACTCTGTTGTGAAGTGTTTGATGGACGCGACCAAGGGGCCGTAACGCAGGCACGCACCCACTGGAAAGCCCATCAAGATGGTGATCACGAGATGACCTATTGGCAACAAAGCGAATCAGGATGGACCAAAAAGAACTAGCTGCGCGCACGCAATTTATTCAGCGTCCGGCATAACATCGTCCAAAAATTCACCGAGATCATCGATCGCTTTTGGAACATCTTCGGCCATGCCCTCTACGCCCTCTACGGTAACCTCGTCTGAAGAAGCCTGAGGAGCATCACCAGGCATGTCAGCGCCCGCTTCCGGCTCAACAAAGGCCGCTTCTTGCGCAGCCTCAGATTGCATAGCGCCTGGCGCAATTTCACCGGCACTTGGCTCTATTGCGGTTAGAGTCTCAATCTCATCACCTGCTTCAGGTTGAACATTTTGCGCGGCCTCAGCCGCAACTTCTGATGCGGATGGCGGTGGGAAAGAGCTGCTGCCCTGATCTCTAAGCCATACAATTATCGCAGCGCGATCGGCTGGTTTTTTCAAACCAATATAATTCATTTTTGTCCCTGGCATCGCCTTCTTCGGCTTCCAGAGAAATTCGTTTAAATCCTCATAGCTCCATGCGCCGCCCGCTTCGCGCATAGCCGATGAATATTCAAACCCGCCCTTGGCGGCCTTCGGACCGCCCACCATACCATAGAGGTTCGGGCCAACCTTACGCGGGCCGCCATTATCAAAGGAGTGACAGGCCACGCACGCCTTGGAAAGCTTTTTGCCCCTGACCACATCGGCCGTCGCAATAAGATGAAGGATCGGATCGGGACCAACCGGACCAGCCACCGCCGTGCTTGCAATTATACCACCATCGATCTCAACCGCATTTTTTTCAAGCTCATGCGGATACATCAACAATTCAGCGATAAACCCGCCTAACATCACGGTTATCCCGGCGACGAGAAGGGCGGCAAAGATTTTATTAAATTCAAGGTTATTCATGGGGCATGTCACTATGTATAGGGTGGATAAATCTTACTCTTAGAAAATACCGAATATCGAGCACATTGTCGACACAGATATGCCATTTGTTTATAATCATTCCAAATTAAATGAGAGGATGTAAAAACATAAATGTCTAAACGTTACAAAAAAATTGCCTTCCAAGGCGCTCTGGGCGCCTATTCAGACCTTGCTTGCCGGACCGTTTTCCCTGATTTGGAAACACTTCCCTGCAATGCTTTTGATGATGCTTTTTCTGCCGTTTTGGATGGGCGTGCAGATTTAGCCATGATTCCGGTAGATAATACCATCGCAGGGCGCGTGGCCGATGTTCATCATTTGATGCAGGCTGGTGACTTATTCATCATCGGTGAACATTTCCAACCAATCAACCATTGTTTGCTTGGCCCCAAAGGCGCCAAAAAAGACAATCTAAAGCACGTATACTCGCACATTCACGCATTGCCGCAATGTCGAAAATTGATCAAAGCACTTGGCCTAAATACGCACGTACATGCCGATACGGCCAGCGCGGCGGAGTATGTCGCAGCGCTTAAAGATAAAGAGCACGGCGCAATTTCATCTTCATTAGCAGCGGAAATTTATGGTCTAGAGATTCTAGAAGAAAGCGTACAGGACGAACATCACAACACCACGCGCTTTCTCACACTTTCGCCAGAACCGCTAATCCCTGCCAAAAACATAACCACCATTTCGAGCTTGCTCTTTGAAGTTCGCAACATACCGGCTGCCCTGTATAAGTCTCTTGGTGGCTTTGCGACTAACGGATTAAGCCTAACCAAACTAGAGTCATACGTAGACGAAGAGTTCCAAGCCGCACAATTCTACTGTGACGTGGCCGGGCATCCTGAAAGTGAAGCCTTCAAGCTGGCCCTCGAGGAGCTGAGCTTTTATGCCAAGGATGTTAAAGTCCTGGGCGCCTATCCAGCGCATTCCTTTCGCAAAAACATCTAGAAAGACTAACGTTATTTAAATATACGGACAATCTAAGCGGCCAAACTTTGCCCTTGCCAAATGAAGCCTTTTTTATGCTAAGGTTCCTGTATTAAACATGAAATAAGGACCAACCACATGCCGACCCACGCTGAACTCTCTGGAAAACTTCTTGTCGATGCCGCAGGATTCTTTAAAAACCTGGCTGAACAAAACGAAGATATCAAGGATGAGATGAATGAAAATGCCGGTGTGTTTGAGCAAATGGCCGGTTTAATTGCGCAGCAGCCCCAGGGCGAAGCCAATGGTACAAAACATTCAGAGCTTGCCGGACGCCTGTTAAAAGACGCCGCGAGTTTTTTCCGCACGCTGGCTGAACAAAATGAGCCCATCAAAGAGCAGATGAACGAAAATGCTAATGTTTACGATCAAATCGGCGATTTGGTCATGCAAGACCCACTTGGCATTTTGGATTAACTCCACTTTCTAGACTAAGCCCTATTTAAGCGTTACAGTTTAGACAACACATCAAACCATATTTTTAACCGCAAACGCAGCTATCCCTTGTGTTTATGACCAAAGCTTTGTATCCTTAAAGCATCATTGGAGATTCTCTCCGCCGCCCGCTCGGGCATATACTCTTACATACTGATTTCACCATGGCTCGCACACGCACAGTAAAACGCTCACCACGGCGCACAGCATCGAAAACAAGCATGAAAAAAAAGAAGGCCACATCCTTCTCGTTTCTGCCTATCTGGGCACAAGCTTTTTTAGCGCGGCGTTTGGTTGATATCTTCGCCTCTCTCTTTCTGATCGGTGGCCTGTTTATGTTGATCGCGCTGATGAGCTATGATCATCAGGACCCATCCTGGAACACCGCCAGCGCGGCAGGAAACGCCGACATCGCCAATTGGGGCGGCGCAAAAGGTGCATGGGTGTCTGATCTTTTACTGCAAACGCTAGGCATCGGGGGATTTGCACTGTCCTTTGGTTTGATCATTTGGGGCCTGCGCGCATTTCGCCGGCAAAAAATCAATCCCCTTTGGGCGCGCATTGCGGCGCTGCTTATTTCATCCGTAGCCTTTTCCATCGCCTTTGCACAAATTCCATCCCATGGCTGGACCGTGCATCCTTATCTGGGCAGCAGCGCCGGCACATTATTACTCGGCCGACTGAATGACATTTCATCAGCGCTTGGTGTCATTGGCATGCCCGCACTAGCTAGCGCTATTGGTCTGGCGAGTTTCATTTTTGCTGCAGCAGTCACGCGCAAAGAATTGCAGCATACATTCTACAGCGCCAAGGTGGCAATCATCAGCACTGCGCTATTTATCTATAGCGCAGGCGCATCCTTCATCAGTTGGGTGCAGCATTATAATGAACCAAAATATGCCGGAAACACACTCGGGTTTTTTGAAAAATTTAGAGTGCTGAAAGCACAAAAGATTAAAACAGCGCCCGTGATCACCAGCGAAGAGCCGTACACACCGCCAGCACCAGCACCCTGCGCAGCGCCGCAGCAACAAACCGCACCGACGTCCATTCCCGTCGTCACACCACAGAAAAGAAGCAAACAGCCGGCAAAACACCAAGGCCCGGCGCAACAGCGCTTTAATCTCAATGACAATGGTGAGTGGGAGCTGCCCGCGATCAGCCTGATCGAGGACCTGCCCGACACCACACAAACGCCGCACATGAACGAAGATGCGCTACGCAAAAATGCGGAGCTCTTACAAAATGTTTTGGCTGATTTTAACATTGAGGGCGAGATCACCAGCATTCATCCCGGCCCTGTAGTGACGCTCTATGAGCTGGAGCCCGCAGCCGGTGTAAAAAGCAGCCGCGTGGTTTCGCTGGCCGATGATATTGCGCGCTCTATGTCCGCGATTTCCGTGCGTATCGCAGTCGTGCCGGGGCGCAACGTGATCGGGATTGAGCTGCCGAACACAACCCGCCAGATCGTGTTTATGCAAGAGCTGATCGCGTCCAAAAACTTCCAGCAAACCAAAGCCAATTTGCCCCTCATTCTGGGCAAGGATATCAGCGGGCAGCCGATCATGGCGGATCTGGCGAAGATGCCGCACCTGCTGGTCGCGGGTACAACCGGGTCGGGTAAATCTGTTGCAGTGAACACAATGATCCTCTCGCTGCTCTATCATCACCCGCCGGAAAAATGCCGCTTCATTATGATTGATCCAAAGATGCTGGAGCTGTCCGTCTATGACGATATTCCGCATCTCCTCTCCCCCGTTGTGACAGAGCCGGGCAAGGCCGTGGTCGCCCTGAAATGGGCGGTCAATGAGATGGAGGAGCGTTACCGCGCCATGTCGAAACTCGGCGTGCGCAACATCGAGGGCTATAACCAGCGCATGCGCGAAGCCGCCAAAAGGGGCGAGACGATCATGAAGAAGGTGCAAACCGGCTTTGATGAAGCGGGCAGGCCGACCTTTGAAGACCAACCCATGGATATGAGCGAGCTGCCCTATATCGTGATCGTGGTTGACGAATTTGCCGATTTGATGTTGGTCGCCGGTAAGGATGTTGAGAGCGCGATCCAGCGCCTCGCGCAAATGGCGCGCGCCGCCGGACTGCACCTGATCATGGCCACGCAGCGCCCGTCTGTTGATGTAATCACCGGCGTGATCAAAGCCAATTTTCCCACGCGGATTTCCTTCGCCGTGACCTCAAAAATCGATAGCCGCACAATTTTGGGCGAGGGCGGGGCGGAACAATTGCTCGGCATGGGCGACATGCTCTATATGGCGCCGGGCGGGCGCATCACGCGCGTTCACGGGCCGTTTGTCTCGGACAAAGATGTCGAGCACGTCACCAACTTTCTGCGCGCGCAGGCTGAGCCCGCATACTTAAATGACGTCACCGAAGGTGGTGATTTTGGCGATAGCGAGGTTATGGGCGCATTATTTGGCAGCGCTGACGGCGGCTCCGATGTGGATGAGCTGTACGATCAAGCTGTCGCGCTCGTTGCACGTGAAGGCAAAGCCTCGACCAGCTTCGTGCAGCGCTACCTCAAAATCGGCTATAACCGCGCCGCATCGATCATTGAGGAAATGGAACGCCAAGGCGTAATCTCCAAAGCCACAGCGACCGGAAAACGTGAAGTGCTGATCCAGGATTTCAGTGACGTTTAGGGCTTTATAAAAGCGGGGCCACTTTGTAAATCCACTAGGCCCACTTTTTTACACCAAGCGGGCCCGACGTTTTTTGTTTCAAAACGAGGGTTTAGAGGAGAGTGGGCCCGGTTCCACTACTTTTAAATCTTATAAAAATTCTGGATTTCAAAGGGTAAACGCCCTATGTACGTATAAGACTTATAAACACTCTTTTGAAAGCAGACTGATGAGATTTTTATTCCTGTTCATATGCATGATTTTTATCGCCGTGCCCGCACAGGCGGAAGATGTGAGTGATGTTCCGGCGCAAACCAGGAAAATCGAGACTTATCTGAACAATCTAACCACCGCACAGGCGCGCTTTGTGCAGACCACACATGATGGAACGCAGCTGGTGGGGACATTTTATCTGGATCGTCCCGGGAAATTACGGTTCGAATATGATTACCCGATTGAGGATTTTGTCGTAGCGGACGGGTTTTTCATTTATTTCTATGATTCGCAATTAGAGGAACAATCCAACGCGCCGATCGGTCAGACATTGGCGGATTTTATCCTGCGTGATGGGCTTGAGCTATCCGGTGATTTAATCGTCAAAGAAATGAGGCGCGGCGGAGATTTGTTACAGGCAGATATTGTGCAATCCTCTGATCCAGAAGCCGGGATGCTGACGCTGGGCTTTAGCGAAGAACCGCTAACGCTCAAAAAATGGCGGATTAAGGACGCACAAGGATTGATCACAGAGGTGGAGCTGTTTTATCTGAAGACCGGAATCACGCATGCCTCAAACTTATTTGTCTATAAAAACCCAAATCGCGGGCAACAGAGATTCAATAACTAATCATGAATGAAGGCCCGCTGCATAATTTGATCAAAATGCTCTCTAGCCTGCCGGGATTGGGTAATCGTTCGGCGCGCCGAATCGCGCTGCATTTACTGGCCAAACGGGAGAGCGTGATGCTGCCCCTCGCTAGAGCCTTACAAGACACAGCAGAGAACATCAAAGACTGCAGCATTTGTGGCAATCTCGACATGCATGATCCGTGCAGCATTTGCACCGATGATCGTCGTGAACAGCACACGCTATGCGTTGTAGCGCAGGTCAGTGACCTCTGGGCGATTGAACGGACAAATGCGTTTAAGGGGCCATACCATGTGCTGGGCGGGCTGTTATCTGCGCTGGACGGTATTGGGCCAAGCGATCTACGGATTAGGCAATTGGTGGAGCGCAGCGAAAACGGCGCGTTTCAAGAAATTATCCTGGCTCTTAGCGCGACCGTCGATGGGCAATCCACGGCGCATTACATCGCCGACCAGCTCGATACGGCCGCGATCAAGGTGACGCGTCTAGCACACGGCGTGCCGGTGGGCGGGGAGCTGGACTATCTGGATGACGGCACCATCACCACCGCCCTGAAATCACGCAGCAACGCGGTTTAGTTTTAAGACCGTATCGACGTTCTTCGATAAATGGCCTAGAAGTTCACTCTTTCTCAGAAATATAAAGAGAACCATTTGCATCAACGCGCAGCGCGGCGACATGAGTGTTATGTTTTGTTTTTTCGCCGCCAATCGCCACATCATAATAAACACCAGCCGGGAAGTAATGATCACTGCTGGACGCTGTCACGCTTGAATCACCAAACGCCACATAGGCAGGCGAAGTTGCATACAGGCTGATCACGCGCGTATCAGCATCAAAAGCGCTTGAATTTCGGGCGGAAGAGGCCGATGTAGCAATCGCGTGCGCGCCGCTATTTTTAAGGCGAAGCGCCGGGATGGGATTGTCGTTTGAATCTTCTGGTAGAAATGTAGGCATTGTTTTTCTCCTTAAAAATAAAAAACGCCCCGGCAAAAAGCGGAGCGTATAAGATGGATTTTGGGTGTTTGTATCGCCAATATAAGAAACTTTTATTATAACGTCAAGGAATATTTTCCTATTTCTTGGTTTTTACAGGCTGCATTTGGTAGAGCATGTATTTTTTAGACTCATCGCCCAGCGCCCGCACCCATAAAACAGACACGCTCACCCAGCCACACAGCCATAATACCCCAGCGGTCGGCGGAAGCGCGATCACCATATTGGAGAGCAGCATTGCCGCGAGACAAAATAGACCAAGCGCCGCATAGCGCCGCCGCACTGAGCGGCTTCTCCACGCAATGCGCGCAAAAATAAACCCCGGCACCGCACCCGCCAGAACCATATAAAGCACCGCGCCGCTCGGCCATGATAAGCTCTGAAATTCATATAAAACGCCGTACGCAATGAGCATCACCACAAATAAGGTAACAGGGCCAAGCCAAAGTTTTCTGGATTTATGCGATGTATACGCGAAGCTATGGGCCATAAAAAAAGCTAGACCAATAACCACATGCAGCCCCAAAGCCATCAACATATTTTGCACATGCGCCGCATCGTGAGTGTCACCGGTTATGCCTTGCGTCTGAAAAAACTCTGCAATAAGCGGCGCAGCATTTTGCTCTGCCAAAGTCAGATCAGGCTTAATGGTGCCTAAAATCATCGTCAATGTATAAAGCCCAGCGCAAACAAACCAATAGAAGAATGCACCATTAAAAATACGGTACGCACGCTTGGCCATGATTGTGCGCTGGCGGCGCTCCATCCCGCTGAGGATAATCCATGGTAGAAGCCGGCTGCGCACTGTTCCGCGCTGGGTTTTAAACAGAGTTTCCATGAACCACGCGCTGCGCATCAAGGCCAAAACACCCCAGATCAGCCCCACCAAACCAATCGTATTTGTGCCCTGTGGAAACACGCTGAGAAGAACAACGCTGAGCAAAAAAGCAGCATTAAAAATGCGCGCGCTCGGCAGCTCTATTTTTTGGATTTCCTGCATATTAACGCCCCTGCCTGCGTTCGAGCTCTTGCACAATTTTTTTGCGATGCTGCGCAATTTTTAGCGCTGTTTCTGGCGCAAGTGCTTGTGCAATATCCAGCGCTAAAAACGCCTGATCAGCGTTTTGCTCTTTAACCGCAACAACGTAGGCCGCACGCACCCACAGGCCGGCATCATATGGCGAAATCTCAACAGCCTTCATATGCGCATCATACGCCTTGTCCAAAAATTCGTCTGCTGCGTCCCCGGCAAAGCCCTGCTTGCTGGATTGTGCAAAATAGAGCGCGCCGATGTTTGCGCTCCATGAAGCTTTAGTCCTAACGTCCTGCACCAAAATTAAATATAATCCGAGCACGATGGAGACGACGGCAATCGCTGCCACAAAAATAAGGGCCGCTGCCCTTTTATCCTTCATCATTAATGAAAACAAACCGAGTAATCCTTGCCACAATGCATCAAAGGCGCAGCTTTAAAACACTAACCCTTCATATCCGCATATCGTTCATCGTAATACACACTATCGCCGTAACCATAACGGACGTATTTTTTAACATCAACATTCGTCAGGACAAAAGATAAAGATTGCACATCCAGATGTGAAAATTGCTTTACGCCGTTCTCAACAGCCTCTTGCGGCGCGGCGTTCCAGCCCACAGCATAGAGTAAATGATCAACCGTCTTGGCGATAAAGCGTGTATCGGTGGCGGCCAAACATGCGGGCGTGTCCAAAACAACCAGATCATACCGCTCTCGCAATGCCTCAACCAGCTTGACCAATGCATCAGAGACCATTAAATCCAGCGCGCTGCCCGGCGCGGCGCGCGCAAATATAACATCTGCACCGCTCTTCTCATCTTTGTGAATGGCCTGCTCAAGCGTTACCTTTCCCGCGAGATGCTCCGCCACAGACACATCATTTGGCTGCCCCAGTGTTTTGTGAACATTTGGCCGGCGCAAATCCATATCAACCAAAATAACCCGCTCGCCAGATTTCGCAGCCAAACGCGCGAGCCAAACAGACAGGGTCGTCTTCCCCTCTCCGGCAAAGGAGGAGGTAATAGCCATGACCTTCGCCGGCTGATCTTCTGTCTTCGTAAGGTTAAGCTTCAAATGCATCCGCAGACTGCGCACCGCCTCCGCCAGTCCAGACGCCGGATGACGCAAAGGATAATCCGCCATCTCTGGCCCCGGTTTAAAGCCCTTCAACGTTGGAATAAGACCAATGCATGGATATTTGAAAACAGTCTCGAGCTGCCGCGCGCTGCGCAATCTGGTGTCCATCTTTTCAAATAGAAGCGCCAGTGCCAGCGCCGTAAAAACAGATAACATTGTGCCAAGCCCCAAAATCAGCTTCTTATTAGGAAATGCTGCGCTGGTCGGCACAGCGGCGTGCGAAATGATCCGCGCCGCGCCCTCATTCAAAAGCGCACGCTGGTCAGCCAGCGCATAGTTTTTCATCAACCCTTCAAGCGCAACACCAATCGCCTCAGCCTCTCGGCGAAGCTCCAACAGCGCCAGCGTGTCACCACTTTGCGCGAAATTCCGATTTTTGATTTCTGCTAAACTATCCTCAAGTGATGCAATATGAGCCTCCGCTAAAGTCAAATCCGTCTTCGCTCCTTGAGCACTTTTGCTCATTTCATCACGAATGGCGCGGTTGAGGTCGTTCAGCTCTGCCGCAGCCTTAATCATTTGAGGATGTTTTGCGCCATAGCGTTTTGATAACTCAGAGATCGCGCCCTCAAACCGCACCGCTTCGATTTTCAATTTGCGAATAATATCAGAGCGCAACGTTTCCGGTGCGCTTTCAAGCGAAGCTTTACCCGCACTCACATCATCCAAATAGGAAAGCCGCGCCTGAATCGCCGCTTTATCCGTTTTCGCCCGGGCAAGCTGCGTATAGAGAGACGAAAGCTGATCGTCGCCCACCGTGCCTGCCGCACCGTCTATCAACCCCATTTCAGCTTTATAAGCTTGCATCGCTAGCTCTTTTTCACGCAGCTCAATGCGCAAAATTTCCAGTTTTTCATCGAGCCAGTTTTTTAATTTTTGGCTTTCAATCTGATGGTGCTGCGCGCGCTGCAACAAATATGTATCGGCAACAATATTGGCCACCCGCGCCGCCTCATCAGGGCGAGAGGCTCTAAATTCAATTTGCAGCGCTGAAGAGCCGGGCAAAATGCGCGCACTCAAAACATCCTGGAACTCTGTGATGGCTTGTGCGATTTCTGGGTCTGCGACCTCTGGCGGCAAGACTTTTAATTCTGCGCCATAAACGGATAAGGCTTTAAATGAAGAATCGTCCTGATCCTGCGCCGCCGTAGGGTCAGTATAAACACCCAAACGCTTCAGAACCTTTGCAACAAAGGAGCGCGATCGGATAATCTCTAACTCGCCCATGATATCGCCGCCCGTGCCGCCGCCGAGCAAAGGCCTCTTCAACGACACCAAACCAGCAGAAGGCGCCTCCACCAAAATTACCGCGCGCGCCTTATAGACCGGCGTAACCACCCGCAAGCTAAACAGCGATAGCGCCATACCGCATATAATCACCGCCACCACAAGCCTGCGCCGCCGCCACAGCATCAGCAGCAAAGAGCGCATATCGATATCATCACGCACTACATTTTGCTGCGCAGCATTATTTGCAAAAACGGAACCCTTCATATCAAGGGCGGGAGGCATATTGGATGTGAGGGGGGCGCTATTCATCTCTTAAAAAAACCGCTCCTCAACCATAATGACGTCGCCGGGATTGATCTTCGCCGAGGTCTCTCTCAGTTTTTCTGCGCCGTCGCCATGCTTGATTTTGACGCGCGATTGTCGCGCGCGATAAGTTAAGCCACCCGCCATGGCGACTGCCTTTAGAACCGTCATTTGATCAACATAGTTATAGCTGCCGGGCCGGCGGACTTCGCCGAGAATATAAAAGGGGCGATAGGCAGCAATCTCAAGCGAGACGCTGGGGTTTACCAAATAGCCATCGGATAGTTTAGCAATGATCAACTGCTCTGCCGCGCGTAGATCAAGACCGCCGAGCCCCACATCTCCGATCAAGGGCACGGCAATCACCCCGGTATCGCTGATGGTATACGGACCCGACAGATTCGGTTCACCAAATACCGTTATGCGAAGCTCATCCCCGCTGCCCAGAGCATAAGCGACAGATACTTCAGCAGGTATCGCACCCCCACCCTGAAGCTGCGATGTTTCATCGGCATAAGCAGCAAAAGAGGCGCCGAAAACCAGAAGCGCAAACATCAAAAAACAGCTATAAAATCGATTGTGCGTGAACATAAAATACAAAGCCATAGGCGAAAACATGCATACGTGCATAAAATACGACCATACAAGCGTATCGCCCGCTCAATAGCCTGACAAGCAAAGACGCTGCATACGGCTAGAAAGACAGGGATAGTTTTGAAGCGTTTTTAAAATCATCCTGCGCGTTTCTGCGCAAACTCACATTACCGCAATATCTCTTTACCCGGCATGACCACATATTTCTCAATTGTCGAGCCAACCGGCAAATCAACAAGACTAACGGTGATTTCAATGCTGCCGCCACTTTCTGTGGCTAAAGCCTTATGTCCCTCCAACGCCTCAGCAAAACGCTTTGTCGCCTCCATCGGCTCTGCATCAAAGCCCGGGCGCTGCAACAGCAATGCAAGTTCATGCCGGTCTGTCTGGCCGATAATATCACTTTGACGGCGGAGTAACACAAGATATTGCGCTAGTTTTGCCACAGCCGTATCCGCTACATATTCTCCCTCGCTACTGCGAATATCCAAATAATTACTGACGGCGATGAACAAAATATAGGTGCGCTCGGCATACCGGCCCGCACGGTCTATGCCCGACAGAAACAGCTGATTAAACGCCGATTTAGCAATCACGCCGCCCGCACTGGGGAAATCTTCTTCATTATTGCCAATGCGCTGGATCAAATTGATGAGCGTTTTAGCATTATCAATCTTTTCATCCAGCGCCGCAATATCCAGCGGCTTGCTCAAAATATTATTAGCACTGCTTTTTAAAACGCGCTCCATCCCGCCCTCTGCCGACATCAAAATAATATAGGGGTAATTGCCCGCCGCGCGGCGAATATTCACCATTAAGGGCGCGGGATCGTTAAGCGGCGCGGGATCAACCAAAACCACGTCGAAAATGCTCTCCTCAAGACGATCAGCCGCCTTGTTTTTATTCGGCTCCACAACAATTTGATGGCCCAAAGGCTCCAGCTTTGCCTTAATCAGCTGAACATTTACATCATCACGGTCGATAATTAGAATTCTCATTCGGTTGTAAACCCCTTTTCGAGCCATAAAAGCCGTGCGGTGAAAAGCACCAGCACTATTTGACATCACGCACGGACTAGGATACTAAAATTCGCACAGTATTTATATTTGTTTATACAAAATTTGTGTAATTTATATAGATGCATAAATGGTGTTATCAGGCCCAGGTGGCGGAATTGGTAGACGCGCTACGTTCAGGTCGTAGTTCTCGTAAGGGAGTGAAGGTTCAAGTCCTTTCCTGGGCACCAGCCTACGCACTTCGTGCTTCGGCCCGCCAAGCCATTGGCGAAGACGAGCAGAAGTGCGATAGGAGCAGGCTGTCGCGCCGTAGCCTAAAAGGCGAAGGCGGACTGTACGTTATTAAATAAAGAGAAAGATAATTATGAGCATAACACTCCATAAGGGCGACATTCCCGCGGATATTACATTCAGTGACAGGCTTGCCATCGATACCGAAACCATGGGCTTGCGCTGTGGTCGTGATCCACTTTGCCTTGTACAGCTCTCAAGCGGTGATGGCACAGCGCATCTGGTGCAGGTTGACCGCAACACCTATGATGCGCCAAATTTGAAAAAACTGCTCAGCGATACAGGCTCTCTAAAGCTCTTCCACTTTGCCCGCTTTGATATTGCGGTAATTAAAAAATATCTGGGCGTTGAATGCGGTCCGATTTTCTGCACACGTACAGCCTCAAAACTTGTACGTACATACACTGATCGCCACGGCCTGCGAGAGGTTTGCCGCGAGTTATTGGGCGTCGAGCTTAATAAGCAACAACAATCCTCTGACTGGGGCTCGCCAGAACTTAACGAAGCGCAGCAGCAATATGCCGCGAATGATGTGCTTTATCTTCACCGGCTGGTTGAAGAGTTTGAAAAGCGCCTGGAGCGCGAAGGCCGCACAGATCTTGCGCGAAAATGTTTTGATTTTCTCCCCGTACGTGCCGACCTTGATCTTGAAGGCTGGCCTGATTCTGATCTCTTTGAGCATTAATCTGCAAGTAAAAGGCCAATCATGAGCGTGCAAGACCAGACACAAGACAATATCAGCAAAGCTGTCAGTGTTCTTGAAACCGAGGCCGATGGCCTGACACAGCTGGCCACCAGCATTGATGAGCGTTTTAGCGCCGCCGTTGAAGCTATTCACGCCATGAAAAATACTGCAGGAAACCCCGGTCGTTTAATCGTTGCAGGCATTGGCAAAAGCGGACATGTCGGGCGTAAAATCGCCGCTACGCTTGCCTCCACCGGCACGCCAGCCTTTTTTGTGCATCCCGGCGAGGCCAGCCACGGCGATATGGGCATGGTCACGGAAAATGACGTGGTGCTGATGCTGTCCAATTCCGGTGAGAATCAAGAGCTCTCAGACCTGATCCACTATACGCGGCGCTTTGAAATCACCATGATTGCCATCACCAGCAATGACGGTAGCACGCTGGCAAAACATTGCGACACGCTTTTGCTGCTGCCTAAAGTCCCCGAAGCCTGCCCGAACGGCCTGGCGCCCACCACATCGACCACCATGATGATGGCCTTGGGTGATGCGTTGGCTGTAGCGCTTCTCGCGCGGATGGGACTGACACCGGAGCAATATAAAATCTTCCATCCCGGCGGCAAGCTCGGTCAAAAGCTGATGAGCGTTGCAGAGATGATGATCATGGCTTCAGACATGGCCTTTGTGTCACCTGAAACAACAATGGACCAAGCGTTATTAGAGCTGACCGATAAAAATTTGGGCGCTGTGGTCATTACCAATGACCAGAAGGATCTGCTCGGCATTATCACCGATGGTGATTTGAAGCGTCACATGGCGCCGGATTTACTAACAAAAACCGCAGCCAACATCATGACAAAAACGCCGAAAACCATTGAATCAAGCGCTCTTGCAGTTGAAGCGCTTGACCTGATGACCAAAGTAAAGGGCCAATATCTCACCAGCCTGATGGTCATGGATAAGGGGAAGCTCGTCGGTATGATCCGTCTGCAGGATTGTTTGCAAGCCGGCCTGGCTTAGGATACCCTGCCATCCATGGATCAGGGCGACGATAAAAATTTCAATATTCGCGATCAAGAAGCTGAGCGCCGCGCACGGCTGGGGGAAATTACCCAGAAAAAATCACCGCCAAGCGCTGAAAGCTCATCTTTTATCAAACATGCACGCCTGGCCCTTCCTCTGTTAGCCTTAATCATGATTGCTATTGTTTTTACATGGGGGGCGATCAATAACCCCTCATTCACCCCCGTCAGCGACCCGGAAAAAGCCCCAAAAACGATTGGCAAGAATGAGCTTTTGAATCCGCAGTTTAAAAGCGTTGATCAAAAAAACCAGCCCTATACCATCACGGCGCGGCGCGCCTTTCAGGCCGAGAAAAATGAAAGCCTCATGCTGCTCGAAGAACCCGCAGGAGATCTGTTACTCAATAGTGGTAAAAAAATTACCGTGCGTTCACAAAATGGGGAATTTGAGCAAGTGGATCAGGCTCTTTTCCTGATCGGTGATGTGCGCCTTATACATGATGATGGGTATCAAATGGAGACGCAAGAGCTGCATGTTGACCTCACTGAAAACCGCGCCTGGACGCAAAAAGACGTCTTTGCCCATGGGCCGGAGGGCACGATAGAATCCAAAGGCCTCACCGGTGATAATAACAAGCAAAATCTGATATTTACCGGCCCCGCTAAATTAGTTTTAAAACGCACCGTATCTACAAAAAACACTGGAGAATCGCCGTGATTTTACGCCGCAGCTGCATCATTGCTCTTTTACTGCTTTGGGTCATTGCACCGCCGGTTGCGGCGCAAAATGCACCCTTTGGATCAGGCAATAACCCGCTTGAAATCACCGCAGATAAAAGCCTGGAATGGGATCGTGCGAACCAGAAATTTATTGCCCGTGTAAACACGCTCGCGGTGCAGGGCACCAGCAGTGTTTCAGCGCAAACCCTGACCGCCAAATATCGCAGCAGCGCGAAATCAGACATTGATATCCATTTGCTCACGGCCGAGGGCGATGTTAAAATCACCAATCAGACCAGCGTGGCTTATGGCGATCATGCAACCTATGATCTTGATCAGGGACTGGCGGTTATCACGGGCGATAATCTACGCCTCATCTCCCCCGATCAAACCATCACAGCGCAGGATCGCTTTGAATATTGGGTAGCGGAAGGCCGCGCCATCGCGATCGGCCGCCCGCGCGTTATTCGCCCAAAGCCAACCGGCGGACAGGACACGCTGGAGGCCGATGAAATCATCGCCACCTTTAAGAATAACAGCCAAGGCGCGCGCGTGATTGATATACTGGAAGCCAAAAACAACGTCGTGATCACCATGAAAAGCGAAATCATCACAGGCTCGTACGGCATATATCACGCCGCCACCAACCAGGCCGAGCTGACCGGCACCGTTACGATCACACGCGGGCCAAATACATTAGAGGGCAACCGCGCCATCGTTGATCTAACCACCAATATCAGCACGATTTACGGCGATCCCAACGCCGCCCCTGGCCAAAAAGGCCGGGTAAAGGGCGTGTTTTACCCGGGCAGTGAAAAGAAATCTGAGCCTGCTCAGCCCTCACCCTCGCCATCATATATTGCACCTCTAACGCCGCCTCAAAAGACCACCCCAATACCTGCCGCCCCCACAAATCCGGCCATATCCGAGATTGAAATCATACCGCTGCCCCCAGAAAACGAAACCGCACCCCTTACTGGACCCATAGAGTAATCGCCCTATATATTGCGCTTAATCACGATTTCCTGTAGAAATGGAAAGAGAGAGAAAGACATTTAATGACCTTCACCAAAACCCCACGCATCAAGGAAGTGCCCAAAGGCCTGACGGTTGAACACCTGTCTAAGAATTACAAAAAGCGCCCCGTGCTGCGCGATGTGTCGTTTTCTATCCAGCGGGGGGAGGCTGTGGCGCTGCTTGGCCCTAATGGTGCGGGGAAGACCACGTGTTTTTATATCATCACCGGCCTAATCGGTGCGGATGGCGGGTATATTTTGCTCGATGGGCAGGATATTACCGGCCTGCCGATGTATCGCCGGGCGCGCCTTGGTATTGGATATTTACCGCAAGAATCCTCTATCTTCCGCGGGCTGTCGGTTGAGGATAATCTGAAAGCCGTGATTGAATCGCTCGATATTGACAGCGATGATCAGGATATCTTGCTCGAAGATCTGATGGCTGAATTTGGGATTGAGCATTTACGCCGCACCCCCTCTATTGCGCTGTCTGGTGGAGAACGCCGCCGCGTTGAAATCGCTAGAGCGCTCGCAGCGCGTCCTGATTTTATCTTGCTGGATGAGCCACTGGCCGGGATTGACCCCATTGCGGTGAGCGAGATTCGTACACTTATTTCCCACCTGAAAGAGCGCGGCATTGGCGTGCTGATCACCGATCACAATGTCCGCGATTGCCTCGGCATCGTTGACCGCGCCTATATCCTGCATGATGGCAAAGTCCTGATGGAAGGTGACCCGGAGACGATCGTGAACCACAAAGATGTGAAGCGCGTTTATTTAGGTGAAAATTTCAAGATTTAGGTTTTAAACCGCAGATAAACGCGGATATACGCTGATGAAATAAAGACGAAACAATATTAAAATATGTACGCTTCTTGAGTGGGGGGACTATATATCAGCGTGCATTAGCGTTCATCTGCGGTTTTTTTAAAGCTATTCTGTGCTAAACTAAAGACATGAGTAAAATTACCCAAAACCTGAATCTCACCCAGTCACAATCACTTGTGATGACGCCGCAATTGCAGCAAGCCATTAAAATGCTGCAGCTTAATAATATGGAGCTGGCGGAGTTTGTGGAAGAAGAGCTGGAGCGTAACCCGCTGCTGGAAAAGGCGGAGAATGAGCGTGAAGACGGCGCAGAAGGCGAAACGCCGCAAGAACAAGAAGCGCCCAAGGATGACATGGATCGCGAGTTTGAAGAAGCGCTGTCCAACAATGCCGGTGCCAGCGAAGATTTTGATCCCGGGTCGAAAATGGCCGATATGGGGCCAGGCGGCAATGCCAAGTTTGAGGATGTCGAAAATAGCTTTGAAAACCGCATAGCCTCGGAGAAAAGCCTGCGTGAGCATTTAAATGACCAGCTCTTCATCGCGTGTAATGATCCACGCGATCGTATGGTCGGCAGCCTGCTGATTGATCAGCTGGATGAGAGCGGTTATCTGCGCGGCGATCATGGGGAGCTTGCCGAGCAGCTTGGGTGCTCACTAGAGCGTATCGAAGATTTGCTGCGCACCATGAAGGGCTTTGATCCCACGGGCATATTTGCCGGTGATCTGGGTGAATGTTTAGCGCTACAGCTTGAGGAGCGCGGGCAACTGGATGATCCCATGCAGAAACTGCTGCAGCATTTAGAGCTACTCGGTGATCATGATTTCAAAAAACTCACCAGCGTCTGCGGGGTCAATGAGACCTATCTGCGCGATATGGTTGAAGAAATTCAGGCCCTGAACCCTAAGCCGGCGGCGGAGTTTGATCATTTAATTGTGCAGACCGCCATTCCCGATGTGCTGATGAAGCGTCTTGCAAAAAATCTGGGCGGGGGCTGGCGCGTGGAGCTTAATCACGAAACTCTCCCAAAGGTGCTGATCAATCAGGAATACTATAAAAATGTTGCAGGCCGCGCGAGCCAGAAGAAAGATAAAGAATATCTGAGCAATCAGCTGCATTCGGCCAACTGGCTGGTGCGGGCGATGGATCAGCGCGCGCAGACAATTTTAAAGGTTGCCGGTGAAATTATTGAACAGCAAGATGCGTTCTTCAATTACGGGATCGAATTCCTCAAACCCTTAACGCTTAAGGATATCGCCGAAGAGATTGAGATGCATGAAAGCACAGTGTCCCGCGTCACCACCAATAAATATATCGGCACGCCGCGCGGGCTATTTGAGCTGAAATTCTTCTTCTCCACCTCCGTCGGCGGCGAGGATGGCGGCACAGCGCATGCGGCTGAATCAATTAAAGCACGGATTAAGGGCTTGATTGACAACGAAGATCCGAAGAAAATTCTGTCTGATGATAAGCTGGTGGACCTGCTCAAGGCTGACGGCATAGACATCGCTCGCCGCACAGTGGCGAAATACCGCGAAGGGATGCATATCGGTTCCTCGGTACAGCGTCGCAAGCAAAAGAAAAATTTGAGCAATTAAGCCCTAAATTCCTCCCTTCTTGCACCGCTTTGTGTTATACTATTTAGTATATTCATATATCAAATCACAAAGAGGATTATCCCTATGGAACTGACTGTTCATGGAAAACAAATCTACGTTGGCGACTCCTTACGCACCCATGTTGAGGACAAGCTGGAAGACCTAAGTCATAAATATTTTGATCATACCACGTTCGCAACCGTAACGTTCTCGCGCGAAGGGCATGGCCATAAACAAACCAAAACCCATATCCAGATCCAACTGGGCAAGAATATTATGGTGATATCAGATGCCACGGAAATGGACCCCTATGTATCGTTCGAGGCGGCTGCGGAAAAGGCTGCGAAGCAATTGCGCCGCTATAAACGTAAAATCCGCGATCACCATGAGCGTATCGAACAAACGCCAGAAAGCGAAATCATCAAGGCCCGCGACTACACACTGGCCGCCGCGCCAGAGCAAAATGATGAGCCACAAACTGAATCTGCCGAGAATGATGAACCCTTGATCATTGCCGAGCTGACCAAAGACATTCTGACGCTCAGCGTCTCTGATGCGGTGATGCATATGGAGCTAACGGGCGGTGAGCCGACATTGTTTAGAAACAAAACGAATAACGAGCTCAATATGGTTTATAAACGCGCCGATGGAAACGTGGCTTGGATCGATCCATCACACCATACGAAAGCGTGATATAAAATCATCCACATGATGAAATTTGAAAAGCCCGGAGCGCAAAGCCTCTCCGGGCTTTTTCTTTACTCAAATCTTATAAAAATCTTATATAGCGCCGCACCATATTTTTTTCTGGCTTTTCACGTCAATTGCGTGTATTTCAGTGTCAAAATTATAAATAAAAAATTATTTACTATTCGTTTGTGTTGATTATTTTAGGGGCTTTTACTCAATGCGTTATGCTATCCACTTTGATCTATTATGTCTAGACATCAGCGCGATGAGCGCTAAGCAAGTATTGCAGCATTTAGCCAAAGACTGCGCAGCGTACATTTCGTGTGATGAGCATGAGCTGCTCTCGGCGCTTTTACTGCGTGAGCGAAACGCGCCTTCCGGCATTGGCGGCGGCGTAGCAATCCCGCACCTGCAACTGCCGGGCTTGAAAGAGCGCTTTGTTTGTCTCGTAACGCTTCAGCACCCGGCCGAGTTTGGCGCAGCGGATGACCAGCCGGCGGATATTGTGTGCTTGCTGCTCTCCCCCGAAGCGCACGGCAACATCCATTTACGTGGCCTGTCGCGCATCACGCGCATGCTACAAAATCCGCAACTACAGAAACGTTTACGTGAAGCTGAAGACGAACAAGTGATGCGCGCATTTCTGACCGACCCGGATGGTTGGCTGCTCGCGGCTTAGAATATCCTTGAGATTATTATAGAATTAAAGCGTAAGACGATCAGTGCGTGCTGACAGGCTCTAGATCATTTTGCATGATCGCAGCAAGCGCCATATCCTGCGTATCCATTGATGAAAGCGCCGTGCCGTCCGCTGCGTGAATTACGTATTTCAGCCTCTTATCTTCCTGCGTAGGCTTCACATAAGCCATGTCCTGCAAACCAAAATTCAAGAAATCCTGCGGCGAGATCTCGCGCAAGATGTCTTTTGGCTTCAGAATGGAAAAAATTTCAGGCTTGTGGGTCATATTTTGCTCTTTCATTTTTAAGTATACATCAGCGCTGAAAAACAAACACCAAAAATCGTAAAGTTTAAACCAGATTAAGACGCACAACTCAGGTTAACTTCTTGGTCATGTGCAAATTTACCCTATATCAACATCAATAGCCTTTGGCGCATTCTTTTTACCTTTAGCGCCCTTAATCTCGATTTTACGCGCTTCGCTTTCCGGGATGATGCGCTCCAGATCGATATGCAGCAGGCCATTATCCAGCGAGGCATCCTTGACCTCTATCCCATCAGCAAGCACGAAACTGCGCTGGAACTGGCGCGCGGCAATACCGCGATGCAAATAAATGCGCTGCTCATCCTCTTTATGCTTGCCACGAACGGTCAGCTGATTTTGCTCAACTTCAACATCAAGTTCATCCATGGAAAACCCAGCCACAGCGAGCGTAATGCGCAAATCAACTTCGCCAATTTGCTCAATATTATAGGGAGGATAGCCCTCACCGCCCGATTTACGCAGGCGATCAACGGTCTCTTCAAATTGATCAAAGCCCAGAAATAGCGGGCTATCAAACAGGGTTATGCGTCCTGCGGTCATAATTTACTCCTCCTTATAAAAGCGAGGTTAAACGTCCAGGCGGCCCGCATGTAGCAGCGCTGCCTCATAAACAGCAATATAGGGATTTTTATGATTTGATCAAGAACACTTGTGAGAAGGCGCTATGACGGTCTATTTCCCCTTAGTAAACAGCCGGGCGCAATAGGCGCACTCAGCGCTGTCCTTGCCATCAAAGCTATACCAAACCTTTGGATGGCCAAGCGCACCGCCGCCGCCATCACAGGAAACTTCATCAGCGTCCGGGTCAACCGTAATCATTTCAGGAGCAGGAGCGGTAGGGCTATGCGCGGCCATATTTAATGCTTTCTATAATCGATTTAGAGAATATTTATCTGTTTAATTTAAAAATAGATCAGGATATTTTACAAGAGGCGTGTTTTTCTGCGCCCGCTCTCTCTTTAACATGGAAACGCTATGGGTCAGTCATGAATCATCAAAAAAACGTGAATTTCACGGAGAACAGCGCCGCGAAGGGCGATTACATTTGTATTGAGATCGATACACAAAAGGCGCTCAAAAGCTGGCACAAATCTGTATTCAGCTTTCAGTGGCTCACGCCGGAGGGGGACATTAAGGCTGCAACTGATTTGGCGCCCGAAGAACAAGAGAAACGCACCGTTGTGGAAAGCGCTCTTCAAAATGGCGGCGCGCTACAAAAACCAGTGCTGGGCATTGGTCTTCAGGACAATATCGAGATCGGCAGCGGGCGCGCGGAATTCTTGACGCTTATCGCCCATGGTCATCGCGCGCTTTCTGTCCATATTCCAAAATCAAACGCGCCGGATTTCGAAAAATTCCTTTTCAAAATATAAGTTTAGCCGAGCGCCAAACTGCGTTAAACTTACCGGCATGAATACAAATCATCTGCATACATCCCATCATCAGCGCGGCAACGTCCTGTTCTATATCCTCATCGCCGTTGCATTGCTGGCGGCGCTGTCCTATGCGATATCGGGCAGCATCCGCAGCGGTGGCAGCGATGCGCTAAATGATGAACGCGCCGGGCTGTATGCGGCGGAACTGATCGAATACGCAAACATTGTGTCTAACGCGACAGCGCAACTTCGCTTGCGCGGGTGCAGTGAAACCACGCTTAATTATTACCATGTCAGCGTCGCCGGACACGTGAATGCCGGCGCACCGGGCGATAATAGCTGCGATATTTTTCACATTAATGGCGGCGGCGTGGCACGCATAGCGATCCCGGCCGAAATCACAGATCCCGCGACAACGCCAAATTATATTTGGACCATTATGCCCCTCAATGAAATAGAAGGCGTTGGTCTATCAGATAACGATGCCGACAGCGCCGACTTGATTATGGTCGCCGATTATTTAAAACAGAGCATTTGCATTAAAATAAATGATCTTTTGGGCGTCTCAAACCCCAGCGGCGTGCCGCCAACGGATACAAACATACGAACAAATTCATTCACGGGCAGCTATACCTATATCAACACAATCGGTGATGAAGATAGCGCCCTGCTTTCGCGCACTGCAGCGTGCTTCATGCATACCACAGCCGGACGCTATGCGTTTTATAAGGTTTTACTCGCGCGTTAGCTGATTTTCTTCCATTTCGCACCTTCGGGCGTATCTTCGATCTCAATCCCTTGCGCGGCCAGTTCGTCACGGATTTCGTCTGAGCGGGCAAAATCTTTATTGACGCGGGCCTGCGTGCGGGCCTGCAACAATGCCTCAATTTTTGCTGCATCGACATCGTCGCTACCAATAGCATAGCCAAGCCACTCTTGCGGATCATGTTGCAAAATGCCGATCAGATGTCCTGCAGCGAGAAGCTTCCCCTTAAGTGCCGGAGAGTTTTCATTCTTCAGTAAAGCATTCATTTCTGCCATCACCTGCGGCGTATTGAGATCATCGCAAAGCGCCGCCATAACAGCCTCCGGCACAGCCTCTTCAGTCGCGTCCATCTCCGCCATTTGTTCCAGGCGCTGGTAAAAGCGATCGAGCATACGTTTATTTTGCACCGCCTTATCAATCGACCAATCAAGCGGCTGACGGTAATGTGCAGACAGAAGAGTCAGGCGCAAAGCCTCCCCCGGATGATCCTCGAGCAAATCATGGGCGAGCATGAAATTACCTAGCGATTTGGACATTTTCTCGCCCTCCACCATCACAAAACCATTATGCACCCAGACTTTGGCAAAGGCCGTTAGATCATCCGTGATGCCATGCGCGCAGCAGCTTTGCGCAATTTCATTTTCGTGGTGCGGGAACTTTAAATCTGCGCCGCCGCCATGGATATCAAACGGCAAGCCTAAATGAACCTCTGACATGGCAGAGCACTCAATGTGCCAGCCCGGACGACCGCGGCCCCAGGGGCTGTCCCAGCCGGGCTCGTCATCGCTGCTGGGTTTCCACAGCACAAAATCAGCCGGGTCTTTTTTGTAGCTGGCCACCTCAACGCGCGCGCCTGCAACTTGCTCATCACGGCTGCGGCCCGACAGGCCGCCATAGGCCGGAAAGGACGGCACGTGGAACAGCACATGCCCCTTACTGGCATAGGCATGTTCGCCCGCAATCAAGCGCTCAATAATCGTGATCATGTCACTTATATGCGCCGTGGCGCGCGGCTGGATATCTGGCTGATCACAGCCCAGCGCCGCCATATCGTCATTATAAATACGGGTGTATTTCTCTGTGATATCCGCAATCGCCTCACCAGTTTCCTGAGAGGCCGCAATAATTTTATCATCCACATCGGTGATATTAGATACATAAGTCACCTTCAGGAATTGCGTGCGCAAAACCTTGCTGAGCAAATCAAACACCACCGCCATGCGCGCATTGCCGATATGCGCGTAATTATAGACCGTCGGGCCGCACGCATAGAGCTTCACATGCGCCGGATCGATTGGCGTGAAAACCTCTTTTTCTCTGGTTAAACTATTGAAAAGCCGTAAATCCAGCATATTTACCTCTTATGTGTGTCGTTTTCACTGGAAAATAAGGCAAATTCGGGGTATCACCAAGCCCTAAATCAAAATTAAGGGATTTAAACATGACATCTGCAAAAAGCATTGATGCCCAAATTACACAAGAAAACCGCCCATCGCGCGAGCAAGCGGAGAGCGCTGTGAAAACACTGCTCAGCTATATCGGCGAAGACCCAACCCGCGAAGGCTTGATCGACACGCCGGGCCGCGTTATTCGCGCCTATGATGAATTTTTCTCCGGCTATGATATTGATCCCGCCAAAGACCTCGCCAAGACTTTCGAAGATATTGAAGGCTTTGATGAGATGGTGATCGTCAAAAATATCGACTTCGTTTCTCATTGCGAACACCATATGGTCACCATCAATGGCAAGGCCCATGTTGCCTATTGGCCTGACGAAGCCGTGGTCGGGATAAGCAAGCTAGCGCGCGTTGTCGATACCTATGCGAAACGTCTCGTTTCACAAGAGAACATGACCAAGCATATTGTCCAAATCATTGATGATGTGCTCAAGCCCAAGGGCGTGGCCGTGATGATCGAAGCCGACCATCAATGCATGTCCATTCGCGGCGTGCACAAGCCCGGATCAGCCACCGTGACCAGCATGTTCTCTGGCGTGTTTAAAGAAGACGCCAATGTGCGTGATCGTTTTTTAAAGCTGATTGAGCGCTAAACGCTCCCTAACACTGCCCGATACTGTCCGCGCAGAGAAAAAGCCGCTAAAATGAAGCGGCTTCCCCTGCTAATACACCTTAAACTAAGCCCTGCTAAAAGCTTGCCCTCTACTATTATTCCGTCCCTGTATCCCCTATTCTTAAGAATACGCTAGAAACATTAATTTAAAGTTTATGTAAAATTAAAAATATCTTACGATGAAACAAGCTTCAGACATAAAAATTCTTTTAAATCAAGAGATGAGGGTCTTCATCCGAAAGCATGACAATGATGATATACGAGATTTAGCGCTCAAAACCCCGCCCAACCCAGATTGGCCCTATGCCCTCATCCTCGATCAAATAAAAGCGCGGCAAAAAGCGCGTATTAAGCTCCCCCTGTGGCTGGACCATCATGATGATATCCTCTTCCCTCCCAGCGACATTTTGGAGCAAGCCTCATCTACAGCAACCGCGCGCTATAAAGCAAGTCTGGTAAAGGGTGCACATTTTATCGACCTCACCGGCGGCACAGGCGTTGATAGTCATGCCTTTGCCGAAAATTTCAACAGCGGCATTTGTGTTGAGCATAACGAACAGGCCGCAACGCTTCTCACCCATAACTTACCGCTGCTCAGCGATAAGCCCGTCGAAATACGTCGCGATACGGCTGAACATGCTCTGCAGACACTACCCAACACAGATCTCATCTATATCGATCCGCAGCGTCGCGATAGTGGGCGCAAAGGTCTTTATAAGCTGGAAGACTGCGCACCAAACGTCTTGGAGCTTTTACCCCTCATCAAGAGCAAAACCAGATATCTTATGCTCAAAACCTCTCCCATAATGGATATCACCACCGGCCTTGAAACCTTAGAACATGTCAGTGCCGTACATTGCGTCCAATGGCGCGGGGAATGTAAAGAACTGCTCTATATTCTGGATTTTGAGCGCGCGCCGGACATACAAAACACCCCAATCACAGCCGCAATCCTTGATGACCAGGGCAATGCCAGTGCAAGCTTTACCTTTACCAAAGAACAGGAAACCAGCGCTAAGGCCTCCACCAACATGCCCCTGCGCTATCTCTATGAACCCGGCCCAGCGCTACAAAAAGTAGGCGCTTTTAATCAAATAGCAGCCCAATATGCGCTTCATAAGCTCCATAAACACACGCATCTCTATACCAGCGACACCCTCTTACCCACCTTTCCCGGCCGCGTTTTTGAGATTCAAAGTCTTTTTCCTGCCCAGAAAAAAGCGCTTCCCATGGACAAAGCCAATCTCACCATCCGCAATTTCCCCGGAAACACTGATGGACTGCGCAAAAAGCTCAATCTAAAAGACGGCGGTGATGACTACCTATTTGCCTGCACGCTTATAAATGAACAGAAAAGCCTCATTCATGCTCGAAAAGCCCGGTCCTAAAGCTAAAACAGTAAAAAATAAAAGCTAAATATTTAAAGGGGTTATTAACGTTTATCAGACTATGATAGTATGGGGCTGGATGTGAGTGACTGAGCACATATTTCACATCATGGGGCTGCGTATTAATACTCGTAAAAACCACCAAAATTCAGGTCATAATGACGTCAATACCACAATCAAACTATACGGACAGCGCAGAAAACGTGAGTGAAGAGCAAAAAAAATCAAAAATATCTTTTTTGAAAAATAGTCTTAGCACATCCACGCAGATCTGGAAAAGCAAGCTCAGCTGGCGCATCACGCTCGCGGTGTTTTTGACCATTTTGGCCGTTCAGGCCGCTATTTTGAATATAACGCTCAAAGAATTTGAATATAACGAACTTAATACACTCCGCAGCATCGGCCGCGCCGCTTTGGTGTCCAGCATTGATCCTAAAATTCAAGACCTTCTTCAATCTCCGATTTCTGAGACAAGCGCGAATCGCGTCCTTTCCACGACTATCGTGAATGGCTTTGTTGTCTATTCCAGCCAATTTGATTTAATTAAAACCCATGGCGAGCCCGTAATCTTGCGGGCTTCCAGCTTTGACGATTTCACAAAAACATATCGCAGTAATGACGGCGCGTCTTACGAGGTCGTCTTCCGCAATACGGAGCTAAGCCGTCCCTATATCATTGCAGCGCGCCTTGATTCGGCTAAGGTTCAAGGTGCGGTCTTTAACTATGTGAAGCAAACAATTCTGATCATGCTGCTCATGTCCGCTTTGGTCACGACGGTTCTTATGATCGCGCTCGGACGGTGGTTGCTTGAGCCTATTTTGTTCATGCGTAGCAATCTCCTAGCGGCCTCCAAAAACCCTGAAGAGCCTGATCTTAAAGATTCCCCCTTCAACAGCAATGATGAAATTGGCAGCGCAATTGAAATTGCACAAATGCTGATTTTGCAAAATGCCGATAACCTAAAGCGCATCAAAAGCACGGCCGAAGATAAAATCCACAAACTGGCCTATTACGACACGCTAACTGGTCTGCCCAACCGCACCTTGTTCCTGCAAACACTCGGCGACTATATGCGCGCCAATGGTGAAGAAAAAACTGATCGCTACGCCATTGTGGCGCTCGACCTTGATCACTTTAAGGATATCAACGATTCCATGGGCCATAATGTTGGTGATGCGATCCTGCGCGGTGTGGGCAAGCGTCTGCGCGCAGCCATGCCGGAATCCGCCACCGTATCCCGCACAGGCGAGGATGAATTTGCCATTACCGTAAAATTAAGCAGCAGCATCAACAGCGCTCGCGATGTCGCCGACCGCGTGATTGACGTTATTCGCGGCGAGCCGTTCAAGGTGTTTAACGAAGGTTTCCAGGTTCGCGCCTCCGTTGGCGTGGCGACCTTCCCGGATGATGGCGTTGATCCCGACCTCGTGCTGAAAAACGCTGATATCGCGCTCAATCGTGCGAAGGAAGAAGGGCGCGATTCTGTTAAAGAGTATTCCGAAGAATTTGACAAAGCCGTACAGGTGCGATTTCAAATGCTGCGTGATCTTCGCGATGCGTTGGAGCATGACCAGCTTAATTTGTACTACCAGCCGCAGCTTAACCTTCAAACTGGCGAAATTATCGGCGCGGAAGCGCTCTTGCGCTGGTGGAAACCAGATAACAGCAAGGAAGGCGGCACATTTATCTCCCCCGCTGAATTTATTCCGGTGGCTGAGCAATCCGGCCTGATTGTGCCCATCGGCGAATGGGTGCTGGAAAAGGCCTGCCGCGATGCCGTGTCCTGGAACAAGGAGCATGGCTTTGATTTTCGCATGGCCGTCAACGTATCAGGCACGCAATTTACGCAAAGTGATCTGGTCGCACATGTCGAAAAAACCATTAAAATGACCGGTATCAACGCACGCAAGCTTGAGCTGGAAGTAACCGAAAGTGTCTTCATGGATGACATTAATCAGACTATCCAAATTCTAAAAAATATTCACGCACTGGGCGTTGAACTCGCCATTGATGATTTTGGTACCGGCTATTCTTCGCTCTCTTACCTGCGGCAATTCCCGATTGATCGCTTGAAAATTGACCAAAGCTTCATCCGCAATGCGCTGAATAACAGCGATGATGCCGCGATTGCGCGCACGATTGTCGGGCTTGGCCACTCGCTTAACCTGAAGGTCATCGCAGAAGGCGTGGAAACCAAAGATCATGAAGACTTCCTGGTGAAGGAGGGCTGTGACGAGGTGCAAGGCTTCCGCTATTCCCGCCCCGTTCCGGCTGATGATTTTGTTGCTTTCGTCAAAGGCTATAACGGCAAGCTTGATAGCTTTGATTCTTAAAAGATCATTCAATAAAAAACTTGGCAATTCCTACATTTGAAGGTATCTCTAACCTCAAATGAAAACACTCACTTCCAAAAAATCCGGCGCGCTATCGGGCACAACAAAAGTCCCCGGCGATAAATCTATTTCGCATCGCGCCCTTATGCTTGGCGCGCTGTGCGTGGGGGAGACGATGATTAGCGGCTTGCTTGAGGGCGAGGATGTCATGTGCACGGCCGCGGCCATGCGCGCGATGGGCGCAAAGATTGAGCGCGGCGATGATGGCCTCTGGCGTGTTTTCGGTGTTGGGGTTGGCGGGCTGATGCAGCCCGGCGCGCCGATTGATATGGGCAATAGCGGCACCTCGGCGCGCCTGCTGATGGGCTTAATTGGCGGGCATAATATCACCGCACAAATCACCGGTGATGCATCCCTGATCAAGCGCCCCATGAAACGCGTGATGACCCCGCTGGAGATGATGGGCGCGCGGTTTGAGGCCACAGATAATGAGCGCCTGCCCCTGACCATCCACGGCGCGCACGATGCGTTGTGCCTTGAATATGAGCTGCCCGTGGCTTCGGCGCAGGTAAAATCTGCCATATTGCTTGCCGGGCTAAATGCGCGTGGGCGCACAACCGTAATTGAAAGCAAACCCACCCGCGATCATACCGAAAATATGCTGCGCGCCTTTGGCGTTGATGTTACCGTGGAAGATCTGGGCGATGGCCGCGCCGCCATAAGCCTCATTGGCCAGCAAGAGCTTCAGCCCTGCGCCATTGATGTGCCGGGTGACCCAAGCTCTGCCGCATTCCCGGCTGTTGCGGCGATCATCAATGAAGGTTCTGACATCACGCTAAGCAATGTCGGTATGAATGAGCGCCGGAATGGCCTGTATCTTACGCTGCAGGAGATGGGCGCGGATATCAGTTTTGAGTATGAGCGCATGCAGGGCGGCGAGAAAATCGCCGATATTCGCGTGCGCGGAGGCGAGCCGCTTAAGGGCATTACGCTCGATCCCGCCCGCGTGCCATCGATGATTGATGAAATTCCCGTGCTGGCCATGGCCGCGGCCTGCGCAAACGGCACTACACATCTGAGCGGTCTGGCCGAGCTGCGCGTGAAGGAAAGTGATCGCCTGGCCATGGTCACCGAAGGGTTAAAGCTATGCGGCGTGACCCTAGAGATGGGCGAAGACAGCCTGACCATTCACGGCAATGGCAAGCCGCCCCAAGGCCTAAAAGAGCGCGGCGCAACCATCAACACGGCTCTCGACCATCGCATAGCCATGAGCTTCCTCGTGCTGGGCAGCGCGAGCGATGAGCCGATCACCATCGATGATGCATCACCGATTGCAACCAGCTTTCCGAACTTTGTCGAATTGATGGGGGATTTGGGGATGGAAATTGTCTAAATAACAGAAACTACGACAAGTTCATGTGTGAAAAAGGGTTATTAGATACACGCTCTATGTCAAGGGCGGGGCTTTTAAAGTATAGTTATTCCAATTAATAATTGCACATAAATAAATCGTCCAATGGCGTGCCAAGCGGTAAAAATTGCCGTCGCCTTTTTAGGCTACCAAAGCTTTGTTCTATGGGGTTAAAGTCCGGGCTGTAAGGTGGCAAAGGCAA
>JAJRYK010000007.1 GCA_024275825.1 Alphaproteobacteria bacterium
CGGCGCAAAACAAAAGAAAAAACACTCAATTTAAGAAAGAGGTTGTACTTCGCAGCGAAGGCAGCTTAAATCAAACTAAGGAGCCAAAACACCACCTAACGTCTGAAGCAACTTTGTCCAATATACTCTGACGACGTACAAGCTTCGGCGTATATTGCTACTAAACTGTGCTATAATCATAAGGAGTACCAAATAATGATAATCGTTAATCTTATAACAGGCTTAAGATATGCAGCCATAACATTTGTTGTCATAATCGCATTCGGCTCAGCCGAGGTGGAAATTCAAGATTTATTCTTGACGTTTCAACCATCTTCCATCACGACTTTTCATGAAGTGTCACCACAATAACACAGTCCCAAGCGAGAGACTAAAGCAAACTGTTGTTTATCCACATTAAGAAAATTGGTCGGTGGCAGGATTTGAACCTACACAGGGCAGTGTCAAACAATAATAAGGCTATAACAACAAATTCACAGCTATCGGAGGGACAAAAAACGGGAGAAAATGGTGCCGCAACCAGGAGTCGAACCCGGGACCTGATGATTACAAATCAACTGCTCTACCAACTGAGCTATTGCGGCATTCCAAATGCGCGGACCTTATTATAGCCTTATTACGGGCTGGGGTCAGATCGGAACCCCTTAGTGATAAACCACAATTCCAAGCCGACCTTTTAATTACAAATCAACTGCTCTACCAACTGAGCTATTGTGGCGGGTAGTGTATCTTTTGCTTATCCAAGCGCCTCGTTGTATGCGCCAGCAGGCTTTTTAGCAAATAAAATCGACTTTGAACACCCTAAAAATACCCCCCAATCTAAACGCCCTCAAAACGCGGCGGCGCTATAGTTTTGCGTGGGTCTCTGATATCTTATATACTACTATATTGTAGTGTAACTTTCAGATGGCGGCTTTAATCACCCATGTCAGACGGCAAATCAGACAATACCTTATATGAGAACGGCATTGGCTGGGCGCTTATGCTGGTTATTTTTGCGTTACTTGCATGGCTGTTCTGGTCTTATTACGATACAGAAGTGCGCAACATCATCCGCTGGATCAGATATGGCGAAATGTGGTTAATTTCCTGGTTTGTGGACGGTACGCATGAAATATTTTACGGCGGTCAACTGGTCAACTGGCAAAAAGGCTTCGACGATGCCCCAAAGTGGGATACTCAAGTCCTTACACGCCAACACTTAAGCTATTTCAATGCCTTAGCTATGCAGCCCCTCAAGCTTATCTTTGTAACTCTATGCGGCATGGCGGCGCTTTGGGCGATGTTTAAGGGGCCGGGCACGCATTATCGCCACACCCTTGGGCTGGAAGGCCTGATTGAGCGCCAAGCTGAGAACTTTCCGGTGATCAGCCCTATTGCCAAATTTGACCCCAGAGAGCAGCCACCGCGCGCCCCCGGCACGCCGGTTCCGGCAGAATTGCCGCTTTTTGCTGAGGCTCTCGGCCCAGAAGAATGGCTAGCCTATTACAGGATTCCTGTGCCTGATGGCGTGATTGATCGCGTAGCGCTGAAAAAGGCCTTCATGAAACAGCTCGGCGGTCGTTGGCGCGGGGCAAACGCGCTACCGCCGCACGCACAAATCATGCTTGCCGCATTCTGCCTTAAAGCCTCGCGTAAACGTGATGCTTCTGATGAGATGCTGGGCCGCCTAGCCAGATGCTGGGACTTCAAAACGGGAATGAAGCTCCGCCGTGATCGTAAATTACTTGGCGAGGCACGCAAGATTCTACGCAATAAGGCGCTGGCGGGTAAAACACTGGCAGCGATGAACCGTCATGCTTTTGTCACCACAGCAATGATCCGCGCGCTGGGCTTTGCCCGCGAAGAGGGCGGCGTTTTAGCGCCGGCGCAATTTGTCTGGCTGCGCGCCCATGATCGTACATTGTGGTATCCGCTCAACAATCTTGGGCGGCAGGCCTTCCATATGGAGGCCGTCGGGGCCATGTCCCATCACCGCGCCGAAAAAATGACCCGGCGCCCCATTCCGGTGGCCAAACTGGATGATGCGATAGATTCGATTATTGACTATATGAGTTCCGGCAAGGCGCGCCCAATTCCATCGCTGGATTATAGCGGCTCGAAAAAACGCGGCGTGAAAAAAGCAACATAACGACACAAAAACAATAGAGGCATACCAACATCATGAAGTATTTCAGAAAACAAAACACCGCCAGCGCCAGCGTGGTCGATGGCAAGCTGATCCTCTCCTTCCCGGAGGCTTTGAACCCGGTCGTGTGGCAAATGGATCTCGGCGAGGCCAAATCATCCGCGCTCGAAGTTGTCGAAAATGGCAAAGATGGCGGGCACAAACTCACCCTCACAACCCACAAAGGTGAAAGCATCGACATCGCGCCCTTTGAACAACGCGAGCACGCTGTTGATGGCCTGAAAATGATCGCCAAGGCACTCGAAAACGCACATGGCCAAATTCGTCCCGCCCCCTCTGGCGCAACAAACGACACGTACAGCCATCATGGAGCGCCCCGCAAACGCAAATGGGTCACAATTGCGCTCAGCCTCGTTGGGCTGTTTGTCTTGCTCAATATCTGGGCCGCCATGACGGGTCAAACAGATGGCAATCAATATAACGCAACAACAACCGCCAGCGATCAAAATAGCGCAGCATCGAGCGCCAATGATGCCGGCGTTCCCATATCCGCTGATGATTTTTTAAGAGGGCGCTAAATGAGCTTTTATAATAACAACAAACAACCGCAAAATCTTCCCTCCCTAAGGGAGGGGGCTAGGGGGAGGGGTTACGAACAGTGACTTAACCAAACACCATCACCCCCCACCTCGATCCTCCCCCCAAGGGGGAGGAAGGCAACTAAAAAAGAGAGACCATGGCCCTAAACCAACATAAATATGAGCATACACACGAGACGATCCTGCGGGATATTCGTCCGTTCTGGACGCGCGTGGGTGATTGGCTGAAACAACCTAGTACAGCCACGGCTATTTTTGTGATGACCGGCGTTGCTATTTACATGAATGCCTGGGCACTAGCTTTCGCGGATCTGATCATGGTTTTTACCGGGCTTTATTTCTGGTGGCTTTATAAGCGCGACCATTCGATCGCCTTCAAACTCCCCATGGGTGCCAAATTCAACGATAGCAACAATGAAGGCCCCGGCAAAAGCGGACAAGCCGAGGGTATTCTCTATCTTGGTAACACTGATGAAAATAATGAAGAAGTTTGGTTCTCCAACTCTGATGCCCGGACGCATATTCTCTATCTTGGCACCACCGGCTCCGGTAAGACGGAGGGGCTAAAATCTATGGTCACCAACGCGCTGTCGTGGGGATCGGGCTTTGTCTATGTCGATGGTAAGGCCGATACAGATCTATGGTCCTCACTCTCGGCGCTATGTCGCCGCTTTGGCCGCGATGATGACTTGCTGGTGCTGAACTACATGACCGGGAACTCGGACATGCAAGCGCCCTCCAACACTATGAACCCGTTCTCATCCGGATCGGCCTCTTATCTCGTGAACATGCTCGTATCCCTGATGCCGGAATCAGAGGGTGATAACGCGATGTGGAAAGAGCGCGCCGTGGCTCTGGTTTCCGCCATGATGCCGATCCTATGCTGGAAACGCGACAATCAGGAAATGCCGCTTTCTGTGCGCACCATCCGCGACTACCTCGCTTTACCCCTCGTCATCAAGCTGGAGCGCGATGACGTTGTGCCTGTGCGCCTGCGCGAGGGGATTACCGGCTACCTCGACACGCTTCCCGGCTATCTCGCCGATGCCTATGATGATAACGGCCAGGTCAAACCGCCCGGCCCTGACACGCCGCAATATGACACCACAACGTCGAGCCAGCAGCACGGCTATCTCGCTATGCAGTTCACGCGCTCACTGCAATCTTTGGGTGATGATTACGGCTACATTTTTGACACACAGGCCGCCGATATCGACATGGTTGATATGGTCCTAAACCGCCGTATTCTGGTTGTGCTAATCCCGGCGCTGGAAAAATCCGGTGATGAAATTGCCAATCTTGGTAAAATCATCGCCTCAACCATAAAGGGCATGATGGGCTCCACCCTTGGCTCCACGGTGGAGGGCACTTCCGAAACCGTGATTGAAAATAAACCCACACATTCATCCACCCCGTTCATGACAGTGTTTGACGAGGTTGGCTATTATACCGCCTCTGGTATGGCCGTGATGGCGGCCCAAGCCAGATCGCTCGGCTTTTGCCTCGTCTTCTCCGGTCAGGATTTACCGGCGATGAAAAAGCGTGTGCGCGAGGAAGCCATGTCCATCACCGCTAACTGTAACATCAAGATCTTCGGCAAGCTCGAAGACCCGACCGAGACAAAAGATTTCTTTGAAAAGACCGTCGGCAGCGCGATCGTGACCGAGGTATCAGGCTTCCAAATGGCTGGCGGCAGCGAGTTTGGCTCCTATTTCGATACCCAGCAAGCCGGGGTGCAGCTCCGCCCGCGCGCCAGCTATGACGAGCTGCGCTCCTATAAATAGGGGCAAGCCATCATCACCTTTGGCGAGGCCGTGACGCAATGCTCTATCTTCTACTGTAATCCCGGCCATGCAAAGGCGATGCGCGTCACGCGCTATATGGCCCTGCCCCAGCCCGATGAACAAATCATGAAATACGCGGGCGCCATCACTGCCCTGCGTGATTTGATGGTCAATAAAACCTGGAGCGCCGCCCGCGCCGATGTCGCCGTTGAAACACCCAAGGAAATTACCGCGCTGATTGAGGGCTTTAAAATCAATGAAAAGCCGGGCATTGATCCCGTCGATGCGGGCATCGCCTCAATCGTCCAGCTCCACGGCCTGAAAAACCCCGCGGACCTCACAACCCCGCCTGCTGCGGCAAAAGCGCCAGCGACAACGCCTCCGGCAACCAAAACAGCAGAAACAACCGACAAAAAATCAAAAGCGCCACCTGCGGAATCAACAGCCGCTACGCCGCCGCCCAAAGCCGCGCCAAAGAGCGCCCCCGCCGCCAAGCCAGAAACGCCCGCCGCACCAAAAGAGGAGCGCCAAAAACCCCTCCCCAAAGAAATCCAAACCATAATAGACGAAGCCGCCAAAAACATGGGTAAAGCCCTGTTCAAAGACAAAGACGACATCGGTGCAGCGGAGTAGAGCTTAGGACATAAAAAAATCACCCGCCAAAGACGGGTGATCATATTTTAAATAGGCTCTAGACCATCATCTTAGGGATGATGGTCTAGAGCCTTAAATATACTTAACCTTAATCAACCAATATCCAATCTAGGGTCCAGATCTGTGTCAGGGTTTTGTTGTGACTCAGGCTCATCAAGAACACCATACTCCTCAAACAAAGCTTCTATATCAGGCAAGCTCGATGACTTTATAAAATTTCTGCATATATTCAAATTGTTGCCGGACATATTATAAAGACCCAGTGTATTAGGCATTTTCAATTCCCGTTCCAACAAAGCCCTAATAATCTTCAAATCATTCTCATTAGGCTCGCCATCTTTACGGTCACGGACTTCATAAATAGCCTCAAGTAAAGCAGTGCACGAGACATCAACTTCATTTAACAGAGATGCGAACATAAACGCATTGCCTTTTTTAAGTGCCAAAAATAAATGAGAATGCATATCTTTTTCCCACTTCAATAATTTCTCGACCTCTTCCCGGCTATTTTTACGAATTGCGTCATTTAAAGCTGTTTTAATTAAAGGGTCTGCTCTCATTACTTTTAACTCCTTATTTATGTGTTTCATTTAAATTGGAGGCACCCTCTCAACTGACCTGCCCCCTTAAATTATATTAAGAAAGCATATAGCTAAAAAATCCTTATGTCAAGTTTTTTATTAATACCCCTCTCGCCTTCCCAATACCTACCTTTTCCCTTACAATTTCTTATATAGCGTAAAAATAAACATCTTCATACGCTTCACATCTCTGACTTACTGACACACACCATATATGGAGTATGTAAAATGAAACTATGTGCTATCCCTAAAAACGACCCGGCAAGACCAACCAACACACCGCACTCCCAATCCGGCAATGCGTTCTTCTTCATCCTGCTGGGCATCGTCCTGTTCGCCGCGCTGTCATTTACCATCGCGCGCGGAATGCGCAGCCAGACGACCAGCACGCTCTCGGCGCGCGAGCTTGAGCTGGCGGCCAGCGATATTGTCACCTATACGCAAAAAATAGCGCGCGGCGTGGATCGTGTGCGGCGCGGCGGGTGCTCGGAAAATGAGATTAACTTCGATAATGGTATCGTCACCGCGACCTACGTCAATGCCAGCGCGCCGGGCGATAATAGCTGCGACATCTTCCACCCCAATGGCGGGGTCGTCACGTGGCTGACCTCCCCCGTCAGCAATCGTAACTATCAATTCTCCGCCGCCGCTGGTGTGCAATCCATCGGCACAGCGGGATCAGAGCTGATCATCACGCTCGATCTAACTGGTGAGCTTGAGCTGTGTCAGCGGATCAACCAAAATCTCGGCCTCACCGCGGCCCCCGCCAACGAGGCAAACGACGACAGCTTCGCGGCCTTCACCGGCACCTTCACCGACAGCGTGCAGACCCTAACCACCAATGCCGGCCAGCAAGCCGCCTGCTTCGACGAGGACGGCACGGGGGCGTATCGATTTTATAGTGTATTGTTGGTGCGCTAACAGCGTCTACGCCTAAACCAGCGCATACCACGTCGCGCGCGCCTTGCCGTGGCGCTTCAGATACCCGCCATCGACCAGCTCACCCAAGCGCAGCTTCAGCGTCGCGCGGCGGCCTCTGGTCAGCGTGATAATCTGCTTCATCTGCAAGCGTTTATGCTCTTCGAACAGCGCGAGAATACGCGCAGACAGGGTCGGCATATTGCTGATCTCTTCCTCTTTATGCGCCAGACGATCGCGCAGGGTTTCGGCCTGGCCTTGCAGCACACCAAAGAAACATGTCAGCCACACGCTCCAGTCCAGCGCGCCAGCCTCCAGCGATTCCTGATTATGCGCCAGCGCGCCGTAAACCTCCTCCGCCCGCGCATTCATGATTTTATCGAGCGGCACATACGGCGCGTACGCATAGCCAGATTTGAGCATGATCAGTAGCACAAGGAATCTTGCCACGCGCAAATTTCCCTCTTGATACGGGCTGAGCTGTAAAAACACCGCCGTGAAAATCGCAGCGCTGAGCAGTGGATGAAAATCCTCCCGCTCGAGGGCTTCATTGAGCCACCCAATCAATTTCTGCAACAACGGCTCAATATCTTCCGGCGCAGCCACGTCCAGCGCACCAATCAAAACACCATCCTTCATAAATGAAAGCTGCGTCTCGCCCGTACGTATAAAGCTAGAGGATTTATCCCGCACCTGCATCGCGTGGATCAGACCGATCATCTCCAGCGTGATGGTTTGTTCCTGCAGCGGGCCAAACACTTTGCGGAAATTCTCGCCATGTTCAGCAACGTCAGAGAGCGCTTGCAGACCGGTGCTATAACGCTCCAGCCCCGCCCAAAGCCCCTTAAATTCATCAATCTCGCCAATACGGCTCATGATTTCAGGAGTGATTCTTATTGCTTCTATACCAATCATTTAGCCATTATTGGCGAATGAATAGCGAAGGTCAAGAAAATAAACTACATCCGCTCAGGAATGTCTATCCCCAGCACATTCAGAACAAATTCCAACTGCCGATAAGTCAGTGCACAAAGCGCCAATCGGCTGGCACGTACACCCGCATTTTCTTCCGACAAAATATGACAGTTGCCGTAGAAACTGCTAAAGCCCTGCGCCAGAGTGTACGCGTACTCGCATAAAACATGCGGCGTGTAATGCTTCATCGCGGCCTCAAAATGGTCAGGCAATTCAGTCAGCAAAAGCGCCAGCGAACGATCTTCATCGCCAATCACAAAATGCGGAGTCTCTCCCGCTTCAAACCCTTGCGCCTCCGCCTTGCGCAAAAGCGATTTAATCCGCACGGCCTGATAGAGCAAATACGGCCCCGTCTTGCCCTCGAACTGCGTCATGCGATCAATGTCGAAAATATAATCCATATGCGCCTGGTTAGACAGCTCAGTAAATTTCAGCGTCGCCACGGCGACCATGCGCGCGATCTCCCCGCGCTCTTCGATGCCGATTGTCTCATCCAGATTTGCCTCGGCCAAGCGCTCTTCCGCTTTGGCCATCACGGCCGTCACCATATCGGAAAATTTCATCGCCTTGCCTTCACGCGTTTTGAAGGGCTTGCCATCCGGCCCGTTCACTGTGCCATGGCCGATATGTTTCAGCTCTATGCCATCCACATATCCAGCCTTTTCAGCCGCGCAGAAGACCTGCTCAAAATGTAAATTCTGGCGCAAATCGGTCTCGTAAATCATCTTCGCGATCTTCGGATAGGTTTTAATCCGGTCATAAATCGTCGCCACATCCGTCGTGCCGTACGTTGCCGCGCCGTCAGATTTTTTGAAGAGCAGCGGCGGCATCTCTTTTTTATCCTCGGGCCGAACGACGGGGATCACAACCGCACCTTCGCTGTCCTCGGTAACGCCCCTGGCCGCCAAATCCGCAGTAATTTCGGGGATCAAATAATTAACACAAGCTTCGCCGTTCCAGATTTCAAAATCCACGCCCAGGCGCGCGATATTCGCCTTGATATCGGTAAGTGATAAATCAATGAAATGCTGCCACAGCGCCAGATAGCCGCGCCGGCCGTCCTGCAGCTCCATCGTGGCTTTGCGCGCGGCGTCCAGGCGCTCCGGATCATCTTTGCAGCCTTGCGCAGCGCGCGGATAAATCTCCTCCAGCTCATCATAGCTAAAGGGCGCATCAGCCGGATAGTCGCCCTCAAAGCCCGGATCAAAATACGGCCAGCCCGGATGCGCGATCTCAAACGCGCTAATGATCTGCCCCATCTGCAGGCCCCAATCACCCATGTGAATGTCGCCCAGCGCATCATAGCCCGCCACGCGCATCATGCGTTTCAGGCAATCACCAATCGCCAGCGAGCGCAAATGCCCCACATGCATGGCTTTCGCCACATTCATCCCGCCATAATCCAGCACCACCGTCTCGCCATTCGCACTTTGCGGGATGCCCAGCCGATCATCGCCAGACACAACCGAGAGATGGCCTGCGATAAAATCATCCGTAACATTAAAGTTAATAAATCCAGGCCCAGCAATTTCAAGGGTCTTAAATAGAGCAGCTTGCATCGTAATAGCCTGATTTGCATTCTTTTGCCCAGATTTTGCATTATGTAAAATTGGATAAAACAAGGAGGACAAGTTATCAGATATAAATAGAGGGTCTTCTAAGACATCAACCACCCCCTGCGCTACCTCCCGCGGGTTTTTCCGTGCCAATTTTGCCGCCGCCATCGCCCCATTACACTGAAACTGCGCCAAATCCGGCCGGTCAGAGACACGCACAGCGCCAAGCTCATGCGGCAGGTCCAACGCTTCAAACGCTGCGCCAACAATGGTTGATAATTTTTGAGCAAGTGATGTCATGAGAGTGTTTTAAAGCAGCAGCACAATGAAGTACAATTAGTTTTTAAAATTTTGGAGAAATACAATGAAAATAGAAGAACATATTTTTTGTGCAATAGAGGCCGCTGACAGAAATGAAATGGAGCACGCTTTACTCCATGCATGCATTGCAATAGATGGCACGGAACAAAAACATAACAACAGGTCAGAATCTGACGGAAAATCTTTCAAACAATTTATATAGTTATTCCAATTAATAATTGCACATAAATAAATCGTCCAATGGCGTGCCAAGCGGTAAAAATTGCCGTCGCCTTTTTAGGCTACCAAAGCTTTGTTCTATGGGGTTAAAGTCCGGGCTGTAAGGTGGCAAAGGCA
>JAJRYK010000008.1 GCA_024275825.1 Alphaproteobacteria bacterium
AAAAACCACGCGACGATATTTCGCGGGGAATACAAGGTGATAAAGCAACACCGTAACGTTATGGCTCTTATGAATATATTCGCTCACGCGAATATTCTACGCCCCAAGGGGCGGGGAATTGAACCCTAAAAGAGATTAAATAACAGGGCCTTACCTCACAGGTTCAATCCCTGTACCACCACCATTTTCCCTTTTTTTGATTTACTGACCAGATGGCAGACAGCTACACGGCCCTTGTACACACGTTACAGGGCCAAAAGCGTGCTCTGCACAGCTGCAAGACGCCCCGAGAATCCAATTAGAGTCGGGGTTCCCATTACCTCCCCAGCCCTGCCATGTGAAGCTGCGTGGGCGGCATTCGCCAGGGCGATTGTCAAGATGACCATCTACAAACTCTAACGCACTACAAGCACCATTATCAGTATTACGCTGATAAATAGACACTTTCGGGTACGCTGGATCGGGTTCATCACATACAGATGGACAGCTTGCAGGCTCTTCTCTGCGGTCTTCATCGGTGTCACATGCGCAGGTATCTACAGGACCCCCAACATCTTCCCATTCACATGCGGCCACATTAAATGTTCGCGGTTGATAATGATCTCCCGCATAGCCATCAGGACATCCGCCACCCAATGGTTGGTTATCTATCTCCCCATTCTCAAAACCTGGAGGCGGAGTACAGACACAGTTATCTATTGGATAGCCTGGCTCGGGCGTATATGTACACTGGCTACTGCCCGCTGAGGTGGGCGCTGCAGATACTCTCGTCACATAAGTACCGGTCCAATACGGTCCCCTTAGTGCGGAACATTGTTCTACTTCTTCGTCGCAGGTTTCCGCTTGGCAAAAGCATGCTGTCGAAAACGTATTTGTGCCGCCTGTCTGCCCCCAGTCTGTACATTCTCGTTCGGTGTCATATGTATCACCTGCATCATACCCGCAGCCCGCGTGTATGCTCCCGGCACGGCGACAACTCGGCGTATCCAGAGGGGCCGTTTGGTTACATTGCCCGCTATTGCTCTCCGGCACCCATGTACCACTTTCGCACTTGTAGCGGGAAAGTTTACATTGTGCGTAATGGATGGCATTTGGCGCAATCGTATAGCCCGCGCGTACAGGCGGAGCACTCCCTAATGCCGCACCGACTGAGCCGTTCGGCGGACGATCAGATGACACTGGATATAAAGCGTTATTTGCACGCTCGGGCAGCATTACAGATTGACTACACAGCGTGATTGTTTCTGCCTCACAGGTTACCCCCGGGAAGGGAACACATATTGGCGTACCATCATCGTTTTGTCCTGCCAAAACGGGCGTTGAAGAGCCCGGATCACAGCCCATAACCAGAGTCGCGACACAAACTGGCTGGCGTTCACTAATGCCCACCATATAAATCTTGTCCACTGTATCACCAGGACCGGGGCATGACATCTCCAGATCTTCCGGAGAGAAACAATTCAGTCCCTCTTCATCACAGATATTATTGACCAGAATTTTACCATCGGTGCCATCAACGCCATACGCACGCAGCGCGTCAATCGCCGGGCTTTGCTGGCCAACCACCTGCAAATCAACGCCCACATCAACCTGACCTGAACCGCCAATGGCCAGACCGCCAGAAGACAGATCCTGCGCATTTTCGGTGTTATCTGGAATACGTCGCCAATGTGCCGCCTGGAATGATGTGAAATAAGCGACTTCGTCATCAAACTCATCAGCGGTATCATCAACGCTATTCCTCTGCGCCGCGCGGAAGGTGGCGGTATTCAGATTGCCGCTATCAAAGCAATTCTCACGTTCCAGAGCGTTGATCCCGAAACTATTAATACATCGTGATGTTCGCACGCCCTCACTGTTATATGCGCCGAAGGCATTCTTTCCTGAACTTAAAATAGCAAACGCGGCTGATCCTGGAACTTGCGTTAAATCAACGCCGTCCTCATCAATAATTCGTATCCCGCCCCTTGTTTCATCAAAGGTAAAGGCATTGGTCATGCTTCTGGTGACGGCATAAACCAGCTTGTTCCCATACGCATCAAGTGTTTGAGATTCCTCTAGCTGCAAATCACGGAATGGCAGAGAGCCGGTAAGAACGACACGATCCCCCTGATTACCGGGCGTATCTGGATCAAAGTCTGTTCGAATAGAATCTTCAATACAAATGCCATCTCTCTGAGAACACGAGCCAGATGTCATTGCCAAATCACCTATAAACTGCTGAAACCCATCGCCGCCGGGTAAATCCGGCCGCGCCGCAATCGGCGCACAAAACCCGGGCACCTCTGTCGCGCGACCATACGCAGGGTCATCACGCGAAACGCCAGTCATCGGCGCAGGACAGGGATAAGCACCATACTCTGCACGGAATGCCTGTAAAAGATTAGAGGCACTTTGCACCCCCTCATACGTGTCTACAATTTTTTTCTGTTCTTGCCGTGTATCCATATACATGAACATCGGCGCAGCGACCAGACCAACAATAAGGATAGAAACGGCCACTTCAATGAGCGTAAAGCCCTTCACATTTTGAATGGTTTTTTTGATAAATGATTTAATTTTAAACCCCATATATTCTATCTTATGTCTGGCCCTACGCATCTGATTATTCCGTCTGTCCGTATACTGCTTATAAATTCACCATCAGGACATGTCTGGCCATCTTGAACAGCTGTCATGATGACAGTGAGGCACGAAGCGCTTAAGGCACCAGTATCTTCATCAAGCATTACCCCTGTCATCACCTGACCTGGCGGGCAGTCCATCTCATCAACGTTGCCCGTAATAGACTCAATGTTAAAACATTTACTGCCATCTCTCAAGCAAATCTGTTTCGCCCTTGTATTCTTATCGGCTTTTAATACGCCTTCACTGACAAGAGGCCCACTATCACAAAGCTCACTACCGTCATCATCATTATCGTAGCACCCGACAGTCAACTTCTCCTGCTCCATGTCTGGCGGTAAATCCGTCGCAATACCGACATTACCAGTATTGAGATTCATAATATGTCCGGTCAGATTACCTGTCAAATCACCATCAACATCCACCTCAGGTACATTTGTCCATAGGCTGGAATAGGCTACTTTTTGGAACAGCGCGTAATCATCAACCTCTATATCACCATCACCCTTATACAAGGTTAGCGATTGCACAAACGTGGAGTCACCATCGCAATTCTCACGATCGCCGCGCTGCCCTGTGTTTTCTACGACAACAGGCCCATCGTCATCATCGTCCGGGGGCGGCGGATCATCATCGCCAGGAGCCTGGGCCACATCAACACCGAGCTGTTCGCCGCCAAACTCACCGCCCTCAACATCCTGCAAACCGTTCGTAATCGTTCTCGTACAGCGCTCTATCAAAGAACCATCCATGCTATATGCCCCACTTTGGTCTTTCCCATGGGACACCACAACATAATGCGCATCATCGTCAATACCGGCGACCGCATTACCGTGCTCGTCCTCACCGGCAATCACGCCGGCATCAATATTGAAGGTATCGCGGCTTGTTAGCGCTTCACTGACGGCATAGGTCATTTTGCTTTGCCAGCCGTCAACCATGACATCATTTGAAATTCCACCAGCCATTGCGCCGATACCACCAACATTAGGATCGGGATCGGGCGCACTTCTGATCGTTGTCAGAGGCACCGCGCCAATAAAAACAAATTCATTAACGCCATCGCCATCTGCATCGCGCTGCCCGGGCGTACGGCGCACACCGGCCGCAAGGCAGTTCGCTACACCAAATTCTTCATGACCCGGCCCAAGCCTTGGGTCCGCCGGACAAGGGTAAGCACCCTTAACATCCTTAAATAACCGCACAAGGTTATTGACCTTCTGCATTCTTTCTTTGGTTTGCTTAACCTTAATATCTTTCGCATACCCGTCATAAGTCGAAACAACCCCCAGCATCATAATGCCAGAGATAATTGTAACAATGGCCATCTCTATCAACGTAAAGCCTGCCTGGTTATTAGGTTTTCTCATATTGCTCATCTTCATGTCCCATCATTTTACTATGGTATTGTGCACGTAAAGCTTACAGCCCCATCCACGACCGTAAGTCCCGTTGGATAAGTTGGGCTTCCATCAATGACGCACCCGCCTACAATATTCACACTAGCAAGAATACCACCTGAATTACACTCTTCATCGGCCTCGGAAATACCAGTCAGCGGCATATCAGCAGCACATTTTATACCCGCACCAGCGGCCCCATCAACAGGGATCCCTGCAATAATCTTCGGATCAAACACCCCTTTGGGAGATGCTCCAGAAATGCCCTGCGCGCAATAACCATTATCATGACCATCAGGCCGCGTTTGCACCCCTGTTTCAAAACAACCACATCCCTCCGGCGGACAAAGGCGGTTGGTTCTCAATTGATCTGCGCTGATATTGCCGACCACCTCCATCTTGGTTTCTGGCTGTAGCTGCCCCCCAACCTCCAAAGTACCAATCAAAACATTCTGCGCGCGCGAAAACACATCGCTCGTTTCCGCTTCACGGCTCCAATAGCCTCTAATGCTCGTGGTTTCATAGCCGACATAATCATCGTAATAATCTGCAGAATTCTGAACCCCCGTATACTCAAGACGCACATCTTGAGCGCCAGTGTTATCAGGCGCACCAAAATTGTTCGTGAAAGTACCGTTACCATCACAGTTCTGTGAATCTTGCGTGCCAATGCCATCAGTATTACAGGGAGAAATCAGCTGTCCATCTCTGCTGAACGCGCCCTTTTGATCTGCACCGTGAGAGACAATGGCGTAATGGGCATTACCTTCTAAGTTCCCGTCCCTATCGACAACAGAGACTTCACCACCCATTTCATTAAAATCAACATCGACATCAAACGCCAAGCCTATATCCAAATAATTTTCCATTACTAACAAAAGACTTACAGAATAGGTTAATTTTGCCGCATATCCATCATAGGCATAACGCTCAGGCAAGCCTAGAGTTGCAAAAGGTAACGCACCAGTAACAACGATAGGGATTGGCGTTACTCCTGCTCCAGCCGATATACAAACAGCACCAATACCTTCATCATCAACATCTTCGTTACAAAAAGAAACATTTTTTTCATCACCAGTAATAACTATAGGAAATGCCTCTCCATACCCCGCATCCCCCGGCCCTAAATTCTTATGCGCGGGATAGGGATAACGGCCATTATCCAAAACATAGCGGCGCAGCGCGGCTTTTGTAATTTCACCAATATTTTGCTCTGTGACTGTCCGCACTTCTTTTGCTGTCTTAATATCCTGCAGCTTAAAATATGGCACAGCCAGCAAGCTGAAAACCAACAGAGCAAGGGAAACCTCTATCAGGGAGAAACCACCCTGAGAGTCTTTTATGCGAAGGCTAAACTCACTCACGCGAACGCCCTTATTTTTTATAAAAATGCCACCCATAACGCCTCTATTCTACTATTAAATATGTTGCTAAATGGTTAACTTTTGACCTGTTTCGCAAATAAAATTAGGTAAAATTCAAACAAAAAGAAGGTGCACTTCTTGCTTACAAGCGCTATACTGGGAAACAAGTGCTTCTGTTTCCACCCCTTTCGTCTAAAAACCCCTATAAAACGTGCAAGTATCATGGCCAAAACCGTTACCCTAAAAACGATATATCTCTTTGCTTTAACTGTATTTATTGTACTCGGAAGTCTCAATGACGCCGCGGCGCAGAATGCATCACCCGTCGATATAATATCTGCAAGCGCCATGCCAAGTGATTCTGCCCCCGATAATGGCGGCGCAACCACCCACCCACCGGTGCGCTTAACCCCGGATAAGTCCGAATTGATTCGCCTGGACAGCAAGGCCGCCAGTATTATTGTCGGAAATCCCGCACATTTAAGCGTTTTGGCCGAAAGTGCTGAAACATTGGTCCTCGTTCCTCGTCAGCCCGGCGCGACCTATATTACCGTTTTAGGTCAAAATGGCGATGTGATCATGGCGCGCCACGTTATTGTCGCCAGCCCACAAAAGAAATATGTGCGCATCCGCAAATCCTGCGCCGGCGGCGCGGAAGGCTGCCAGACCACACAAGTCTATTACTGCCCCGATATGTGTCACGAGATTAACATCGAGACAGGAGCCGCCGATCCTGCCGATATGCCTGGCGCCGAAGCCATGGCAAATGGCGCACAAACAGACCCCTTTGATCCTGAAGCATCAGAAGAGTAACGTAACATAGACCTAACAAACAGTTGAGAGACACGTCCATGGCCCGTCCTTTTACATCACTAAAAATTGCGCTTTTAAGCGTCTCAGCCTGCGCCCTGCTCGCCGCCTGTGGAACGGCAAGCACCGCACCACAAGGTAATCTTGATACAAGCTCCGAGGTTGATGCCGCCATCGCCCGCGCAACACAAAGCACCGCGCAGCGCAGCGGTAATTTAGGGTCCCTGCCCTATCTCGAAAAAGTCTATAAGCGCAACAGCGATGACCCCATGGCCGCGGCAAATTATGCCCACGCCTTGCGCACAAATGACTATTTGAACCGCGCTGAAATCGTACTCGCACCCTTTGTTAATAATCCAACGGCGCCCTCCGAAACCAAATCAGAGTTTGCAGCCATTCAGCTCGCCCAGGGCAACTACAAAGGCGCTGAGAAATATGCGCAGCAAGCGGTCTTGCTTGACGACAACAACTATCAGGCCTATCACCGCCTCGGCATAGCGCTGGATGCCATGGCCATGCATGAAGAGGCCGAGCGCGCCTTTCGCCTTGGCCTTGATAACTGGCAGGGCGACCCGACTGCGATCATGAATAATTTGGCGCTGAACCTCGCCTCACAAAACTATCTCGCAGAGGCGATGGAAATTCTTGAAAAGGCGAAATCCATTGCGCCTAACCGTGTTGAGGTTGAGCGTAACTTACGCATCGTCCGCGCCCTTCAGGAATCCACAGGCTATAAAGCGCCCAAGCCGCGCCTGAAGCCCAAGCCCAGATCTGTGCCTGTGGTTGAAGTTGAGGCAGAAGATACAGCCTCAACAAACAGTGAAACAGCATCAGAGAGCGCCGAAAATGCGCCAACGGTTAAACACACCGTCATCACAACGCCGAATTAAAAAACGTATTTTTATATTTGCCCGCTATTTATCAGCGCTTGCCTTATCCGCCAACGCCGGCGCCTGATGCTTGAATACCCGCGGGACCCAAAATAATAACAAACAGCGCAGGCAAGAAAAATATAATCATCGGCACAGTTAGCTTTGGTGGCAGAGACGCGGCCTTTTGTTCCGCCGTCGCCATGCGCATCTCACGAATTTCCTCCGAAATAACGCGCATTGCTTGCGACACCGACGTTCCATATTGCTCCGCCTGAATAAGCGCCGTGGCAAAACTTTTCGCGCCGCCACTTCCCACGCGCCGCGCAAAATCCTGCAGCGCTTGCCGCCGGTCACTCAGCATCGCCATCTCGGCGCTCAAAATCCCCAACTCTTCAGCCAGCGTTTCGGAATGTTCCGCCACCTCATGCGCAACACGGTCAACCGTTTGCTCCAAACCAATCCCGCCCTGCACACAAATCAGCATCATATCGAGCGCGTCAGGAAAGGCGAGATTGATTTCCTCCTGCCGCTTTATGATTGTATTTTTCAATAAAATATCTGGCAATTTATACCCCGCCACCGCCATGCCAAAAATCATCATCAAAACCGTCGAGCTTGCGAATTCTTTATCGCTGCCGGAGATAATCATCATCACAAAAAGGCATAAAATAACAGGCAAAACGCCCTGCGCAATCATAAATTTAAGCGGCGCATTCGGATTACGGTTTCCGGCCTGCAGCAGCTTATCCCGCACTTTTTCGCCCATATCACCAGCCATTTTCTGAAACTTATAAAACGCCGCCATAGAATCGCGCGCCGAAACGTTATCCTCTATTTTTATTTTATTCAGGCTGCCGTCTCGCGTGGCGTCAAACAAAGCCTTACGCCGCTTTTCAACGATGTTTTTAAAACGCTCTTTCTTCTCTGTCCGATTAAGAAAAGGCAGCGCAAACGCCGCAAAAGATATCGCCGCGGCTAGGGCACTAACAACAATAATAAGCGTTTCATTCTCCATTTTTCATCTCCCCCTTAAATCTTAAAGTTAATCATGGCTTTCATCATCATTATCCCGATGAGCATCCAGATCACCGCCCCCGCCAGCAGAACTTTACCATTTGGCGTTGTAAACAAAACCATGATGTATTCGCGGTTTGTCGCATACATGCCAAGCGCCACCAAATTCGGCAGCGCGCCAATAATACTGGCCGACGCGATCGCCTCGGACGAGAGCGCTTTGACCTTCCGCTTCAAACGAAACCGCGCGCGGATCACGCCGGATAAATTCATCAGCACTTCCGACAGGCTAGAGCCCGTCTGCGCCTGAATAGCCAGCCCGGTGGCAAACATTTGCATTTCCGGCAGGGGCATGCGCCGCGTGGCCTCCAGCGCCGCTTCAGGCAGCGAAACACCAATTTTCTGCTTATCATAAATGCGAGACATTTCATCACCGACCGGGCCCGTGAATTCCTTGGCAATCATTGCAATCGCTTCAGACACCGGCATACCGGCCTTGAGCAAACGCACAGTGGCCTCGAGCGCATCAGGGAATTCTTCGAGGAATTTTTTCTGCCGCCGCGCCGTTAGTCTTTTAAGCACAACGCGCGGCAAACCGAGCACCCCAATAATCGCCGCCATCACCAAAACAAACGGCCCATGCCCCATCGTTTTAGAAAGACCAACCATCGCGACCATGGGCAAAAGCGAGAATATCCAAAATTGCTTCACCGAAATATTCAGCCCCGCCTGCTCAAGCGCCATCTTGATCGTTGTTTTCTTTTTGCCCTTACCATCAACGCCGTCTTGTCCCTTGGATTCTTGTAGCTTTCTTGCAATTTCAGCGCGACGTTTATTCTGCGCATCTTTTTCTGACATTTTCTGTGGCGCGGCATTTTGACCAAGAATGACGCTACGCAAATGTTTTTTGCGCTGCGCCTCTTGCGCCATGATAAACGCCATCATCGAAGCAATCAGCACGATTACAATCAGAAGAATAATTATAATTTGAATGCTGGACATAATTTATCCCTGAACCTCGTCAAAGGCCTCTTCCATCGCATCCAGCACCAGCTGATCCACGCCAAACTGGCGCGCATTATCGAAGAATTTCGGGCGCAGACCGGTGGAGCGGTGCTTGGTGATCAGCTTGCCGTTCTCATCCTCGCCCTGAATATCGAGCACGAAGAGATCCTGCATCGTCACAACATCGCCCTCCATCCCGGTGATCTCCGTCACATGGGTGGTTTTACGCGAGCCGTCACGCAGGCGCTGCACCTGAATAATCACCTGCACCGCGCCGGCAATTTGTTCGCGCACAGCAGATTGCGGCAGGTTCAAGCCACCCATCGCGATCATATTCTCCATCCGCGAGAGCGCTTCACGCGGGTTGTTGGCGTGGACTGTGCCCATCGAACCATCGTGACCGGTATTCATGGCTTGCAGAAGATCAAAGGCCTCCGGCCCACGCACCTCACCCACGATAATGCGCTCCGGGCGCATACGCAGACAATTTTTGACCAGGTCGCGCATCGTCACCTCTCCCACCCCCTCCAGATTAGGCGGGCGCGTTTCGAGGCGCACCACGTGAGGCTGTTGCAACTGAAGTTCGCACGCATCTTCGCAGGTAATCACGCGCTCACCTTGTTCAATATAGCGCGTCAAACAGTTGAGCATCGTCGTCTTACCAGAGCCCGTACCGCCGGAAACCAAAACATTCACCCGGCTGCGCCCGACCGCCATGATCAGCTTCGCACAGGACGGTGTCATCGAACCAAACCCGACGAGTTTATCGAGCGTCAATTTATCCTTGGTAAATTTACGAATGGTCATGCACGCGCCGTCCACGGCGAGCGGCGGAATGATCACATTCACACGCGAGCCATCAGGCAAACGCGCGTCACAAATGGGACTGGCTTCGTCGACGCGACGGCCAATCGCGCCCACAATGCGCTGACAGATCGTCGTTAAATGCTGGTTGTCGCGGAAATGGATGTGAGATTTCTCGATCTTCCCATTGACCTCGATATAGGTCGTGTCCGGGCCGTTAATCATGATATCGGCAATGTCATCGCGCTCGAGCAATTCCTCCAGCGGACCAAAACCGAGCATGTCATCGGCGCATTCTTTCGCAATGCCCTGCAGCTCCGTCGGCGTTAGATCGAGATTACGGAAGCGGGCAATCTCCTCAACAGCTGAGGAGACCTCTTCACGCGCGGCCTTAGCATCCATGCGCGCAAGGGCCTTGAGATCAATGCCGTCACGTAAGTCTAACCAGATGCGATTACGCGAGCGTTGCAAACGCAGGGACGAAATCGATTGTTCATCGCCGCCCTCTTCTGCTGCCATTAATTCATCTGTCGCAGCCAAATCTGCGGCAAAGGGATCATCGAGCGCAGGCGCGCTTTGCTCACTCTTTTTCGGTTCTGGTTTTTTCTTCAGTTTTTTAGGGGCTGCCTTTTTAGGCTTATCCTCTTTCGGTGCACCAGCATCAGGTACACTCAGCGCATCACTAAGCCCGGCAATATTATCGACCGGCAGCGATGTTTCGTCTTCTTTTTCCTCCGAAGCGGGCGGTGCAGCGACCTCTGCCTTATTCTCGCCGCCCTCGTCCTTCGGCGCCGCAGACACTGATTTACTCGCCGCCTTTTTTGGCGAAGGATCAGAGGCTGATTGTTTCTTTCCAAACATATATATCTGCTTCTTTAGGTTTTATTTCTTCAATTTTGAGATCAAGCCGCCAAGCAGCCCTGCGCCAGCATCAGCCTTCGCCGCCGCGCCGTCATCCTTACCCAGAACAAGTATTTTACGCATCAATGGCAGGAGCATATCCGACACAATGCCCGCACCATCCTTATCATCACTTAATTTTTTGCTCGCACTCTCACTGCCCATAAAAGCCTTCGCGGCGAACGGGATGCTGGCCGAAACCTTTAGGTTCATAGCCTCTTCAATGTCTTTCTTCGACACCTCATTCCCCGCGGCCATACCCACCATATTGACGATCAGATCGACATTCTCGGCCTCACCACCGCGCAAATCTTTAATTTCTTGCACCAAGGAGCGCGTCAGGCGCAGCGCCGGCAAGCTCGGCGTCGTCACAACTATAATATGATTAGCGCGCGCGATCACAGCTCTTTCCAGATCAGCAGCGCCATGAGATAAATCCACCACCACCACCGGGTATTTCACCATCAACATATCAATCAGCGCTTCAATTTGATCAGCGGCAACTGTTTGTTCCAGCATCACCTCGCCGCCTGTGGCCAGCACTGACAGACGATCAGACGCCTGATGCAGCATACGCTTTAAATTATCTTCGTTATCCTCTTCCGCGGCCTTTACCGCTTCGGCGAGCGAGGCGGAAGGCTCAAACCCCATACCGACCGCCGTTGTCGACCAGCCGCCTGCCATATCGACGAACATAGTCTTTTGCCCAAGACTATCAGACACACCCCACGCCACAGCTTGCGCCAGAGCAGACGCGCCAACGCCGCCCTTCGCCCCCACAAAGGCGATCAAGCGAGAGCCGGTAACGCCGACCTTCTCGATCAAGGTTTTTGCAATCACATCGGCCAAAAAGTTTGTCTCAACGGGTTTGACCAGATAATCACTCACACCCATATCAATGAGCTGACGATACAGCGCCACATCGTTATCCGGGCCAATGACAATCGCGCCTGTGCCCTCATCACAATGATCGGCGAGCTGTTCAAGTTGTCCGGGCAACTCATCATCAATTTTTTCAGTTTGGATAATGATTAAGTCTGGCGAGCCGCTCGCCTTAAAGGATTCAATCGCCGTAAATACATCGCCCTCTTCCACCTGAAGATCTACACGCGCAAAGCGCCAATCACCCTCAACCGCACGCGCAGCCTCCAACGTTTTTTGATCCGTGGAAAATACTGCGACAGATGATGATGGAAGAAGTACTGAACTCGCCTGATTATCTGACTCACTCATCTTGATATGCCTACTTTATCCTTTGGGTCTAAAAGAATCTTTTATTCATTTTTTAGTATAGCGCATAACGCAAAAGGGAAGAGCCCTTTATTGTCCAAAACCGGGATTACTCACGGGCTTTTGGAGGCCTACATTCACCCATCACTAAATATAAATTATTCGCTGGCTGTTTCGCCGCCAAGCGGTTCCTGCTGTGCGCCGGTGCGGTGTGCATCGATCACGTTCGCACTCCCGCGGCCATCAGTAACGCCGTTAAGCGTTTGCCCCACCAGATCTTTCGGGCGCGCGATTTGTTTGGCGAATACTGTTTCAATGCTACAGCCCAGTTTATAATCAGGGTTCGCCTCAATATCCGTATCTTCCATACCCGGCATGACATCACAATCCTTTGGCGCATGCGCGCTATAAGATGTATAGGTCATCAGCACCAATGCCTCGTCACCTTGGCCGTTCACGGGCAGAATATTGCTCACGATCGTGGTGATGCCCTGTTTTCTAAACACCCCCAGAATGCGCGCCACTTCATTGCTGGCATGCATCGCGGTGTTTGTGCGTGAAGCAGGATCATAAATGACCGTCAAATCCATATCATCGCCGCCACTGCGGCCATAGTCTCTGGCAAGCATAGCAATGGCATCTTGATCAAGCTCCGCCGCAGCGAATTTTTGCACAACGTCTGTTTGCTCAAGCTGAAGCCTGTTCTGGCTCATCTTTGTTCCTTCGTGCAAATCACAGCCCGACAAGGATACCACCAATAATAATGCAGCAAAAATACGTATCATGATCTATAAGCTCCAGCTTCTTATCTTAATCCAGTAAATATCCGTACCTGTTATCTCCGGCGAACATTTCCTCTTCGCCCTCTTCATCAACCTCGTAAGACCGGCGAATATTAATCGCAAAGGCATTAGCCAGCGGGTTATTCTTTTGCACTGGCACATCCATCGGATCGGCGCGTTTTTCTTCTGCATAGGGCTCCACCAGATACGGCGTGACAATCACCACAAGCTCTGTCTCTTCGCGCTTAAAGCTATCGGAGGATACAAGGTCGCCCAAAATCGGCGTATTACGGATGCCCGGCAAACCTGCCATGCCCTTAATCGCAGAAGATTGCAGCAAACCAGCAATCATCAAACTGCCGCCACTTGGAATTTCTACCGTTGTCTCAGCACGGCGCACATCAAGGCCCGGCACAACGAGATCCGACAACACAATCGCATTACTGAAATCCAGAGACGAGACTTCCGTGTTCATCTGCAGGTTAATCCGCTTATCTGACATCACGATCGGACGGAAGTTCAGCGAGACACCAAACTCACGGAACTCAATCACGATATTACCAATCTGGTCACGGCCGACCGGAACAGGAAACTCACCACCGGCGAGGAAGCCCGCTTGCTGACCGGAAATCGCCGTTAAATTCGGCTCCGCCAGAATATTCACTAAATTCTCTTCTTCCAGCGCATTTAAGAACGCACCAACAGTTCCAATACCAGCAATCCCTGAGTCAAACAGCAAGCCCACCGCGCCCACAGGATCTTGCGATAACGCGATCCCTGCGCCTGCATTAAACAAAGCCTGCGCCGGATTGGTTGGCGTGCTGGCGCCGTCATTACTGCTCCCCGGTCTTTGACCGAAGAAGGTTGTCGTCACTTGATCAGGATTGTTAAAGTTTGTTTCAACACCCAGCTCTTTCAGAATGCTCCGCGAGGCTTCTACGATTTTCACCTGCAACATCACTTGCTGCTCGCCGCGCACCTCAAGAAGGTTAGAGATCAGCTCATCCGGCGTGCCTTTTTGATCCTGGAGATCACTCACATAATGCCCAACGATATTTGTGATTTTCGAAGCTTTTTCCGGCGTAGATACTGTTCCTGTCAATAAAATTTGATCGTGAATAGAGCTAACCTTCACATCTTCATCCGGAAATAACTCCTCGACCAAAGACTGAATAGCTTGCAGATCATAGCGCACATGCAAATCAATGCGCTTGAGCACATCACCATTGCTGTCCAGAACAATCAGGTTCGTATCGCCAGCGCTAAGACCCACAGCATATAGGCGGTTCGACTTCACCGCCATCACATCCACAATTTCAGGATCGGCGACAAGGACATCAGACACATCGCCCGGCAGCGCAATAAGCTCGGCCTTGCCCAGCGTGATGTAAAGCGGCGGCGATGTTTTGGGCATGCCCTGCTCAACACTCACCAAATCACCCTTCGCGGCCAGCGCGGTGAGCGGCAGAGCAACAACAAACAGCGCTATAAAAATGCTCATCACAAAATGGTGCCTGGCTGCGGATATAGCTATGGACAAATCAAACATGGTCATGTCTTTCAGTTAAATACGCAGCGAGGTTAATCGTTTTAAAACGTGCAAGGACTGCACAAACAATAGATCAAAAGAGCGCCTATTTGGCCGGGACGGCCTGGACTTGCGGTCCATTATAGATTCTCACAATATTAGGACGAATACCACTATCCTTTTTCATTCTTTCATATTCATCAAAAATTTCATTATTTATATTGGTCAGGCGCGCATCGGAAATGGTTGGCCATTTTTTCTCCACCACCACATCGTCACCAACCCCGCGCAGCGCGAGCGTAATATCACCAAGCTCACTCGCCAGCGATAAACGCTCAGCATTTTCCGCACTCACAGCCAGCGTTACAGTTTTACCGACCTTGATTTTTTCGTCTTCTTCCGGGCGTTGCGCCATCTGATCAACCGCCAGAATTTTAATATTTTGCAAAATCGTCTCTGTCGCCATTTTATCGAGATTGAGCTCAATCATGCTTTGTACGCGCGGATCATCATCTTCGGCGCGAATGGTCTCTTTGTACGTCAAAATCACATCAACAAAATCACCAGGGCCAATAAACCCGCCCACCATACTAGAAGCCGAAACCCCAATCGCCACAGCGCGCATGCCCGGCTCGAGACTAGCGGCCACAAAATTACCTCTGGTTTGCCCAAGGATCGCGCTCTTAATCACCGGCTCTCCCTTAGCAATATCACGGGCCAAACGACCCGTTACAGCGTCCGCAGCGTTTTGCTTTTCTTCGCGTGTAATCGCGCCGGGGAAAACGCTGCTTTTCGGCCATTCCTGCCAGCGCAAATCACCGTCAGAAATCTCGCGGCCAATGCCTAAATTTTTCGTCGCGACCAAAATTTCAATCTTCGCTTCTTCGATGACAGGCTGCTCTTGCGTTTTACCGCCCAGGCTAACCTGCACCAGCACAGCCACCAAAACAGCCACGACGATAGCGCCACCAAGAACGATCAAAACATTTTTATTCATTTGGAAAAACCCTCTTATCAGGCCTTAGGAATTATTAAGTGAAAGTGATGAAAACGCAGAGCAGGCAAGGCAAATTAAAAATTTTAAGCCCCTATATTCTTCATCATGCGCCACCTTTATTAAGAAATCGTAAAGCCCAGAAAAGACTCTATTGAACGAGGTAAAACGCTGTTTTTGAATAAAGACAAACTTATTTAAGAAGAAAGGAACGCAGAACTTCCCCATCAAAGTACCCTATTTTGACAAAAGATACTAGAGCGCCGATAAATATGGCAACGCCGTAGGGCACCTTACTCTCACCGCCCTGCACGCGCGCGATCCAGCTGCCCTCTTTTGGCGCCTTGATAGGTGTCCATTTTTGAAGCGCCAGAGACACAAGCGCAAGCAATCCGCCCGCCAGCGTCATATAAAACAGGAACGGGAAAAGCCCCCGAAGACCAACCCAAAGCGCAAATGCCGTCGCCAGCTTGGAATCTGCCGCGCCCAGTGCGCCAAACGCGAACATGGCTGCCGTGACCCCAAAAACGATCAACGCGCCCAGCAGGTGCGAAACCGGCGAAAAAAACACATCATTACGGCCAAATATCCACATCGCGGCAAAGCACACCACAAAACTCACAATCACGATAACACTATAGAAGTTTTCAATCGTCAGGCCCTTAATGTCCGACCACGCCGCCAGCGCGCCCGTACCGAGCGCCACAAACACACATAATAGAAAAACAACCAATAGAAACACGGCCAAACACTCCACTAATATAAACTTAGAACAACGCCCTAAGCGCTATGAATTAAAGGCCGATTCAAAGGCCACAGCCATAGTATCCAGCATCCCACGGAACTCATCACCAAAGGCAAATAAAGCCCCGATCATGGACACGCCTATCCCCGCAAGCAGCAAGCCATATTCAAGCCCCGTTGCGCCCTGCGTGCTACGAATATAAGACTGAAAAAAGATAAGAAAAACTGAATCATAATAAGCCAACCATAGCATAAAACATAAAAAAGCCCGCATCTAAATTATAGATACGGGCTTTTTGGAAATCCTTATAGGTCTTAGCTACCGCCTTCAACCTGACCGTTCGCTGCAGACATTGCAGATTGCATTGAGCCAAACGTGGTCTCAAGCTGATCACCAAATGTAAACACAACTGTTACAATCGCAAGGGAAATACCAGCAGCAATCAGACCATATTCAATGGCTGTCGCTCCGTCTTTTCCTGATAGATAAGCATCTTTAAAAGCAAGTAATTTAAGCATGTATTTTCTCCTAGATTTTAGATTCAACTCCGGTCAACCCACGACCCCTAGATTCTTTTGAATAATCCTTCGGACGTCCAACCGTACCTCTTATAGAATATAAGATTATGTTTAATGGAAGATTAAGATACGCAGTAATCAGACATTATTTTCATAGAAAAACCACAAAAAAGCAAGTATTTATTTTATTTATATTTATGTAAAATTTTATCCATCAAGTAAGCCAGAAGAACTCACCGTCAACGTCGAAGTAAATGTTTTCATAGGGTGCGCTCGTTTGCTCAAAGCCATCAATCAATCGTAAAACAAAGCCCCTAGACTCAAGTAATGTCCCAAACATAGACAAGGCCCCGACTATCTAAACCGAGGCCTCGTCCACGCTATATTATAGCGAGGGCATAGTTATATTTATCGCAAATCTTAATACCTGATATGCAGATTAGAAAGCTCCCGGCTGATCGTTTCAAACACGCTAATCAGCTCCTCTTGCGTCGGCGCATCATAATGCTGATCCGGCGAGGTGGCACAGCGCTCATAATACCCTTTCGTCGTATCATTAATGTTTGAGGTAAAAGTCACTGTGTAGATGATCACACCCTTTTCCTTCAGCGCCTCACAGGTTTCCTCAAAGCGCTGATTAAGCTGCGTGACCGTCATGTTGTTCTTCCGGCGATCCCAATATGAGGAATAGGTCCCACTGAGCGTATTATCACCATCAGTCATCATCACAACAACCTTGCGCCAAAACTCATTACCCCACGCGCTACCCTCTTCAAAGGGCGCCTCGGGAGAGAGTAACCGTCCGCCCCAGGTCATACCAATATTGCCGAGCGTATTCCCGCTCGTATTCATCGTATCGAGATGATCGATAAGCGCATCACGGTCGCTGATTAAGGGGAGGAGCGTTGCTCTAGGGCAATATTTGTTTGTCCCGCCGCTACGATCTCTGCGCCAGCAAAAACAATAATCCGTTGTGCAGTTCCCGCCAGCGCCGTCACAGGCATTACAGCGCGAATTGCTATAGCCGCCATAATCATCACATTCCTGACCATTGCTGATCACCCGGCCATAGGAATACACATCCCACGGGCCTTCATACTCATCCAGCACATCATAATCATATGGGTCATTATCCCCATCACGCGGGTCCCAGCCATGGCCATCGGGATTGCCGCCCGCATCCTCCCAGAGCTGACCGCGAGAATTGGGCACATAAGTTGCGGCAGGCGTATAACCATTATCATTATGCTCGATCACGCAGCCATACCAATCATCACTCGTGCGATCTGTCGTATAGACCATATCGGGCGGTAAATTCACAAAGGCGTCGCCATCATAATCCGTGCCATCAGGATTAAGGCCCAACCCATATCGACCGACACGTACCGTGTTGCTATAGGGCACCATACCAATCTTGATGTAATTCGGGTTTGATGTGCGATCAAACAAAATGTTAATGAAGGATTCCGTCGCCGCCTTCAGCGCGTTAATATTCCCATTCCACGCCATTGATCCCGTATTATCAAGCACCATCACGACCTCAAGACCCTGCACCTGACGCTGCACAACCGTATAGGCCTGCACCTCAACCGTATCAATGCCGATCACGCCCAGGAAAAACGTGTTATAGACCGCGCGCCCGGTTACGCTGATCTCATCACCATCAACAACAACGACAGGCTCAAAAGTTGCGCCGAGCTCCTCCGGCGGGTAATTCGCATCAAAGAAATCCTGCACCTTTTGCGTGATCACCGCCGGGTCAGAGGATGACGCCGCCGCCGCCAGCGCTGCAGCATCAATGGCTTGGGCCAAACGCTGCTGCACCAAATACGCATGAGAGAAATCAAGCGCCATTCCGGCCGCACCAACAATCACCGGTGCCATAATGGCAAAGGCCACAATAATCGCCGCCGATGTTTCAAGAGCGTATCGTCTAATTTTATGTTTTATGTTTTCCCACATTTTTGTATCCCCCCTTCGGGATATACTTTTTTGTTTATTATTTTAAAACTCACGTAAAAATCAGTCACGTAAAACTTAATCACGCGTAACAACCGCGCTCCTACGCCCTCTGGCAAAGGCCACTTCCCCCATTTGAATTTGGTTAACAATAAAGCCTGCAAAAATCGGCTCGAATACATATTGTACAGATACCACAACAACGCCGCCATTCTCTTCGGCTAAACTTTCCACAGCCTCTAAAACATCAGCCTTAGGAGGCATATTCCTGGTTTCGCGCCACACGATCTCTGCTGCGGCATCTTCATCAAAGCGAATGCTCACCACATCAACACCATAGCTGCCATCAGCCAGCGGTGTAAAAGCAAGCTGCCCCGCATCAATGGCTTCATTAATCGCAGCTGTATCAACCGAGCGATCACGCGTGATTAAGTCTGCAACGACTTGCGAGGCACGAATGGCCTTTTGGTTGCTTAAGATCGCGTTACCCATATCAAACGTACCGAGCAAAAGCGTTAGCAGGATGGGGAAGACCAAAGCCGCCTCAACGGCCGCAACGGCATCTTTTCCATCGCGCCATTTCCGGCAAAAGTTTGAAAGTTTTTGGATAATAGCCATAACGCTAAACTTCTCCCTCAAATTCATAGGGCTCAGTCTCGAGCACAATGGTCGACATAAAGAGACGAGAATTTCCTGGTCCAGCCAAAAGCGGCCCAACCAGAGGCGTCATCATCGGATAGCGATAGGCTACACGAATAAGCACACGATCCGCCGATCCGCCAGCAGAAAATCCATTTGAAACCATATTACCGTCATCATCAAATTGCGGCGCCATATCACCAAAATCAGCATAGCTATCCATGGTTCGCACCTCGATATCAACATCCTCGCAGCGAATCAACACCGTCGCATAGGTACAAATTGCATCACGAAATATGGTTTCAGGATCACCGCCCGCCTGTTGAATCTGGCCCGTACGGATCATTCGTGCGGCCGATCCCGTCGCGCCCTCTAACAAGCTCGCAGAGGCATACATGACAGAAAGTTCAATAATTCCAAGTGTTAACAAGATATATGGCCAGACCATCAGGCTGAACTCAATCGCCGTGGTGCCGTCTTTATTCCGATTAAACCGTTTTAAAAACCGTTTCATACTACCCAATTACCCAACCCTGAATACGCAGGTCTTTTTGTTATTTATTTCGTATTTACTTCAAATTAAACCCAAATTTCAGACACAAAAAAAGCGGCCTTAAATTCCGCTTCTTTAAATACCTCTTATTCTTATTATCTCCCTAAAGTTATGAAAAAATAGTTAATATGAAAACCGTATTTGCTTGAACAAAAAATCTAGCCCTCAATTAACAATCGGAAAACCCCTCTCATCAAGTGGGATTTCTCCCGTGACTTTCTTGTCCCATTTTTCAATTAAATCCATTTGACGGCGCTCTATTTGCTCACGTCGCAAGATGCCCTTTTGGTAGAGCATAGTGCTGATAATCCCCGTCAGCGCCCAATCCAGAAGATATCCGACACCAGCCATAGAGTACATCACGATAATCGTCCTGGGGCTGCCAATAACATCCAGCGCCATTTCAAAAGAATGGTCCTGCAACCAAAGCTTCAATAAAAAGGGTGTGCATCCCGCAAGATTCATGGCGCCGACCGTAATGCTTTTGCTTTTCTTCTTACTACCATCGGCTAAGTACGCCACGATTGTCGGGATCATCCCCACAACAAGAACAATAGTGGTCGGGAAGAATATCAGCGCACAAACCGTCCCCATAATTCCAAAGGCTGGGATCTTAAAGGTTTTTTTGCTACCATTTTCTGCGCTGCCATTACCCTCCGCGCCCTGATCTGTCTTTTTTTTCTTCGCCATACTTTTGTTATTTCAAACACGCGTGATCATTCTCTGCGTCAGAAATTCACCTTTCCTGTTAAAAACACAACCGAGAAAAAGATAATAATTAAACACGCAAATACGCTTGAGATCATCGCCGAGAAGGCGCGCCCCTCTGTCCGGCCAAAGCTGCTCTTCCGTTCCAGCCGCGCATCCAATACCAGCCCTTCATGCTGAAGCGCATTATATTCCGCCATCGCAATTTTAAAATTACGCTGATCTTTACTCATCACCTCGGGATTATTCAGCAAGCCAGCGATCTTCATTAGATCGCCCTCCTGCACATATTTCCTGATATTTTTATCAATGGACTCGACAATTTTCTTATCGTGGAAACGCTTATAAATTTCAGGCATACGCCCTAAAAATACCTGCGATATATGCGGCAAGCTCTTGATGCCCGACAATTTCTGAATAGCCGCTAAACATTTCAGCGTGGCCATCATATTCCTAAATTCATCTTTGACATTGAAATCAAATAAATAGGAATCGATACATTTTGAGTCCTTCACGGACAAAAAGGCGATGCTGTGCCGATCGAAAAATGAATTGATGGTTTTGCCTTTGGCACACATATCTTCAAGCGCCATAATCATTTCTTCTGAATTCGTCACCAGATAATCATCAAAAACCTCACTTAAACAATGCACCTCGGGACAAAGGAGGTAGACACAGCGCTCAATCCCAAACCCAACTCTTTTCTCCTGCAAAAATTTGCGGCAGCTTTCATATTTACTCATCAGAGCGCCGACATCAATGCTAGGGTTTTGTTGAACATTCAGCCAATTGATCGCAACATACTGCATGAATAAATTAGCAAAGACTTGCACATCTTTCTTCAACATCACGGCCTCGGCCATCGCCGCACCAATGCCGCCGCCGCCAAAACGCTTTCCCTTATACCGCAAAGGGCTCAGCGGATGCATTGCGAGGGAAAGTGTCGACGCGAGCTTATCTGCATAGCCTGGCCCCGTTCCATTTTGCCCAGCCAGTCTTTGTGCCTCTTCTACGCGCTCCACCAAATCATCATCATTCACCGCGCGGGTCAGCCACTGCTCCAACTCACCATCTTCAACAATTTTAACAACCTGATCAGGGCCTTGATCTAGATAAAGAGACAGTAAAATACTTTGAGAAAACTGCCGCCCCATAAACTCAATCGGGCGCGAGGCCTTCTTATAATGCACAGCTTGTTTTGGTGTCAGGCGCTGCCCATCAAGCCAGAGGCTTATTTCCTCCATCGTCCAGCGCTGCGTCGGGTCATCATGCAGCGTCCCGCGCAGTAACTCCAGCAAAGAGCCCTTAAAACGCTCCTTTCCGGTAATGGCCGTATAGCTTCCATGCTCTATCTTATATTCAATAATTTGCTCAGGCGTTTTCCCTTCAAGGGGGTCATTGCTGCGTAGCAACACACCAACCGACACACCAAAGGCATAAATATCCTCGGTCTGCGTACCCCGCCCCTTACAAACAGGGTCCATAATACCGCGCTCTATCGTTTCAAATAAGAAAGGCTGAAAATACCCCGATGGCGCGCTCAAACAATCGCCCAAAACCATTCTTCCAGTTGTATCGCCAGATGAGGCTATAAACATATTGGCCGGGTTAATCGAACCGTGAAAAAAATCACTGTTATACAAATCCTGCAGCACATGGATCATCGGCTTGATGAAGTTATCCATCACCATATCCTGACGTATCCCCAGAGCCATTTTCGTGCCGGGCGCCATAACACGCTCGCCAGCATTGTGGCGGTAAACAATAATATAGCGCTCTTGC